>CALAOR010000082.1 GCA_937889595.1 uncultured bacterium
AGGTAATCAGTGGCGATATAACCGCCTTTGTAATTATCGAGCCTTATGGAATTGGTCCCTAACGCAGAGCTGCTTTCTATAAGCACAAGCGGGATACCTGCATTTTTAAATTCATTTATCTGGGAGTCATCCGGTTTAATTGTCAGCATTATTACGGCATCGGCCTTTTTGCCGTATATCATGTCATTTATCAGTTTCTGCTTTGTGGCATTCGAGCCTTTTGTGGAGTTGTGCGTGAGCGTAAGGTCCGAATTTCCGGTGTCAAAAAGCTGCCGCTCCACTCCCTCAAGTATCCCGGTCACAAAAGGGGAAGTAAGGTATGAACTTATAAAAACTATTGTATTTGATTTCCCGCTGGCAAGGGTCGTGGCGTTCCTGTCAATGTGAAAATTCATTTTTTGTATGCATGCTTGGACTTTATCCCTTGTTTTATCGGTCATGCGGCCCTTGCCGTTAATAACATTTGAAACGGTTACGTATGAAACCCCCGCAACCTCCGCAACATTCCTGATCGTTATCTTTTTCATTTAACTTCCCCTTTAAAATAATGTTAAAACCTTATGGCCGGCCGTTTCATAATTTCATTACCGGAGTCAGTAAATCCACATCATTTTATTATCAGCAGTATATCCGGTTTGCTGCTTGCCTTTTTCCCGGCAAAGTTATCGCCGGTTATCACACAATAATATGTTCCGTTCGCGAGCCGGCTAAAATAATACGGGGCAACGGCTTTAATAACCTGTCCCGCGGCCCCGGCACCAAGCCCCTCTTTTAACACCAGCCTGAACGCGGGAGTGTATACTTTCAATGTAACACCGGCACAGGCCTGGGTCGCGTAAAAACCGAAATATATCGGTTGGGATATGTCGTACGGGTTAGGATAAACAATCGGGTCCTGAATTTCAAATTTATCCGGAGTATCCGCGGGTGTAGGCGTCAAAGCAGGCATATTTTCCGGAGTATTGGTCAGGGTCGGGGTGCTGGTTACCTGGGTTCCTGTATATGTGGCCGTAAAGGTATTGGTAAACGTCAGTGTCACGGTACTTGTGCCTGTCGGCGTGGCCGTACGGGAAAAGCTGGGTGAGACGGTCCTTGTGAAAGTCTGAGTTGCCGGAGGGACCTGGGTGTAAGTAACAGTACTTACGGGTGTGTTGCTTGCTGTGGGAACGGCGGTTTTTGTAGAAGCATTCATCGGAGTTCCCGTGACTGTGTTTGCGGGCGTGTTTGTGTTTGTCGCAAGCAGCGTGTTTGTGGACGTTCTCTGCGGTGTATTGACAGGCGTCGTTATGGTTGTATTGGTAATCGTATAGATGGGCGTATTGACAGGAGTGTCCGTCGCCGTATTTGTTTGAGTATCTATTTCTGTTACAGTTATTGCAGGCGTATTTGTCGATGTCGGCGGTGTCTCTGTCCTTGTTAAAGTAAATATCTGGCTGGGAGTGTCCGTGAATGTTGGAGTATTTATAAGAGTATTTGTCGGAGTTCCCGTCCTTGTTGATGTGAATGTCTGACTGGGAGTTAATGTGAACGTGGACGTATTTGCTGCCGTGTTTGTGTAAGTCAGCGTAGCAGTTCTTGTCGGCGTTGCTGTATAACTCGATGTTGGAGTCCGCGTATAGGTTCCCGTTGGCGTATTTGAAGGTGTCAATGTTCTCGTATTGGTGAATGTTAAAGTTATTACCGGCGTCGACGTTGCGGTGCCCGCTGCAGCGCTGTCGCAATATAGCGTACCGCGGCCGTTCGTTCCGACATAAATCCTGCCATATATATCCTCATCACCGCCGCACCATGCTCCGTAACCATACTGGTGGTTGTTATCATTGATCCTCACCCAAGATGTCCCTACCCCGTCGTCGCAGCGGTAAAAACCGTAGGTGCCGCCGACAGTGCCTGTCAGGTATACTGCCGGATGTGCCTGTCCTGCTGCGGCCTTGCCGAAACCCACGGAATTGGCGGAAGAAATGTTTGCTATGGTTGCCATTGTCGAGCCGTTATTCGTAAAACGGTAGAGGCCGTTTCCCGTGGCCACCCACACCTCGCCTGTCAGCCCGAATACAGTCCGGGGAGCGCCGCTCCCTGAGAAACTGTTCACCACGCTGAAATTGGCTCCTCCGTCTGTGCTGCGGTAAAGACTGCTGCCGTTGGTGGCAAAAAATACGGACGCGTTGATACGGTCGGCGGCCAGGTCCGAACCTGAGGGCGGTCCGTTACATGTAGTCCAGCTTCCGCCGCTGTTGGTCGTATATGCCGGGCTGCCGTACCCGCTGTAAGGGCAGACAATAATACGGGAGCCGTCTGCCGCCACGGCACAGGAACGCATCTGGTTTGATGTCCCGTAACCCGGAGGCGCAACAGCGCCGGGCGCCCAAGTCTGCCCGTTGTCGGACGAAAAAGCCGTGTCCGACGCCACAGATCCGCTGCTGCCGACGCGCGCCACAATATTGGTATTATTCTCGGCAAAATCCAGGCAGTTGGTATTGCCGAACGCTGGGTTGCAGTATTTGTTCGGGGCCGGGACGTCAAGGTTTGTATACCGCATTCCGCTTATATCGCCAAGGCAGCTAAAGAAAACCCCTGACTTGTATGACGGGCAAAGAAACAGCACGGCTGTTTGCTCTATGCCATAGTCTGTGAAGTTCCACGTTATTCCCTGCGGCTGGGTCGGGGCCAGGACATTCGTGGTGGACCAGAGCCCGCCGCCAGTGGTATAAATTGCGTTGTTGGAATTGAACGGGTCTATTTTGACGGCCGCGATGAACCACGCTCCGCCGTCGTACGGGCTGCAAAACCTGGTCCATGGCGCGCCATTGATGTTATAGTTGGGGTATGGCCCGGAATTCCAGCTGTTTTGCGCGTTTGCAATTATGGTCCAGGAAGTACCGCCGTTTGTTGTCTGAAAACACTTGTCCGTACCGCCCCACCAGTCCAATGTAGAGACTACCACATGCTGGGCGTTCTGGTCGTCGGCACATATTCCGCTGTAACCGCCAGAACCCGCGCCGGGGCCGGCGGCCGGGGTAACATTTCCCCATGCCAGCGAATTGAGGTTCAATTTCCATACCTGGCCCGTGCCGGGACCGGAATCACTGTCGCCGTAAACAATCCATAAGTTCCTGTCGGACCCAAGGGAAGCCTGGCACGTGGACATACCTGACGGCCCGCCGGGAATAACGGACCAATTTGTACCGCCGTTTATTGAGCGGTATAAATTGCTGTTGCCCGAGCCCAAAGCCTGGACCCCCACGTAAATTGTATTGCTGCCGGAACCAGTGGCGCTGTTGGGATCAAAGATCACATAGCATATGCCATGGCCGGAATCGCCGTTTACCGGAAAGGACGTAACATGACTCCAGTTGGCTCCGCTGTTGGTGCTTTTCCACAGTCCGCCGGACCGCGACCCGTAATAAAGTATGGAAGTATTGTCCGGGTCCACAGCCAGCCTTTCTCCGGCGTAATTTCCGGAATCATTTCCGGCGATTATGACCGGCATGGGATACTGGTTCCAGTTCTTCCCCTGGTCTGAAGAGGCTATAATGTAACCGTTCGAGCTGTTGTAAGACTGGCCGATCGCGGCATAGACAACATTGGCGTTAACAGGGTCCGGGGCTATGCTCTCAACCCCGTAAAGATTCCAGTCGCCTAGCCAGTCCGTCAAAGGCACCCAGATATTATTCGTATTGTCCCAGCGGTAAGCGCCGCCCATGTCGGTACGCATATATATAAGGCCCTGGGAAACCCTGCTGTAAACAATGTCCTGAATGGCGCCTCCCGCAGGCACCACGACGGGTTTCCAGGTATATGCTGAAATGTTTTGAATAATTAGAATAAATATTGATAACGCAGCCATTTTCTTTAAAACCGTGTTTATCATATTTTCGTTGTTCATTTTTGTTCCCTAATAGTTTTTATAAACCGTATTTTTTTACTTCTTTTTCTGCCTGCAGCCAGTCGGAAAGAGTATCGCCGGTGCCGCTGTATTCAGTCCTTTTCTTAAAGATTTCTTAAGTGCACTTGCTGATTTCTTCCTGGAACGATTCGAGAGGCGGTTTCTGTTGCTATGTTTTCTTTGCTTACTTCGCCATGCCGCTTACCTTCTACAACTTTTAGTATGTTAGTTACGCGAACCACAAGTTCATACGGGTCAAAAGGTTTTGTTATATAATCATCAACGCCTAATGCAAGGCCTTTTTCTATATCTTGATTCTGTGCCATTGCTGAAAAAAAAGCTATCTTTATATTTTTGAATCTTTCATTTTCCCTTATTTTTTTAAACAGATCATACCCCGTTATTCCGAACATCATAATATCAAGAAGGATTAAACAAGGATTTTCATTAGATTCAAGCATAGATAGACATTCTTCCCCGTTTGTTGCTTCAATTACACAGTAGTTTTCAAGTACGAGAGCAATTTTTACTATTCTAATAATTTCCGGTTCGTCATCTACCACCATTACTACTTTATTCATTTAAACCCCCGGGTTGCCCGGTTTCTAAAACATTCCGGAAATTGATATATATTGCAAAGGCGATATATTGCTGTTTACATACGCATAATCTATCCGCAAAAAGTACCATTTTATACCCGCGCCAAGGCTCAATTCGGCGTCTTGATATAATCCGCTGGCCCCGGATAAGTACCTTTTTATACCGGCCCTTATGCCGATCATTCCATTCCACATAAACTCGGCACCCAGGTGATATTCGCCGTTATATTCCGTATCATAGTCGGCTGCCACTATAATCCTGCTTGACAAATTTTTCAGGAATATAAACGGCAGGTCGTACCCAATACCTGTTTTAAAGTTGTACGCAACTCTTTCTTCAACTCCCGTGATATTTATTACGGCGTAAGGATCCTGCAGGTTTATTCCCAGCGACAGGCCTTTTAACGCGTCAAAGATCCCTCCAAGGTAGATAAATAAAGCCGCATCAGCGCCAAATCCGTTGTAACCCTGCCTCGCGGCGGAATCAGGATACATACCGAACATGGCCTTTGCGTTAATTCCTGCCGAGAGCCAGCTTGATATTTTTCTTGCATAAGTCGCATTAATAACATTATCAGACGCTTCTCTAGGGACGCCGATTTGATCACCGGACCCATTTCTTATTATTATGCCTCCGAACTGCTGCCTTAAATAACCAATTCCAAATGATCCCGTATTGTCTCCGGGATTATATATTAGATTTAAATATGTATAATAGGCGTCTAACCCTTCCATTCCAAGGAGCTTCACGGATGAAACCTCAACACCTTTTACGTTTACAATTCCGGCCGGGTTCCAGTACATTGCGGAGGCATCATCAGCGACTGCCGCGAACGCACCGCCCATAGCCAGAGCCCTGGCGCCCACTCCGATGGACAACATATCCCCGGCATAATCAGTAGTTGCAGCTTTTATTCCGGCAGAAAATATCATAACAAATGAAACCGCAAGGATAAGTAACTTTTTAAAACTGGCCATAGGTTCCATCCCCAATAATTATTGATGATCTTTGATATATTATTGAGGCGGGGAGCTTTTTAGGCTCCCCGCCCCGCTTTATTTCACCTTACTTCAGCATTATTATCGTTGAATACCCGTTGCTTGCCCCGCTGTTCGACAGCAGGGATACTTTCAGTATATATGTGCCGGCCGCGAGGTTTTGTCCGCCCGCAGTTTTTCCATCCCAGTGCACTGCGTGTTCCCCTATTGAAATAAACGACGGGTCATCCAGCGTTTTTTGCCATATCAGCCTTTCCGAAACCGTGTATATGCTGATCCGTACTTTTCCGGATACCGGGATCGAAACCGCATCCGATGTCCCCATAGAAGCTGAACCCACGGAAGAAGAACTTACGCTGTACTTCAGGGTCGCGCCCGAGCTTGATGTCGCCGGGTTCGGATAGGTCATTACATTGTTTACCTGCGCTGTCTGGCTGGATGTTGAGGACGGTTCACTTCCCCATACCAGCCCGCCGCTTATGTACCCTGTAATTTTACTCCACGCTGTAAAGGCCGTGTACGCCGCG
Source organism: uncultured bacterium (assembly GCA_937889595.1). Lineage (GTDB taxonomy): Bacteria > Oederibacteriota > PGYV01 > PGYV01 > Palsa-1178 > PALSA-1178. The sequence continues at coordinate 6,012 of CALAOR010000082.1, forward strand.
AAACTCCAGTCATTGCTCTGCAGCATGTTGCTCCAGTCACTCAAATTGAACCTGCTCTGTATCTGTATCATCTGCCCGGGCTGCAGCACCATGTTGCCTGTGAACCTGTAGCTAATGTAATTGGTCTGGCCTCCAAGGCTTGTCGGAACGAACGCTGTCTGGATATTCCCTGTAACCGAGGTTCCTGCGGGCAGTAAACCCGCCCAATCAACCCATGCCTGCACTGACTGGCCCGTGCAGTCGCAGTTTATCCAGTAACGCACTTCCACGTTGTTTAAATTCAAGGCCCCTGTTCCTGTGTTCTTAACCTCTATCTGCGGATGCGGGCTGTTAGTAGAGTTCGTGGTAACTGAGGACAACAAATACACGGTCAACGCGCCTGATCCCGGAGTAATAGTAGGCGTAAATGTTGGGACCTGTGTATTTGTCGGCACCGGCGTTGTCGGCGTTGCTGTAGGTACTATCGGCGTGCTCGTATTTGTCGGTTGCACTGAGTTTGTCGAAGTGTTTGTCGGAACCGGCGTTGTCGGCGTTGCCGTCGGAACTATCAGCGTGCTCGTATTTGTCGGTTGCACTGAGCTTGTCGAAGTGTTTGTCGGGGCCGGTGTTGTTGGCGTTGCCGTCGGAACTATCAGCGTGCTCGTATTTGTCGGTTGCAATAAGCTTGTCGAAGTGTTTGTCGGGGTCGGCGTTGCCGTCGGAACTATAGGCGTACTCGTATTTGTCGGTTGCACTGAGCTTGTCGAAGTGTTTGTCGGAGCCGGCGTTGTCGGCGTTGCTGTCGGCGGTATAGGCGTGTTTGTCTTTGTAAATGTATTCGTTGGGGTATAAGTATTGGTGAATGTATTCGTTGGTGGCACAAGCGTATTTGTCTTTGTGAATGTATTCGTAGGAGTATAAGTCTTTGTGAATGTATTTGTCGGCGGCACAGGCGTATTTGTCTTTGTGAATGTATTCGTAGGTGGTATTGGCGTATTGGTCTTTGTAAATGTATTGGTCGGTACGGGCGGCGTTGCGGTTACGGTTACGTTCGCTTGGGTAAAACTGTACCACTCAAAATTAAAAAGTGTGCCTGACCCGCCGGTAAATACAAAAAATACGTCATGCAGACCTGTAGCGCCTGTGACTGCGCACGATACGGTCTTCCATGTCTGTGCGCCTCCGGAGCCTGTCACCGCGCATGTACCGACGATAGTTCCCGTAGTGCTGTCCAGGCGTATCTGTATATTTCCTCCGCTGCCCGCGCTCGCAACGCGGGCGTTAAAAGCCGAAGCACCGCTTCCAAAATCAAGGTTCCTGACCTGGATCCAGTATCCGTTCTGGATATTTGTGACATCCAATCCGCCCTCGGAACATGTTTCTGTCTGTATGCCGGACTCTTTGGCCATTGTCACGGATTTCATGGTGGTGTATGGGGTCTGATTTTTAAGCGCGCTCACACCCGCCGTTGTCGGCGTTACGACCGCGATCGTACCGTCCGAATTAAAGTAAAGCCTGTCAAGGCAGACGCTTCTCTGGTATATGCCGTTGCAGTTGCCAAGTTTCGAATTTGACAGCGATCTGTCATGATAAGATATGTAGTAGTTGGAACCAATATTTACTATCGAGTGGTGGTTATTGTTGCCGCAGTTATTCGGCGGGTTAAAAAGGACCGTCCCCCGGTGCGTAAATCCGGTCATGGGGTTGCTGCTGGTCATGTAATCGATACTGGCGGCCGGTGAAGCTGAAAAATCCGTCGAGTAGGAATAATAATATGTGCCGTTATACTTGGTTATCATAGAGTCTTCAAAAAACCGGGGGGCGTTGATCGTTACGGCAGACCCGTTCACGCTTATCATGTCCGAATTCAATTTTATTACCCTGGCATTGCCAACACCGCCGCCGCCGAAATATAAATAAGCCTGGCCGTCGTCGTCAATTAGGGCCGCCGGGTCAAATATATACGTCATGCCACTGCAGCCAGGTGTGCTGCCGGTGATCATCGCGTGGCCGAGCGGGTCGGTAAATGGTCCTGACGGGCTCGTCCCTCTTACCACTCCTATGCTGCCGCCGCCATTGCCGAAATAAACATAGTAATATCCGTTCCTGTATGCGCAAGCCGGCGCATATGTCAAGCCGGCCCACGACGCGTTTGCCGGCGCCTTGACCGGTTCGCCTTCGTCGGTCCAGTTCACAAGGTCGTCGGATGAAATAAGCGTGACATCACTTATATTATAACCTGTTGCACCGGTTTGGTCATGTGAACAGTATATATACATCCTGTTGTTAAACCAGCACGCGGTCGGGTCAGCCGTGTATTTTTGATAGATCAGCGGGTTATATCCAAAAATCGCCGTTCCAAAAAGAATAACCGGCAACAGGAAGCAGAATATCCTTAAAACCTCATTTTTTGTTTCTTTCAGCATTGATAAGACCTCCCCGATATTTGTTAAATAACCGGCCCAGATATTGAATTAATATATAATTGCAGTCCGGAGCGGGAGCTTTTTAAGGCTCCCGCCCCTGCTATTATCCTTTTACTTCAGCATTATTATCGTTGAATACCCGTTGCTTGCCCCGCTGTTCGACAGC
>CALAOR010000083.1 GCA_937889595.1 uncultured bacterium
CTGATGCTTGTGACAATAGCCCTTATCCTGACCGGCGCGGCCAAACGCGTGAAAACTGTTGTTTTGTTCCTTGCATTTTATTATACAGCATGGTATTTTACGGGCTCGGTGCTCCGTTTCATGCTTCCTGCCGAAGCCGCATGCGCGGTGATAGCGGCCGTCATATATTCGCGGGCCCATACCAAAATACGCGTCATAGCCATGGGATTGCTTGTGTTTTTGCAGGTTGCAATATCGGTTTATTTTGTGGAAAAATATTTAAAACCCCTGAGTTTATTTCAGGAACCCGCAAATGTGTATATCGTAAAGAATGTTTCCTATTATAAGGCGGCTTCTTTCCTGAATAATTATGATAAAAATAAAAGGCCGGTTTTGCTGCTTGGCGAGGCAAGGACATTTTATTTTGAAATGCCGGTGGTTTCATATACAGTCTTCAATAATGCCGGAATACTTGAAGGTTTTGAGCCTGATCATGGTTTAAATTTCATGAAAGAGTTTTCAGGTTTAAAAGCGGGGTTCCTGATGGTAAACAGGACAGAACTTAACAGGCTAAAAGACGCGGGGTTTGGCAGGGTTTTTGCGGTTTATAAGACACAAAGCTTTAAGAATATCATGGACAAATTTTTTAAAAAACTATATATTGATAATGACTGTGAAATCTATGAATACAAAGGGTGATTAAATGCAATATGCGTTTATAGGAATTGCTTCTTTCATATTAGGGCTTGTATTTGTGCCGCTTGCCATGAAGGCCGCTTTTAAGACCGGCGTCATAGACAGGCCGAACACGCAGCTGAAAAAACATAAAAGCCCTGTCCCGTACCTGGGGGGCATAGCCATATACCTCGCGTTTGTCATACCCGTGATCGCGGCCAAGATAATAATGCACCAGCAGCTCTACGGCGTGGTCGGCATCCTTGCCGGAGCCACAATAATGATGGTAATGGGGCTTATAGACGACGTGAAAAACCTGAAGCCTGTCACAAAACTGGCGGTCCAGCTTATAGTCGCGCTGATCCTTCTCAAGGTTAATATGAATATAAAATTCATGGATCACAACCTGCTGAATATGTTCATCACGGTCATATGGGTCGTGGGCGTGACAAACGCCGTGAACCTGATAGATATCATGGACGGACTCGCGGGAGGCGTGACAGCTGTCGCGTCCCTGGCATTTTTTGCAGTGGCTTTCCTTTCAGGCAGGGTCAATGACATGATACCGGCCATAGCGCTCTTTGGCGCGCTCGCGGCTTTTCTCGTGTACAACAGGCCGCCGGCAAAAATATACATGGG
>CALAOR010000084.1 GCA_937889595.1 uncultured bacterium
TACCATCATGTACCATTCGCAGTAGCTCAGGTACATGACACGGTTCGCAGTAGCTTAAGGTACATGGCATGTTTTCTGACAGTATTTATATGATTGTCCAGGAAAGTAATCTAAACCTTTAATCTTAGTATGGTTAACTCCTCTGGTTCTTCTTTTGATTCAATCTCAAAGATAAATTCCCCATATTGGTTTGTGTAAGTATGTTCCATGCCGTTTAAACTCCTGATGCCAATAATTTTTATACTGAACTGATTCCATGAAGGCGCAATCGCCTGGATTTCATCCCCGATTTTCATGGTATTTTTTACTTCAACGACGGCGTTAAAAACATTTTCACGCGGTGTTTTGGACGCTGATTTTATGTACCCTGCGTATTTGCTTTTGGCGGTATAATCCGATGTCTTAAAATTTTGGGTTATGCTTTTGTCGGGAAAATAAAAAGCATCAGTGAATTCCCTGTGGGATACTTTCAGCAGTTCTTCATATAACGCGTTATCGGGTTTGTACCCGGCGGGGTTTGACATGTACTGTTCCACGGCCTTTTTATAAACCCCGGCTGTCACTGCCGCGTAATGCGGGCTTTTCATCCTGCCTTCTATTTTAAAACTGTCTATCCCTATTTCAATGAATTTATGCAGGTCAAAAAATGTGCAAAGGTCCTTTGAATTAAAAAGATAAGTTCCCCTGCTGTCCTCCTCCACATCCAGGTATTCACCCGGTCTTTTTTCCTCTTCAAGGCGGTATTTCCACCTGCATCCCTGGGAACACTCGCCGTGGTTGGCGTCCCTGCCGGTTAAGTACTGACTGATCAAACACCTTCCGGAGTAGGATACACATATGGCCCCGTGCACGAATATCTCCAGTTCCATCTCCGGGCACTTTTCCTTTATTGTTTTTATATCGTTAAACGGCAGTTCCCTTGCCAGTATTATTCTTGAAGCTCCCATTTTCTGCCAAGCCTGTACCGCAGCGTAATTTAAGTTGTTAGCCTGCACTGAAATGTGGATTGGTATGCCTGGCGCATGCTCTTTGGCAATTGAAAACGCCCCGAGATCTGATACGATTATTCCGTCGGGCTTTAATCCGTTCAAAAATGAAAAATACTCCTGCATGGGCTTTAAATCGCTGTTATAAGGGAATATGTTCGCTGTTATGTATATTTTTTTGCCCGATGAGTGCGCCAGCGATATTGCTTTTATGAGCTCTTCATCGGAAAAATTGCCTGCGGATTCCCTCAAGCCAAAACCCCATCCCGCCGCGTAAACAGCGTCAGCTCCGTATTTAAAGGCAAATTTAAGTTTTTCCATGTTCCCGGCAGGGGATAAAATCTCCGGTTTTTTCATTTTATATTTCTTTTCTTTCTATTATTGCCTGCCCCAGCGTTATTTCATCCGCGTACCTTATGTCCGAACCTGTAGGCAAACCCTTTGCGAGCCTTGATATTTTCATGACGGCGCTTGAATCTTTTGCCAGCCCTGAAATATACAGCGATGTGGCGTCTCCCTCCACGGAATGGTTAAACGCGAGTATTATTTCCTTTATGGCTCCATTTTTATTTTTTACCCTGTCAAGGAGCTCCCTGATCCTTAAATTATCCGGCAGCATGTTGTTTAAGGGGTTGATGAGCCCCTGAAGCACGTGATAGTATCCGTTAAATTTCCCGGTCCTCTCCACTGTTATCACTTCTTCCGCCGATTCCACCACGCACAGGAGCGCCTTATCGCGGTCATTATCCGCGCAGATAGGGCATAAATCAAAGTCGCTCACATTAAAACATTCCTTGCAGAAAGTAAGTTCCTTTGATTCCTGCAGCACGAGGCTGAAGTTATCTATGTATTCATATTCTTTTTTTATGATATGAAGCCCTATGCGCTCGGCCATTTTTGGCCCGACGCCGGGAAGTTTGGATATTTCATTGATGAGCTTTAAAAGTTTGTGCGGATAATTATACAAGTTTTTTTCCTTAAAATAACCCCGGCATGTTAAGGCCCATGCCTCCTGTTATTTTTTTTGATTCAGCGTCAACTGTTTCCTGTGCCTTGCTTAGCGCCTCATTTACCGCCGCCGTTACCAGGTCCTGCAGCATGTCCACATCGCCGGAGCTAATCAGTTCCTTGTCTATTTTTATGGACAGAACCTGTTTTGCCCCGTTTGCCCGCACGGTCACCGCTCCGCCGCCAGATGACGCTTCAACTTCCTTTTTTTTAAGTTCTTCCTGCAGCGCGGCAAATTCCACCTGCATTTTCTGGGCCTTTTTTAATATATCATTCATGTTTCCCATATTTCCCATGCCTCTCATAAACCCGCCTCCTTGAAAATTACTTTTTATTTCCCGGTTTTCTTTACTTCAACGCTTGAAAATTTAAATATCTTGCTGAGTTCCTTTACCGTGACGTTATTCTTGGCCTCTTCCGCGTCAACATCCCTGTTTGCCCTGTTCTTGGCGTAATACTCGTTTTTTTCAAATATGTTTATATTAAAATCTCTCTTGAACTCGTCTTTTAAGACATCTTTTATAACATCAGCCTGTCTTTTTATCTTTTCAGTATAAAATTTATTTTCCCCGGTTATAAGCAGCACAGGTTCCTCATAAGACACAACACCTGCGGTTTCCATGGCAGTCGCCAGTTCGTTTTCTTTTTTTGTCTTTATTCTTTCTATGATAGTCGGCCAGTGTTTTTCAATTATATCTTTTGTGATTTTTGTTATCTGTTCTTCCTCCATTATCTCATCAATTAACATCATGCCTGAAGGCTTTATTTCCGGAACGGCTCCGGCCATATCCTCCTGTCCTGCTGCTTCAGCTGTTTTTACAGCCTCCTCTATCACGGGCTTCTCCTGTTTTTTTATTACAGGCTGTTCAAGACCGGGGTCATTTCCCGGGCCTTCACCCAGATAAAATATGAGGTCAGCCGCGAAGGATTCCAGTACGATGCCGGGCAGGCTTGACTTTGTGACATTGTATTCCGTCTCCAGCGATTTTTGAAGCATGTACAGTATTTCTTTTCTCCCGATCGACAAACCGGCCTTTTTCAGGAATTCATACTGGTCCAGGCTGGACTCTATCATGGACTTGTCGTCCACGGTTTTTATCAAAAGCATATTGCGGAAGGCTTCTATTATACGCGACATAAAGTGCTGCAGGTTATATCCCCTGTCAAATACAACCTCAAGAATGCTCATCACGGCTTTGACATCTTTTCTTGCCACACCCGCGATAAACCCGTTTAAGATATCCGCATCTATCTCTCCGAGCATTTCGCTCGCGAGAACGTCCGTTAACTTCTCTCCCCTGGCATACGTCACAAGCTGGTCAAATATCCTCTGGGCGTCCCTCAAGGCGCCGTCAGCAGCCTTTGCAACCGTATAGTACGCTTTTTCCTCGCAAATAATTTTTTCCTTGACTGCTATGTCCTTCAGGTTATGCACGATCAGATCCATGGGCATCCTTTTGAACCTGAAATGCTGGCACCTGGAAAGTATGGTCTGCGGTATTTCTTCGGGTTCTGTTGTGGCAAATATGAATATCACATGGCTCGGCGGTTCTTCCAGTGTTTTCAGCAGGGCATTAAACGCCGATGTCGATAGCATATGCACTTCGTCTATGATGTAAACTTTATATTTGGAACTGGCGGCGGAAAGTCCCACGCGTTCCCTGAGCTCCCTTATATTATCAACGCCTGTATTTGAAGCTCCGTCTATTTCCGTAACATCCAGGGCCGTACCGTTTGTTATTTCCACGCAGGCTGAACAGACATTACAAGGCGTTATTGTAGGCCCTTTTTCGCAATTTAGAGCCTTGGCAAAAACCCTCGCTGTAGTGGTCTTACCCACCCCCCTTGGCCCTGAAAATACATAAGCATGCATTATCCTGTTAAGTTCTATGGCCCGCTTTAACGGCTCCGTTACCTGTGCCTGGCCGATAATCTCGTCAAATGACTGCGGCCTCCACTTCCTCGCAAATACAAGATAATTATTTTCCATTATGATTATATATCTCCATTTGATATTTTTTATCTGCCATACCGGACTCCTCGTCGAACACTTTACCGGTCTTAAGGTTTAATAGTTTAAAGCTCCGGCCAGGCTGGCTTGTAACACCTCTTAAAAGCCTCTTACCGCTGCTTCCTTCCGGATCTGGCGGGGTTCAAGAATTAAGAGTGCACAAGACCCGGCTTTCAACGCCAAAAACCATTCCATCGTACCGGGAAAATGCCCTCGGAAGAGCCGCTCGGCCCGGCTAAAGCGGATTGCCGGTACAGGGCACCGCTAGCTCCCCGCCTGAGGTATGGCAAATATTATAATTTTATTTAAATGATACTTTCGGAAAACACCTAAAAACCATCGTTAGCCTCTATATACTGCTTTTATCCGGGTTTTTAAAACTTTTATACCTGAAAAACAGCACGGTAATTATAAGCACATATACTGCTGTCATAAAATAAACCGGCGTAATTATAGCACTAAAGGATGGAAAAATCCACATCAAAGCCGGCGCTTTGGCTGAAATAACGGCGTAAATCTTTTCTTTTCCGCTTCCATACCTGAATACGGGCAGAACCATGAGCAAAAAAGATATAAAAACCGAGATAGAGGCCAAAAATTTGAATAACCCGGTCTTTATAAAACCGGTATTTTCAATAAAATAAGCCGCGGCTATAACAAGCGCCGGAATGACGGGTATAAGCTGCCTTGCAGGGGTCATTGATCCTCCCCAGTTATTCATGAACAGGAACATTACGGTATAAGGCATAAAAATTAAAACCGGCGCAAGAACCTTTGATTCTTTCCTAATTACAGCCATGATGATCCCGTATAGAGGCACTATCATAAACCAGTTATATGTGATAAGCCCGAAATCCCTGTCAAATAATATCCCGAAAAATGACATAATGGCATAGGGAAGACTGAAAATAAAAAAGCATGAACTGCTGACATAAATACTTGTAATCGCGAAAATTGCAAATTTTCCGTATATGGCGTAATAAAAATATATCATAAGGCCGGCCAGCATGATGACGGGTATATTATTAAACGCTTCTTTTTTCAGGTTAAATTCTTTTTCCCTGATTGCCAGCCAGTAATAATACAGGTAAAACATGACCGATATCAAGATCAGTTTTGTGTGAAAAAACGGAAGCACGCCCATGATCATAAAAAACATCAGCATATTCTTATGCGTTTTTCTGCGCGCCAGCATTAATAAAGCCGCAGTTATCATGAGAACCGCCGGGATTTCAGTCAGTACAAGGGAGGAGTCAGCCGCAACAGGTATTGTAAACCCGGCTATAGAGGCGCAGGCCATGGAAATTTTCCCGGAAAAACCCCCGGTTATAAGCAGCATATATAAAACAGCTATAAAAAGCGCGGTAAGAGCATTCATAAATAGCTGCACTCCGTACCTGCCCGTGAACCTGAAAATAACCGAAATCATTGCCGGCAGCCCAGGGCTGTGTATCGAATATGTTCCCTTGTTATTTTTGCCGGCCGTATTGTGTATGTTCTTCCAGTCAAGCGCCGCGGGATAATATTCGCCTATAGATTTTACGTCCGCGTAGTTGTTTGTCAGGTCCAGGTCAAAATCCTCGGCAATACTTTTTGCCATCAAGATATAATGAGGTTCATCACCGGTTGGGGGATAAACCAGGGTAACATATGAAGTGACAACGGCGTAAAAAACAAAAAATACCAAAAACAAACTTTTAATCCTGCTGTTTTCATGAAAGGGAAGGCCCGTCTTAAACATCATAAAGCAGAACCTTATGGCCACGGCGAAAGAAATAAAAACAATGATAAACCCGATAAGAAGAAAAAAACAGTACCCCGCAAAATTGACATGCATGTAATGTTTAAAAGGGATATATATGTTACCGACCACCTTAAGGCTGTACGCCGCCAATGAACCATAATACCTCATTATGACCGGTATCATGAAAGAAGCAGGTATCCCGGCGGAAAAAATAACGGCATTAATTCCATATTCATTTTCTATGTTCCCCTTAAAAACAGATGCAAATAAACGGGACAAATAAAACCATGCCGCAGTAAATATGACTGAAAAAATAACCGGATAGAACAACATTGCCGGAAAATTAATGCCTGCGGAGTTTAAACTGTTGTCGTTCAAGTGCCGGACCGCGAAAACAGCTATGATCCCTGTAAGCACGCCGGATAAGGCCGGAAATATCCCCAGCTGCATTTTATTTTGCATCATTTAACTCCCCGATTTTCTTTTCCTTAAAGTAACTCCAGGCTTTTCCGCTTAAGACATAAACCTTTGCTTTCCTTCTTCCCCATCTGAGCGCTTCTTTTGTTGTATTGTAACAAAGATCTATCCTGCGCCCCTTTATGTCCCCGCCTGTGTCGCCGGCCCAGGCAAATCCGTAACCTTCTACGAATATGAGGGAACGCAGCGCTATTACCGAAGGGTCCACCGCCGCGATACCGTACCTTGTTCGCCAGCCCAGAGCGGTTATGCCCGCCCATTCCAGGCTGTTTGATTCAGGCGACGGGTCATATGCAGTGGCTTCCATGTCGTACGCATAATGGGCGTAACTTTCCCTGGGTGCTGAAATGGGGTTGGGCGCGTTTGAAACGCCTTTTATCAGGTACGCATTGACGGGTTTTTTTATAACTTCTGTTTCATATATAGGGCTGCTTTTTGCCTCATTTCCGAATAACATGATTTTTTTCATCACTGCGTGTTTGTACCCGTATTTGCCTTCTTTCAGCCATATCTTCCAGCCTTTCTGCACAAATGGATTTTTTTTAGTGATTATTTTGTACTGTATCTTTTCTTTTCCGGTTATAACCATATCACGCGCGCCAAATGCAAAAACAGCCGATATTATCCATAGAAATACAATTACGCATGTTATGACCCTCAAAAAGCCCGATGTTTTTGAATCCACTTAAATCAACCTGTTATCATTTTTCTATTCGTGACTGAATATATGTTATATGAACCTTTTTTTCCCTTAACTTCCACCGGCGGCATAACATCAACCTGTACAAGCTTATCCACGAGTTTGTATATGTCGTCAGGAATCAATATCTGTCCGTCCCCTGCCTTGCCGCACAGCCTGCTTGCGAAATTAACCGTATCCCCTATCACAGTATGCTCCATCCTCTCTTCAGAGCCTATATTGCCGGCGATTATTTCCCCCCTAGCAAGGCCGATGCCGAGCCCTAAATTCAGGTTTGGGTCTATCTCTTCCTTCCACTTTCTCATCAGTATCTGGAATTGTGTCTGTATGTCAAGTGACGCAATGATAGCCTTGTCTGCATCAAGAAAATCGCGGTATTTGGCAGGAGCCTCAAAAACAGCCATTACCGCGTCACCGATGTACTTATTTACCCTGCCTTCATTTTTGTTTATGGCTTTCGTAGCCATGGAAAGATAATCATTGAGTATCCTTATCACCTTGTCGGGTTCATAGTATTCTGTCATGGCCGTAAACCCCCTAAGGTCGGAAAAAAATACGGTGGCGATTATTTTTTTCCCGCCTATGTACATTTCGTGTATACCCCTTCTTTCTATTTCCTTTTTTACGTTAGGGTCAAGAAATGTCCCGATGGTTTTTGAATACTTATCCTTGTCTTTTTTTACCTCGAGAAACGAATATACAAACGAATTAAAAAGGGTTATGATGTCCCTGTACGAACTCCCAAAATCCTTTTTTCCGTGCGTTTTATACTTTACCGGCAGAAGTTCCCTGAACCTTAATTCTTCGACCAGGTATACAAGTATCCTCCTGGCAAAAAATGAAAGTACCATCATAACAAAAAGATATATTAAAAGCCCGAAGTAGACTATCCCGAGTATCGCAGTCGCTGTTATTTCCTCCCACGGGGATATACCTATGAATTGTTTCAGGATTTTTTCCGTCATAAACTGGAGGGGAATGTATCCGAAAGCGATTAAAAGCCCTATTGTAATGCTTAAAATAAATGTGCTTTTTATTGGCGGCCTGGTGCTTTTATCCATGTATTTCTCCTTATGATAAGGCCGTTTAAAAAAGGTCCTGTATTTTTTTAAAGCTCAAATGCTTAAAATCACCCACTCTTATGTCCGCGCCGGTGATAAGATGGCTTTTGTCCCTATTAATAGCCGCGCATTTTATTTTGGCGTTAACAGCGGCATCTATGCCTATCTGGGCGTCTTCAAAAACAATACATTCTGAAGGCTTTAATTTTAGCTTTTTGGCCGCTATCAGGAATATATCCGGGTGAGGCTTGCCTTTTGTAAGCAAAGCTCCCTCAACTTCCGCGTCAAAATAAGGGTATATTTTTACTTTCTTTAAAATAGGGGCCGCATTTTTGCTTGACGATGCCATTGCCAGCTTTATACCCTTTTTCTTCAGCATTTTAATAAAATCAACCGTAGTTTTAAATACCTTTATTTTACCTGTCTTTAATATCCTTTCAAAATGCCCCTGTTTTTCCCCGCATATTTTCCTGATTTCTTCATCAGTGGCTTCAGGGAGTATTGTTTTTGCCCCGAATGCCCTTGGTTTTCCGTCAACTTTTGACTTAAAATCCTTAAAAGTAAAATTAATCCCGTATTTTTTGAACACTATTTCCCATGACTTATGATGTATATGGGCGGTATCAACTATAACACCGTCAACGTCAAATATTGCACCCTTAAATACGGATTTTTTCTTATCACTCATGTCAGTCTCCCTTTTGTCCGTCGAAGCCATAGATGAAGGCGGATTAAACGCATATTTCTTTCATTTTTGCCGCGTCTTTTATCAAGAACTGTCTTTTTGTTACTCTTATAAAACCATGAAATTCTTTATCCGGCAGTATCTATATGTCCAGATTCTTTACTTCAAGCGCGTGGGTTTCTATGAACTGGCGCCTCGGTTCGACCTCGTCGCCCATTAACACGTTGAATACTTCATCGGCCTTGGCCTCATCCTCCATGCCTACCTGCAGCATGGTCCTTCTTTCAGGGTCCATAGTGGTTTCCCAAAGCTGCGAAGGGTTCATTTCTCCCAGGCCTTTGTATCTTTGTATGCCAATCCCCCTTTTACCCCTTGCCTTTATGAACTCTATGAGTTCTTTCGCGGAAAATATCAGAGTTTCGCCTTCCGAATCTACAGCCTTAAACATCGGGCTCAGGTTTTTTTTCTTTTCTTCTTTTTCATCATCATCCTTGCCTTCCACAGTTAAAGCTTCCGCCTCTTCTTCAAAGAGTTCGTCGGCGTCAAGCCCCTTGCTCTCGAGTTTCCTCATTATTTCCTCTATTACCCTGAACTCCGCCCTGTCCCTTAAATCTATTATTTTAACAGCGTCTTTTTTCCTGTTAGCCTCTTCCATTATTTCTTCAAGCGTTGACTTTTTTGATACCTTCACAAGGACTTTTTTTACCAGCTCAGGAAGGTCCTTTTCAGTGTCGGCATATTCTGATTTTTCCTTTATGACAACCTCGAACATCGGAAGTTTTTTCCAGCTTCCCCTGTTGCTTAAGTAGCTGTCTATGTTCATCCCGGACTTTTTCATCCTTGGTATCAGGTGTTCTATCTCGATTATGTCATTTAAAATTTCAATAAGGGTTTTTTCGTTAAGTTCCTTGTTCCCCTTTCCCTTTTTTGAAAGCTGGATGAGCCTTAAGTCCTTTGTTCCTTCATCCGTCAGGTATATGTTCATGGCCTTGTCGTCGAGCATGTACTGCTCGAATTTTCCTTTTTTCACCTTATAAAGCGGCGGCTGGGCTATGAAAACAAAACCCGCGTCCACTAAAGGCCTCATCTGCCTGAAAAAAAATGTCAAAAGGAGGGTCCTGATGTGCGCTCCGTCAACGTCCGCATCGGTCATGATCACTATCCTGTTATAACGGACATTTTCCAGGACAAAAGTATCTTTTCCTATCCCGCCGCCGATGGCCGTAATAATTGTCCTTATCTCCTCATTATTTAATACTTTGTCTATCCTTGCTTTTTCCACGTTTAATATTTTTCCCTTTAAAGGGAGTATTGCCTGGTACTTCCTGTCGCGCGCCTGCTTGGCTGAACCGCCCGCTGAATCCCCTTCTACAAGGTAAAGCTCGCAAAGAGTCGGGTCCTTTTCCTGGCAGTCCGCCAGCTTGCCGGGCAGCCCTCCTGAATCAAGCGAACTTTTCCTGCGCGACAAATCCCTTGCTTTTTTCGCTGCCTCCCGTGCCTCAGCCGCGCCTAATGCCTTGCTGATTATCCTTTTTGCCTCGGACGGATTTTCCTCAAAATAAGCTGCGAGCTTTTCATATACGAAAGAATTCACAATGCCCTCGACTTCGGAGTTGCCCAGTTTTGCTTTTGTCTGCCCTTCAAACTGCGGGTCGGGAACTTTTACGCTGACGATAGCGTTCAAACCTTCGCGGACATCGTCACCCTGCAAAGAAATTTTTTCGTTTTTAATGAGATTGTTTTTCTTCGCGAAGCTGGCAGCTGCCTTTGTAAGCGCGGTTTTAAACCCCGATAAATGGGTGCCGCCCTCTATGGTGCGTATGTTATTTACAAACGAAAGCATATTTTCGGCGAAACCGTCATTATATTGTATGGCGACTTCCACGTGTACTTTGTCTTTATCTCCCTCAATGTAAATGGGTTTTTTATTTATGGTTTCCCTATTTTTGTTCAGGTGTTTTACAAACTCGCTTAAACCGCCGTCAAACTGGAATACTTCCTCTTTCTCGCTGCCTCTTTCATCCTTCATCCTGATTTTTATGCCTTTGTTAAGAAAAGCCAGTTCCCTCATCCTGTTGGCAAGCGTTTCATAGGTATACACAAGGACTTCGAATATTTTATTGTCCGGCTTGAACCTTGTCTTTGTTCCTGTTTTTTTAGCGTCTCCTATGACTTTTACGGATTCTTCAGGCACGCCCCTTATGTAACGCTGAAAATAAACCTTGCCCCCGCGCCTGACTTCCACTTCGAGCCACTCTGAAAGGGCGTTGACAACCGACGCACCTACTCCGTGAAGCCCGCCTGATACTTTATAGGAACTGTGGTCAAATTTTCCTCCGGCATGAAGCACTGTCATGATGACTTCCAGGGCGGATTTTTTCTGCTGTTTATGCATGTCAACAGGCATGCCCCGTCCGTTATCAGACACTGTTATGGAATTATCGGTATGTATGGTAACCCCTATGTCATTACAGAATCCCGCCATGGCTTCATCTATGGAATTATCCACTATCTCATACACCAGGTGATGCAATCCGGCTGTGGAGGTGCTTCCTATGTACATGGCCGGTCTTTTTCTTACGGCCTCAAGACCTTCCAATACTGTTATATTGTCGGCTGTATAGGAATCATCCTTTGGCATGGCATTTGTTTCATCCGCATCGTCATCTTCGTGTATGGCGGCTTTTTTATTTGTTTCAAAAAGTTCCACCGTTTTTTTATATTTTTTCTTTTCTTCCTTTTTTACTTTCTTTGCCATTTAGACTCCTCCTGAATTTGCCTTTATAAACCTTTTAATTAATTTCTCCGCCGATATCTTCGAATAATAAATAAGCGGATCTCTCCGCCTTCTTACCAGAATAAAACTCCTGTTTCTCTCTGATAAATTTTTCAGCCTGAATTTGCTTTTATAAGCCTCCAGAAAAACGCTGTTATCGGCCGGATCGCTGAAAATCCCGATTATATCACTGCCGTTGAGTACAAGATCCCCACCAATGTGGAGGCTGTTAATCACTGTCTCAACCTTGCGATAATCTCTTTTACAGTTTCTTTCTTAAAATACGCGTTAATACGGGACTTTAAGACCCTCTTTTTATACGTAATTTCACTCATTATAACACTATTTTCCGCGTAAATAAATAGTTTCTTTTTATCATATTTAAAAGGCTTTGTCCCTTTTGCAAGATCACCGGCTATTTTTTCCCAGTTATCCTTGATGACATCGCCTTCGTCGGCCTTGTTTATCCTGTTTTTGCTTATAAATTTTTCAAGTAAATCCTTTATGTTTTCCATTGCCACCATCTTTCATAACTAATAGGGCCCGGCCAGTCCTTTATCATCCGCGTAAAGCGGCGTATCAAAATACACGCTGCCCGTCAGGCCGATTACGGGATATAATATCGCCCCGTTGCTTTTAAGCGCCGAATTAAACGCCGCTTCCAGTTTAAATGAGAAAAATTTAATCGGGAACCACTCAATTCCGGCGCCGGCTCCCGCAGTGAAACATATGCTGTTGTCTTTTTTTGTAGTTTCATTCAGCCCTGTCAAAAACATTTTCTGCTCGGAAATAATGGCTATCCCGGCCCCGATTTTCAAAAACGGCATAAAATAAAAATCCTTTTTATATCCCATGTAACCTATGCCGTTTATAAGGATATTCGAGACCGTCATCTTGTAAGTTTCGCTAAGCGATGTCTTATTTTGCAGACCGATATTCTCCAGCTGCAGACCCAATAAAAAAGCCCCTGTAATATTGCATGTAAACTCAGCATTAAGCCCCATACCAAAATCAGATTCGCTTTTTAAGTAAGCCGGGGCAAGTGGCATCAGCCCTATAATCCCGCCTCCGAATGAAACTTTCGTGGGTTCCTCGTCAGGCCTCCGTAAATTCAGATAAATTTTCACAAGCGATATGAAAGCATCCTGGGGTTCCCAAAGCGTGAAAGGGACCTTGGCATACGGGGCGTAAACAGCCTTTCCTGTTTTTTCATTATTTTTCCTGTCATAAATAAATTTTTCTATGACGGGTTCTTCCGCAAAACCCCAGTAATTATCCCTGCACTCTATATCCGCCGTGGAATAATTTGTAATGTTCACCACATTTTTAAAAAAATTATTATTTATCAACGAACCGTCCGCTTTCGGGGTGTCTTTGAAGTATATGGCAAACCTACCGTTATTAAAAGTGTTCTGCGCTATTGTGTATTTTATTTCCTTCCCTTCTATATACACCCCGTAAGTGTCATTATAAAAGTAATTATCCTTTATCAGGGCGCTGGAAAAATGATACAGTTCAATGCCTGTCGAGTTAAGTATGTAATTATTGGTTATGCTTAAATTGCTTCCCTTTGAAGTGATTGCGCCCCTGATAAGTATGGTAAACTCTACCAGATTTTTATACCTGCTTTCAA
Organism: uncultured bacterium; assembly: GCA_937889595.1. Taxonomy (GTDB): domain Bacteria; phylum Oederibacteriota; class PGYV01; order PGYV01; family Palsa-1178; genus PALSA-1178. The sequence goes on from CALAOR010000084.1 coordinate 13,082, forward strand.
AAACAAGGCCGTCATAAAAACTCACGTTATCATATGGGATCATTCTTATCGGATTTTTCGGGTCTCCTTTGGAATAAAGCGCGCCCTTGACATATATCTTTGAGCCTTTTTTGAATTTAACAACTGTCCCGGGATATATGGTCAGAAACCCTGTTTTTTCAATTGTTACGGTTCCGTCCACTATATAAGGGGATTTTTGGGGGATCCATACCTCGGTTTTATTAATGACATCCGGCGCGTTTGTTTCCGCCCTGACAACCGCTAAAAAAACAGTGGTGATGAAAAATAACAAAAATGTTTTTTTCAACAATATCACCTTTTTAAATTATTCCTTTATCGTCTTCCAGGTCGGGAAGAGGAGGAAGTTCGTCGGGTAAAACCGAAATTGCGGGTTTCTTTTTGTCCGGGGCAAATGACGGGAATTTTGTTGTCCCGGATGTTTTCATTAAATTTTCAGGAACCGCGGTGTTTTTTCCCGGCATTTCAATTTTTTTATCATGTATTGACATGTTGTCAAAAGAAAGCAGGTCGTTCACGGTAGGCAGGCTTTCATCCTTTTTTGCAGACAGCGGCTGGACAGTTTCAGGGGCCGTATTCCTCTGTATCTTAAAACTGCCGCCCCCCGCTCCGGCCGGAGCTGTCTGGGCGGCCGTTGGTTTCACTTCCTCTGCTTTTGGCTCTGTGCCTGTTTGAATTGCAGTTAAACCAGCCGGCCCTTTTGCGGCAGACGGCGCATTTCTATCTGTTTTATCCGGCGTTATGCCTGCTTTGGGTAGTGATATTACAAATGTTTTGCCTTTGCCTATTTCCGATTCAATCCAGATATCACCGCCCATATTGTTTATTATGGCTTTCAGTATGGGGAAACGCAGGCCGCTGTTTATAAATTCCGGCCCGGCTGCAGACTCGGGTCCGTGGAAATTAACGAACAATATACCCGCTTTTGACTGCTGCATGCTCATTCCAAAATCGCTTATCCTGATCAATAAATTTTTGCCGCTTTCCTTTGTCTCCACTATGACCTGCCCGCCGCGCGGCGATACTTTTATCGCCTGGTTTAAAAGCTGGCTGGTAACCGAAGATAGCCTTGCCGGATCCCCGTCAGCGCCGGTGATTGCCGGGCTGAAATTTACTTTAAGGTCGACTTTTTTTATATCAGCCTGCGGTTGTATTGCAAAAATAACATCCTGAACCACGGTGTTTATTTCTATCAGCTGCCTGTTAAGTTTTGTCTCGCCTTTTTCAAGCCTGGCCAGCTCTGTAAGGTCGTTAATTAAACGCTCCAGCCTTGCGGATTTATTTATTACAACCCCCAAAAACTGCTGCTGTGCGTCGGTAATCTTGCCTTCCCCGCCTAAAACCGATGAAATATATGTTTTAATAACCGACAAAACGCCTTTAAGCTCGGTATTCATCATGAGCACGGAATCCATCCTCATATTTTCTTTTTCCAAAGGTATTTTGGATTCAGAGGATTTTTTTATTTCCTGCTTCAGTTTTTCCGAATCTTTTTCAAAAACCGATATTTTCTGGTTCAAAAGCATTTTTTCCATTTCCAGTTTTGTTTCAGCCTCTTTTTTTATTCTTGCTATTTCATTTCTCCCCTTTGCCAGTTCTTCGTCGACGGAGGCTTTATTATTTTCCGCGATCTTTATGGCGTCCCGCAGTTCTGATATTTCCGCGTCGGCTTTTGAAGCTTCTTTTGAAAGTTCCTCTTCAAGTTCCTTTGACATTAAGGAAAGTTTTTCCGCTTTTTCTTCGGAAGCTTTTACCCTTCCCCGCAAAATTACAAGGGAATCAAGGAGTTTCCTGTATTCCCCTTTTTTTATCCTGGGAAGCATTTCCTGAAAACTTTCCTCATCTATGTGGGTTAAAGCCCTTACAATCCTTTTAAGCGGAAAAAAAGGCTTGCCGCTTATGCTGACTGCCGCGGCTATTCCTATGATAAGCGCAATAAGTAAAATTACATATGTCGGCACTCCGTAATCATTTGCCATTATTGCGGGCTCATATTTTTGCGTCTTTTTCTGCATGAATTTATAATCGGTGTAAGGCGTAAAAACACAGGCAATAAGTTCCAGCGCTTCCTCTTTTTTATAAGCTATCAATCCCCTTAAATTATTGTATTCAGCTTCTTTAACCTGGTTCTCGGGGCTGGCGTCATTTATTATAACTTTGATATCGGGATTGGAAAAAATGTTCTCCGTGTTTTCCTTGGACTGATCCGAGTTCAAAAGCATGGCTCCGGACATATTCATTACAAAGTTGGTTCCGTGGCTGGACTGTTTGTTTTTTCTTATTAAAGCCGCCGCTTCCTCAGACGGTTCATTTACGTAAAGAACCGAAACAAGCCTGTCCTTTATGTCGGTCACGGGGATGAAATACTCAAAACCCCCGGTAAACTTCGGGTCTGCCATGGTTTGTTTCGAGGATACGGCCTGTAAAAAACCGCTTTGGGATTTATAGTCTTCGCCTTTAAGGGCGGGTTTTGAAGCGCCAATCAGCGTCCCATTCGTCATAAGCAAAGCCATTTCAGAATTATATAGTTTTTTGGATTTTAAGAACTGGGACTCTATTTTTGCAAGAGAGGCTTTGTTGGAATAGCTTGAATTTCTTATTATCACGTTGCCTGTTATCGGCCCGTATTTTTTTCCTATGGATGCCGGGCTGAATTCCGAGATAACCCTGTAAACTTCCTCTATTCTTCCGGCCATCTGCGCCTTTACGACATCAACTTCCTTCTGGTTCTCCGCCCATATGATTTTGGACTGCATTGAATTAAGCTGTGCCACCCTTTTATCGTCGTAAATATAGAACAAGAGCGCCGGCACCGCAAAAACCAGCACGCAAATAAGTATAATTTTTGATAATAAACTTTCTTTATTCATAAATCTTTTTCCTCCTAAAAAGATAAACGGCTTTTACCTGATACTGCCGGAAAACCCTCCAAAAACGCCGCTTTTTTTCTTCACGTCCTGCGGCCTGTCATGATAAGTTTTCAGGAAGCAGCTACTTGTCATCTTCAGCCTTTTCAACCTCATCATCTTCTTCCATGACGCGGGCCACAGCACCCACGCTTTCACCGTCTTTTATTTTTATCAGGCGCACTCCCTGCGTATTTCTTCCTATTGTCTTTATGTCCTTTACTTTTGTCCTTATCAAATTTCCTTTTGTGGTTACCAGTATCAGTTCGTCGGTATCGTTCACCAGTTTTATATCGACAACATTCCCTGTTTTATCGGTCACTTTCACATTGATCAGGCCCTTCCCGCCGCGGCTCTGTTCGCGGTATTCCTTGACTTTCGTCCTCTTGCCATAACCTTTTTCCGTAACCGTAAGAAGCGTTACATCGTCCCCTTTGTGAAGCACTGTCATGGAAATAACCTTGTCTTTTTTATGAAGGTTGATCCCCCTGACCCCCCTGCCTGTCCTTCCTATCTCGCGAATGTCTTTTGCGTCAAAACGTATGGCCTTGCCTTCTGTTGTGGCGATAAATACCTGATCGTCTATTTTCGCGAGTTTTGTTTCTATAAGAGTGTCCCCTTCGCTTAAGCCGATTGCGATGATTCCGCCCGCCCTCGGATTTGCGAACAACGACAGATTGGTCCTCTTTACTGTCCCGTCACCGGTAACCATGAGCAGGAACTGGTCTTCCTTAAATTCCTTAACAGGTACGTACGAAGCGATCTTCTCCCCATCTTCTATCTTTAACATGCTTACTATGGCTTTGCCTTTGGCCGTCCTTGCCGCCTCAGGTATCTCATAGACTTTCAGCCAGTGGCAGCGGCCCTTGGTGGTAAAGAACATCATGTAGTCCTTGGTGTTCGCCACAAAGACATCCTGCACAAAATCCTCGTCCTGCGTGGTGACGGCGATTATGCCGCGGCCGCCGCGTTTTTGGGCCTTATAGACCGAACAAGGGGTCCGTTTGATGAAACCCTTGTGCGTCATGGTGACGATCATGTCCTCGTCCTGTATCATGTCCTCCACGGTTATTTCTTTTTCACGCGCTATGATCTCGGTCCTTCTTTCATCCGCGTGTTTTTCCTTTATCTCGGTCAGTTCACTGACCATGAGAGCGAATATTTTCTTTTCGCTTGCGAGTAATGATTTTAATTCTTCAATAAGTTTTTTCAGTTCGGCGAGTTCTTTTTCAAGTTTCTCGACTTCAAGCGCGGTTAACTGCTGTAGTTTCATATCAAGTATGGCCTGGGCCTGCACAGGAGAGAGCTTAAAAGAAACAATCAGCCCTTCACGCGCCGCGTCCACATTTTTTGAAGCGCGTATTAATTTTATAACCCTGTCCAGATATTTCAGCGCTATCAAAAGGCCTTCAAGTATATGGGCGCGTTTTTCAGCCTTGCTTAATTCAAACTTGGTCCTTCTTATTATGATCTCTTTTCTGTACTCTATGAAATTCTCCAGTATTTCTTTTAAGGTTAAAGTCTTTGGCCTGCCGTTTACAATGGCCAGCATGTTGACGCCGAATGAAGTGCGCATCACAGTATGCTTGTATAACTGGTTTAATACAACCTCGGCGTTGTCGTTCCTTGAAATTTCAATAACAGCCCTGACTCCGTCCTTGTCAGACTCGTCGCGCAGATCTGATATGCCTTCTATCTTCTTATCCCTTACCAGTTCGGCTATAGTTTCGATCAGCTGGGCCTTATTTACCATATAGGGAAGTTCGGTTACTACTATCTGCTGTCTACCTTTTTTTGTTTCTTCTATTTTCGCTTTTGCCTGCATTATTATGGAACCACGGCCGGTTTCATAAGCTTTTTTAATACCGTCTTTTCCTATGATGTAAGCTGCTGTTGGAAAATCAGGGCCCGGTATTATCTTTATGAGTTCGTCAACTTTTATATTGGATCCTTTATTGTTAATAATATAAATTACGGCGTCTATTACCTCGCCCAGATTATGGGGCGGGATGTTTGTCGCCATGCCCACGGCAATACCTGTGGAACCGTTAACAAGCAGGTTGGGGAACCCTACCGGGAATATGGAAGGCTCTTTGCTTGATTCGTCATAAGTCGGCACAAAATCAACCGTGTTTTTATCAAGGTCTTTTATGAGTTCTTCGGTTAATTTGTGCATCCTGGCTTCGGTGTAACGCATGGCCGCGGGCGGGTCGCCGTCAACGGACCCGAAATTTCCCTGTCCGTCTATCAAAGGCATCCTGAATGTAAAAGTCTGCGCCATCCTTACCATGGCCTCATAGATCGAGGAATCGCCATGTGGATGGTAATTACCCATCACTTCTCCGACTATCTTCGCCGACTTTCTATAAGGCCTTCCGTAATAAAGCCCCATGTCATAAGTTGTATATAATATCCTTCTCTGCACGGGTTTTAAACCGTCCCTTATGTCAGGCAGGGCCCTGCCGATTATGACGCTCATTGAATAATCAAGATAAGACGTCTGCATCTCG
>CALAOR010000085.1 GCA_937889595.1 uncultured bacterium
AGCCGGTACTGATTGGTACGCGGCTACACTTAACGCGGCTTTCAGTCCGAGACATCAGGCCGCGGCACTTGATTATAACGGCAGGATGTGGATAATAGCCGGTGGAGACCTGGGCACGTCGTTCAGTGATGTATGGTCGTCCGTAGACGGGATTACGTGGACTTTGGCGACAGCGTCAGCCCCTTTTGGAGCGAGGGCCGGCCATACGGCGGTTGTTTTTGACGACGGCACGGGCGATAAAATGTATGTGATCGGCGGGAACAGTTCGGGCGCCAAAAAAAACGATGTATGGTCGTCAACGGACGGTATAACCTGGGTTCTTGTTACCCCAAGCGCGGGGTTTACGCCCAGGTGGGGCTTAAGATCCGTTGTATATAACGGCAGGATTTGGGTGACAGGCGGCGACGACGGAGTTGAAAAGAACGACGTGTGGTCCTCGGCTGACGGGGTCACTTGGGTGCAATCGACGGCAGCAGCGGCTTTTTCGCAGCGCAGCTATCCGATTTACCTCAACTATGACGACGGCAGCGGGAGCAGGATGTGGGTCATTACCGGATTTAATGGCGTCACAAAATTAAACGACGTGTGGTGGTCGGTTGACGGGGTTGACTGGAACCTCTCGACAGGGAACGCGCAATTCGCGCCAAGGTATACGGCGGGGGCCGTGGTTTACGACAATAAAATGTGGGTGATTGGCGGGTTCGGGAATTCCGCGCGCACAAACGACGTGTGGTGGTCCGCAGACGGGGTCACCTGGAACAACGCCACCATGAGCGCGGCTTTTTCAGGGCGGGAATCCATGGCATGCACGGTATATAACGGAAAAATGTGGCTCATCAGCGGCGTTACCGACAGCCCGATGGTGCAAAACGATGTCTGGTACAGCTCTGCCACGACAAATACGCCCACCATCACGCCGTCGTTGACCGCGACAATTACGATCACCCCCACTTTTACGGTCAGCCTGACAGTGACACAACAGGCGACATACACCTGCACTCTGACCGCTACGGGAACAGCCACGCCCACCATGAGCTACACATCCACGCTCTCGAGTACACAAACTACCGTGATATCTCCAACATTCACGCCATCTAATACCCATTCGTTCACGGTAACTTCCACAGCCACGCGCACGGCTACGCATACAACAACCATGACAATAACACCCACGCCGACGTCTTATCCCGAGGGGGAGATCCATGTGTACCCAAACCCGTTCAATCCCGGGACAGCGGCGTTAAACGCGCTTAAATTTGACAACCTGCCGCTCGGAGCCAAAACCCTTATTTACGATATCTCGGGCGAGCTGGTCTTCATGTCCACGGCAAGGAGCCCTGTCCTGTTATGGAAGGGAATAAATATTAATGGCAATGCCGCGTCGCCGGGGATATATTATTATACCGTCTCATGGGGCGACAACAAACGGATGATTGTGGGAAAAATATTCCTTGTAAACAGATAAATTGTCATAATATTTTTTGGGTCCGGGATCGGCCCAAACTTTGTTTTTGTTATTGAGGGGAGCTTTATGCTGTTAACCGGCGATTTTGGGGAATAAAAGGCATCACACCTTGAGTTGAGACTTGATAAAAATAATTGACAAAAAAAGGCAAGTGGAATTCCGGAAAAAGGGCACTGATACATGACAAGATCCTTCGACGAGCTCAAATTTCTGGCATCTATTAATTTTCTTTGCTATAATATCATAAAAATACATGGGAGGGTGTAATGGAAAACATAAAAAAAGTAAGTTTTAGCGAGTGCCTCAGGGAAGGCATTTTACTTTATTTCGGCAATATACTCACAATCGTGATTATCGACCTTTTATGTATTATTCCTGTCTGGCTACAGTCTTACATGTACAAGACCCAGGGAGCGGGCAAATCATATTCGGTCCTGATTGCGGTCGTTTCTTTTGCGATGATCCTTGTCAATCAGGGTGCATTATATACTTTGTTCCACGCAAGGTATAAAGGCGAAAAAATGGGTTTAGGAGGCTCGTTGGCTGCGGGGTTCAGGTTAAGCGGCAGGGTATTCCTGGTAAGCCTTATATACGCGCTGGCAGTAATGAGCGGAATTCTACTGCTTATAATCCCCGGGATAATATTCATTTTCAAGTACTATTTTTCCATAATAGCCGTTGTTGTGGAAGATGACGGGACCGGGCCCATGAAACTTAGCTCTGTAATGGCCAGGGGCTATTCCGTGCTTATTTTTCTCACAATGCTGTTACTGACTGCCCTGATGATCCCGCATTATTTTTTATACCGTTTCCCCCTGAATAACGTTGTGCTTTCTTTTGCCGCATTTACCATAGCCAATCTCATCACCACCATATTCCAGGCAGTCCAGTATGTATCCTATGCCAGGATAAGGGCAATAAAAGCGGCCGAAATAAAACCCGAGGCAGTGAAAAACGCCGGGACAGGCGCCGGTTGTGGGATAATTGCGGGTTTGGGAGCACTTCTGATGGCAATAATTATCGCGATAAGCGTGATTATCGTCAGGGGGCCCGGGATCAGCAGGGTAGCCAGGGCAATTTTCGGCAGTACCATTACATTATCAAAAAATGTCAAGCTGGATATGCCGGAGAAATGGTGGTTTTTCGGACCTGTGCCGTCCGGATATAAAAGTTATATGGCTTTTGCGTCGGGTGAAAAAGGCGGGATTCCAGGCGTGATAATAAGGTCGGCCGGCCTGACAGAAAAAGACAATGCCGTTTTGAAAGACGGGAAAGAAAATGGGGCGTTACGCCTTATAAACGAACTTGAAGGCCGCATGTACCCGGGCAGGGAAAGCGGGACAATGACTTATAAATGGGACCTCGAAAAGCCGCTTAAAATATCAAAGCTCGATATCAACGGAATAAAATGGTCAACAGCAGCCGTGGCGGAACAAAAAAATCCTGATACAAGGTGGAAGGTTATGTTCCTAAAAGACGGGGATAGGCTCATGTACCTTTTCTACCGGGCGCCTTTTGACAAAACTGACGACAAAGTTTACGCCGCGGACGAAAAAAAGCTGTTTCAAATGATGGGCGGAAAATAATAAGGGTGGCTGGGGTCAGGCCTCGCATAGAGCATTGACAATCAGGTTAAATGATCTGTAAATTGTTTTATATGCTCTATGCGAGGTCTGATAATATGTTAAGCGTTCAATAAAAATGCACGTGGGATCCAAAACATTTGTTAAAATAGTTATGACGAGTAACTAAAACAAAGGAGGAACCCCACATGCATTATGTCGGTGTTGACCTGCACAAAGAACAGTCATGGTTTTACGTTTCAGATCAAGAAGGCAAAAGACTGATCAGTAAGAGTATACCAAATACGGACGCGGAATTGAAACAGATATTTGACATCATCCCAAAACCTTTTAAACTGGGTGTAGAGGCCACAAGAAACTGGTACTTCTTCGTTGATCTTGCCGAGCAGTATGCGGAAGAAGTAAACCTGGCTAATTCCTTCGAACTCAAGGCTTTTGCAAAGCGTAATAAGAAGACCGACAAAATAGACGCGAAGTTGATTTGTGATGTTTTGCGGATGGGTTATCTGCCGACGGTTAACATACCGCCAAAACCTATAAGAGAAATACGCGAGCTAATCAGATATAGAATGTCCCTTGTCTACGAACGGACGTTTAATATCAACAGGCTTAAAAACACCTTGGGCAAACTGGGCCGGGAATGCAGCGGCGACCTTACTACATACAAACAATTGGACAAAGTTCAAACCGATGGATTGCCGGAAATATATGAAACAGTAATTCAAGGGCACAAGGAGAGAATAAGGTTTCTAACTGAAAAAATCAAGGGTATGAAAATGTATCTCGAAGAGACTTTTCAGGAAGACCAGGAAATTATGAACCTGACAACAATTCCAGGACTAAGCTATCTAAGCGCGGCAATAGTAAAAAGCGAAATAGTGGATATCTCGAATTTTGCTTCTTTTAACCGCCTTTGTTCTTATGCGGGACTTGCCCCGCGGGTAAGCCAAAGCGCAAATAAAGATATACACGGACCTTTAAGTAAAAACAGACGTAAATTACTTCAATGGATACTGTTGGAGGTAACTCCGCATTTTGTAAGAGCTTCTGTTGAAAAGAAGAAAAAATTTGATGAGCTGGTAAAAAGGAAAAACTACAACACTGCAAAAGTAGCGTTGGCCAGAGACATGTTAAGAATGATCTACGTCGTATTAAGGGAAAAACGAGAGTATTACAGCAAAATAATTCGGTCTACGGCGGATGTCGCGCTCCACGGTGTCTGAAGTGCGCTTATAGCGCGACTTCGAGGGTCTGATTAGCGGACATCCGCCGTCCAAAATTATCATGCAGGCAGGCTTAAGTCCTGCGCTGCCGATGGGTGACTGAAACCGGATTATTCCGGGTTTCTAGAGATAAAAAAATGGACGGCCGAATAAGATTAACAGATGGTTTGGAAACCGCTGACGTGATACGTATATTTATTATTGACAATCACTTAAATGGGTGAACCTAATAGCAGCAGTGCCCGATGAAAAAGAGATGGAATTTGTGACAGAATCCGAAACCGAACTGGCAACCCCGATGGGTTCCAGTAAGATGAAGGTAAAGATGGAAAATTTGAAAATTAACGAGCCTGTAGAATTTAAGTGGGTGGATGTAAAAGCAAAAAAACAGGAAAAGGTGAATTAGATGGGAATGAAAAATATTGTATTAATTTCAGTATTTCTATTAATTAGCATATTTTCAGCGTATTCAAAAGCGGAGGATAAATCAAATATCAGTGTTAAACTGGATATTTCAATAGAAAATAGTTTGAACAGCAATTTGAAAATGGATGATGTAAAGATCAGGAATGAGGCTGTGAAAACCATAAGGGATATACTTGAAATTAATAAAGATGAAGAATATGCGCGTGAACATGGCAAAACGGAATTGAGCGAAGAGACCGTTAATAATCTGAAAAAAGTATTTGCGACAAGCAGCGGAATGGCCGACAAGAATCTGTTTGAGATTTTTTATGCAATTGATCCGAATTTTCTAAAAAACAACATCGGGCACTTTTTAGCAAGTGATAGTCCATCGTCTAAAATTTTCGCCATGCAATTGATAGAAAAAAGTAAATTAATCGGTCAGTATAAGGATGAAATTCTTAAAATTTCAAAAAACGATGCCGATAAAAATGTAAGTGAAGAAGCTGTTTTTGTGCTGGCTCAAACAAATGAACCGGGAATTATTGATGAGATCGAAGATAAGTACGAAGATATAACAGAAATAATAAAAGCCATTGATAATGCTTATCAACGGCACGACGTTAAATTACTAATTGCGTCTATGAATGAACAAACAGGATTTTATTTGGAACTCCTTGATGACAGTGGTGATCACTTTAGAACACAAAAAGTTTTGACTTTGGATGAAGCCGAGTCTTTTTTTAGTGGCAATGACACATTGACTGAGTCTACATTTTATGATGTAAAAAATATTAATGGTATTCAAATAAATGATAAGTCTTTTGATGGTGTGCAAATGAAAAAGGACAGCAAAGGGCGAATATTATTTTATGTTGATGACTCGAACATTAAGTGTGATTGGCATCAGCTTTTTCCTGAAGTTTTGGCCGGAAAGCCTATTATATTGATGGCGGTTATTTTAAAAAAACCTGGTCATTCTGATTTGATAATAAATGGGTTCAGCAGAGCGATTGGGATAATTTTGACGAAAATCAATTCTAAATGGTATTTTATAGGAATTAAACAATAATAAAGGGGTTTTATGACTAACGGGAGAAACATTTTCTATTTCACATTATTTTTTTTGCTTTTATCGTGTAATTTATATTGTTTATATTATGATCCTATTTCAGGTCAAAATAATGTTTTTACAGACATTACAAGTACATTTGGACCAAGAAATGAGCCTGCCAGCGCATATAAATTTCATAATGGAATTGATTACAGAACTTATCAATATTCGAGTGCTGACAATGCTCAGGAAGCAATGATTGGGGGAGGGTAGGGGTCACACCTTGAGTTGAGACTTGATAAAAATAATTGACAAAAACACAAGCCTGTAATAATCTCATATAAGTAGTACGACCAAAATAGAGGGGTCGGTGATATACAAATGGGTAGGCAGCTTAGGATTTTATTTCCTGGCGCGGTTTATCATGTCATTTCGCGCGGGAATGAGGGCAATAAAGATGGGGTCAAGCCTTACCTTGTTGATAATTAGTATAAGACCGAGCAAACATATTTTTTGATAAATTGACCCCGTATCTCCGTTTTGATATAATGTTCTAAATACCAGGGGAGGGATTTATGACTAAAAGCCCGAGAACACTTATCTTTTCTATTACTATTTCCGTTTTATCGTTTGTTTTTTGCGTTTTTATATTTGCTCGGGCCGGCGGGGGCGGGGCTGACACTGTGAATCCTGTGCTGGCTTTTGTGCTTGCGCCTTTTATTTTTTTTTACGGACTTTTTCTTGCTTTCAGGGTGAATAAGAAAAGTAACGAGTGTTCGGCGCTCCTGGCGGAACTTGAAAAAAAGGACAGTTTGTGGGGACTTGATTCAATGCGGGCACGCGTTGAGGAAACTTTTTTCGTTGTACAGCAGGCGTGGGAAGGGGCGTGGCTGGGGTCAGACCTCGCATAGAGCATATAGAATAATATTATAGAGATGTGTTGTATGAGCCTTGACAATATATATGTTCAATGATAATTTAAATGCACAAGGGAAATTAAATTATAATTTGAGGGAATTATAACGGGCAGACCATTACGGATTCTTATACCCGGCGCGGTATACCATGTGACTTCGCGGGTTTATAGAGGACAAATAGTGGAAGGGGTCACCCACATTTAGCTTTTATCAATAACAAGATGTTTTGCATCTGGCAAAACCTTGATGTAAAATAGAATATAAAAGCCATTTGTGCGGTCTGACACTGGATATTATTTGGATAACGAAATATGAAATGGGGAGGGACCAATGAAGTATGCCGCAATACCGATAGCGATAGTTATATTTTTTATTTCGATCGCCGGCTGTAAAAAGTCCGTGCCTGCAGCTCCCACGCTTCCTTCCAATATGGAGACAGCTACCATGACCGCGATGTACGTGACACAGTGGCCGGCCTGCGTGACAAACACGGGTACTTCAAATTATTTTCCCGAGTTGCTGGCCATAGACGGGGACGGGAATGTCCTGGAGGCAAGTGAATTCTACTATATAGTAGAGAAGTACACGAATACGGGGGCATTTGTATCCAAGTGGTGGAACACCGGGATCATTTCCGGGATGGCGGCTGGCGTAAACGGGGATATATATATAGCAAACAGTTCCTTGAGGTATATAAATAAACACAGCAGTGACGGGACTTTAATAGCCCAATGGGGAGGAATAGGGTCCGGTGACGGACAATTTGTATACCTGCAGGGCATAGCTTTGGATTACAGCAGCAACGTGTATACCATAGACCCGGGAAATTACAAAATAAAAAAATTCGACGATCAGGGCAATTTTATCACACAGTGGGGAAGCCAGGGAAGCGGGAACGGCCAGCTTGAATACCCGACGGCCATAGCCGCCGGGGGTAATAGCACCAGCGGCTACTGTGTTTATGTGATGGATCAACTGGGATATGTACAGAAATTCAGTGATACCGGGGTTTTTGAGGCGAAATGGGGAAGCTATGGAACAGGCGACAGCCAGTTTTGTTATCCCACGGCTTTGGCTGTGGACAGCGCCGGAGAAATTTATGTGTCGGATACCGGAAATAATAGGATACAAAAATTCACCGGTGATGGCGTTTTCATATGCAAATGGGGCAGCTTCGGCACAGGCGCCGGCCAGTTTAATAATCCGTCAGGACTGGCAATTGACAGCCTGGGGAATGTATACGTGGCAGACAGGGATAATTACAGGATTCAGAAGTTCCACCCGTAGGAGTGGATGGGGTCAGATATTGTTTATCTGCTTTTATATTTTTGTAAATTAGATAATGAAGTTGTCAACTCTCAACTCAATAAAAGATAGGGTCAGGCCTTGTCCCGATGCCTGATGAATATTTAGGTTGATAAACGATGAATTTGTCAGATATTTAATCAATGCCTGACCCCGCAATTTCAATAATTATGGATTGAACTTAAAATAATGAGAGGAATATAAAAAATAAAATAAAAAATAAAAAAAAGGGGTCAGGTCATAATCTGACACCTGATAGAAAGAATTTTAAAATGTCGGTAAGGTATCAAAGGCAGTGAAGAAAATCAGGCAGAAGTATTAAATCAAGAATTTTATGAAAAGATATATAAAAAAGAATTTGTCAGGTGTCAGGTTAAGGCCTGACCCCTTAGCTATACTACGTCCTTCCAGATATTTTTAATTTTTTCAACGCTTTTTTATATCAAAAATTCCAAAATTCCATTTATTTATTTGAAAAACAGGGTATAATTAATGAACAAGCAGTTCATCCGGGGATGGAGAGGAGACCTTAAAAAAACATGTACAATATTGGGATTTCAATGCTTAACGTACAAAAAAGGC
>CALAOR010000086.1 GCA_937889595.1 uncultured bacterium
TCATGCCGGAACTTGTAATAAGGGAAACGGCGTGATACTGCCGGAAAACACCGCAGGGGACGGAATCATATTATCCGGCCCGCAATCATGGTTTTTCCGAATAACTTACGGTACTGATTCCATGCCGGAAATGGGATTTCTTAGCGAGTTCGTATAATATAAATTATACGAACTAACCATCATAAACACATTTCGCATAAAATACTTTATACGAAATATATGGCCTATTTGGCACAATTCCTTTAAAATTTCGTATAATTTATATTATACGAAATTTACTCCTCTTTATAACTGCAAAATAGGGTATGGAGGGGCAAAAATCCTTCAAAACCGCCCGTTTTTGAATTAGGCAGGATCCTCGATATTTACCCTGATATGTTATCCAGATAGATATCGTTGATCCTAAGGCCCTAGAAGATACCTTTTTCAGGAAGCTGATTGAAATTATGTGAAAACTGGTAAAATTAGCAAGGTTTTAACTTTTAAATTTTTTTTTTATTAGGTGCAATGATTAACAGTACTAACTGTTTTCGCATAAAACTTGACAAAATAGCCAACGCTGGGTATACTGTCTTATGGGAGATACATTATATACGTGAAGCGATGCGGCACCTTTGAAAGCAAATTGTAAAGAAATAAATGAATTCCTGAGTGGATAATAGAATTTAAGGAATAAAAGAAAAAAATTATTTGGGGAGAAAATAAACGTGGTCTGATTTAAGAATAGAATGTTTGAAGAGTTAAAAGTAATTCTTAACGAGAAAGTAACCGAGCTTTAAAAAGGAAAACCAGAAGGTTAATTAGCAATATGAAATCGGATTTTTTTGCTGCTAAATGGGTGAGTTTTTCAAGGAACTTTTTAAAACCCCGTGCGCTGTAGCAAGTATTATTGTTCAAAACCAATGTACTATGTTTTTCAGACAGATAATGAGGAGTATAGAAAATGTTGCACAAGGAAATATTTTCAGATAAAAGGACGTGCGAAAGGGTATCAAAAACATTTGCTGTTACATATGAGATTATGTCTTATCCTTTTGGAAGTAAGAAAAAAACAGATCAGAAAGAAAGAAGAATTGCAAATAGTTTTAACTTAAGCGCTGGAGGCATTGGGCTTATAACTGATGAAAATCTTTTTCCAAAACAAATACTAGAAATAGAGTTTGTGCTGGAAGGAAAAGAAAAGCCAATTGCAGCTTATTCCTTAGTCAGGTGGTCAAATTGTGACGATAAAACAGCTGAATACAGGGCGGGAATAGAATTTTTAGCCATAAAAGAAAAAGATAAAAATTTTATAAAAGAATTGGTAAAGTAAAACGATAATAACAGTGTTGATAACAAGCTTTGAAGTTGAGAAAAAATATAGGGGGTGACATTATGGAAAAAGAAGCAAAGAAACCGCAGCAGAAATTGTCTCTCGAAGCGTTTCAAGAAGAAACCCGCAAGAGTGCTGAGGAAATTTACAAAAAGAGAGCCGCAACAAACAAGCCCGGAGACGCTTTATCCGATTGGCTTCAGGCAGAGAAAGAAGTAAAGAAAAAACACGGCCTGTAAGATGTACCTTCATGGCTAAGATAATACATACAATAATTAAGGAAAAACACAACACCTATTCGCTCAATTGTGCCGTTGTCAACCGCACATGACCTTTTAATCCATGCACACAACGGGTTGTCTTAAATTGTCCTGTTTATTGTTTTACCCTTAACGCAATTTTGAATGGCAAAATATATATTTCATAAGACACAAAAATGAAAGGTGGTAATGATAATGGTTGATAAGGCTCCGAAGAAGAAAATAGTAAAAAAGCCGGCAGAAGCTGTGGAAAAATCAAAAAAGGTTCCGGAAAAAAAGAGAACGGAAGAAGAACCGGTTTCTAAAAAGAAAAAAGCTGTTAAAGCGGTAAAAGTTACGGCGCCATTAAAAAAATTACAGCCGGTTGTTAAAGAAAAAGCAGGCAGAAAACTATCGTCTAAAAAAGTCAGGGGCACGGACAGCTCCATGGCCGAGGATGAAATACTTGAAACCGAGATTGAAGCGTCAAAGTTCTTTAAACTGGAGCCTGTTGACGCGGCGCCGGCTAAAAAAGAAGAAGTAAAAATCAGCGAGAGGCATGAAACATCGCTTCAGGATAAATACGGCGACAACAGGGTGGTATTAATGACACGCGACCCGTACTGGTGCTATGTTTATTGGGACCTGTCAACCGGCCTTATGGCGGACAAAGCCAGATTGATAAACGAAAAATATGACCTTGTACTCAGGGTTTACGATGTTACTGAAGTTGAATTTAACGGCAGCAACGCTCATAAATTTATAGATATCAAGGTCAACGGCGAGGCAGGCAACTGGCATATAAATGTCTGGGAAGCAGGCAAGACTTATATTGTGGACGTAGGTTATAAGACCGAATCAGGTAGATTTATTTTGCTGGCAAGGTCAAACGGGGTACATACGCCCAACGACAAAGTTTCCAATGTGACCGATGAAGAATGGATGGTAGTTGACGAAGATTTTGACGAACTATTCAGGCTCTCCGGTGGCGGAAAATCCGGAAGAATGGGCGGCTCGGAAGGACTGAGGAATTCCCTTGAATCCGGAATGTCGTCGGAAACAGTCTCCGGTTTTTCGAGCCCGGCCGGCGGGCAGACCGTCAAGAGCGGCTTTTTTCTTGTTGCTGATACGGAACTGATTTTATACGAAGCAAGCGAAAAAGACGCCCTTGTAAAAGTCAAAGACGGAAAAATAAATCTTAAAAACGACGGATCTTTCTCTATGAGGTTTCACCTGCCGGACGGCAAAATCGAGCTTCCTATAGAGACTGTATCCTCCGACGGATCCGAGAAGCGCCACATAAAGATAACCTTTGAAAGAAAGACAGAATAAGCGCGTATGAAGCAACCCGACAGCTACCTCGCGCTAGTACTGCACGCGCACCTTCCGTTCGTGCGCCATCCCGAATATAACGACCCCATGGAAGAATACTGGCTGGTTGGTTTTGATATGACGGATACCAGATGAAATAGAGATGGAAGCCTTAGGAATGGATGAAGATCACATTCATTTGCTGTGCGGAGCGCATCCGAAGATAGCAACAGGAGAAATCGTAAGGTTTTTTAAGAGCATAACCGCTCGGGAAATATTTAAGAGAAGGCCGGCAGTCAAAAAGGAATTATGGGTGGAGAATTTTGGTCGGATGGGTATTATGTAGCAACCGTTGGAGAAAAAAGAAACTGGGGCAGAGTAGAGGAGTATGTGCAAAGTCAAGAGAAACCAAAAGCAAAGCAGTTGAAATTGTTCTGAGTATTCAATACCCTGCGACTTACCACAGGGTGGTTTATTATAATGGATTTAAGATTAAATAACAAAACAAGCGGGGGTCCGATGTCAAAGACAAAAGAAAGAACCGTAGCTGGCAAATGGCGCTCAAGCTGTATGAGTGCGTTGAACATCATATATTATTTTCACAAGCATCAGGATGTACCGGTCGAGAAACTCATGGACGGGCTTTCTGTGGAGTTTAATTACATTGACAACATATCCAACTGGTTAAGCTGGGACGACAGCGCCAGGCTTTTTTTAAACGCCGTAAAAAACATAAAGGGATTCTCGCACACCGACTGGGTAAACGCCGGAAATATGATATACAAGGGAAAAACGTCAGGGTATTTTAAGATGCTTTTTAAACTGCTGCCCATAGACACCATATATTTAAATGTCCCAAAATACGCAAAACATATTGCTGGTGCGATAGGTTACGAGATAGTATCGGCAAGTCCGGGGAAAATAATATTAAGGGGAGTATCAAAGCTTGATTTTAATGGTGAAAACCTGCTGGGCTGCGAATGCAGTTACAGCCTCGGTATAATTAAGGCTGTCGCCAGGGTAAAGGATGAAATAGCGTATTCCTCGGAGGCGGCGCATGAAATATGCTCCATGAAGGCCGATAAGATACTTTCCAATTATTACGGCATGGATAAAAGCAACTTTTCATACCGTGTTTCCGGCCTATTCATAAACGGGCTGCTGTACGCACGGTATATAAAACTTAACCCCAGGGATGATAATCCGGAGTACCTCGGCAGGGCCGGGGATCACTGCGGATGCGACGAATCCAACGCGGTCGTATTTATCAAGGATTTTATGCTCGACGGTGTCAGGGTCTTTTCTGCGGGCGATGTATATAATGCACCATACTGTGTTTTCAGGATAAATTATAAAAAAAAATTTTTTGTAGGTGGGAGAGTTAATAACAGAAAAATGGTACTTTTCCTTGAGGAACAGTTGGAAATGACCGAGGAAAAATTCAAACAGGCAATAACGGCGAAAAAGGAACTTCTGGATTCCATGAAGGAAACAGAGCGGCGTGATGAAATAATATCGGTTTACATGAGGGATTCAATTTACCATGAGATAAAAGCCGGGAAAAACCCCCTTGAGTACAAGCCTCAGAAGAAGAGCCTTTCTATAATGTTCACTGATATAAGGAATTTTGTCACTATGACGGAGGAACTCGAGCCTATTACCATAATCGAATTTCTTAATTCATATTTTTTTAAGATAAACCGGACAATCATTATTAACGGCGGTGAGATAGACAAGCTTATCGGCGACGGAGTTATGGCCCTTTTCACGGACTGCAACAGCGCCGTAACCGCGGCCCTGCAGATGCAAAGGATATTAAAGACCGAAGGCAGGTCGCTTCTGACGTGGGACTGGGGTGAATTAAAAGCCGGGACAGGAATAAATTTTGACGAGGTTGTCGAGGGGAACCTTGGAACCGTGGGGACAAAACTGGAGAGGACCATAATCGGGGACGGCGTCAACCTGGCGTCCCGACTGGAATCGCTGACAAAACATTACCATACGGATGTGATAATTTCAGATTTTGTCAGGGAAGAGCTCACGGGTGATTTTAAGCTGAGATACCTTGACACGATAACGGTAAAAGGAAAGTCACGTCCTTTGGCGATATATGAGGTTATAGATGAGCAGGACTCCGGGGTTGTTGAATTCAAGCTTGAGACGTTGAAAAATTATAAAAAGGCCGTTTCTTTTTATCGGGCGGGGAATTTTAAGTCCAGCCTGGCGCTTTTTACCGACCTTAATTCACAGCTTGCCGACGCGAAGCAGAAAGATTCTTCCATAAATGACCCAATGATAGATATTTATATAAAACGCCTCCTTCAACTTGACAGGTACAAGGACGACGCCTCGTTCCTTTCTTATTGGGACGGGGTCTTCAGGCACACCGACAAGTAGCTCTAAAGACAGCAATAAAAGATAATTTTGAGTTATCAGCAATACAAAATTTTGTAGAGTAAAGCAGTGCCGCACAGCTTAACCCATTTTTTCGTAGCACGTCCATTAATCAAACCCTAAGTGAAGTTTTACCTTGTATGGCCAATTCCATAAGGCTCGATAATTACAAAGGCGGTTATATCGCCACTGATTACCTTCTGAAAAAAGGAAAAAGGAAAATAGCCGTAATTAACGGGCCGTTCGGGCCGTCGGCGGAAGATGAGCTCGAAAGTCCAAGCGTGAGCGAAAAATTCAAGGGTTATAAGGCCGCATTGAAGGATAACAGCGTTGAATTGGACAAGAGCTGGGTATACAACATAAAATACTATATACAGCAGGACGGCGTAGTTATACTGGATACGATACTGGAGGAGCATAAGGATATAGACGCAATATATTGCGCGGCAGGCGACATGGTGGCGCTTGGGATAATTTACAGGGCAAAACAGCTCGGGAAAAGGATACCGCAGGATATAAGCATAGTTGGGTATGACGACATACCGATAGCCGGCTTTTTGAACCCCCCGCTTACCACCATCAGGCAGCCGCTGGACGCAATGGGAAGAAAAGCGTTTGACCTTGCTATGGATATGCTTAAGGGAAAAACAAAAGGTACGCATGAAATCCTTATCATGCCGGAACTTGTAATAAGGGAAACGGCGTGATACTGCCGGAAAACACCGCATGGGACGGAATCATATTATCCGGCCCGCAACCATGGTTTTTCCAATAGTATCGGCTTAAAAAAATAATCCGGGATAAAAAATCAGTTTTATTCATTTCAAAATGTAATTGTATTCCTATAAATACAATATAAGGGGTTGCCTCAGAATTCGGACAAAATCGTATGCTAAGGGTTAAAAGTCAATAAAAGTGATTGTTTTTGACTCCTGAAAAGGGTGTAATCAACAATTTAGAAATCCAGTTCGTATAATATAAATTATACGGACTGGCATTATAAGCTTTTGCCAAAAGTCAAAATTTAGCATATCATATTAATAACTTAAATACTGATTTTGAACAGGGAAGGGGCTTCTTATTATGCAAAATTTAGATGCCAATAAAAGGCACAAATTGTAACAAATTGGCGAATTTAAACACACCAAAAACACGCACAATCCTTGGACTTTCGTGTTTAGTGCACGGAAATGTCCGAATTCTGAGGGACCCCCTATTTGACAACCCCCTGTTTTAAGGGTATCATTGGCATAATATGGCGAGACTTTTTATCTAATGATTTGTCTTATAAATAAGGCCATAATGGCTTAAGAGAAAAATCATGAAAAATAACGGACTGAAATAGGCGGATATTCAACGCTCAAAACAATAAATATTTCTATATTCGTGGCGTCAGGTTTCCCAAAATTTTATATAAAAACGACCGCGGTTTCGTTGCTTTTAAAAGGAGAATTGATGAAGAACCGGAATTTAAACTAAATTTTAAATTGCGGATTTTTTCATGACAACGAGCCGCCTGCCTATAGGGCAAGGCGCGAAAGTATAATGTATGACCTTCAATATATTCCCGAAACGGCGAAACAGGTCATATTTCTCAAAGTGGAGCAAGCCGTATGATCTTATCATCTTATCGACGTTACCAAATATACCCAATAATAAGGAGTCGTGAAATGGCGCAGGAAAAAGGTTTTAAGTACCCGGTCCCGGGTCCCATAGAGTTAAAAAAGGTATCAGCATCGGTTTACTCCGTAACCGGCGGTATGGGCGCAAATTCTTATTTTATTACCGGCAAAACCGGCGTGGTTGTTATCGACGCGAAAATGACGGAAGAACACGGCAGGGCTGTTGTGGAAGAAATTAAAAAAATTACCGCGTTACCGGTTACCCGCATGATAATAACGCACAGCGACCTTGACCACGTGAACGGGCTTTCCGGGTTCCCGCGCGGAATGGCCGTCACTTCCTCGAAAAACACGCGCAGCGAGATGGCGCTTGAGTTTGAAAAGAGCGGCCTGGCCGCGCTCATACCTTATCTGCCAAACGACACTTTTGACTCGGAAAAGGAGCTTGATCTCGACGGGGAAAAGATAAAATTGTTCCATGTGGGGTCCGCGCATACGGGAGGAGATACCATAATTTTTCTGCCGGATCAAAGGATCGTTTTTGCGGGGGATCTGGTTACCATAGGCAGGCCGCCCCTCATACATGTCCGTAAGGGCGGCTCATCGTCCGGCTTGGTGAAAAACCTGGAATTTATTTTGAAACTCGATTGCGATACGATTTTAAGCGGGCACTCTGCGCCTGCGGGAAAAAAAGAGGTTGAAACCCTCATGAAATCCGTAGAATCAACAAGGCAAAAAGTCATCGCGCTCAAGAAACAGGGAAAAAGCCTGGAACAAATAAAAAAAGAATTAAATGTGGTCGAGCTGGAAATGCCGCCGGGCAGGCCGAGGTTCCCCTCGCTGGAAGAGGTTGTTTACGGAGAGCAAATTTTATGATGAAAATTTGGGAGGATAAGGAATTAAGGGTTGATGATTAAGGAAAATGGTTGATTGCTCGCAAACGGCAGAGAATTTCCTTAATTCTAAACCCTTAATCCTCAACCCTTATAAGCAGCGTATTTGAACTTGGATCCAGGGGTTTCAGTTCAAATCCATTACGCCCAGCCAAATTGTACACCTTGGAACTACTAAAAGTCCAATAACCCGAGCGATTACGGATAACAAAACATTGAGAATATTTAATATATCTGTTATAATTAGTTTATACTTATTAATGGCACAAAACCTTAAGGATTTCAGGTGATGAAAATGAATAAAAAGTTAAATGCGGTAATAACAAAAGAAAATAAATGGTATGTAGCTCATTGCGTAGAACTTGACGTAGTGAGCCAGGGGAAGACAATAGAGGAAGCTGAAAATAACCTTAAAGAAGCGGTTGAACTATACCTTGAAAGTTTCGATACTGCTGACATACCTGACAGCAAGGGCGAGATTGTGCTGTATCCATTTGAGGTCGCGGTAAGATAGTGGCAAAACTGCCTGTCCTGTCAGGAAAAGAATTGATTTCAATCCTCCAAAAAGCCGGTTTCGAAATAGTTCGTCAAAAAGGAAGCCATGTCAGTTTTAAGAAAGCTGATTTTCGGACGGTGGTTCCATTGCATGATGAACTGGCGAAAGGCACACTTCTTGCGATTCTTCGTCAAACCGGATTGACCAAAGACGACCTGGAAAAATTTAAATAAGGGATACTTAAATTAGCTAATTGTATTTTTATCATGATAATATTATCTATAGCGGGTTTTGTATCATAGCTATCGCATTTTTCGGGGTCTGTTAATAGCCTTGACAAATGGATTGGCGCGGATATAATACTAATGGGTATAAGAACAAGCTTATTTGTATTATTATTAGTTATATTTATTTTCAACAAAAATCCCAACATGAGAGGGCCGTCAAATGAACGAAACGATAAAAATTATGAAAAGCAGGCGGTCTATAAGGCAGTATGGGCCGGAGCAGGTAAAAGAAAAAGACCTGAATGTCATACTGGAAGCGGGTACTTACGCGCCGAGCGGCTCGAACGTACAGTCCTGGCACATAACAGCGGTCCAGAACAGGGCGATTTTTGACAGGATGACAAAGGTCATAAAGGAAGCGGCAAAAGGCGCGGACAATGAGGTCGCAAAAAGGATATTGGCCAACCCGGATTTCAGGGCCTTCCATAACGCTCCTACGGCGATCCTGGTTTCAGGCGACGCGAAAGAGCCTTACTCGCCCGCAAATTGTGCGGCGTGCATGGAAAATATGGTGATTGTCGCAGAGTCGCTTGGATACGGGTCGTGCTGGATGGGCGGGCCCGTCATGATGCTGTTTCACGGAAAAAAAGGCCAGGAATTCATGAAAGATTTAGGCATACCGGCGGGTTACAAGCCTTTCTATTTTATGGCGCTGGGTTATAAGGCTGAAAAACCAACAGCTGCGCCAAGACGGCAGAATGTAATAAATATCATCAGGTAAGCCCATGGGTCTGCGCTTCCCGCGCGGGCCGCGTTTTGCTTTATGCGCAAATACGGATAAAAAAATACTGGAGGCAGGAAAATGAAAAGATTTGTTTTGCTCGTGGTTTCGGTTTTTGTTCTGGCAATGTTTGTGAGTGCGGCGGATAATGTTAAAAAAGTCGGAAAAGACTTAAAGCAGACGGCGTCTGATGTCGGTAAGGTTGGAAAATCAGTTGTTGAAAAAGGCAAGACAGCGGTGACAGATGCGGCAGAAGCCACAACCAAAACCGCCGCAGCTGTGGGAGAAGGAGCCGAGAAGGCTGGAAAATCATTATGGGATCATATTAAGGATTTTGGCAGAAAGATAAAGAAGCTTTTCTCCAAATAGCGGGGCATATGGCGCTTAAACGGCCGGTTAAAAAAGCCCGTAGTTCACGGGCTGCGTGCCTTATTAAATGGCAAAAGGAAGGTGCTTTCATTGCAGATAATGGCTGTTGACGACGATGCGGATATCCTGAAACTTGTTTCTACAACGCTGTCCATAAGCGGATTTGCCGTAATTACCGCCGTGTCGGGCCAGGAATGCCTGGCGCTGCTGGAAAAAGGCGTCAAACCTGCGCTTATTCTACTGGATATAATGATGCCGGGTATTGACGGCTTTGAAGTATGCAGGAAAATACGCGCCCAGGAGAAATACAGGAGTATGAAGATCGTAATGCTTACCGCAAGAACACAAAACAGGGATGCTGTTGACTCATACAAGTTCGGCGCAGACGGATTTATATCCAAACCTTTTGACCCGGATAAATTAATACGCGATATAAAATTATATCTTGGTGATTAGGCGCCGGTCCGGTGCCGTTAATCCCTAAATCTGTCCCGATAAAAAACCGAATGAAAATTGATTTTTCGCGTTTTGTATGCTATAATTCCACTAAATTGGTAGCATTTAAAGTAAAAGGAGAATTTATATTGTTTGATAAATAACGCCCGATACGCGGGAGTATAATTGGAATACACAAATCTTAAGGAGGCAGCAGCAATGAAAAGAAGTTTATTTTTATCGTTTATTTTAGTTGTGATCTTAACGGTCTTCGGTTGCAAAAAAAATCCGCCCACATCTCCCTCGGCAACCAACACTCCTGATGTTCACGCGACACAAACGCAGGCAGCGATAGAAACAATGACAGCGACATGCTGGACGTCCACAAATACATCGACCATAACACCTACATCAACAATAACAAATACATTTACAATAACCAAAACGAATACAGTTACGCCGACGGTAACAATTACCGCAACACAGACAGGCACATCGACGATGGGGCCCACGCCGATTGCGACCTCAACGCATACCGCGGATAACGTGTCAGGCACATTGACATTGCCGGCAAGCCAGCAGGGCCGGTATTATTGGGTGGCGGTATACACAGGGCAAATAGGTAATTGGGTATCGCAGGATATAGGAATATGTCCGTCGGGAACAAGCGTGCCATATTCCATGTACGTGTCCCCAGGCACCGGCTATGGCATAATCGCAATTGTAAATGCCACGGGCCCGGACGTACTGGGCAATATAAGCGGCCCTAATTCGCCGCCGAGGCCCGGAGATTATTTTGGCCAACCCGGAACATCAGCATGGCCGACTCCTGGGCCGTCGTTTGACGCGCCGGCGACAGGCGTCGATATACAGTTGTCTGTTGCCCCGGCAAACTTACAGGGAACAATAACACTGCCTTCCGCGCAACCGGGAAAAATAATAGCAATAGTGGCAGGTTCGGGAACAAAAGGAACCGGCGGCAATAGTTTTATTGTTTATGATGTACTCGGATCTTCCACCACGTATAATTACTCGGTATGCGCGATCCTTCCCGGCACATATTATGTTTATGGATTTGTCGATGTGGTAAACAACTCCAATATCGGGAATGACATTAATAATTCAATGACAACAACCGGGAATTATCTGGGTTATTCCGGCGGAAGCGGAGTCAATCCTCCGGGCGCCGGAACAGCGTTAAATTTCAGCACGACAAATTATTTGAATTTTAGTCTGGGCACACAGTAATAAATTAAACAAAGAAATTCAGCCCGGCTGCTCAAACAGCAGCCGGGCTTTTTTTATGCCTGATCCGGCAGCAAGACTGTAATTGACAGACTGTAATTGACTGGCTATTTCAAGTATGTTATAATACTTAAAGTTGATAACAGGGAGCAAGTTGAGCGCCTGTTGAAATTCCCGCAGGATAGCCACAAAATTTAAGGAGGAAATAGCATGGATAAATTTCTCATTAAATTCTTCAAGCTCGGCGAAAAAAGTACAACGATCAAGAACGAAATTAACGCGGGCGCTTACACTTTTCTGGCAATGTCCTACATTATTTTCATGGAACCGGCTATTTTAAGGCAGGCGGGCATGAGTTTTTCCGCTGTAATGACCGCAACCTGCCTTTGCGCAGGGCTCATGTGTATTTTAACCGGTGTCATAGCGAATTCCCCCGTAACCGCCGCGCCGCTTATGGGCGAGAACCTTGTTTTTGTATTTACCCTCGTTATAGCCATGCAGTGGAAATGGCAGCATGCCATTGCCCTTGTCATGGTTGAAGGGCTGATTTTTCTCGGCCTGACCGCGTTCAAACTAAGGGATTACGCCGTAAAATCCGTGCCGGCATCTTTAAGGTACGCTATGGCCGCGGGTACAGGTATATTTATCGCGATGCTCGGCTTGAAATGGTCGGGTATAATAGTGCCTGATGCATACAGCCTTGTAAGGCTGGGCAATTTAAGGTCGCCGGAGGTGCTTGTCTCAATAGCCGGGCTTGTGGCGATAATAACCCTGTTTGTAAGGAACGTAAAAGGCTCAATTATGCTCGGCACCCTGATAGCACTTGTGGTCGCGTTGATAGCAGGCGTGGTAAAATTCAACGGCGTTGTAAGCGCGCCGCCGTCCGTTCAATCCGTGTTCATGCAGTTTGATTTCGCGCATTTAAAAGCGCTGGATTTTGTTTTTGGGGTCGTCATACTGCTTTATATGAATATTTTCAACACGATCGGCTCGGTTTTAAGCGTAAAAAATCCCGGGGCCATGAAGGTACTGGTTATCGAAGCCATAGGAACCCCGATCGGCGCGTTATTCGGCACTTCCGGCGTTTCCAGCTATATAGAAAGTAATGCCGGAGGCGTGGCGCAAAGGGGGAAATCCGGCCTGTCAAACACGGTAACCGGCCTCCTTTTCCTGGCGGCAGTGTTTATCTACCCGCTGATGAGAGGTATCGGCACGGGTGTAAGTTTATCAAAGTATTACGTGCTTTATCCGGTCGCGGCGCCGGCCCTTATAATGATAGGATTTTTAATGCTGAAGAATGTTTTAAAATTGAACCTGGAGGACCTGTCCGAAACTTTGCCGGCATGTATGACCCTTATTATTACGCCTTTGACATTCAATATCGCCCACGGCATCGCCTTTGGAGTTATTTCATATCCAATTGTAAAATTGATATCGGGCAAATACAAAGAAGTCACGCCGCTGATGTATATCCTGGCGGCGGGCTTTATTCTGTATTATATCTTTGCGTGATACGGGCCGTCCGGGCCCGTAAAAAAAATTGATCGACCGGAGGTGGTTTACCTTATGGAAAAAGATCCGCTTGAGATATTAAAAGAGAAAGGCGCGGAACTTTTCAATAATATTGCGGCCGGAAAAAAACTTGCCTATTCTGACGGCGCGTTGTCCGCAAAACACAAACTTTTAATTGCCATGGCGCTTGATGTCGTGTTAGGCTCGGCGAACGGGGTGAAATTCCTGGCCGCGCAGGCAATGAAAGCAGGAGCGTCAAAAGACGAGATTTTGGATGCTCTTAACGTCGTATATTTTGCCAGCGGGGTGGTAAGCGTATATACGGCCGCGCAGGGGCTCGTTGATATTTTATAGAACAGAATAATTGAAGGGGCATGCTGATGTGGAAAACAGCGGTATTCGGCATTTTACTAGTGTGCACGGTGTTGATGCCGTTACGCGTCATCGCGGACAATATTGCCGCGCCGGCGGGAAAACAAAAATTGCGCGGACATATCCCCCCGGAGGTTGCGTCTGCGAGACGGTTTGAAAAGCTCGGCAGGAACAAACGGCTGAGGCTGGCAATAGGATTGCCTCTGCACAACAGGCAGGAATTGAAAGCATTACTTGCGGACCTTTATGATCCTAAAAGCCCGAATTACCGGCACTACCTGACTTCAGGGGAATTTACCGGAAAATTCGGCCCCACGGAGGAAGAATACGGCAGGCTCGCGGATTTTATAAGATCAAAAGGTTTAAATATAACAAATACATTCCCGGACAGGATGCTGCTGGATGCTGAAGGCACCGTCCCGGACGTGGAAAAAGCGTTCAGCATAAACTTATATAATTACCGGCGTCCCGACGGGACTGTTTTTTACGCGCCCGACAGCGAACCTTCGGTAGACGCGGGTATTGTTGCCGGGCATATTGGCGGGCTTGACAGTACGGTTGTTATAAAACCCATGGCGCTGACCGGTTCCGGGCCCGGCGGTAGTTTCATGGGCCAGGATTTCAGGAATGCCTATGCGCAGGGTGTGCCCGCGTCACTTTCGGGGACCGGGCAGATAGTGGGAATATTTGCCGTGGATGATTATTATGCCAACGATATCAAGACATATAAGTCAGTGGCTTCTCTTCCGGACGTCCAGATAACAAACAAATATGTTTACGGCTCTCCGTCCGGTATTTATACTTATAACCAGGAAGTAAGCATGGATATCGAGGCTGTCATATCCATGGCGCCGGGATGCCAGGTATATGTATATGAAGAATATTTTGACAGTACCATCGCCGGATACGACAACATACTGCAGGCTATGGCGAGCGATACGCAGGTCAAGCAATTCACATGTTCATACGGCTCCAATCCCATGGGCTCAACCGAGGTTAATTATTATCAGAAAATAGAGGCGCAGGGGCAGTCGTTTTTTCATTCGTCCGGCGACAGCGGGGCATTTGCCGCGGGAGCCAAAGCGGGTTTCGATATGGAGCTGCCCGACATAACGGTAGTAGGCGGCACGCTGCTGACAACGAGCGGCGGGGCATGGTCGGCTGAAACTGTATGGAACAATTCTTCGGGCAAGAGCAGCGGAGGCATATGTACGGACATACCTATCCCGGCTTACCAGCAGGGGATCACCACTTCCGCAAATGCGGCTTATGTTTCAACTTTGTACAGGAATGTTCCTGATGTCGCCATGGTCGGATTTGATGTGCTGATCGTATGCAACAACGGGACGCAGGGCGTAGGGGGCGGCACGAGTTATTCCTCCCCGGCATGGGCGGGATTTTGCGCCCTTATAAACCAACTGGCAGTCTCACGGGGAAATCCGGCTGTGGGGTTTCTAAATCCCGCAATATATGCCATAGGCAAGGGCCCGAATTATACTTCCGAATTCCATGATATTACAACAGGCAATAACGGAAGCAGTACAAATTATCCGGCTGTTACAGGGTATGACCTGTGTACGGGATGGGGGTCGCCGAATGGCATGCCCCTGATAGACGACCTGGCCGGGCCGACACAGACAAACACGCAGACGCCGACGCAGACGAACACGCCGTCACCGACAAAGTCAGACACGCCGACGCTGACCCTGACAGGCACACCGACGAATACGGCTACGCGGACCGTGACAGGGAGCTTTACGCCGACATATACGGATACGCCAACGGCGACACAGACATACACCCCTACAAATACGGCAACACAGACCATGACATGCAGTTTCACGCCGACATTCACAGACTCATCGACACAGACTTTAACCAATACCCCGAGCGCGACGGACCTGCCGACAGATACGGACACGGTCACTCCGGCGGGAACACCGACTTTTACCATCACCGCTACGCCGCAATATTCGGCGACATGCACCCAAACTGCGGAAGAAAACAATGAATTCAAAATAAATGATGTTGTTGTCTATCCAAACCCCGTAACAACAGGTGGGGGCGCGTTTTACGTGCGCGTGGATATGACACGGCAGCCGGTATCCGTAAATATGAAAATTTACACGGCTTCTTTCAGGCTTATTAAAGATAAAACCTGGCTGGCCGTTTCCATATCCGGGCATTATAACGTCAACTTCCCCCTGGGTGAACTGGGCAGCCTTGCCAACGGGATGTATTATTACATTATAACAGCCGAAGATGGCGCGGGAAGGAGGGTGAAAAGCAAAGCAAGCGAGTTTATCATGCTGAGATAAATTTATAATTTGGGAACGTATAATGCTGCTGCCGTGTCGAAAACGGGAAAAACGCTGAAATTTGTAATGCATTTTGAAAAGATAACCCTCACTGTAAGCTGCCATTGCGATGTCTTTTTGTTGCGCATCCCTTCATAAACCATTTTTTATACCGGTGTATTCCGGTTATTAAAGTCTATTAAAAGCGGAATAAAGACATACCAAAACCTTTCTCTACGGTGTATTTTTTATATGACATAATATATGCCAATTTCAACGGAGGAAAAATCATGGGCGGACAAAAAAGGACAGGCGCAAATCTTGGATCCCTTATGGATTCTCTGGCAGGCAAGGATGGCGCGGCAAGACAGAAGGCGAGGGAAGCGCTGGTGGACATGGGTAAACCCGCAGTCTTGCCGCTTTGTAGGGCATTGCAGGAAACCAAACTGGACCAGGTACGCTGGGAAGCAGCCAAGGCGCTCGGCGATATTGGTGATGCCGGCGCAATCGCGCCGCTGGTGAAAGTACTCGGGGGCAGCGACGCTGACGTTGCGTGGCTGGCTGCCGAAGGATTGAAAAAATTTAAAAAGGCCGCCTGGCCGGCGTTATTGCGTGAGTTGATCAAAAAAGGCGAGGGTTCGGTACTATTGCGCCAGGGAGCGCATCATGTTTTGCTGAACCAGAAAGAACCCGGGTTCAACGATTTGCTCGCAACCCTTGTGAAATCTTTGGAATCCAGCACTGTCCCCGGATTGGCTCTTGTATCTGCGCGCGACATCCTGAAGCGGATGAAGGAAAAATAGAGGGATTTATAAAGCAAAAAAACGGAGGAAAAAATGCCTGAGACAACTGATGACGCTGCAAAACATTTGGGAATGGGGGCCATCCCCGGTAAAGGAAGCGTGGCCTTCCGCGTATGGGCGCCAAATGCAGAAAAAGTTTACGTAACAGGGTCCTTCAATGACTGGAGCAAAACCTCAACACCCCTGGCCAGCGAGAAAAACGGCTACTGGTTTGCCGAAGTGCCGGGGGCAAAAACAGGTGATGAGTACAGATATTTAATTCACGGCCCAAAGGGCATCATATCCCGCATTGACCCGTATGTCAGGCAGGTTACAAACTCAACCGGCAACGGAATTATCTATGACCCTAAAGCCTTTGATTGGGGCAATAAAAAATTCCGTATGGCCTCGGGAAATGAGCTTGTCATTTATGAGATGCACATAGGGACCTTTAACGTCAAAGAAAAGGGGCATCCGGGCACATTTGACAGCGCCATTGAAAAATTACAATATCTTGAGGAACTGGGTATCAATGCCGTGGAAGTGATGCCGGCAGCCGAGTTTGCGGGCGACTTTTCGTGGGGTTACGATCCGTCCCATCCCTTTGCAGTTGAAAGCATTTACGGCGGGCCAGACGCATACAAGCGGTTTGTGAAGGCGGCCCATGAGCATGGCATCGCTGTCATTGCGGATGTTGTCTATAACCATTTCGGCCCATCCGACCTTGACCTGTGGCAATTTGACGGCTGGAGCGAAAATGACAAAGGCGGGATCTATTTTTATAATGACCGGCGTTCGCAGACACCCTGGGGCGAAACGCGCCCTGATTACGGCCGGGGCGAAGTGCGCCAGTACATGTCCGATAACGCACTGATGTGGCTTGATGAATACCACGCAGACGGCCTGCGCTGGGACATGATTATTTTTATAAAAAGTATTGACGGTAATGACAGTAATCCGGCCAATGATATTCCCGAAGGCTGGAGCCTGATGCAGTGGATCAATGTGGAAATACAGCAGCGGTTTCCCGGAAAGATCAGCATCGGCGAAAGTATGAGGAATAACCCATGGGTAACCAAAGATGTGGGAGCGGGCGGCGCTGGTTTTAACGCGCAATGGGATGCCGAATTTGTACATCCCGTCCGCCAGGCTATTATATCCCCTGATGATGCGTCCCGCAACCTTGGGGCGGTCAGCGCGGCCATCGAACACCGCTACGATCCCGACGCCTTCAAACGGATTATTTTTACCGAGTCCCACGATGAGATCGCCAATGGCCGCTCCCGTGTGCCCGAGGAAATCTGGCCGGGTAATGTGGACAGCTGGTTTTCCAAGAAGCGCTCCACCATGGGAGCCGCGCTTGTCCTTACATCTCCCGGTATCCCGATGCTTTTTCAGGGCCAGGAATTGTTGGAAGACCGCTGGTTCCAGGATAAGGACCCGATTGACTGGTCCCGGGTTAAGGACGAACACGGCATACTCGGAATGTACAAAGACCTGATAGCGCTGAGACGCAACCGGCCCGGCGTGACGAGGGGATTGTGCGGGCAAAATATCCATGTTTTTCATTTTGACGACCCGGCCAAGATCATTGCTTTCCACCGCTGGGACAAACAGGGCCCGGCCGACAGCGCCATAGTGGTGGTGAATATGACGAATCAAATTCGTGATGATTATGTCATCGGTTTTCCGCGGGCCGGATTGTGGAAAACGCGGTTTAACAGCGATTCCTATAAATACGGACCGAATTTTGCGAATCATCAGACGCCCGATGTGGACGCCCGCGATGGAAAAACCGACGGATTGCCGTGCTTTGGCAAAATCAATATCGGACCCTACACGGTAATAATATATTCGCAGGACGTATAAAAATATTATGAAAATTCTCCGGAGGTATTTAAAATGATTTCACAGCAAATTATATCCGTTGCAAAGGCGATGGTCGCGGATGACAAGGGCCTGCTGGCCATGGATGAAAGCACTCCCACCTGCAACAAGCGTTTTGAAAAAGCAGGAATACCTCAAACCGTGGAATCGCGCCGCGCTTACAGGGAAATGATCGTGACCACGCCCGGTTTGGGGAAGTTTATCAACGGCGCCATACTTTATGATGAGACCATACGCCAGTCCGGGAAAGACGGCACGCCCCTTATTAAGATGATCATTGCCGCGGGAATAATTCCCGGCATCAAAGTTGACGCCGGCACAAAGGACATGCCGGGCCATCCGGGTGAAAAAATAACCGAGGGCCTTGACGGATTAAGTGTCCGTCTCAGGGAATATTCCAAAATGGGCGCCTGTTTTGCCAAATGGCGCGCAATATTTGCCGTTGGGGACGGAATTCCCAGCCGGGATTGCATTAAGGCCAACGCGCATGCGCTTGCAGGCTATGCCGTATTGTGTCAGGAAGCCGGGCTGGTCCCCATCGTCGAGCCCGAAGTGCTTATGGACGGTTCCCACACCATGGAGCAATGCGGAGAGGCGACAGAGGAAGTCCTGCGGGAGGTCTTTATCCAGCTTTCCATACAAAATGTGGCGCTGGAGGGTATGGTCTTAAAACCCAATATGGTGGTTCCGGGATTAACCTGTCCTGTGCAGGAAACAGTGGATGAGACGGCTGATGCCACAGTGAGGTATCTCCTGCGCGCCGTGCCCGATTCTGTACAGGGAATCGCGTTTTTGTCGGGCGGCCAATCCGCTGAACTGGCTTCGGCGCGTTTGAACGCCATGAATGTCAGGTTCGGGCCTCAGCTGCCATGGCCGCTGGCGTTTTCGTTTGCCCGCGCCATCCAGCAGCCGGCGCTTGAGATATGGCACGGCGAACCTGCCAATGTTGCGGCGGCACAGCATGCCCTGTATCACCGGGCCAGGTGCAATTGGGCGGCGCGCCGCGGGGAATACAGCGCGTCAATGGAAAAAATACGGGCATGACGATTTAACAGTCCCCGGATACTGCCGGAAAACCCCTAAAAACCATCGTTGTGGACCGAATAATATGCTTCCCCTATAAATACCTGCCTGCATTTGTAGGGGCAGCATATCATGCTGCCCGCCCCTTGCGGTCCTTTCCGGCAGTCTCATAATATTATAATAATCAAAAAACACTTCACTTCAAGGGGGAAATAGTGTATCATTATATCTCAAATTAACAGGAGGTTGTATATGATCAGGAAAAAGAGAGCTCATTTTTTAAAACAGTTTTTAACAAACAAGATCAGGGTCGCGGAGTTCGGGATAACCAACTGCTGCACGGCCAAGTGCACGTTTTGCGGGATATGGAAGCAAAAGGAAAAAGTCGTCATCGACCTGGAAAGCGGCATAAAAGCGATCGACAAACTCGCGGAGTTGGGCGTCGCGCACATCACCCTGACGGGCGGGGACCCGCTTTTTAATCCGCATGTTTATGATTTCATAAAACACTGCTCGGAAAAGCACATCCACTCGCTCGTATTAAACGCGGACGCAAGGCTTTTGACCGAAGAAAACATTATAAAGCTTAAAGAAGCGCACACGGATTTCCTCTGTATATCCCTGGACTCCTATGACCCCGCAGTAGTGGAAAGATCCCGCGGCATTCCCGGCCTTTTTGGCCATATTGTAAAAGGGGTGGAGCTCGCAAAAAAGCACGATATCAGGACAATGGCGTCCGTCCTGATATGGAAGGAAAGCCATGACAAGCTCGATAAGCTTTTTTCAAAGATAAAAGAAATAGGTTTTGACTTCATATCGGTCAATTATCCCGAGATATCCAAGTCAACGGTATACCCGCTCGGCGGCGAATCGGTGCAGCTGTCGCCCAAAGAGATAACAACCGCCCTTGAGGAAGTGATACGCCTGAAAAAAACAGGGGAATACCACATACTTAACAATGTGTCATCGATGAAAAATATAATCAATTATCTTGACCATCCCGACAAGGCCGAATATCACTGCTATGGCGGTTCAAAGGTGCTGTTCGTTGACTGGTTCTTTAATATATACCCGTGTATGCATCTTGCAAAACCGCTGGGCAGCCTGTGGGACCTTACAAACAAGGATCTTAAAATGATAAAGTGCAATCAGTGCAACATGAGTTGGTACCGGGATTTTTCCATGTATTTTCACGGATTGAAATCCATAAGGCCCATATATGAGTCGATTTCGTTATTTAACCATCTTTCGGAGAAGCCAAAAAAGGCATAAGGAAAAGCATGCCATGTACCTTAAGCTACTGCGAACCGTGTCATGTACCTGAGCTACTGCGAACCGTGTCATGTACCTGAGCTACTGCGAATCGTGTCATGTACCTGAGCTACTGCGAA
>CALAOR010000087.1 GCA_937889595.1 uncultured bacterium
AATGCAAAAAATAGAGGTTAAAATTTATGGGCCTTTTCAAAAGTTACGTTTTACTCGGAATTATTTTTCAATTTTGTCAGCAAACCGCGAAGGAGTTGTGTATTTCCAGCCCTTCGCCTGACTCTTTCTTAACCGCTTTACTTTCATAATAATACTCCAGTCTCGTCTTGCTTGCAACCTTTAAATCTTCCTTCCGCTCCTTTCTTATGTTGTCGCCGAGTCCATCGTGCTCGTCGTTCGGCCTGACATAGCCCAGCGCTGAATGCGGGTGGTCGTTATGCAGCTGTCTGTGCAATTCAACCCAGTCTATCACGTCCTGAACGGTCTCAAACTTATCCGGTTTAGCAACGTGATATTTCAAGCTTTTATTAAACGACTCTATCCACGGATTGTCGTCCGGCGTATGCGGCCTTGAGTAAAGCAACGTAACCAGCCATTTTTCAAGCATATGCGCCCTTATCAACTTGCCTTTCATTTGACTGGCATTGTCACTGAGTATGGCCAGCATGCTCGTATCTATGCCTTGTTCAAAGAGCGTTTCATCCCACAAAAATATCACATCTTTTTCGGTAAAGCTTTTTACAAACACCCCGTTCTTTAAGTTCTTTCTGGAACCTATGTCAAGAATCGGGACTACCTGAACCTTTAACCCATTTGTAAGATAAAAATCAGTCGCGTCATAACAATAGACGCGGTTCGGCGCGGTTATCAAATCCCTTACTTCCGGCTTCTTACCGCTTCTTTTTCTCTTTGCAGGTACGTACGGGGCTGCTAAAGCGTGCTGTTTCAACACTTTTTGTATTGTTGATATACTGCAGCTGAACTCCCCGGTTTCGTGTCCGTGAACCATTAATCCGGCCGCCCGCAATCCGCAAAATTCCTCGTTCCTTGCCACTTTCAATATCGCTTCATTTTCTTCAGGTCTTATCTTATTCCATGGCATTCTTTTTTTCGGTTCCGTCCAATTAATCCACCGGTAATACCTTCTGTCGCTCAGCTGCAATATTTCACAACATTTATCCACGCTTAGCTCCGACTCCTGTATTACTTGTACAAGACCGGACTGTGCTTCTTTACCGAATTTTTTACCTTTCATTTTTCCAACTATTCCAAGTTCACTTTTTTTTTGAGTATCAGGTACTCCTGGCTCATTTCCGCCAGTGCCTTTTCCTTGGCTGCGAGGTCTGCTTTTACCCGCTCATGTTCGTTATAGCTTACGTCAACTCGTTTCTTGAGGTATTTGTTCCGCCCCAACTCTTTCTTGGCGCCTTCTTCTACCTGTGCCCTTATCTTCGTCAGTTCGGTAGGGTACATACCGCGCTTCCTTAATATCTCTCCAACCGGCGCTCCTGGCACAGAGGTTTCCAGATAAATCTGCCACTTTTCATCAATGTGTCGTTTCTTCTTGCCTTTTTCATATGTCATCATATCCTCCAGTTTTTTTCATTCTATCAGGAGACTGGACTATACACAACTCCTATCCCTGCTTTACTGACACCATCGCTAAATTTCCGCGACCCCTTCCATAATAGATTTCATTATTTAACCTTGCGTCAGCAAACTATATGTATGCGCTATTCTTTCAGCAATTATGACTGTCATAATGTTTTTATCAGTTATGTGATTTATTGTCTCCCACTGAAGATTTATTTCACTTTTAAAACTTGCGTTAAAAAAATCCTTCCTGGGGTATAGTTCGCATAATTTTCCTTTAGAAGTCCATGCCTTTACCACATAAAATCCCGGAACTAATTTTATATCAGGGCCAAGCGCTGATAATTGCGCCAAAGCATCCTTAAAACTTTTCCGGGCTGTTGTATTGGTAATATATGAAATATTATCATCAACGCTCCATGGTTTTATTTCAATGTCAGAAAGCTCTTCAACTTCTATTTCATTCAAAGCCACTTCTTTTTTACCGGTCACATCAAAAATCTGGTACCTGAAAAGACGCACTATAATATCTTCTCTTATATACTTTGCCTGAATTTTTGTTTGGTCATCAAAATCAGGAGCTATCAGGAATATTTGCGGCATCATTTCCTTTATTGCAATTTTTTGCGGTTCAAATGCCCGTATATACCAGTCAAGACCCTGCTTGACTATATCATCATAGTATCTTAAAGCCTGCGTTAACTGCCCCGGATCAATTCCAACTTTTAATTCTATAACCGTCATTTTTCCTTCAGAATCAGCGCCAAGAACATCCAGCCTGCCGTTTCGGTTGTTCTTTTGGGATGTAATAATCTTAAAACCTTCTTCTATCTGCTCCGGATTTTGGATAAGCAAAGTTTCCAGTTCGGCCTCATTTTTTAGCGTTGTTGTTTTTAACATAAAATCCTCCTTTTTGTAACTTATGTCCGGGATAACCTGCCCATTTATCAAAAATTTACAGCTTTAC
>CALAOR010000088.1 GCA_937889595.1 uncultured bacterium
ATCTCAGCCGCGGAAAATCCCGCCTTTTTCAGGCTGCGAGTGACTCTTTCCGCGCATTTTTTGGTGCGTGTAAATATCAGCACAGAACCCGGATACTGCGCAAGCAGTTCCGCAAGGATAACGCTTTTCATATCCTCCTTTACAACAAATATTTCCTGCGATACAAGTTCCGCAGCCGTGCCCGGCAACGCAACCTCGATACTGATAGGCTGACGCATATGTGTTGAAGCTATCTTTACTATGTCAGACGGCATGGTTGCGGAAAAAAGAAGGGTCTGCCTGTCTTTGGGCACTGACCTTAGTATCTCGGATATTTCAATTGAGAATCCCAAATCAAGCATGCGGTCAGCCTCGTCAAGCACGAGAAAACGGACAGTGTCGAGTTTGACGGTGCCCCTGTCCATGTGGTCTAAAAGCCTGCCTGGTGTGGCAATGATTATATTGGGATTGGCGCTTAAGGATTCTATCTGCGGCGGCATAGGCACCCCGCCTATTAAAACCACACTTTTCATTTTGAAAGCGCGCGCGAGCAGAGCCATGGTTTCATTAACCTGCAAAGCCAGTTCCCGCGTTGGCAAAACTATAAGCCCGCTGCCTTTGTTCAGCGCAAGACGCTGGACCATGGGGATGCCGAAAGCAAGTGTTTTCCCTGTCCCGGTCTGCGCAATGCCGATAACATCCGTGCCTTCAACAGCGACAGGTATGGCCCTGGCCTGTATAGGCGTAGGCACTGTAAAATGTAGTTTTTCAATAACGTCCATAAGGCCCGGGACTATCCCCAGCCCGGAGAATAAATTATTTTTATTTGTCATATTGTGGATTATATCACGATAACAGCGGCAGGTCAAACATGACCACAAACACCGTCGCGTAGAGCGGCTGTTGAAACATGAGCTTGTCGAATGTTGCTGCCGCTCATCGTAGGCAGTTTAAATCAAAAACAACAAATGCCCGTTCCTACGCAGGCTTTATGAACTCATCCTTTAACAGCCACAGCTCCTCCATCCTGTACATGTGCGACCCGTCGTGGAATAATATATGGCGCACCATTGTCTCAAAATTATACTCGCTGTATTGCGGATGTTGTGCTGTTTTGCCCCATACATCGTCCGCACATCCTTCGAGCAAAACAACCTGTTTTGCGCGCAGTTTTGAAAAATCTTCCAGCAGTTTTGTAATAGTCCGCATCTTTTTGATTACGGGTTTATCAGCCGGGTTATAAGGTTTAACCACAGGTTTTTCTTCCTGTATGAAGTTTTCTATCCTTCCGCAAAGCATCGCCTGCGCCGAGGCAAGGTGGTCCAGGTGTTCATAGATTGTCCAAAAATCCTTCCGCCTTTTCATCATAGCTTCTTCAGGTATGGATTTGATAAACCCGCTTAGTACCTCTGCGTTCAGCTTTAAAGCCTCCACTATCATTTCATTTTTCACTTTATTACTCCTTTTATTATTTTATCCAAATATTAACAGCCTTTCGCTTTCAAACCCTGCGACAACCGCATCTCAAATCCTTTTTTCGAATTCCCATTAAACCCAATTTTTTCATAAAAAATATGCGACCCGGTTCTTTTCAGGCTGCTCAGCAGCAGGATTTTATAACAATCCTTTTTTCTCGCATAATCAATTGCCATTCCCACGACAGCTTTTCCCAGCCCTTTCTTCCTGTACGCAATGTCGGTCCCCACATTTTCTATCACGCCAAAAGAACGGCCCTGCCTTGTAAGATTCGGGATGATCGAGATATTGCAGGTTGAGACAACTTTGCCATTGTCAACAGCCACAAAATATTTGTACCCTGGATTTGCCTCTATCTTTTTCCATATTTCCCCGGCCTTATCGGGAGACAACTGTTTTTCTTCCGGGTTTATCTGTGAATATACATTCAAAATGCCTTTTAGATCGGAAACTGAAGCCTCGCGGTATTCCATTTTTCCTCCGGACAATTAATCTTTGGTTTTGTTTGTTATTC
This sequence comes from uncultured bacterium, assembly GCA_937889595.1. Classification (GTDB taxonomy): domain Bacteria; phylum Oederibacteriota; class PGYV01; order PGYV01; family Palsa-1178; genus PALSA-1178. The sequence goes on from CALAOR010000088.1 coordinate 1,970, forward strand.
TTATGATTTTTTGCGTTCCACGGCGGGCGGGCACATAGGCTAAACCCTACAGATACAAATCCGGTTCACAAACAAAAATAAATGGATTTCCTTTACAACAGCATCTTTATCATTAAAAACGGCACTGCCCCGGATATTGCTACCCCGTATACCAGGTCGATCCAGAAAACAGAACCTGCGGCACCCAGGTATATAAGCCCGATTATGAGGATGCCTGCAGACGCTTCATAAAGGCGCTTTATTATTCAGCTTAGAACGCAAATCCCAGTTAGTGCATCCGTATTATACATAATTTCCCAAAAGAATACTACGCCTCGCACCGCTTCATTTTCACATGGTAAAACTGCAATTTTGCCTAAAAAAACAACCGGGAAAAGTTACCCGGTTATTTTTCCGTTCCAGTGTTTATTTTACCGGGTCCTTCATGGCCTCATGATTTTGAATCGAGACAATGGAAAGCTCTCCGTTTACTTCGCTTGCAGTGATTGTTACCGTCAATTCGCCGTATTTCTTTTTCAGTACATTTTTCTTTTTCAGGAATGTGACTATTTTCTTGTTGCCGGCCTTGTCAAAAGGCATTAGTTTCCCGTCAGGCAGGTAAAGGGAGTAACCGCTGGCCACGCAGTTCGGCATCAGGGCGCATTTTTTTTTGTGAGTCTTTACAAACTCGCCAAGATTTGCTTTGTTCGTTGTAGCGCACAGATTGTCGATTATTGTTCCCATATAAGTCATGACCATTGCGCCTTCCGCCGGCTTTGCCGCCTGTTCAACTGAGAAAACGATTCCCGCCAGCAGCATAACCGCTATGGCTGTGAAAAATATCTTTTTCATGATGTTTGCCTCCTTTCCTGTAAGATATATAGGGCCGTAAGAATACAACTACTTGCTTATACCCTTAATAATCGCGATGACCAGCACTATCACCACCAAAACACCTACCACCGTCCAAAGCTGCGTTCCTGCGTTGTTCGACATGCCGTTCATCCATCCGTGAATATAATCCATCATAAAAGTTCCTTTCCCGGGCCGTAACAGGCCCGCCACCCGGTAATCCGGATTGGCTCAGATTTTATTGCTTAAAAATTTTACAATTCTTCTTTTATTTCCCCGCATTTTGGCATTTTCTTCCCCAAATAGGGATTTTGTATTTCTTTATTCCCGGTTATCCAGTAAGCGCCTTTCCCATCAAATGCCATAGGGCAAAACACGGCGTATAGGCCGCCTTTTTTCAATCCGAAACTTTTAATCGTACAATACATGATCTCTGAGATATGGCTGAAATACGACCTTTTATTGTCCAGGCCCTTGATTTGCCGCATCTCTTTCAGCTTTGTTTCATACAACGCCTGATGATTTTTCCAGGCTTCAAGGCCTTTGTCTTTCAGCTGTCCCGGGTTAACAGCAGCTGTTTTTTGAGCCAATAAACCGGCCGCTTTATCCGCAGCATTTTCATCATCCATAACCAGAGCGTCCTTTAACTGTAAGTAGGCATTTATTACACCTTCCATCTCCGTTGCGGCGGACCCACTTAATTGATATGGGGCATTAAGGATAATAATATCCCTGTGCGCAAAATTATCTGCAAGGCTGTTGTGCTGATCGCTATTTCCCCCGCAGGACGCCAGTACAAAAATAATCGGGAGTAATGCCGGAAAATATATTTTTTTTAATCCCATGACGGATCTATTTTTCATGATTATGCCCTTTCATCGCTGCTTCCGCTGTTTTTTGAACATGATTTTCATGCTGTTTCGTATTACCCAAAATCTTTTGTTCTTGTTGTTCATCTGCCCGGCCATTTTTCAGCCTCAATAATTGCGCATTGACGGCCACAATAACTGTGCTCGCCGACATCAAAACCGCGCCCATCGCCGGAGTTAGCAGAATTCCCCATGCGTAAAGCGCCCCGGCGGCCAGCGGAATTGCGAAGGCATTGTAGCCCGTGGCCCATATAAGGTTCTGTACCATTTTTCTGTAAGTGGCGCGGGAAAGCTTCACGATCGCCACAACATCCAGTGGATTACTCCGCACCAGGATCACATCGGCGGTTTCCACCGCCACATCCGAGCCCGCTCCTATGGCTATGCCAAGGTCCGCCTGCGCCAGCGCCGGCGCATCGTTCACCCCGTCGCCTGTCATGGCCACCAACACGCCGCGTGATTGAACTTCTTTGACTTTGGCAGCCTTGTCCTGCGGCAGAACTTCGGCAAAGTATTCATCAAGCCCGACCTGGTCAGAAACCCATTTGGCCGTCGCTTTGTTATCACCGGTGAGCATCATGCAGCGGATGTTTAAAGCCTTAAGGGCGTCAATAGCCTGCTTTGCCTCGGGCCTGACAATATCGGCCAGGGCTATAGCGCCCTTCAAATTTCCATCTATAAGGACAAACACTACCGTCTTACCCTGTGCCTGTAGTCCATCAATACGCTTATCGGTGAAAGTAATATTTTGTTCACGAAGGAAACCCGGGCTGACCACCCTGACTTCTTTGCCATCAACCCTGCCTTCGGCCCCTTTGCCCGGGATGCTTTTAAAATTTTCAACCGCAAGTTTCTTTTCCGAAGAAGCGGATATGGCCCTGGCTATAGGATGTTCGGAATTTACGTCCACAGAGGCCGCATATTTGCGGAGCGTTTCTTCGTCGATGTCCTGCGAAAGGATCAGCGTGTCAGTCACGCCAAAACGGCCCTCAGTCAGCGTGCCGGTTTTGTCAAAAATGACGGCCCCCAGTTTTCGCGCGCCTTCGAATGAAACGCGGTCACGGATTAGCAGGCCATTTTTCGCGGCCAATGCCGTGGATACGGCAACGACAAGCGGCACGGCAAGACCGAGCGCGTGAGGACAGGCGATTATCATAACTGTAACAGCGCGTTCTATGGCAAAGGCAAACTCGTGTTTCATGAAAACCAGCCAGATAATCAGTGTGAGAACCCCGCTTGCAAGCGCAATTATGGTGAGCCACATCGCGGCTGTGTCTGCGAGTTTCTGGGTCTTTGATTTACTTTCCTGGGCTTGTTTGACCAGGCCGATAACCTGCGACAGGAACGAATCCCTGCCTGTGCCTTTGACCCCGATAGTAAGCGAACCTTCACCGTTGATGGAGCCGCCTATTACCTTTCCGCCGGCCTTTTTGGCAACCGGAGTCGATTCCCCGGTGAGCATTGCTTCATTGACCGAACTTATCCCGTCAACAATAACGCCGTCAGCGGGAATTTTTTCTCCCGGTTTTATGAGTACTTTGTCATCCAACACAAGTTCGCCAAGCGGCACATCCTTTACACTGCCGTCGGGCATGAGCTTATGGGCATCCGAGGGCATGAGTTTTGCCAGTTCCTCCAGGGCCCTTGAAGCGCCCATTATAGACTTCATCTCTATCCAGTGCCCCAGCAGCATTATGTCAACAAGCGTTGCCAGTTCCCAAAAGAACATCATACCGGACAGGCCGAACACAACAGCGCTGCTGTAAAAATACGCCGTCGTAATGGCGATACAGATAAGCGTCATCATCCCGGGCCTGCGGGATTTAAGTTCCTCAACAAATCCTTTAAGGAACGGCCAGCCGCCGTACCAGAAGACAGCGGAAGAAAATCCGAACAGGACATATATGTCGCCTGGAAAACGAATGATGTCACGCAATCCCACAAGCGTCTGGAGTATAGGTGAAAGTACAAGTACAGGCAGGGTCAATATCAGGGATATCCAGAAACGTTTTTGAAAATCTTCAGCCATGTGGGCATGGTGGCCTGCCCCGGCATGTTCGTCCTGCATTGTTTTGGACTCAGAACCTTTAGATTGGTTGTGATTATGTTCCATATGCCCGGTTCCTTTTAAAGGAATAAGTACCATGCCGCATTTCGGGCAATTACCCGGTTTGCTTTCCCTTATTTCACTGTGCATGGAGCATGTGTAATAAATTTCAACCATTTTGTCACCCTTTGTCCGGCCGAAAACCCGGCCAAACTCCGCTGTTCTATACGTATGTTAACATCCGGATAGAACAGGTAACACCGCATTTTTCTTTATCTTTTAGACTTTTTTCCACTGAGCCGGAGTTTCCTGTATTTCCGCTATATAATATTATCCCTCCAGCAAAGCTGGATACAAAGGTAAAAACGCAAAATGTTAATTGGTCCTCGCAAAGCGGAAGCCGTAGTTGATGTCCGTGATATATGGATAATCGTAGCCACGGTAACCAAGCTCCAGGCTGTACGCGCCAAAGTCATAGCTCCCGCCCCGTAACACGCGGCTGGAGCCGCTCGCAGGTCCTGTATAGTCTGCAGATGCTGTAGTCGGATAAGTTCCATACCAGTCCCAACACCATTCCCACACATTGCCCGACATATCATAGATTCCAAGCGCATTTGCGGCTAAACTACCTACAGCGTTTGTGCCTCCTCCTCCTCCTGAATTTACAGTATCCCATCCTACAAGATCCGTTGCCGCTTCATAGATATAGGCTGCTGTGGCTCCACTGGCATAGTTATACGGCGTCCAGGCTGTTCCGTCGTTATAGCTTGACGCATATTGATATTCGCCTTCTGTTGGTAGCCTGTATCCGTTTGTATTCCAGTTCACATGCGGATTATCAAAACTTCCTGCCGTTGTATTTATACTGCTTCCATACGACCCATTTGCAGAACTCTTAATCGCTGTGTTAAACCCTGCATCCGAACAATAAACAGGAGTCAACCCGGTTTTCTGGCTATATGCATTGCACCACACTATTGCGTCGCGCCAGTTTATAGTTGTTACAGGCTGGCTCATAGTGCCCGGTGTAGCGCCCGCCGTTCCGTTAGAACCCTCTGCACCCGCGTTTTGAAATGTATAACCGTTGGCAATGGCCCACAGATAAACCTTGTACCATAAATCATAGGTCACTTGATATTTACCCATCTTAAAAGCAGAAATTATGTGGCTGAAACTGTTTGTTCCGTCAGTCTGTGTAAATGTCCCTATTGGTACTGATACAAAATCAGTGTAAGAAGCTATAGGCGTCGGAACGTTTGTCGCAGCCGGGGCTGCCGGTGATGAAAGCTTTTTACATCCTGTAATAACACTAAATGCAACGACTACTGCTAAAATAAAAAATATAACCGACTTTTTCATTGCTGTTTCCTCCTTAAAAATAATGTTGGAAAAAATAAGAATACTCTTGGTTTAATGACAACTACCGCCGGAACTGCCGTGGCTGCTTTTACTTTCATGTTTTGGCGCTTCATTTTCCACAATCAGGTATTTTCCGGTATTTTCCCTGAAAATATTCTCACATTTGGCGCAGCAGAAGTAATAGGTCTTCACCCCATATTCCGCTGCCGTGGAATTTGCATCTGGTGTAAAAAGCTCATCTTTCACCGTACAGAAATGCTTTTTGGACGATTCATAGCCTGACATGGACCTGTATTTGACCTGTTCCGTTCCGCACCCGCTCACAAAAACGGATATTGCGGCAACTATACACAGCGCCATTCCTTTAAGAACCGGATTAAATCCTCCTGATTTACCCATGAATTTATTTTCTCCTTCGTTTTATATTTTCAGCATACTGGCGTTTATAGCCACTATCACCGTACTCAAAGACATAAGTACCGCTCTTCAGCGCCATTTCCCGCAAATAACGACGCCAAAATAACAATCACCGCCATTGACATACAAACTGCCTTTCCAGAACTCAAAATTCACCTCCAAAAAAAAAGGCGGGCGGCAATAAGGGGTTTGGGAGGGGTAAAAAGCTTGCCGCCCGCCGGTTATTATTCCTGTTTTTCTTCCTGCCCTGCATCGGGGCGTTTGGGAACATATTTTTGGACAGCTGTAAACCTTGTCAGGGACTGCATTGCCCTGCTGTGAAATTGTATATTGTTGTACGTTCCCGAGCAGGATACCTCACATGCATCCGCCCCTTTTTTCGCTGTATACCGCATTCCGCATATTCCGCAAACGTAAGTTTGTTTAGCCATTGCTCTCCAATATTTCAAGTGGTTCCATATTTGTAATACTTTATATTAAACGAAAAAGCGCGCGAAAACTTGCGGTGTATTTTAATGTTTTTCGTTTTTAAGCGGATTTTGGAAATTGGCTTTATACGGCAAACGGATTTCTATCGCCCCGACAGAAATTTCTTATATAAATTTTAACCTTGCAAAAATATAGTACCCCAAGGGATTATTTCCATAAACAGAGCTTATACTTTCAGGAACAAAATTAACATCCATTGTGCCTCCAAGCCCACACTGCACATGGCCCAATGAAGGGAATTCGTATATATATCCGAACGTAAATTTTTTGAGATCATAAACACTTTCATGCCTCGGATCGCCTTCAGGGAAAAGTGCGTCTTTTGCAACGCTTTCAGCTCTCGCCATGACGGTATGGGTGTTGCTAAATTTAAGTTCGGATTCCACCAGATAACCGTCAGTTACGCTTCCTCCGATATTATTATTTCTTCCCCACGAACCCATTGTCTGCCAATTAGTATTTTCAAAAGAAACATTATAGCTTATAGAAGCGGTCGTTCTCCTTACATCGGTTTCCGGATTTAACTGTTCAGGGCTTCTTATGTATCCATAGCTGGTCTGCATGGAAAGCCCGTTTAAAGGGTTGAAAGTTATCCGGCCGGAGGCAGAATCAAGCGCCCCTGTTTCCAAGTTCCACCTGTACTGGTCCGGTTCCCTTCCGCGGAAAGCCGAGGCGTCCACTTTCAGCCTATCCCATACATATCCAAAAGTTACAACTCCGAAAGCCACGTGCGTCGAATCCAGCCAGTGATGTGTTATCGATGCCGTGGGAAAATCCATACCGGACGCGCGGTGCATAAAAGCAGGGGGCCCGAGCGCAGGCTCTCCCGGCAGGCCCGCATATATAAATACAGAACTGTCGCTTAATATCGGGAAACTGTAAGTTGCCGCTAATTCCATGAGAAGATCGTGCGGGTGCTGCCTGTCAACAAGTTCTGTTTTTCCATCCGCTGTCTCTCCTGTCTGAAATATGAGAGGATATCCAGTCGGGCCCATTAAAGGGTCAAGTGAGAACATACTCCGGAACCCGAAAGTTCCGGACAATACCGGAACCTGTGCCATGAACATGAACATGCTCGTACTGAAAATTTCTGCTCCACCCCTGTTTCCCTGCTGAAAATCGTAAATCCCGTTTACTCGGGCTTCGCCCATAAGCATCCAGTCGCCCTGCATGACAGCAATTGCTTCGAACGGGCTCTCCTCAGGCTGCCACGACGTTCCTGAAGACTCGCGCGTTATAGTATACTGCCCGTACATGCCGTTCATAACCATGTTTTCCACGGCAATTACGCCGGGATCAATGATCAAAAAAGCAGCCGCGAAAATTAAAATAACCGTCCAAAGCTTTGATTTCATTCCTCACCTTTTATGTTCCATTTGCGGCATAAAATAAATCTTTACAAAAATTTTCCACATATGAAGCGGAAAAAATGGGGCGGGTAAAATACCACCCGCCCCGATTTTTGTTTTATCCTTTTTTGATCATTGCCGAATATAGCGTTAATACCCATGCCGCGATCATACTTAATCCGCCCAACGGGGCTATAAACTCAAACTTCATACTGATCCCGTCCAAAAACAAGCCTAACGGAAATACCAATACCCCGACTACAGCCAAAATACTTCCAATTTGCATTGCTTTGCCGTCCAATTTTAAATTGATGATCAGCAGGCCAATGATGATATTTAGCACGCCAAACAAAGTGCCGTGCGCGTGAGCCAATGACCACATGCCTCGTGTCATGCCGCCAACCCATTTTGTCAAATGGTTCATTTCAAGAAAAGCGCCAAGGCACATAAATACGATGACGCAGGCCATCCCTACAATCAAGTTCTTTCGTTCCAAGTTGTCCACCTCCTTTCGCTCATAACTTCAGTTTGACTTTATATTTACTTCGTGTATTTTTCCGGGTCGCTTAAAAAAGGCATTTCGCATTTGCTGCAGCAAAAGTAATACTTTTTTCCTTTGTATTCATAAACCTTAAACGCATTTTTCTTCTTTATCTTTTCCTTTGTGACCGGGCACTGTACTATTTCCTCGGGGTCCCCGTCCATTGTCGTTTCTTTTGCGTCCGACGAAACTACTGCCGCAGAACCCGTTTTTTCCATTCCCCCGGCCATAGTGCAGGTTGAGGCAAATTTGGCGCCCTTTTCCTGTATAGCTTTGGCCGTGTCTTTGTTTGCCGATGTTACCAGCACCTGTATGCCGTCTTTGGTGTTCACGACCTTTACAACGGCGCCCTTGACGCAAAACGGACAGTTTGCCTCGTCCATCATTTTACACGAGCCCATTTTCATGCCTTTCATGTCCATACCTTTCATGTCCATACCCTGCATGTTTCCCATGCAATCCGCGTACAATGCAAATGCTGCTGTAAAAAACACGAACAATACTGCCAATGCCGTAAATTTTCTCATCGTCTTCCTCCTGTTTTTTTATATTTCATCAATCATTTCGTTTACTTTTGTTTATTGTCTTGTGCCTTAACAACTTTCCCCGTAATTGAATTCATCTCCCGCGACTTCCATATAAGGTATATTGCCGGGTATACCAGCAGTTCCATGATAAACGATGTGAGTATCCCGCCAACCATTGGCGCGGCTATCCTTTTCATCACGTCAGCTCCGGCCTCTGACGACTGCGCCCACATGATGGGCAAAAGTCCCATGAACATGGTCATGACCGTCATCATTTTCGGCCTGACCCTTTTTACGGCCCCGTGATGTATGGCGTCTTTTAAGTTCTTTACTGTTTTCATCGCGCCTTTGTCTTTGGCCTCATTATAGGCCAGGTCAAGGTACAGCAGCATGAATATGCCGGTCTCCGCGTCCACTCCAAGCAGGGCGATTATGCCGCACCATACCCCAATCGACATATTATATCCTAGTATGTGAAGCGCCCAGACAGCGCCGACCAAAGAAAAAGGCACTGCAAGCAGTATTATGAAGGTCTTGATGTAGGACTTTGTATTAATGTATATAAGGATAAAAACTATGAACAGTGTAAGCGGAAGTACCAGGCCCATCCTCTGCTTAACCCTCTCCATGAACTCGTACTGGCCCGAGAACGTCAGCGAATATCCCGTGGGCATGCTGAGCTTTTCAGCAAGCAATTTTTTCGCTTCTTCCACATAACCGCCTATGTCCCGGCCCGCTACATCCACATACACGTATCCGCACACCCTGCCGTTCTCGTCCCTTATCATACCCGGCCCCGTGGCAAGGCTTATCTCCGCAACCTGGGAAATGGGTATCTGCTTCCCCATCATTGTGGGTATGTAGGTTTTTTTCAGCTTTTCAATGTCATCGCGCAGGTCGCGCGGGTAACGAACATTGATTGGGAAGCGTTCCCTGCCTTCTATGGTCTGGGTTATATTTTCCCCTCCTATGGCCGACATGACCGCTTCCTGCACGTCGTCCACGGACAAACCGTATTTCGCGATCTCTTTTCTCAGAATATTGAAATTGACAAAATATCCTCCGGCTGTCCTTTCCGCAAAAACGCTCCTTGTACCTCTTAAACCGGTTAAGTGCATTTCTATCTGCTTGCCTATTTTTTCTATTTCCCCAAGGCTGTCCCCGTATATTTTTATGCCGACCGGCGTGCGCACGCCCGTTGTCAGCATGTCTATCCTGCCTTTTATCGGCATGGTCCATGCATTGACCTGGCCGGGGATCTTTAACGCCGCATCCATTTCCGTTATCAGTTCGTCCCAGGTTTTGTGTTCGGGCCAGAAGGTCTCAAACGGGCTCTTTAAGAACCCGGGAACTATTCTTGAGTACCATCTGTCCCTCTTCCTCCACTCAGCCTGCGGTTTTAAAAGCACCGTGGTTTCCATCATGGAGTACGGCGCCGGGTCCGTTGATGTGGCAGCCCTGCCTGTTTTCCCGAAAACGCTGGTTACCTCGGGAAACGACTTTATTATCTTGTCCTGCAGCTGCAGAAGCTTTGACGCTTCGGTGACCGATATTCCCGGCAGGGTCGACGGCATATAAAGGATGGAGCCTTCGTTTAGCATTGGCATGAATTCCTTGCCCAGGGTGAAAAAGAAAGGCAGAGTGATTATCATGATCAAAACCGCGCCCGCTATTATTTGTTTCGGGTATTTCAGGACAAAATCAACGGCAGGGCCGTAATATTTGAACAAGAATTTAGACACGGGGTGTTTTTCTTCGGTATGTATTTCCCCGACAAAAACCGCGTTGATGAATTTTCCGATGCGCGAACCTTTAAAATCAAAATTTTTAACGCGTATAAATGTGGTTATCAGCGCGGGTGCGAGCGTGATGGCAAGGATAGCCGCGAAGAACATGGCGAAGTTTTTTGTATAAGCCAGCGGCTTAAAAAGCCTGCCTTCCACAGCTTCGAGGGTGAATATAGGTATGAAGGAAACCGCTATGACAAGAAGCGAAAAAAACGATGGCCCTCCGACTTCCTTTATAGCCTCGAGCATTACAACTTTGTAATCGCCCTTGCTTCCGTCTTCCCGCCAGTGCGCGAGTTTTTTATGCGTATTTTCCACCACCACTATGGCGGCGTCCACCATGGCCCCTATGGCTATGGCTATACCGCCCAATGACATAATATTTGTGGTCAGCCCCATGTAATGCATCGGAATAAATGATATCAGCACGGCTATCGGAAGCAGAAGTATCGGGATCATTGCCGAAGGGATATGCGTCAGGAATATGATAATGACAAGCGACACGACTATCATTTCTTCTATCAGTTTGCTCTTTAATGTATCAACCGACCTTTTTATCAATTCGGAACGGTCATAAGTCGTGACTATCTTTACGCCTTCAGGCAATTGGATCTCTTTCAGTTTCTTTTTCACGGCCTCGATCACGTTATAAGCGTTTTCCTTATACCTCATTATTACTATGCCGCCGACTGTCTCGCCTATGCCGTTGAATTCCGCCACCCCGCGCCTGATGTCGGGTCCGAGCTGTACCTTTGCCACGTCTTTTATTGTAACCGGCACGCCCTGGTCCGTAACTTTTAACACTATGTCTTCGATATCCGCTTTATTTTTTATATAACCGCTGGCTGTTACCATGTACTCTGCGCCTGAAAACTCAAGAAGCCTGGCTCCTATTGATTGGTTGGCGCTTTTGACCGCCATCACAACCTGTGATATGGGGATATTGTACGCAAGCAAAGTGTTCGGGTTTACCACAACCTGATATTGTTTTGTGAACCCTCCGACTGACGCAACTTCAGCCACGCCTTTTACAGACTGCAGGGCGTATTTCAAATGCCAGTCCTGAAAAGTTTTCAGGTCTTCCTGCGAGTTCTTTCCCGAATAATCCACAAGCGCGTACTCATAAACCCATCCCACGCCTGTCGCGTCTGGCCCGAGTTCGGTCTTAACACCCTGCGGCAGCTGGTTCTGTATCTTTGATAAATACTCAAGCACGCGCGAGCGCGCCCAGTAAACATCAGTGCCGTCCTCAAATATCACATATACATATGAAAACCCGTAATCGGAAAACGCCCTGACATCTTTTACATTAGGCGCGCCAAGCAGGGCGGAAACTATGGGAAAGGTCACCTGGTCCTCTATTATCTGCGGCGGCCTGTCCCAGGTTGAATAAACTATAACCTGCGTATCTGACAAATCAGGTATGGCGTCCAAAGGAACATTCTGTATGGACCATATCCCCCAGATAACGGCAAACGCCGCGCCAAGGAATACAAAGACCCGGTTCTTTGCAGACCATTCTATAATTTTATTAATCATGGTTACTCCTTTTATTAATCGTGCTACGAATTTCTATCAGCTCGTGTAGGCGCAACCTTTAGGTTGCGGCCTTTGTTCCATCGTTGTTTTTAATTTTATCTTTTGTGTTCCGAACCTGTATTTTAAAACCCGAAACATCACGTTTCCTTCAAATTCCGCAACCTGAAGGTTGCGCCTACAAAATCTAATTCCGAACTCCGAACTCCGAATTTCCATGGACTTTGGGCTATAACTTAATGTTTATGCCCCTGGCTCATCTGCCCTATCGCGGCTTTCAGCTGGCTTTCCGAATCTATCAGAAAATTCGCATTGGTCACAACTTTCTCGCCTTCGGCCAGTCCGAGCTGCACAACGTAAAAACCGCCGATCTTTGCACCTAAGACCACATACCTTGGTTCAAAGTATCCGTCGCCTTTGTCAACAAACGCTATCTGCCTTGACCCTGTGTCCATTACAGCCTCTTCCGGCACTGAAAGGAAGCTTCCGGTCGCTGATTTGATGCTCACGTTCACGTACATCTCGGGCTTGAAAGCGCCTTCAGTGTTTTTCACAAGTATCCTGACGCGCACGCTCCTTGTCTCGGGGTTGAGCGCCGGGTCTATGGCCACCACTTTGCCTTCATAAACCGTATTTGGCGCGGACGAAAGCGTAACCTCAGCCTCTGCGCCGCGGTGCACATATTTCAGGTCGTCCTGGTATACCTGGGCGTAAACCCATGCGGAGTCGCCATTGCCGGATATGAGAAGGGACTTGTCAGGCTCGGCTTTTGTCTTAAGTTCGCTTATCTGCTGGTCGGAAAGCCCCATGACTTTCAACCTGGTTTCCGCGGAACTTAAATTTTCTTTTGCTGAAGCAGTCCCGCTGTCATCCCCGGTTGCTTGGGCCTGCCGTAAGCTCAGCAAAGCGGAAATAAACTGCTGCTGCGTGTAATAAAGTTCGGGGTCATACGCGACAACAGCCGTCGCAAACACGGTATTACCGAGGCTTCGTTTTGTCACAATATCAGTCCTTACATTTATCAATTGCTGTTTTTCCGGGTCAATCTTAACCACAACCCTGTCGGCCGGTATTGCCGATTTTTGCACAACTGCGCCTTTCATACCGGGCATACCGGGCATATCAGCAGACATGTTTTCATCCGCTTGCCCGCCCGCCGGGGCCTTAGATAAGGCGGGTTCCACTTTCACAAGTTTCATTCCGCAGATAGGACAGTCGCCGGGCTTATCCGATATATAATAAGGATGCATTGGGCAGGTCCAGAGCTGTTTCTCCCCGGATTTTTTGGAACATGATATGAACAAAGCTCCGGCGATCAAGGCCAGTACAGCCAATAATATGATTGCTTTTTTATTTTTCATTTTAATTCTCCTTTTTCCTTTCGTTTATAAGTGCCGTGTTTGAGAGGGGGCCTCCTTCGACAAGCTCGGATTTCATCCCCCTCTCTACGCGTTTCATTCGGATTCTTTACGACTTTTTCACAACAAGTGTCATGCCGCATTTCGGGCATTTGCCGGGCTTATCTGAAATAATTTCAGGATGCATGGGGCAGGTGTACTGAACCGACTGCACTGCCGCGCCTGTCGTCTCCGCCTTTGCCGCTGGTTTTGCGTTTGAACATCCAGCCATTACTGCTGCCACGCTTAAAACCACAGCCAACATTAACACAAATACTGTTAAATTTTTCATTTTTACTCCTCCTTTCAAATTTTTAATTGGTAATCGGTGATTTTCCGGTAAGTTCCTCGAGCATCCTGAGATGCATCAGGTATTCCGTGAGCCTCATATAGTAATCCTTTTTCATATCAAGCAGCATCCTTTCACTGTCTAACAATGTCATGAACTCTATTTTCTTGCTTTGATATGAGGCAAGCGCAGATTTTAAGCCAGCTTCCGCCTGGGGTATCAGCTTGCTTTTATACAGGTCTATGAGCCTGTAATCCGATTTGATGGTTTCAAAATGGTCCTTTGCCTCGAAAACCACCCTGTTCTTTTCGTCTTCAAGTTCACTGCCTTTTGACGCTGCCATTTCCCACTTCTCGCCTATGTCGGCCTGCTGGTTGTTCAAAAACCACAGCGGTACCTCCGCTTCCACCATGAACTCGTAATTCGTGCTGCCCGGGTCGATTGATTTCTTGTAGGTTAAGTTAAAGTCGGGCAAATAGTCCGCGATCGCCATGTTGCGCATATTATCAGCCGTATCCCTGCCGGCCCCGGCGGCTTTTATCGACGGTGCTTCTTTTAAGGCGCTCGCCTTTATTTCTTCAAAGGTGGTTTTCAATTCCGGCACCTGCGGGTCTTCCAGGCTGTACGCGGTGCTGGTCAATAAGGAATCATCGGCTGTGATCTGCCTTAGACGCTGAAGGTCGGATTCCCTCTGCCTGTTCAGCGTAAGGAGTTCGTTGTCAAGAAGGGCTGTTTCAAGGTCGGATTTGAACACATCCTGCTGGGAAACCATTCCCTGGTTATACCTGGCGAACGCGATATTGGAAATCTGTTTTAACACGGCGGAAGCCCCGTTGGTTATCTCTATGTATTTTATTGTCTTGTACAGTTCATAGTAAGCCGACCTGACATTGTTTACGGTTTCAAGCCTTTTCATTTCATACATATACCTGTAAAGATCGGATTCGGCGACCGCGCCTGAGGCTTTCCATATATATTTCAGGGGGAAGGGTATTTTCTGCGTGATCATCACATACTTCTGCATGGATGAATTTATATCAAGCGTATTATCTTTGACGCCCATGACGTCAAATCCGAGCATCGGGTTTTCCAGGAAAAACTGTTTGTGGCTTTTTGCGTCAAACGAACGCGCCATCTTTTCAGCCGCAATAAGCCCGGGATTGTTTTTAAGCGCCGCGTCAACAACCGCATTTTCGGTTATAATCCGGGACTCGGCGGCAAGCATTCCGCCGAAAGCGGCCGTTAAAAGCCACACGATAGCAATTGTTTTTTTCACGTTATTTTACCGTCATGCTCTGTATCATCCTGATAAATTCCGGACCCTTGAATATAAGTAAAAGCGTAATGACCACTATGTACAAAAATCCGAGTATTATGCCCGCGTATGCCAGGTTTCTTCCGGTTTTACCTTCCAAATCTATTTCTTTAAGCGCCAGCCATCCTGCCGTTATCGCGAATGCGGCCTTTTCTATGCCGAGCAGATTTAAAAAACAGGCTATTCCCCCGACCAATGCTAAAACCGCTGCCTTGCTTTTATTTCCCATGTTTGTGACCTCCACATTGACATATATGATTTGGATCTTTTGCCATGCAGCTTTTACACATGTTTTCACTGCATTTGCCGCATAATGCCGCATAAGCGGCCGGTGCGAATACAGAAGACGTCATGCAGGTTATAACGGCTGACTTGACTGAATCCGCAGCCTGCTTTGAGGCATCCTGTCCGTCCCCGGCATATATATAAGGAGAAACTATCATTAAGGCCGAAGCAAACAGCACAAAAACCGCAAGCACAGCGCTTGCCGGTATTAACTTTAGTATGTTAAATTCAAAACGCCTTTCCTTGTTTTCATTAAGTTTTCTCACGATGTTTTCCCTGAAATACGCAGGCGGGCTTATTTCCCCGGCATTTTTCAGGTATGAATCCACGCCTGATAACGCCTCGAATTCTTCCAGGCACTGCGGGCATGACGCTATATGCTGCGCAATCTCGTCTTTTAAATCGGATTTTACTTCCCCATCCATAAAAGCCATTATTTTCCCCTTAATTTCCTCATGTTTCATGATAAACCTCCTTTATTTAAGATATTGTTCACATAGATATAAACGCAGGCGCAGCCAAAAACTTGCGGTAAAAAATACGGAATTAACAAAGCAATTTTATATATTATACTGAAATATGGCGGTTTTTTTTAATACTTATTTCCCCTTTTTATCGACGTGTTTTTCCCTTAAGCATTTGCGTTTTTCTGCAGCTATCTTCTATCTTTTTATCCTGTCCTTTAAAGCCTGCCTGGCCCTGAAAATCAGCGACTCAACAGCCGGAACAGATACGCCCATGACCGCTGCTATTTCAGCATAGGACTTTTCCTCATATATTTTCAGGACTATTGCCGCACGTTGGTTTTCAGGCAGGGACAACAGCGCTTTTTGTATTTCCATATCTTTTTCTGCTTTTTCCGCTGTTTCAAGCGCGTTGCGTATATTCTTATCCGCTATCTGTTCCTTGAACTTTCCATCCCCTGTTTCAAATTCCTCATCCAGGCTTGTTGGATTGCCCGAAGCCTTTCTCCTGCGCAGATAGTCTATGCTTATATTGGACGCTATGCGGTACAGCCATGTGGTAAATTTTGCGGATGCTGTGTAGTTTGGCGCGGCATTATAGACTTTTATGAAAGTATCCTGGGCCAGGTCTTTCGCGTCTTCCTTTGAACCCGTGAACCTGTATATATAATTTATTATCGGCTTCCCGTATTTTTCGAGAAGCAGGTTAAATGCTGTATTATTGCCTGCTTTAAGGTCAAGCATCAGCTTTATGTCTTCGTCCAATTAGCACACCCCGGTTTTTGCGATTTAATTATAAATCAAAACATAAGCGCCCCGCTGGTGGCGGCATAATATACCGCCACTACACGGCAAAACAGGCATGAAATTTAACCCTTTTGCTTTTGGAACCACGCTTCAATATCCGCAACCTTATCCCCCTGTATTTCAATTCTCCCGTTTTTTACAGTGCCTCCCGTGGCACATATGCCTTTTAATGTCCTTGCGATATCATTTAAACGGAATTCCCCATAAGTAACCAGCCCTGAAATTACAGTCACCTTTTTTCCGCTCCTGTTTTCCAGACGGATTTCCGGTTTGGGTGATTGCGGATTGTTTTTTTTCATTATAAACAATTTCTTTTCGTCAAATTTGAATTATTCAACCACCACCGCCGTGCCGTAACAAAGCACCTCTGTCGCGCCTGCCGCGACTTCTGACGCGTCATAATGTATCCCGATTATCGCGTTCGCTCCCATTTCCCGGGCATGGTCTATCATCAGGTCATAAGCCTGCTGCCGCGCCTGTTCGCACATTTCAGTATAAGCCCCTATTGTACCGCCGAGTATGGATTTTAAACCGCCGAAGATGCCCTGGATAATGGTCGGTGAGCGTACTATGATGCCCCTTACAATACCCCTGTATTCCTTCACCGCGTGTCCCGTAATTTCAAAAGTTGTTGAAACAATAATATCGGTTCTTTTCTGCATATAAACCTCCTTATATGATTTCCGGCAATAAATATTTCACGCTACATTTACGGAAAACGGCAGTGGTTCAACCTCAACCACCGAGCCTAAGCGTACAAGCTTCGCATCTCCGGGCAGCACCGAGTAATTCAATTCCTGTTCCTTGTCTTTCTTGCAGTAATGCGCGATTATCCCGAGCGCCTTTTGTATGTTTTCTTCATTTACATCCCCGCGGCCTATTGCGGTCGGGCCTTTTGATGAAGGGATTATGAGCAGGTCCCCCGGTGAGGCGAAATTCATCACTATTTTATTCTCGGCTTCGTCGCGGCCTACCGCCATTTTAAACTTATCAGTTACCGCAAAATACCTTCCGTATACAAAAAGCCTGGCGTTATTCAGGTTCAGCATGTCCGACTTTCGCAGATCCTTTATTTTCATGCTGAAATTCTTGTCCGTAAGCAGGCATCCGCCTGCCGGGCAGGCGTGATTTTCTATCTTGAATTCATCAACCAGGTCAAGCTGCTTTTCCCTGCTCCTGCCTTCTATGGACATAAGCTTGCTTCTGTCTATCCAACCTTTTTCTTCGGGTATGGACGGTTTCATATGCCCGGCGCATAAAGGCCGGACTATAAGCCCGTCAAGCCCGCTGTCCTTTTCTATAATGTCCATTGCGCGCCTATTCTGGCTCATAGGCCGCTGCCCCACAACCTCGCCGGTTATTATGAAAGAAGCCCCTATTTCTTCCATGTATTTTTTAGCGGTTTTAAATTTCAGTATCCTGCAGTCTATACATGGATTGGCTCCACTGCCGTAACCGTATTTGGGATGTTTTATTATTTCTATGAATTCCGCCGAGTTGTTCAGCATCTTTAATTCAACGCCCAGCTGTTCAGCCATTTCCTGCGCCTTATGCTTGCAGCCGTCCTTATGTTTGCCCCCGCACTGGCAAAAAGGCGAAGTAAAGTTAAGGGCTATAACTTCAATGCCCATGTCCTTTATTATTTTCGTCGCGAGCGTGCTGTCAAGCCCGCCTGATAAGAGGGATACTGCTTTCAATTTTGTTTCCTTTCATGGCGCCGGTTAATTTGTTTAACGCGTATACTATAGCATACTTGCCCCGTAAATAATTACCCATAATGGTTTTTAATACAGGCTGGGGGTCACTTATTATTTGAATTTTGGGATTGGAACTGCATGGGTTTGTTATTGCGCAAATCCCGCCGTGTTTCCTGATCTAGACTTTGCTTTTTTTAACTTTGGGCTTTAACTTCAGGTTCTGCCTTTCCAGCATATCGGCAAGCGTGATTGAATTCATGAACTCCAGAGTGCGCAGTTTAAGCTCCGACCACACGTCGCGCCAGGCGCAGGTTCTGCTGCGGGTGCAGCCGGCCGGGTCGCTGACACAGAATACAGGGTCTATGGAGCCTTCGGCTACGGTTACTATCTCGCTTAAAGTTATTCCCTCGGGGGCCTTTGCCAGCACAAATCCGCCGTTCTTTCCCTTGGTGCTGCTGACCAGACCCACGCCAACAAGCAGGCGCATTATGTTTTCAAGGTATTTAACCGATATTTCCTGGTCCAATGAAATTACTTTCAAGGATACGGGCCCCTTGCCATATTTTGCCGCGAGGTGTAAAAGCGCCCTTGAAGCATATCTGCCTCTGGTTGAAATTCTCATTGCATTCTCCTTCAATATTCCGCATTTTTTAGGCTAAATATCATTAATACGATATTATTATAACCTAATCAACGCAGTAAGTCAAAAAAAATTTTTCATGTGCTTTTTCCGTTTTTCGCATATATTTGTAATTTATCCAAATAATTATTGAAAGTTTTAATATTTATGCTATCATACAGCAATGAAATATGGCATTGCCGACTACAAGTCAAAAAAAAAAGGAGCATACTAAAATGGCTGCACCAAAATACAACGCTTCATTCATCTCAACAATTCTTAAGAGGTCTATTTACACGTCTTTTATTACCATAACCAACGGAATTATAAACTCAAGAATAATGGTCTTTGCCGCAGACCCTGATTTAAAGAACTTTTACTGCGTAACAAATAAGACAAGTGAAAAGATAGCCGAACTCGGCAGGAATCCTGTCACAAATCTTTTGATACTGGGTACAAGCGATACGCTTGACGGATTATCCGAAACCCAGGTTCGCGGCACCTCGCAAATATTCTCCAAAATTTCCGACTCCGAAGCAAAACACGGGCTTGACCTGCTCTCTGAAAAAGCCTCGATTATAAACACGCTTAAAAACAGCGGTTCTCTCGGCGATTTTTGTATACTAAAGATCAAAACTTCCGAGATCAGCTTCAGGATATTTAAAGACGTGCTGCAAAACATCCCAAAAACAATCCTCAACTTCTGACATAACCGGCTATTACGTTCCTGTATCGGGAATTTCCTTAAGAAGTTTATCCGGCATTTTCTGGCCCGATATTGCTTCAAGACTGATTGATTCAAGATATTTTACGGTTACTTCCCTCAGATCCTGCCACATTTTCATGGACTTACAGCTTTCCTTAAGCGCGCATATCCCGGGATTATCCAGACAGGGAACCGGCGACAGGGTTCCTTCAGACGTCCTTAATATGTCTGCCATTGTTATTTCTTTCGGGCTTTTAGACAGTATAAAACCGCCGCTTTTACCCTTTGCACTGATTACAAACCCCGCGGTAGCAAAAGTTCTCATAATAGTTTCAAGATATTTTAAGGATATTTCCTGTTTTTCTGATATTGCGCGTATGGTAACCGGCCCGGCCCCGTAATGCTCGGCGAGCATTATCATGGCGCGTAAAGCATACCTGCCTCTTGTTGAAAATTTCATGTTTTAACACCTCGCCCATACTTTCATCCGGCTCAAATACGTGACTCGATTTTAATTGCTACCGTTATGGTGGTATTATACACTAAAAAAAACTTTTTTCAACCTTTTTCTAGGCAAACTTGCCGTAAGTTTTACCCTGGAAAGACCGGAACAACTTACTTGAATTTTTCCTGTTTCATGTATTCAGGCTGTTACTTTGCTTTAACAATTGTCGTAGACCCGGCAAGCCCTTCGGAATAATATATTTTCTGGTCCTCTGTCACCACTACGGCCTCAAAATACCCGAGTTTTTTCGCCAGCGCAAAGCCTTTGTCCTTGCCAAGGATAAATACGGTCGCAGACAATCCGTCCGCCATCGCGGGGTCGGAACAAAATATAGTCGAACTTGACAGCCCTCTTGCCGGGTATCCTGTAAAAGGGTCCATGATATGGTGGTACCTTACGCCATCCTTCATAAAAAACCTCTCATAATCGCCCGAAGAGACAACGAGCATGTCCGAAACGTCAAGTCCGCCTATTACGCCGTCGCCCCTGGGATCCCTTATTCCCACTCTCCATGGTTTCCCATACAATGTGCCTATGGCATAAATATCGCCGCCCGCATCCATAAGCGCGGATTTAATGCCTTCTTTTTTCAGAACTTTTGCTCCTTCTTCCACAACATAAAGTTTGGCTATCCCGCCTATATCGACGCCCACCCCTTTTTTTAATTTTGTCATTTTCCCGTCTTTTATGACAAGATATTTATAGCCCACAATTTTTAAAGTTTCCCTGATTTCCTCTTTTGTCGGCAAATGCTTGGTTGCATAAAATCCCCACAGCTTCATCAGCGGGTAAACCGTAACATCGAATTTTCCGCCGCTCAATTCACTCACCCGGATCGCCCGCTGCATGACTTTTATTATTTCCGGGTCAGTAACAGGCGTTCCCTCATTGTTAAATTTATAAATTATGCTGCCGGGGTCCAGTATGGAAAATTTCTTGTCAACTTCCTCCATCCTGTCCATTGCCTTTTCAATCGCAGGCAGGACACTGCGGCCGCCGGGCACCTGGATCGTAACGAGCGTATCCATCATGAACCGTGTTTGCTTTTGCACTTGCGGCCTGATGAATTTCCTTATTAGAAACGCACAAACCGTCACGACAGCTGCCGTTATAAAAAAAATCAAAAGCAGTTTCTTTATTTTCATATTGCACACCCTTTCATTTTTTTATATCAAATCCAGCGTATCGTCTTCTGATTTCATATACAGCATGACAATCAGGCTTGACAGCGCAAGTATCAGCCCTTTTACCTTCTTCTTCCCTATTTTATAATTTTTTATGAACGCGTGGGCATTTTCCCATAAAACCGGGATTGCTAAGAGCGAGGAAGTCACTATCCTGGAAACCCTGTCACCGGATATACCCGTGAATTTAAACGGCCTTAAAAGCGATTTTATGCCTGACGCAAGTTCCTGAGGGCTTGTGGTCCGTATCAAGACAGCCGCTCCGATCATCAGCAGTATGAGCCTGAAAGCAAACAAGGAGCCGTGATAAAGCCCGTCCTGCGTTATCCTTAATATGCCAAAGTTCATTACAATTACCCCGCCGTAGGAAAAGAACATTGGGATTGCAAATGAGAACGCGATAAACAAATACAGCCTTTTTACCCCGTCAAAAAACCTCATTACCGGTATCTTAGTCATGGCTATAACCAGAATAAGCATTGCCAGAACAATAAAATACTCGTAAAAGCCTTCCGAGATAACCACGATTATTGCCAGCACTATTATGGCAAGTATCTTTATTTCCGGCGACAACGAATGCAAATGTGAATCTTTGCTGATATACCTTCCAATGTTAAATTTAGGGGCTACAAACGGCCCTTTTTTGCTATACGCGGCCGGGACCTTAAAACCGCCTTTTGTCCTGTTTCGTTCCAACCTTGAACATACCTGGGAAGCAACCACGCCTGTTACCCATCCCGTAATTACCGAGCTGATGCCGAGCCATGGAAGCAGCATGAAAACACCGGTGTTTTTAATCAGCAGCAGGTAAACAATGCTTATTTGGGTTAAGTTATGCGCCATTGCGCCAATTATGCTTATGCCTATGAGGCTGAATAATGGTTTACCGCCGCCTGATAAAAGTTTATAGACAAGTCCCATGGCAAGTGTGCTTGTGATAGCGGATGAAAAACTCAGGATGAAACTCGGTGACAAAAAAGTTCCAAGTATGAGAGAACTAATGACAGTCCTCATAACTGCGATTTCAATAGCTGACCGGAACCCCATATCGACAAGCGCTATCAAAACTATCATGTTGGCCAGCCCGAGCTTCACTCCCGGCACCACCTGCGGAAAAAAAGACTCCGCAACCTGGAGTATCGTTGCGCAGGACACAAGCAGCGCTATTTTTTTCAGCTTTTTGTCTTCATCCGGCATGGAAACCACCTTAATAACTGACGGCATCATACTGACCCGCGCCGCCGCCTGGGATCTCGACAAGCACTTTATTTGGAACACAGACAATGGTCTGCGCCGGGCTGGATATCCAGCCGGTATTCACGCATACCTGCCTCGCGCAATCTGATTTGGCTATCCTTATCCTGTGCCGGTTTACTTCTACTTCCATATTTTTGAATTTATAAACCGAATCCTGCCCCAAAGCGACCTGTTTTACCAGTTTATTGTCCTGATAAATATTCGCTATATTGGCTGCGGCTGATTTTTGCCGTGTGAAAGAGTACAACAGGGGCGTGATAGACACGGTTATTACAATAGCGGCAATTACTATATCCGCGGTGTTTAGCCTATATAACCCGTTCCTTTTCATAACGCCCTCCTAAAAAGTCATTTCTTCCCACAGATCAAAACTGTCCTGCCGGGACGTTGCTATTATCGCTTATTAGTATATGACACCATTTTACTAGTATTATAGTTATAGACCCACATTGCCTGTTTGTCAAGTGATTGTTTTCACTTGTTTTTTTCATTTATCATTCATTATCTTTAATTTATAGACATTTCAAAATATCGATGTGCTTGATTTCACTTAAAAACGGGAAACCGCTATTAAACCGCTTGACGCATTCCACAGGCCCCGGGCGCATAAAAAGCAAAAGAGGAAGGTTTTACCCTTCCTCTTTTAGCATATGAACAAAGCATTTTTGATTATTGTGTTAATCTTTACTTTTTCTTTGGATTTTTTGAGAATAAATCATATATCATAAGCGCCCTTTTTACCGCGACGCATACTGCTTTGGAAGATATTGTCGCGCCTGATATCCCTTTTATATCCTCTCCAACTTTGCACGCATCAGTCAAGCTTTTATCTTTAAACTGATTTTTAAAATACCCTTCCTTGACTTTAACGCCTCTTTTTTCGACCATATCAATAAACCCGATATCCACGGCTTTTTTTGTCTCGGTATTTATCAGGATTGCCATGTAAATTATGCCCCATTTTCCCATCTGCTCTTCAACAACAACAGCTTCTTTTCCGGTAACATAAATCTGGTATGTATCCCGGACCGGCTTATCGCTGTCAAGCACCTTCTGCACGCTTGCTATGTCAGCTGCGGTAAGACTGTAAACCTGCGGCTTCAAATCCGTAGCCGGCATCAATTCTTTTACGATCTTGTCCTGATTTTCGGCCCTGGTTGCCATAACAGCCGATACAAATAACACCGCCAAAACAATCATTAAGATTTTTTTCATTTTCCTTCTCCTTATTATTTTTAGTACTTTCTGCAGCTCTGCAACTATATAACTCACCGCTCCCAATTAAAACCCCTTTTTTTGTTTTAAATCCGATTTTATCAGCCTGCCACCTCCTAAAATTATAATCATTAATAGCGCATGTTATTTCAACTTAAATCATTGAAAAACTTTCCTAAACAGATAATCCTGCCTTAATTGCAACTTGTGAATATTTTCACTTATTAAGGCGTAAAAAAAACTGCTACTGCTACTTAAACTCGTTAAGACTATACATATTGCTTTACTGTTTGTCAAGGTTTAATTTAAAATCGAGTGCCGGCCTGAAAATAAGTTTGCGGTTTTGATTTT
The DNA here is from genome assembly GCA_937889595.1 of uncultured bacterium. GTDB lineage: Bacteria > Oederibacteriota > PGYV01 > PGYV01 > Palsa-1178 > PALSA-1178. The sequence continues at coordinate 25,813 of CALAOR010000088.1, forward strand.
ACGCGCATATGGCGGCATAAGCAAACAGCCATTTTAAATTTTATTATTATGCTTTTTCCTTGTTTTCGTAACTGCGGGCAAGCGTGATGTTCCTGTTTTTCCCTGCTTTTCCTTATAAACAAACCGGGAAAAGAATACGCTTATTTCAAATAATAAATAAGTCGACATAGCCATCATAAACTGTGAAAAAACATCCGGCGTAAATATCGCGCCCAAAACGAAAACCCCCACCAACACATATTTCCTGCTTTTTGCCAGGCCTTTTGGCGAAACTATGCCCATCTTTGCGAGAACCAGGATAACCAGCGGCAATTGAAAAATCAACCCGAACGCAAATATAAATATCATTAAAAAATCTATATATGAAGAGACCGATATCAAAGGCTGGATATTTTGCGTGCCCATGCCTAAAAGGAATTTAACGCCCACAGGCAGCACAAAATAAAATGCAAAAGCCGCGCCTGCCAGGAACAGAACATAGGAAAATATCATGGCAAAAGAAAGGTATACCTTCTCCATTTTAAACAAACCCGGATTGACAAACTTCCACACCTGATAAAGAATTACAGGCAGTGATATAAGCCCTCCGGCCAGCATTGAAATTTTTAAACGGGCAAAAAAAGCCTCGGCGGGCTTTATAAAAATCATCTTCCCGCCCGGGGCTGTCAGGATTCCCAGGATTTTATCAATGAATAAATAAGCGATCAGGCTGCATAAAACAACGGCAATCAGAATGATAATTATTCTCGTCCTTAATTCTTTCAGGTGTTCCGTCAGGGTATATCTTTCTGAAGAACTCATTTTTTTCCCTTTTTTCCTTTTTTAACCTTTATTTCTTTTTCATCATCTTCCGTTTCTTTTCCTATCTTTTTGATCTCCTGTTCGGTTTCCTTTAACCCGTCCTTGAAAGCATGGACGCTTTTACCTATGCCCTTTGCTATGTCAGGCAGCCTGTCCGCACCAAAAACAAGTAAAGCCAGGACAAGCACTACCAGCAGTTCCGGTAATCCCAGACCAAACATATATACACCTCCTTGATTTTCTTAAAGAACCGATTTTTTTCTTTTTTTAACTTTTTTTTCTTTTTCCACGTCTTTGGTTTCTTTTCCCGTGCTTTTAATTTCCTGCTCGGTTTCATTTAACCCGTTCTTGAAAGCATGGACGCTTTTACCTATACCCTTTGCTATATCAGGCAGCCTGTCCGCCCCAAAAACAAGTAAAGCCAGGGCAAGCACTACCAGCAGTTCCGGCAATTCCAGACCAAACATATATATACCTCCTTGATTTTTAGGATTTAATTTTAATTCTTCATTCAGTCAGTATTGTACATAACAACCGGACATTATTCAACTTCTTTCTCTTCAAATTCAATAAATCTCTCCGTCAATCCTGCCATTTCCCTGTAAAACGGGCTTTTGGTTTCTTTTTTGACTGTTTCACAGAATTTCCGGACCCAATTAAACATATATTCATTTAAAAAACGTTTTTCGTATTCCGCGCAGCTTGACGCTGTTTTGTTATCCCCGGTTGCCAGTGCCGAGGTTTCTTTTTCAACCAGTTTTTTCATGAATTCAAACAAAACTCCGATATGATCCGGGAGCCCGTCCCAGTTGTCCTTGTAACTCAAGCCAACCGACTCTATAATTTTTTTTATTCCCGAGGTCGTTTCTCCCCAGAGTATTTTATCTTTATCCAGCCAGACTGAAGCGTACATCGAAATATGGACAGGGGGGATAATAAATAATCTGTTGTATTCCGCCGCCAATTGTCCGGACAGGACGTTTTCGCCGGTATTCAAAAATTTTTTATCGGGATTAAATCCCATTCCTTTAAGATTATTCAGCACTTCGGGTTTTTTAAATGATTTTATGGACTCAGCGCTTAATTCCTTCAAATAAATAATCGCTAAAAACCCGTAAATGCCGCTTCTAAGTTGCGCTGTTTTAATGGCGTCATTGCCGTATTTTTTAACTTTTTTCACTTCTTTCCGCCTGTCCATAACTTCAAAAACTTACTTTTAGAAAGATTAACCGGCTAAGCCTTGGTTACGGTTACTACAGTATCCATAGAACGCTGCTGGCCCGCGATAGGGTCGGGTGAATTGGGTACAACCCAGTTGGGATGAACGCCGGTTTCTTTCCACCATTTTGTATTGCTGTCGACATCGGCGACAAATACGGTGGATTTTTTACCCGACGCGAATTCACCGTATGCCCAGTGCCCGACGTATTGTGAAACCGCGACTATCCCCGGTACGACTCCGTTTGTCACCTTGGCTGTGGTAAGTATTTCATCCACCCCGGACTTTATTTTTATCTTTTGCCCGGTCTTTATGCCAAGATCGCCGGCGGTTACCGGGTTGATCCATGCCGGATTATCATGATATATCTCGCTTAACCACTTGCAGTTCTGTATTTCCGGGGTAGCCTGCACATTTACTTTATAAGTTGTGAGCACAAGCTCCTTGTCTTTCATTTTTTTATGCTCAGGTATCGGCATGTAGGAAGGCATGGGCTCAAAATTTCTCGCTTTTAACAGCCCCGAATAGATCTCAAATTTACCGGATTTGTTCACCCTGTCCGGCGCGAATCCTCTATAAACTAAACCGCCTATTTTCTGCCCTTTATAGCCTTTATAGGCATTTTTTGTGTCCGTGTAACCCGAAGCTGCGGCCTCCTCGGCTGTTTTCGCGTCTGATTTTTTCCAGTCCCAGTACACGCCTGTGCCGGCGTCATAAATAACCGTTTCACCGCCGTAATTCGCCTGCTTTGCGTAACCTTTATACAACGGCTTTGCCGACGGATCCGCGTATATGCCGTGTTCCTTCAAATATTCAAACGAAACTTTGGTCATTGCGCAGGACTGTTTTATAAAATCAAGGGTCGAATCGTACCCGAGATTGATACCGAGCCTTTTTGACAGTTCAATTGTTACATCCTGGAACTGCCTTGCCTCCCCGAGCGGTTTGATTATAGGCTGACGCAGTGAAAATTCCGGTATCATTGCATAAGACATAGTATCCTCTAAAGACCATCTTTCAAGGTACGTAACGTCAGGGAGGATCAGATCGGCAAGCACGGCTGTCTCTGTCATGGCAAAATCAACCGCCACAAGATATGGAATGAGCTTCTCATCCTTTAGAATTTCAATATTTTCCGCGCATTCCCCGTTCACATACGCAGGGTTATAAAGGTATGTCATGTAAATCGCAGGCCTTCCGGCTTTTCCGCTCTTGATCATTTTTAAGACCTGATTATTGACGTTATGCGTCGGAAAGGCCGCGGTTCCCTTGAACCCGTCAAGAATATCCAGCTGTTTTACGCGGCCGTTTATCTCCGGGAATTTCCATTCAGGCATTACGGCGTGGTTTGTACCGCCCTTTACATCTATGTTGCCGCAGATAGCATCTAGGGTCTTTATAGCCCTCTCATTTTGCACTCCGTTGTAATGCGCGACAGCGCCCCTGTAGGACACGATGGTCCCGGGTTTTGCCTTCGCGAACGCGATCGCAAGTTCTTTGATCTTATTCGCAGGCACGCCGCTTATTTGTTCCGCCCATTTTGGGGTATATTGCGACATGTGTTTTTTCAGCTGTTCCAGGGTAACATTTGTCCACGTTTTGATAAATCCGTCATCCTGAAGATTATTATCCAGGATAACATTGCACATCGCGAGCGCTATTGCCCCGTCTGTTCCCGGCTTGACCGGTATCCACTCTGTGGACCTTGCGGCGGTATTTGACAGCCTGACGTCAAAGGTGTACAGCTTAACCCCTCTTGACATCGCCTCCACTGTCCTTTGCGCGAGCTGGATGTGGGAAGTATGGTCCTCAAAAAAATTACTGCCAAAATTCAGTATCATATTCGTATTTTCTGTGTCATTCACATCGTAATATTTACCCCAGGTAAGTTCCTGCGCCGTCCATTTACCGCTTTCTCCGGTCGATGTGTTGTTCCCCACCGTTCCTGTGCCGTAACCCGTAAGGAAATTATTTATTATCTTCTCGTCCGAACCATCAACTCTCCCGTGATGAAGCATGAACTTCTCGGGCGTGCCCGCGTCTTTCAGTTTCTTAAGCGCGGCTGTCAGCTCATTTAAGGCCTCGTCCCATGTTATCCTTTTATACTGGCCGTCTCCGCGCTTGCCGATCCTCTTTAAAGGGTAAAGCAGCCTGTCGGGATTATAAACCTGGTTCACTCCCGACTGTCCCTTTGAGCAGATTTTCCCGCGGTTCCTGTTTGACTCGACATTTCCTTCTATTTTCACAAGGCGTTCGCCTTCAGTGTAGCACGTTAAAGCGTCCCGTGACGGGCACTGCCAGCAGGTGGAAGGAATTGACTTGCGTTTATCCTGGGTAATAGGGGAATAATCCTTCCCGCCCAAACCTAATTTCACCTCGTCATCAAGCGCGAAAAGCTTGTCCGCCCTGCCTATTCCCGCCAGAAAAGCTATTCCCGCAGCACCAAGCTTAACAAAACTCCTGCGATTTAATTTAGCCATTTAAGAATCGACCTCCTGTTTATATTCCATAATTAGATATTCTTACACCTATTTTTTAACAACCCACCATATGGTCAAAGCACAAATGACTGTAAGAATTACCGCGCACGCGATAATTGTAATACCGCCCGTTCCCGATGTGTAAAAGAAATTCATTTTTTCTTCCGCCTTTCACTAATGTTTTTTCTATTCCTCGTCATGCAAATATGATTTGATTTTTTCCATTGCCGTCGGCACAGCTTCCCTTGCTTCCCTTAACTCAAGGATTGAAATGACCGGGAATAATTTCACAAAGATAAAGTAGCATAATATAAACCCCGCCAAAAGAGCGGTCGTTATAAATATCTCCGAAAATGAGACGTGATAAATACCGCCTTTGTGCCCTTCCGATAACGGCTGCGTCAAGGCAGGCACGATGATAAGGAACCTTTCAAGCCAGACCGCGATCGTGATAAATACTGCCGCGATAACGGTCCTTGCGATCGGGTTGATCTTTTTTATGATAAGCACCACAAAGGAAGCCGCAACGCAGAATATCATGCCCCAGAACGGGATTGCAAAATCCCCGTATAGTTTTGAGGTAATAACGTACATTTCGTCCAGATGCCCCGCGAAAGCGGATGTGAGAAACTCCGCAAAGGTGAAATAAAGCCACAAAGCCGACATGATGGCAAGCAGTTTTCCCAGATTGGAAAAATGCGCCGGCTTCAGGTAATTTTCCAGCTTAAATACTTTCCTCAATACGGCCAGCGCCACTGAAATAACGGCTAATCCCGAAAAAAGCGCGGTAACAACAAAATACGGCCCTAAGATCGTGGAATGCCAGCCCGGCCTGATCGTCACCCCGAAAATAAACGCCGTTACAGTGTGCACCATTATGGCCACCGGCATTATCAGGACAACTATGATACTGACTGCTTTTTTATATTTTCTTTTTTGTTCAGCCGTGTCTTCCCATCCCAGCGCCAAAATTTTATATAATATGCCCCGCCAGCTTTTTGCCGGGAACACATCCCTCATTATGGCAAGGTCCGGTATCATGGATAGATAAAGATAAAACGCGCTGCTGATCAAATACATGGTAACAATAAAAATATCCCATATCATAGGCGACCCGGCAGGGCCGAAAAGAAATAAATTCAAAAACCTCTCGGGATGTCCTATGTCAACAAGAATTGATATCATGGCAAAGATCAGAGCAAAAACCGTAACAGCTTCAGCCGCCCGCGTAATGGGCCTGCGCCATTCGGCATGCGTAATATGCAGCACGGCTGAGATAAGAGTCCCGGCAAGGCTGATGCCGATAAAAAAAACAAAATTAGTTATATAAACGCCCCAGGCGACTGAATTGCTCATGCCCGTGACGTCCAATCCCTTCATTACCTGGTTGATCCAGACAATAAGCCCGAAAAATGCGATCGCAGCCAGAACCGCAACTGCGGCATAATAACGCGGCCCGGTAACAGTCAATACCCGCACAACATCCTTGACTAATTTATCATTATTATTGGGCACAGCCATGTCAAACCTCCTGAAATTTATATCCGGCTCCGGTGCTTACCCGGATCCGCAAAACCGTTAAATCAAAACCCGGAAGTTTTAAATCTCCGTGGGAGTCTGCCTTGTTCCGACTTCAATCGCTTTTTCAGCCGTATCCCAGTCAAGCCCGATATAATAAACATGCGGGTCAGTTCCCAAGTCCGGCAGCAGGCGCTGTGTCGGGTTCTCATCGATGAGTTTATATACTTCGCTGTTCTTATCTTTTATGTTGCCTATTATCCTTGCTTTTGCGGGGCAGGTATTCACGCATGACGGCACCATGCCATTTTCAAGGCGGTGAAAACAAAAATCACATTTGTCGGCCACTCCGTACCTTCTTGCCGGATAATCCTCTTTGCCTTTGTCGTAACCCCTGCGCCATCCGAAAGAACGCATCCCGAACGGGCACGCGTTCACGCAGTACCGGCAGCCGATGCAGATGCTTTTATCGATCTCGACTATTCCGTCAGGACGCTTGTATGTGGCCGTTGTCGGGCAGACCCTCACGCAGGCGGGGTTCTCGCACTGGTTGCAAAGGCGCGGTAAAAAATCCCTTTCAGCTAACGGATATTGCCCTTTTTCCACCTGGACCACCCAGGACCTGAAATTCCCAATTTGCACATTGTTCCCGCTTTTGCACGCAGCGGAACAGGAATGGCACCCATAGCACTTTCTCAGGTCAATAACCATTGCCCAGCGTGTTGGGGAAGCTTCGGGTTCTTCCGCAAAAACTTTTTCCGTAATTGCGGCAGCGGTTACTGCAACCGCACCCAGGCCGGCGAGTTTTATAATATCCCTCCGCCCGTATTTTTTTTCATCTTTTTCCTTTTTAACGTCAGGCGTTTTCATTGAAAATTAACCTCCTAATTGCTACCGATTAAGTAGCATTATCTGAGAAAAAAATTTTCCACCGTAGTGTTTCGAATTATAGCCACGAATTATTCGTTTGTCAAGTGATTATTTTCACAGTGATTATTTTCACTTAATTACCGTGTCTTATCACAGGTCTTTTAACCTCATTATCCACGCCTTAAACACAGGCAAACAACACAAAAACCACATCAATTAATTTATTTACAACTTCTATTTTAAATGTTTCGACAGGAAAATATCATAAAGAACCAGCGCTCTTTTTACTGTAATTGTCACCGCCCTGGACGAAACCGTGGCGCCGGAAATTGCCTTTATATCCGAGCCTAACGCGATCGGATCCAGCAATGACTTGCCAATATACTGTTTTAGAAAAATAGGCTTCACAATACCTCTTCCCCTGCGTTCTTTCATTGATATGATAATAATATCCTTGATCTTCTTTGTGGCGGCGTCAATAAGTATCGCCATTTCTATCATCCCGTGTTTTCCCTGCTCTTCATCAAGTATAACAGCCCCGGTTTTTGAAGGATATATGATATATACCCCTTTTACAGCTACCAGTTCCCCGACAATTTTATTGACTTGTTCAATATCCGCGTCTGCCAGGATCAAGGATCTGGCCTTTAAATCAGAGTCCGGCAGCAGTTGTTTTACGATGTCGTCGGTTGATGAAAATGCCGGCGTTGCAAGGAAAACAACCGTCAAAACAGCCATAATCAAAAAAAGCGTTTTTTTCATAGTTCATTTCCTCCTTGAATATTTTTTCACTGAATACTTTACAACTGCAGCTTTAAAATTGCTTCTTTACCTCTTTAAATTAGCGCCGGTAAATCCCGCATTTTATATCCTACTATTCTTGTAGCATTATACTTCACAGCATCCATATAGTCAAATTATTTTGTGGATGTTTCACAGTAAAAAAAGCTGAAAGGGAGGAGAAAAAACACTTTGGAGGGCATTTTTCATCCTCCTCCGCTGTCAGCCTTTTGCATCTTGTTTTTCTTATTTTCCGGCAGGTATTGCCTCGCCATATACAAGCAAAGCCCTTTTTACGGCCGTACATACCGCCTTGGAACTAACCGTGGCTCCGCTTACTGCTTTTATATCTTTGCCTACTTCCACGGCATCAGCCGTGCATTTGCCGGTGTATTGCCCCAAAAAAACGGGGAGTTTTACCGCAACTCCTCTTTTTTCCTGCATTGCAAATATTTCTATTCCTTTTACTTTTCTATCCGCCTTGCTTATGGCTATCGCGAATTTTATCGGACCCCATTTGCCCATCTGTTCTTCTATTACCACTGTCTCTGTCTTGCCTACATAGAACGTATAAGCTGTTTTTACCGGCTGTTTTGTTCCCATGCCGGCCTGTATCTTTGCCGTCTGCGCAGCCGTCAGCGTTACCGCGGTTGGTTTTAATCCCTCTTCCTGTGTAAGGTTCTTTACTGCATCTGTTTCTGACGCCAAAAGTGCTGCTGAAAAAACCACTGCTAAAACAGTAACCAAAAACTTTTTCATGACGCATCTCCTTATATTTTAACATTTTTATTTCTATAAGTCCGTATTACATCATACGAAACATAAAGGGGGTGGGGCGCCTTTTTCAAGGCGCCCCGGCCCTTTTTGTCACCGGCACGGGTTGGCTTACACCACTACCCTGCGGGGTTATATTTCCTTAACTTAGAAAGAACTTCTGACAGCTATATTCGGCCTTGTGAAAACAATCGATTTCGCTCCGTCTGACTGTCTCCAGTCCCCAATATCGCAGTTAACCTGCAATATAGTGCTGTCGGACAGGGATATTTCCGAACCAATCGTATTTGTGAGATAATTAACAGATAACGACCTGGTCGCCACGCTTGCGCCTGCATATTCAACAGCGTGATCGTGGTGTATCATGAACTGCAGCCACGGCAGCACCCTGTAGAATAATTTTACATAGTAGCCCGTGTCTGTCTTGTCGACGCCTTTGACTTTTACGTTCTCTATTTTGTCCGTTGCTATTTCGCTCCTCAGCGTAAGTCCGCCCAGGCTTACATTGATACCCGCAAGCAGCTTCTGCTTTGCGTAAAGTTCCTTATCGTCCCAGCGGGAAGCGAAAGCTGATAAGTAAAGCTCAACTGGACCGTAATGCGGTTCAACATGCAGCATGACGCCCGGCTGATTGTTGTTTTCAAATACAAAATCCCCGTCCGCCCCGCTAAGGACATAAAGATTTACAGGCAGTGACAAGTCGCCGAACGTAAAACTTTTTGCGACTCCGAAACCGTAATCTTCAAGTACCATGATGTCATGCGTTGCTTTTCCTGTCGTCATTTCCTCGTCAAAAAACAGTTCTTCGCCGTAATCCATGGAAAAATGCGGCCTTAGCGCTCCTACCTCAAGAGTAATGTCATGCGGCAGGTTTAAGATCATTTCAGCTACTCCGTGCCCCCAGTTGCTCGCCGCTATGGCAGTTTGGGTAATTCCGTTCGGGATGGCCGGTTTGGCCGTTGGGAGGGATACCTGCCCCAGTTTTGGCGTCGCGCCCGTGCTTGCCGACCAATTTGGTTCTAACAAAAAGCTAACCAAATCATTACATTTTACGTTGAGAATCAGATCGAATTCGCTAAAAGACACGCCGTAGCTCTTTGTTATATCCGCTTGTTTTACAGGGGCGCCAACATCTCTTCCTATTCCTGCCGGGCGGTCAAATATCCACATTTTTAACCAACCACCGACCCTTACTGAAGGGCCCGATTCATCTGCTGCAGTTGTTGAGGCAACTGCCGTGTCCGCTGCGAAAACTATTGCCGAAATTCCGGCCATAAGAACAAGCACTACTGTAAGAACAAAAAATTTCTTTGCCATGACTTCCTCCTAACATTTTTTTCAGCGGGCTCATGTCCGCTGTTGTGCGGGTTTTTTTCGCCTGCACCTCCCTGGTGTTATTTTTTTTTTTACTTTTTAATCCTTCTGAGCCACATTTCTTTGATCCACATCTCGTAGAAAGGCACTGCTATTTCTATCAGCGCGCATATCCCTATGGTCATCCCGGCCAGCAGGATCGTTATTGCAAACTGCGGCAGCACAAACCTGACCAGGAACATGGATGATATGTCCAGAAGTATGGCAAGGAACGATATGGCAGGAACTACCGCTTTATAAACAGCAGGCACACCGGTGAGCATGAACACGATGCCGAGGGTGAAAAACATTCCTGTCATCCCCAAAATATGGGTATGGGCGTGCGCAACCAGTTCGTTAAAATCCGGCGCGACAATCATGTTTGCTTCGTTGCCCCTGTAATGGTCAACTATGGAATTGTAGTTTAATCCCACATTGCTCAGCACATTCAAAATAGCCATAAGGTAGCCGCAGCCGATACAGACCAAGAACATGGATATAAATACCTTTCCGTAGAAAGGCAACTTTTCCAGTCCTATTTCAGCAAAAATCGATTTTTCCACTTTATTTGCCTCCTTTCTTTTTTTTATGCCATGGCGCCCGGCAAACAGGCTTTTGAGCCATTTTTCTATTTATGATACCCCGTTTCACTTTCAACTGCCGTAATCCTACTCCTTCAGTAGCAATATAGCATAATAATTTGTATTGTCAACTATAATAGTGGTATTAAAACAGCATTATAAGCCAATGTTTATGCTTGTTTTTAAAAAAGGCATAATGTATGTGAAAGTTTTCTTGCTTGTTGCGTATATTTGAATGGTTTTTATGCAGCATGATATTACTAATAGTGTGGGTGTGAAATACTTCATTTGAGCCCAGTTTGAGAATTCACCGCCTATGTGAAAGTTTTCTTTTTTATAGCGCCTGCAGCAGTATTTTACAGCGGAATAAAATTATTATAGTGGCGGGCGTGAAATATTTCATTTGGATTTAATTTCATATGATACTGTGGGGGAACCTCATAAAACCATGAAATTTTTTATCGTGTCCGGCACGGATGAAATTTTTCTGTGGCCTGTGCGCCACTAAAACCTTTAATATGTTTTGCGACCGGTCAGAGAGCATATGAAAATCAAGGATTTATCTACCTCTCATATCAAGCTCCGCTTATAATACAAGCGCACAAACTTGTCCGCCGAAGCTTTGCGGAGGCGGATCCATAGAAAAATTTCATCCGTGCCGGACACGACCTATCATTAAGGCCATGTACCATTCGCAGTAACTCAGGTACATGGCATGCTTTTCCGCCACCATCCATATTATATCAACAGTGAATTATCCCTTGATCATTGTCAGAAGCATTTTGAATTTAACGTCCGCTTTTACAGCATGTGAAATATTCGCCGGCATTATGATAAGTTCTCCTTCTTTTACTTCATTTGCCTCTCCTCCAATTATTATTGCAGCGGTTCCCTCTGTCACCTGAGCCATGGCGTCAAAAGGCGCCGTGTGTTCTGAAAGCGACTGGCCCTTGTCAAAAGCAAATAATGTGACTGTGCCTGTTTTTTTGTTCAGGATCTGCTTTGAAACTATAGAACCTTTGGAATACTCAACCCCTGTCTTCAATGAAATTTTCTCAGCCATGATCATCCTCCATTTTGGTTTTGTGCTTCATCCGCAAATCCGCATTCCGCAATCTCCGATCCGCAATGACCTAAAGTCTCTTCTCCCCCTGCAGTTTTGTGATCTTTGTAACATCCTGTGTCATTTCAAGACATCCCAGGTATTTGCCCTGCGTGTCCTTTACCGGGAAATAACTTATCATTACCTTTTTCCCCAGAAAATCTATCCAGAATTCCGACTCCTTTAAAGTACCGCTTTTAAAGCCGTCCAGAATTGTGTTAACCTTATCCAGGCTCTTTGGCGGATGGCAATTCTGCACCTTCCGTCCCAGATCCATTTTCGTACGCGGAAAAATCCTTCCCCCCCCGGGCGTATTAAAAAATTTGACAGTGTCATTTGCGTCCACAAACGACACATCAACGGGCAGCGCGTCCATGACAGCTTCAATTGTTTCTATTGAAAGTTCTTTTAGATTCATTGTTCTTCTCCCCCTCTTGAACTTTTGGATTTTGGGTCCTGGCTTACAAACCCGGTTTAAAGTACCCTAAATTATCGCACTCTTCCTTAATATCCTTCCACTCATCATCGGTTATGACTTTCATTGCCGTCACATACAGTATGTTTTCTTCTTTCTGGGTATGGGAACCGAATTTTTCAAGCAGAAGCATCGCTATCTGCGCAAGACGCCCGAGAAAATCCGTGAAATTTTCCGCGTTCACGGCTTTAGCGAGCTTTATTATGGCTTTTTTCAGTTCTTTCATTTCAGTATGGTCGTGCCACATTATTGCCGGCGGCTGTTCTATGCCGTGTTTTTCAAGTACGGGGAAAAGAGTGTTTTCCTGCCTTACATTATGGTTCTCCGCTTCCATGATTTTGTCCGCGAGTTTTCCTATCATTTTTACCTCAGTGACGGCATCTTCATAGTTTCCTATTTTCTTTGCTTCCTTGATCTCGTCTATAAGTTTTTCCATAACGGAAAGTATGTTTTTATGGTCCTCCTGAAATGACGCTATTGGGTGCCCCTCGGGCACTTTTAAGTTCGGGTTCCTTATCACATCCCTGAACATTTCCAGGTGCACGTCGCAGGCTTTCATGAGGTCGTCTATGGTCGATCCCTCTTTCATAAGTTCGGCTTCCGCGGCCGCGATTATAAGCGGATTGGCATCCTTTATGGTTTCCTTGAAATCCTTCTTAATAATCGCCATTTCCTCGGGGCTTGTTTTTTCCGATACCTTTTTCAGGAGTTCCTTTATCTTTTGCTTTGATTCATCAAATTTCGCGTCGCCCATGATTTACAACTCCTTTTACTTTTTATGAAAATAAACCCTTACTTCATCTTCTGTTTTTTTGTCCACATATGATTCAAACCCCTGTGTCTGCAGATAATTTATTATAGGCGCGGGTTCAAATTTCTGTATGAGAACGAATCCGTTGCCCTGCTTTATGCTTCCAGCCTTATCCATTATGAAAGTAAAGGGCTCACCGTCAACCTTTCTGGCGTCAAACTCCTCAAACGCACTGCTTTGCCCCATCCATTCTGGCTTTTCTGCGCCCTTTTCCGCGCTGCCTGTTCCAAACTGTTTTTTCAGGAACTCTTCCTGCATTTTCGGTATCTGGCTTTTAAAAAAATTCAGGAATTCCCCGCCCTTGCCTATCGCCTCATTGAGTTCGTAAAGCATTTCCTTTATGTAAATATTCCCGATCTTTGAGGCTTTGCCAAGCGATGTTATCTTGGCAACCGTATTAAACATCACAGGATTCTGCAGGTTCTTGAATTTAGGAGATATCCTGATGAGTACCTCCTTAAGTCCGGGATATTTTGTCAGGACGTCATATACCGTATCTTCCTCTGTAATGATCCCTTCGGGTTTTTCCATATTCTTCTCCTAATTTGGTTTATTTCAGCCTTATAACTGATTTCCCAATCCGCAATCGCCAACCCGCGATCATCAGGCCCATTGTTCACTTAAAACATCGCCCTTTAATCCGATCACTATCACTTTTATGGGCACTTTTCTTTTGGAAAGCGACACAGCCTGCTTTGCCGCTCCTAACAAACCACCGCAGCAGGGAACTTCCATTATCATAACGGTTATTGTATTTACCATGGCGTCATCGATCATTGAAGTAAGTTTTTCCACATAAATATCCATACCTTCATCAAGCTTAGGGCAGGCAATAGCCAGTGATTTACCCTTCAGATAATCCTTGTGGAAATTTCCCATGGAAAAAGCCACACAGTCAGCAGCCAATAAAAGGTCTTTCTTCTGAAAGTAAGGCGCATTTGGCGACACTAAATGCAGTTGTATTGGCCACTGTTTCAGTTCTGACGGCTGTTTTCCCGTATTATCGTTACCGCCATTATCATCTTTGTCCGAAGAAAAATCAAGCGTTCTTGAACCCGGGCATCCTCCTCCTGCGTGAGCATGCCCCGCTTGATGCCTGGGTTTATCAAGGTCAGGGACGCGCATATTATTCTTTTTTAGATAAACAACTGCTTCATTATAATAGACCGTTTCCCCATGATCTTTTAAGTGTTTTAAATGGGCAATTATTGTATTTTCACCCTGTTTTGAGATATTTGCCATGACTTTGTTTTCTTCGTATTTTACCGCTTCCCGTTTTTCAACTGTGATCGCGTCAACCGGGCATTCCCCTATGCAGGCCCCCAGTCCGTCGCATAGTAAATCAGAGACCAGTCTTGCCTTTCCATCTATTATTTGCAGGGCTCCTTCAGGGCATCCCGGTACGCAGTTCCCGCATCCATTGCATTTATCATCATCTATTACCACGATTTCCCTGAGCATTCCTGTTCTCCTTTGTTTTGTAGTATATCACCTTCATTGTGATATTCTACAAGACAAAGGAGATTTTGTCAATATGTTTTTTAATGGCTTAATTTTGTCACCTGTGCCGGATACGACCTGTCATAAGGACTTTTCCGCCAGCACCATAAGGCGATAATACTTTACTTTGCTTGTATCCTATCCTTGACGCTTTATTATATATACCGCTTGTCCCGGCGCTTTAGCGCCGGGACTTGAGCGGGTATTTGTTTTGGACGTTAACCCCATGCTTTGCTTGTATCATGTCCTTGGCGCTTTATTATATATACCGCTTGTCCCGGCGCTGTAGCGCCGGGACTTGAGCGGGTATTTGTGGCTGTAAGCTTTTCGTCGCTCTAGCTCCTCAAAGCTAACAGCCACAAAAAAAAAGGCCCGCATTTCTGCGGGCCTTCTAAGATATGGGTGTAGGACGATATAAGGGGTTTTGGGAGGGGTTAGGGGGAAACCTACACCCATATTATCTTAGTTTATCTCTCATCTGTTTTGACTGCCTTGTTTAAAGAACGTCTTATATACCACTCTTTCAGTAGCATTATAACATAACAATTTCAAAAAGTCAAGTTTCAGGGGTATGGTCCCAATTACGGATTTGTTCCTGCTACCGGGTTCCATACTTCCTGTTAGTTTTATTTTAGTCTTAAACCCGTTTCTTAATTACTCATTGTTTATATCAAATATGTTTTACTTTGTCAAGTTTCATAAAAAAATATCTTATTTGAAGCGGTCTTATGTGCCACACGCTGTATTGTAATATATTTTTACTTTTTAACTGTTTTTCCGTTCCTGAAATTGTCCACTTTTTTCACAGCACCGCTGTTGTCATAATTAATCCATTGACCGTCTTTTAAACCGGCTTTATAATAACCTTTTGACTTAATGATCCCGCTGTCCATATCGTAAAATTCCGTGAATTCCCCATGCAGAACACCCATTTCATAATTAGCTTCCACGTACAGGTTCGTATCAGGGTCAAAACTGACATATAACCCGTGGTATACCGCCTTTTCTCCGCCTGAGCAGCCGCCGCTGCACCCGCATTGCGCAGAACAGCCCTTTTCCTTTTCCTTTTTCTTTTTTGCCATAAAATCCTCCAAAAAACAAAACCCCGGTTTTTAAAGACCGGGGTTTTATATTGATAAAGGCTTGAATTATTTCAGCCTTTTTCTTCCTCGTCATCATACATAGTTCTCTCAAGCAGCTCGCCTTTGTTCCATATCTTTACGGCCTCTATAGAGCCTTTTTTGTCAAACTCCGACCAGACTCCCTGCTTCATTCCGCTTTCATAATGGCCTTCCATTTTCATCTGTTTCTTTTCTTCGTCATAATACTCCTTATATAGGCCGTGCATTATGCCGTTTTCGAACTTCACCTGTTTGTGGATTTTTGTATAAGGGTCGTATGCGTCATAAATACCGTTTAAAGTACTGACAATGAATTCATTCTGACTCTGTTTTTTTTCAGCCACGGTAAATTACCTCCTGAAATTGAAATAATTTAACATCAATATTATTATACCAGTTCTATTTGTCATTTTCAAGCATTTTTTGGATTTTCAGTGCTTTTTCAATATTTTCTTCCGGATTTCAATGGTTTAAAACGCCTTTACCGCGTCCGCTGTGCTTTTAAAATACTGGAATATGTTCGCAAAATCCAGAAGTTCAAATATCTCAAGCACTTCTTTTTTCATGTCCGTAATCTTTATGTCTCCTTTGTTCATCCTTGCCTCGTGCAGATATCCGACAAAGAGCCCCCATCCGGCGCTGCTCACATAATCAACCTTGCCAAGGTCCATTATGATCTTATAGGAACCGCCCTTAAGTAGGTCTTCTATGACGGTTTTAATCTGGCCGGAATTTTCTGAATCAACATATCCGGTGCATTTAACAACCTTTACCCCGTTTAAGTCCTCAACATTCACCGAGAGTGCCATAAATGCCCCCTTCTTATTTTCCCTTGCCCTTTTTAAACGACAATACCGCGCTTTCTGTATCCTTATAATACTCCAGTATGTGCGTAAAATCCAGCACCTCATATACTTCCAGTACTTCATTTTTCATATTTGCGAGTTTAATGTCGCCTTTGTTCTGCATCAGGGACTTCTTTATGCCCACAAAAATTCCCCAGCCGGCGCTGCTCACATAATCCGAGCCCTCAAGATCGAGAACCACTCTGTATTTTTTATCCTTCAAAGCAGCGTCAAAAATTTTTTCAAGCCCGCCTGCGGTAGTTGTATCTATGTAGCCTTCGGTCTTTACAATAAACACTCCGTCGCGGTCTTCGGTCTTAATATCAAGGCCATTCATTGTTTGTTCTCCCGTAATAAGATCCGTATTAAAACAATTTCAGCATATTAATGCCCGTTTTTTCATCAATCTCTTTTCTTGCCTTTATGCCTGTCAGTTCAATTAGAAAAGCTTCTATAGTGATGAACACTTCCGCATTTTTTCTGACGCACCCTATAAGGGTTTTTGTTTTTTTTTCCATTGATGCATGCATATGTATCTGTGGAGAGCCTTTTCCTTCAAAAACCGAACCCGTACCGAAAACTTCCCAGCCATCCCTGAAAGAAACCCAGTTAGGTTCCGGGGGTATGACAGGTTTTTTCGGGCCGCAGACTATGTCGCCTTTTTTTAACCCACCCAGGAACATGAAAAAACCTGTTTTGACTTTCTCCTTCTTTATAAGTTTTTCCAATTCCATTATCAAATTATCATTGTTTTCGAATTTAATGACAAAGGTCCTGTTAATTTTAGCGCTTGTATATATCATTTATTCTCCTGCGGTTTTCCAGCCGTATTTTCCGGGCGTTCATTAAGGCCCGCACCGGCTGTGATATTTTCCGTTTTGGGCCGCATTAGAATCATAAAAACCAGTATGCCGGCAAGGCCGAAACCGCAGCCTGCGTAAAAATATAGATCCTGCCCCGAGCCTGACAGGGCAAAAGATATGAAAACAAGCAGGAACGGCACAATAAATGACAGTGCTTTTATTATAATTTGCAAGAAAATTCTCCGGTAAGCCTGTAAGATCGTATCAGCTTTCCACTTCACTCACTGACAGTTCCCTGGTTAAGAACATGCTTCCGTCATTGTCAGCGGTTTCCTGCCTCGGATTGATCTGCCCCTTAAAACGTATAATAACCCCGTCCCTTGACATAATTACAGCTTTTTCCAGGTCTGACATAAGTTTCCGGGCTTTTGCGGTGCTTAAGTATATGTTTGGAGTTTCCGGAAGGACCAAAACCGAGTTTGGTTTTAATACAAACATATTTACATCAAGGTCAATTATCTGCCTGTCAATTGTTTCCTGTTTTACGGCGTCCGTTCCGTTTTTCTTCTTCTTGTCTGCCATTTTTAATGCCCCCGAAAGCTGGATTAATTCATATTCACATTATACCTGCTAAAAACCATATTTTCAATAAAAAAAGATTTCAGCCAATATTGCCGTGCGATTCATCCGTGCTTCTCCGGGTTTTCTTTGAACTGTTCCCTGATAGCTTTAATGATGTCATATATTTCAAAGAAAGCTTCCACGACTTCCGGGTCAAAATGGGTTCCGGCACTTGCTTTCATGTATTCCAGTACATGGTCTTCATCCCACGCGTCCTTGTAAACCCTTTTTGATATGAGCGCGTCATATACGTCAGCGACTGCCACAATCCTGCCGGTAATGGGTATTTCCATATCTTTTTTCCCGGCGGCCGGCACTATACAGGATGACGTCATCATGCCTTCCATTTTTCCGGGATATCCCGAACCGTCCCATTTTTCATGATGTGACAGGGCTATCTCCGCACACATGGCGTCAAGTTCCGATTCCTTTCCGGAAAAAAGCCTGTAACCAAAAACCGCGTGCATTTTCATTATATTAAATTCATCCTCGTCAAGCTTGCCCGGCTTTTTTAATATTTGGTCTGATATAGCTATTTTCCCCGCGTCATGAAGCATGGCCGCGATTTTCAACTTGTCTTTAAACCTGCGTATGAGTTCAGCGGGAAAGCCGCGTTTTTCCGCCCATCTCTGGTATATTTCCACTGCATAAGTTCCAATACGGTTTACATGCCCGCCTGTTTCCTTCGGATCGCGGTACTCCACCATCCTTAGCATGCGCAGTACCATGGCCCTGGTGGATTTTGCTTTTTCTATGGCTATTGTGGCGTCATTGGCAAAATATGATATGAACAGTTTATCCTGGTCTGTAAAATGCCCCACTTTCCCATTTTCGTCCTTTGCGTTTATTATCTGCATGACCCCTATGACCCTATTGCGCGCGCTTTTTAAAGGTATGGATATCATGGACTTGGTGCGGTATCCTGAATCTATGTCAAACTGCTTATTGAAACCGCAGGCGCAAGACGAGCCTAACTTGTAAACATCCTTAAACTCAAGCACATCCCCATTTATAGCTGTCGCGCCTGCAATTGATTTTGGATCAAGCGGAATCTCCTTATTGAGATATTTGTACCTGTTTGCGGGATTTTCCTCGAAAAGAATATCATTTTGGGTATAACTCATGCGGAGTTTGTTATCTTCCACCATAAATATTGTTCCACCTTCAGCACTGGTAAAACGCCTGACTTCGTAAAGTATTTTATCAAGAAGAATGTCTATGTCCGATATATTAAGTATGTCCTCGGAAATTTTTAGAATCTCTCTTAGAATTTCCTTGTCTGTTTTCTTTTTTGACCTTTTGGCAAGGACTTTTTTCATCACAACTCCCGGTTAAATGGGCGTCTAAAAAACTGCAACCTTGTATATTTTTATATATACAATTGTGCATCACTAAATTATACCACATTTTCCAGCCATTTGTGAAACTTCTTTGTTTATGCCATACTACTGCATACGCTCACATTAATGAAGGGCTTCTCTTTATGCCCCTAAAAGCCGGGTATTGGCGCCGCATTACTCTATAAACCCGGACCCTATGACCACATCCGCCTTATAGATCACTGCCAGCTGGCCTGGAGTCACGGCAAACTGGGGTTCTTTAAATGTTATTTCCGCCCTATCGCCTGCCTTCCTTATATAAGCTTCCGCCTTTTTCTGCTTATATCTTACTTTTACTTTGGCGTAAAATCCGGATTTTTTTTGAGGAACAAGCATGTTCAGCGAGGAAACCGTAAATCTCCGGGCGAACACTTCATTTTTATCGCCTACCACAACCCTTTTATTTTCAGCGTCAATTTTAACCACATAAACGGGCCTGCCCGCGCTTATGCCGAGGCCTTTGCGCTGCCCCAAAGTATAATTAAAGTACGCCGAGTCCTTTATGGCGGATATTTTCTCGCCGTTGCTTTTGTAAAAAGCGCCTTTATCTATCATAGAAATATCCGAGTTCCTCTTTATGAATTCAAACGGCGTCTCGTTCCTGCGCATGAAGCACACTTCCTGGCTCTCGGGTTTTTCCACGTAGACACCGAAGTTTTTGGCGAGCTTTACAACTTCACTTTTTTTATAATCCCCAAGCGGAAAAATAATGCTTTTTATTTCTTCGGGAGCGATGCGGGCCAGAAAATATTCCTGGGTTTTTGTTTTATCCCTTGCTTCTTTAAGCAAAAATTTTTCGTTTTTTTTCACAATACGGGCATAGTGGCCCGTAGCCGCGTAATCAAAGTTGTTTTCTTTCATTTTTTGGATGAGGGCCTTGAACTTTATCTCCTCGTTGCATATCACGCACGGGTTCGGGGTCATTCCATTTATGTAACTTTTTATGAAGTAATCAACCACGCTCTTTTTGAAGTCATCTTTCAGGTTTAAAACATAATGCTTTATGCCGAGCTTAAAACAAGCCTGCCTGGCATCCTGTATGTCCTCCAGATTGCAGCACCGCGAAGCTTCGTCCCATAATTTCAATGTAACCCCTACAACCTCATGACCTTCATCCTTTAAAAGCGCGGCTGCGACAGTTGAATCAACCCCGCCGCTCATACCGGCGAATATACGGGACATATAAAAACTCCTTTAAATTATACTTTCTCGTTGTCGTGATCATGCTCGTGTTCGTGGTCGTCTTCTTCTTTTTCAGGAAGCGGGGATAAACCCTGTTTCCTGCGGTTATAATCCTCTATGGCCCTTTTGATCCCGTCTTCAGCGAGCACCGAGCAGTGTAGTTTTTCAGGAGGAAGGCCATCCAGCATTTCCACTATGTTTTTATTGGTTATTTCAAGCGCCTCTTTCATGGTCTTTCCTATAACCAAATCAGTGGCAAGCGACGAAGTGGCGATGGCGGCGACGCAGCCGAAAGTTTCAAACTTGCATTCCGTGATGATATCATTTTCAACTTTTATGTATATCCACATGACATCCCCGCATTTGGCGTTCCCTACCTTGCCTATGCCGTCTGCGTTCTCTATCCTGCCCATGTTCTTTGTGTTTTTAAACCTCTCCATTACCTTGTCGGAATATTTCATGACACTCTCCTTTTACAAAGCCACCATTTTTTCTATGGGCTTTATGGCGTTTTTTATTATGTAATCGTCCAATATTATTTCCGGGGTCTCGGTTTCCAGCGCTTTAAGCACGTCTTCCAGCCTTGTCTTTTTCATGTTAACGCATATTTTCGCGCTGCCCAGCGAGAAGAACTGCGCATCGGGCCTTTCTTTTTTAAGCCTGTGCAGGTGGCCCTCCTCGGTGCCTATGATGAATTTATTGTCCTTGCTTTCCTTGACAAACTTTATCATTCCTGCGGTTGACGCAACCGAGTCAGCCAGGTCGACCACTTCAGGCGGGCATTCGGGGTGCACTATTATTTTCACTCCAGGATGCGCCTGCCTTGACTTGATTACGTCTTCCTTTTTGAACATCTGGTGAACTATGCACGCGCCCTGATGGATTATTACTTCTTTTTCCGGCACATTTTTCTGCACCCAGTAACCGAGGTTCTTGTCAGGCAGAAAAACCACCCTTTTTGAAGGCAGTTTTCTTACTATGTCAATCGCATTTGCCGACGTGACACAGACGTCAAGCAGTACCTTTACTTCTGCGTTTGTATTCACATAACCCGCTATCATGGCGTCAGGATACTTGGCCCTGTATTCCTTCACTTGTTCGGCTGTCACGCAGTCCGCGAGCGGGCATCCAGCGTCCATCCTCGGTATGACCACCTTTTTATGCGGGGAGAGTATTTTTGCCGTCTCCGCCATGAATCGCACGCCGCAAAAAATTATGAGGTTTTCCTTTGCCGCAGCTGTTTTCCTGGCAAGTTCAAGCGAATCGCCGGAAAAATCAGCCAGGTCCTGTATTTCCGGGATCTGGTAATTATGCGCCACAATAACCGCGCCTTTTTGCGTCCTTAATTCCTTTATTTTTTTTATCATGCTTTCTTTGTCCATATGTGTCTCCTTTTAATCAAGATAAGTGCGGTTTCAAGTTTATTTGTTTTTCTCTTTCCAGAACGGCGACATACTCCTTAATTTTACAACAGCCGGAGGCAGAACCTCAAGCACTTTATTTACGTCTTCATCCGTGGTGTACTTGGAAAGCGAGAACCTGATCGAGCCATGCGCGGTGCCGTGGTCCAAACCTATGGCCAGCAGCACGTGGGACGGGTCCAAGGACCCCGATGTGCATGCCGAACCCGATGAGGCGCATATACCCTCGAAATCCATGTGTATGAGCATTCCCTCGCCTTCTATATACCTGATGCTTACGTTTGAAGTATTATCCATCCTTTTATCCGGGTGCCCGTTTACGATCACTTCGGGTATTTTTTCTATTATACCTTTTTCAAGCCTGTCGCGCAGCGCTTTGATCCTCGCCATGTCCGGGGCGTCATCCAGGTGAGCGGACGCTATTTCGCATGCTTTTGCCATGCCTATAATACCCGGCACATTTTCAGTGCCCGCACGCCTGTTATTTTCATGATGACCGCCCTGCGAAAGCGAATGTATCCTTACGCCTTTTTTCAGGTAAAAGATCCCCACGCCTTTGGGTCCGTGGAATTTATGCGCCGACAAAGACATCATGTCAACATTGAGTTTTTTTACGTCAAGCTTGACTTTACCCGCTGCCTGCACCGCGTCAGTATGAAAATACACATTATTTTCGCGCGCGATTTTTCCGATTTCTTCTATGGGCTGTATGGTGCCTATTTCATTGTTGGCAAACATGACGGAAATCAGTACAGTATCCTTTCTTATCGCCTTTTTTAATTCTTCCATATCAACTATGCCGTATTTGTCCACCGGAAGGTAGGTCACTTCCCAGCCGTGTTTTTCAAGGTATTTGCATGTATTAATTATGGCATGATGCTCGATCTTAGTCGTAATAATATGCCTGCCCTTGTCGGTATTGGCGTATGCTGCGCCTTTAACAGCCATGTTGTCCGATTCCGTTCCGCCGCTTGTGAAGATAATTTCCTTTGGGTCGGCGTTTAAAAACTTTGCCGCAGTGGCGCGGGCGTTTTCCACGTCTTTTCTGGCGTCCTGCGCGGCCGAATAGACGCCGGAAGGATTAAAATAATTATCGGAAAAATAAGGCAGCATTGCCTTTACAACTTCGGGGTCTGTCTTTGTTGTTGCGTTATTGTCCAGGTAATATACTTTGTCCATAGGTCTTCTCCTTCATTAATTATTATTATTGGGCTTTTTTGTTCATGGCAGTGTGTGAACCTGTCACTTCGCTCAGCGTTGTGTCCTTCAGGTATCCGCTTACCAGCTTGTCAAGCCTTACCCATACTTTCCTTATGCCGCATTTGGGGGCGTTGCCGCAGAAATCAAAATCAGCCGCACATTTTGTGGTGGCAGTGCCTTTTTCCACGGCCTGCAATATGTCAAATACAGTGATCTTATCCGGCGGGACCGCAAGCATAAAACCGCCTTTTTCCCCCTTTAGGCTTTTTACCAGATTTGCCTTCCTCATGGCGACGAATATATTCTCCAGGTACCTGTTTGAAATGTCCTCTTTGGAGGAAATTTCCTTGATTGAAACAGGGGTGTTATTCTTCTCATCAAAAGATATGGCCAGATGGGTTAAAGCCCTCAAAGCGTATCTCCCTTTTGTGGAAACATTCATATAACACCTCTTTTAAACGGTTTTGTACAATATCACCTGTCGTGTGATAATTATAACAATTTTCAGCTCCGTTGTCAAGCAGGTTGAAAAATAATCGCAAAAATGTTATATTAAATTATAAAAAATACATGTGGGGTGAACCATGAGATACATAACTACCGTGCTTTTGTTTTTACTGTTTAATACTTCCTGTGTTTCTACCGGCCCGTTTAAACAGGACTTAGGCGGCACAAGAGCCGTCATAACCGGTGTCGGAGGGGATCCTGTTATCATTGTCTGCCGCCAGATTGATCTAAACGCAAACTCCGCCGTGGGAACGCTTAAACCCGGGGACAGCGTAAAGGTATTAAAAAAGACAGCCACAGCCGCGCTCATACAGCTGGATAACGGTAATACGGGATGGATTGATATAAAAGCGGTTAATAACAACGAATAGAGTTTGATGCGGGTGGTGCCCCGAGCCTGCAAACTGGTGTGCCACCCATGCACGATTTTGCCCTATCTACCTTCTACTTTCTGTATGTTTTGACCTTCTTCTACTATAACCTATATACTCTCTGAATGTTTTGACTATCAAAAAAACCGGGCTTTCACCCGGTCTTTTTGCTTTTTATCTGAGCCTCAATTAATCCTGGTAATTTGTAATTGCCTTACCGTATTACCGCGACCTTTGCCTTTACCGTATAAGACGATGTCTGTATGGTTATTATATACGTGCCGCTTGCCACCACTTTGCCGCCCGCGTTGAAGCCGTCCCATATGGCCTCATCCTGATCCTTACCGCCGTCAACGGTCCCGTTAAAGAGTTCCTTTATGAGCGTTCCGTTTATATTGAACACTTTGATTTTAACCGTGCCTGCCCCGTGTATGTTGTAAACTATCCTTGTCCTCTCTCCTTTGCCGGGATCTATGACGTTTTTATATATCCTGATTTCATTGTCGGGTATTTCCGCTTTCTTTTCGTACGTTCCGTTCGTTGTCCCTGAATTGCCGCAGACATCCGCATAGGCAACCTTGATCGTGTCTATATCCCCGTAACCAGTCTGCTTCGGATAAACAAACCTGTAAGTCCATGATGTTTGAGGCACTAAAACCGCCGTGAACAGCTGTGAGGGATGGGCGCTGTGCGGTTTTACGGATGCCACAGGATTAGAGACAAAAGGTATATTGCTGATAACATCTATTGTTACGCTGCCGTTTGGCCAGTGATTATATGTTGCAAATACCTTTATCACAGGCGTCGCACCCGTGCATATGACTGTTCCTGTGCAGCAGGCCGTGAGGGTCGCAGTCAAAGTCACTGTTGGGGTGAATGATTGTGTTCCGGGAACCCCCAAAGTGCATGTCGGCGTGGGCGAAAATGTCTGCGTAAATGTTGCAGTTCCCGGAGGCGCAAACCCTGTCGGGGTTGCCGTTTGTGTCACTGTCTTTGTCGCTGAAGGAGTCAGTGTCAATACCGGCACGGTCAGTGTAAGAGTGGCGGTCGCCGTGAATTCCCACAGGCAGGCATTGCCTGTCAGGTTGCCCGTGCTGTCAGATGCCCTGTTGCATATTGTCATCATGGTAGTGTCGGTTCCTATAACCTGCGCTGTAAACATGACATTGCCTGAACCGCCCGGAGGTATGCTTCCGAGGTTCCATGTGTATACTGAACCGGTTGAAGAGGTCGGAGCCGGTAAAGATGACACAAATTGTATTTGTGTGCTTAAAACTCCCGACAGGTTGTCAGTTATCGTATAGGCATTTACTGTCGCCCCTGAAGCGTTATTGTAGGAAAGCACATAGGAAAGGTTATCCCCGTTATTTGCGTATGGGGGGTAGACTGATTTGCTAAGCGTCATCCCTGATGGCGTCAAATTTACTGTTATTGTTATTGTCATTGTCGGTGTCGGCGAGAATGTCTGTGTAAATGTCCCGGTCCCGGAAAACAGCGTCATTGTCGGTGTAGGCGAGAATGTCTGCGTAAATGTCCCGGTCCCGAAAAACAGCGTCATAGTCGGCGTAGGAGAGAATGTCTGTGTAAATGTCCCAGTTCCGGAAAACGACGTCAGGGTCAATGTTAGTGTTACTGTACATGTCGGTGTTACTGTATATGTAGGTGTTACTGTGCGTGTTACTGTCGGCGTAAATGTCGCAGTCCCGAATAACAGCGTCATAGTCGGCGTAGGAGAGAATGTCTGTGTAAATGTCCCGGTTCCGGAAAACAGCGTCATTGTCGGTGTCGGCGAGAATGTCTGCGTAAATGTCCCGGTCCCGAAAAACAGCGTCATAGTCGGCGTAGGAGAGAATGTCTGTGTAAATGTCCCAGTTCCGGAAAACGACGTCAGGGTCAATGTTAGTGTTACTGTACATGTCGGTGTTACTGTATATGTAGGTGTTACTGTGCGTGTTACTGTCGGCGTAAATGTCCCGGTCCCGAAAAACAGCGTCATAGTCGGCGTAGGAGAGAATGTCTGTGTAAATGTCCCAGTTCCGGAAAACGGCGTCGGGGTCAGTGTTAGTGTTACTGTATATGTCTTTGTTACTGTGACGGTTGTTGTCGGCGACCAGCACATCACATCCGCGGCCACCCAGTTTGAGGCGATTGGCGCGGAACCTGAGGCGTAAAATATCAGTGCCTGGTTTGATATGGTGGAATTGCAGGTATTTGCCGTACCCCACCAGGTGAACGAACCTGACTGAAGAGATACTGAGCCTATATCGCAGTTTACTACTCCTCCGGTCTTTGTGCAGCCTCCGGCATTTCCAATATAATTCACTCCTGTGGGTACCGTGTCATAGATTGCCGTGCTCGCAGCCGTATTCCTTGGCGCGTAAACCGTGAAGTTATCGTATGAGTCCTGCACTCCGGCGCCGTCTCCGGTTTGCTGGCCGACTCCCGGCCTCCAACCGTCATTGGATATTGCTCCTGTTCCGTTGCAGTCCCAATTAGTATCTCCACCCGGGCCTATATTAGGCACTGTATAATCCAGATCCCACACAGCCGGTTCAGGATCGCCTCTCGCCCAGACCTTTGCCTGTATGCGCTGGCCTGTCCCGGCGTTAGCCGCAAGAATCCTCATCCTGTACCATTTTTTTGGTGAAATCATTCCTATGCTCGGCGTATTTGTATAAGACCCTGTAGCTCCCGAGATAATACTTCCGCATCCCAACATATTTCCCGTGCCGCACTGGGAAATAAATAAAACCGCCGGGTTGACATCTATTGAAGCCCATATACCTATGGATCTTCCCGCAGTTCCGGTCAAGTTATTTGACCTTATTATTATCGCCGCGTCAGCGCCGCTGTAAGCCGAGTCTTCTATATAAAAATCAGAAATAATCATGCCTGTGCAAAACGCGTCAATCGCGTTGCCGGAGATTCCGTCATCAAGCAACAAAGCCGGATATGTGGTCGCGGCACCGCTTCCTGTAATGTATGCTCCGCCTGTAGCGCACGGGTCCTTTACTGTCCACGTTCCCGGCCCTGTTCCATTGTAAGGAGAATACTGCCATCCCTGAGGAGGACCTGTGGAGGAATCATAAATTCCGGCCGGTATATTATCAAACGGTGCGAAATCCTTTAAGGCAAATCCGTTGATATCATATGAAAGCACGTAAGTTATGTTGCTGCCCGCCAGAAGCGAGGCCGCACTTTCTGTTTTTAATATTGATATTGCGGGAGCTCCGACCGTAACAGCCGCGGACGCCATAGCCGTTGTTACTCCTGGCTGGGTCGCTGTCGCAGTATTTGTATAAATTGTTCCAGTAGCACTTAATGTGTTCGATTTTAAAAGCATCCACACCGTGCCTGTTTGCATTCCCGCCATGCCGGCTCTATCAGGAAAGTTCCATACCCCTGTCCCTCCTGCCACAGGCGCCGTGACTGAACCTCCGGGTATGCTTGTGGGTCCGTATGATACGACAGTGAAATCTGTTCCACCAGGCACAGGATCGGTAATAGAAAACGCTCCGGGCCCGCCATAGCTGTAATCCATGGAAAATAATATTTCATCCCCTGCCGCGGCTAACGAACCTTCATACCTATTTGTAATACTATTGGAAGCCGGCGGCACAACAATAGGAATCGGCACAGACACATATCCCTGGTCAGGGCTTGTGCAGCCAGGCGCAAGATTGGACCAGTCGCTGGCTCCCAGATTATTGCCTCTTTGCCCGACTATTAAATAAAAACTAGTGGGATTACAAACCGATGAAAAATAATCAGCTGTCGGCATATGGACAGTAAATACATACGACAGCGGCAAACCTGCTGCTACTGCGCAATCCAAGCATGTCAGGTTTGTGTATGGATATGGTTCGTTAATCGGGGTTTGCATAAGCCCTACTTGGGTTGGATCCGCGAAAGTAACGTCTTTCCTGTCTATACCATATCCGTCCACCACAAATACCTGCCCTGCAGTACCCACTGCTTCCGGGGCTGGCTGGGTTGATATTGCCGCAGACAGGAATGGTGTGTCATTGTTTGACGCGCACAAATTAACCGTAACCTGCACAAGGTCGCCATAGCCTGGGTTTGTAGGAACTATACTGACGGATGTTATTTTTGAAGCGCTGGCAAATAACTGCCCGTAAAACACAAACGCAGACAAAACAACCGCAAGCCTGAACAGATTTATCTTTTTCATTTCAGATCTCCTTTTTTAATCCCTCGCACTACATACGACAGAAACAGCCTTAAATAAGTTCCATATATTTACTCTTTTTTCTTGTCCTGGGACCCATCAAACAAGGCCACGTCAAGACTTATCCTGTTGGTCGCGCCGAGCACGTCAAAAGGCTGGTATGAATATGAAAAAGTAACCCTGTCCAGCAGGATGCCTATTCCCATGGATACGCTGGATGCGTCATGCCTGAAGCCATATCCCGCGCGAAGGCATAACACTTCGAATAGATTAAGGTCCGCACCCAGGTCAAGGGTGGGCAGTTCGTCTTTGGAAACCAGTCGGTTTACATCGAGCCCCATGGTAAGTTTTGCCGCGTCCCCGATCTTTAGTTTCATACCCATGCCTGCCTTAAAATTCGTGGGCATGGGATCGACAACAGATATATAAGCCGACTGGCCTCCTATGTTTTGTATCACCAATCCCGCGTAAGTGTCGGGGTTCTTGGCAATGGCAAATAGAAGGCCCAAATCCGCGGCAAAACCGCTCTTGTTATAAATAAACAGCTTGCTGTAAAAATATTTAAGGTTGACCCCGGCGCTTAACCATCCAAATACAGGATAGGCATATGAAACCGTGGCTATGACGTCAGAATTATCCACATTTCCCTTCTGGTCCCCGTAATCGTTATAATAAGGAAAATCAAATGTATAATCCAAAACAACCCCCGCGCCTATGACCCCGTATTTACCATTTTCGATTGGGAACGCAGACGCGACATATTCGCAGTTAGTGTCCGCAAATGAGGAAAAATGCGTGAAAGAAACAACAATATTTTTTAATGAAGCAAGCCCTGAAGGGTTATAAATGATGGAATTGACATCGTCGGATATGCCGGCAAAAACATCCCCCATGCCCGCTGTCCTTGCCGGAGGCGCCAGCCGTAAAAAATCCGCGCCCACCCCGCCTGAGGCCCGCAAACAAAAAGGAATTGACACGATTAAACAAATAACCACAATTATCCCGCTTAACCTTTTATCCCGCACATCATCCCTCGCAAGTTGGAGTCTTAAATCACAAATCCCATTAGGCATCCGGCACTTGACATTCGGTGCCCACCCTTCAACAATCCGCAATCCACAATCCGCGCTCCGCAATTCACTTTATGCTCACTTCACCACCGCCGCCTTTATCCGCCTCTCTATCATGTCCGTCTTTATATAAACTATGTACATATCCGCCGCGATCATGGACCCGCTGTCATTTGTCCCGTCCCAGCTGACTTCGTATATGCCGGGCTGCCTTGTTCCTTTAAAAATTGATTTTATTGATTCTCCCTTTTTATTGTAAACCTGCACTATAACCGGCGACTCTGTCTTTACCTGGTATTTCAGCGTCATTTTACCGCCCTGGGCCGGATTAAAGACATTGTTCCTTATTTCCACGGGGCCGCTCAGTACTTCTTCTTTTTTAAAAGTTTCCCCGGTATTTTTACTGATGCCGGCTTCTGTCACGCCTGAAGAAACAGGGGCGTTTTTTGCGGTCTGAGGCTCCGCGTTGGCCTTATTAAATTTCATTGAAAATATTTTTGGAGCTGTTGCGGGCCCTTTTCCCGGGGATGAAATTCCTCCGGTCTCCGCATCAATACTCCGGATCTCTCCGGACTTATTCACAGGAACGCTGTTTACGGCGACTTCCGAAGCCGGCGCTGTTCCTTTATTCACATTGGGTTCCGCGCCAGCGGGTTTCCGGATATGTTTTGCTGTCTTTGCGACAACTGTCTTAACCTGCGCCTGCGGGCTGACTGATGCCACGGTTTCGTTTTTTACAAATGAATTCCTGGCCATGACAACCATGAATATAATTGCCGCAAAAGCAGCCGCTGTTTTGAAAATAAAAGAGACCGTTGGCCGCGCCCCAAATATCCTGTCGAGTATCGACGGCGAAGGCCTGTTAATCTTTTCCCACACGCCCACGTTGAAATCCGCGGGTATCTCTGTTTTTTCCTTAAACGATAAAGCGTTCTTAAGGGCTTTTATCGCCTTGTACTCTTTCGCGCAGTCCGCGCATGACCCTATATGTGAAATGACGTCTTTGTCATCCATCGCGTTCCCGTCAAGAATTCCCTGTAAATACTTTTTGGCCTCTGCGCATTTCATTCCAAGTCACCCGGCTTTCTTAAAAGCTTTTCTTTCAGTTTTTCCCTTGCCCTGTTGAGCTTTGACTTTACGCTTCCCAGCGGCATCTTTAAAACTTCGCTTATCTCGTCGTATTCAAGCCCCTGCATGTCCCGCAGTATTATCACGTTCCTTGATTCCGCGTCAAACCCGTCCAGCTCGTCCATGATCATCTTCCTTGTTTCTTTTGCCACAAGCAGGTCATCCGCGGCCATTTGCTTGTCTGCTATCTGTATCTCCTGCCTGCCTTCTTCCTCATCGCCGTGTATTGAATCAGTATCAAAGTACTTCCTTCGCTTCAGCAAGTCCAGCCTGTTTATGCACAGGTTCACCGTCACCCTATAGAGCCATGTCGAGAACTTTGACTTGAACCTGAACTTATCCAGACCCGTATAAGCCGCGCAAAAAACTTCCTGGGCCATATCAAGCGCCTCTTCAGCATTCCGCATGTACCGCCTGCAAAGGTCCGTCACATGCCGGCTATTTGCGGTTATTATCGCATCAAAAGCGGCCTTATCGCCTTTTTGCGCTTTCCTTATCACATCAGATTCAGGTTCCTGCATTTTCTCCCTCTCAAGTATAGGACATAATCCGGACAAAATAAGTTCCAACTTTTTGTATTTTTTAACTCAAACCCATGGGCCGGACCAAAAGGTAAATACATTTGTACATCAGTCCCGTACAATGCGTATATTATAATAGGAAGGAACTATATTTTCAATTTGTATTTTCATTTTTTTCGCGTGCAACCGGCCTTATTCGTTTGGTTAGGCTTTTATAAATATTCTCAGGCTTCATCGTGCCGTCTTTGCCGTAATACAGGAACATAAAGTGCAGGTGCGTCGCTGACCTTCTTGGGAAAGCGCTTTTTCCTGTCCTGCCCACAGTACCGAGCTCCTGGCCCGGATTTACTATATCTCCGGTTTTAACGGATATTTTATCCATATGCGCGTAGTAGTAGAGCCCTTTTACGCCGGGGTCATATACCCAGACAGTATTTCCTCCCCGTATTTCACTGCCCGGCTCCCAGCCGGTATTGACCGATACCACCACTCCGTCCGAAGCGGATAATACCCTCACGGGTTTTCCGGTGCGGTCATCCTTTAAATCATGATTCCTGTCCCTGATGAATATATCATGCGCGGGATGCCCGCTATGTTTGTTGCCTTCAAAAAAATCATATCTGCTCGCTATATACCCGCTGCCTTTTTTTCCGCCTATGGAGTCCGGCCCGTATCCCTCAACCGGAAATACAAATACAGCCGGCGTGGTATCACAGGCTGCGGCATAGTAATATGAATCAAGCAGGGGCCGCATTGCCTTTACAAAGGCTTTTGCCCGTGGTTTTTGTATGGTATTATCGCGTATCTTTTTTTCAAATTTATCCCAGTTTTGGGGGGCTGTACCGGCAAATACGCAGGCAGGCGCGGTAATAAAAACGCAGAATATAACAAACAGGGTAAATTTTTTCTTCAAACGCCCCTCCTGATTATTTACTCCCGCCGGCCGATTTTTCCAGCCTTGCCTTATCCTCATCCGGCAGGTTCTTTCCAGCTTCCGCCAGTATTGTCGGCATTATCACTATTACTATGTCGTTAGAAACCGTTGTTTCCTTGTCGCTGGAGAAGAAGAAACCCAAAAGCGGGATATCGCCCAGGAACGGGACTTTGTCCGTACTTTTTACCAGCGTGTCTTTTTTCAGGCCGCCCATCACGAATGCTTCGCCATTCTTTATCGTTATCGTGGAGTTTGCCGAACGGTTTGTCACTATGGGGCTGCCAGTGGGGGACCAGCCCGCGAGGTTGTTTATCACGGCAACTATGTCCAGGGTCACGAGGTCGCTTGAGACTATGTGCGGGGTGACGTTTAAGTTTATTCCTGTGTTCACAATACCGTTGTTCATGTTTCTGATAAATGATGTCCCCAGATTTTCATTTACGTTGATATTATCATTCGGGTTTATCACGGCAGGGGTCGGTGAATAATACACGTTTCCGTTCAAATATGTGTTCGCGTTCGAGCCTGTATTACTGTACCGGGTGTCACTGCTGTAAAATATCTGGTCCCCTGTATTTATAAACGCCCATTTGTTGTTTGAGGCCACTATCCTGGGGCTGGCAAGGAGTTTTGCCTTGCCGTCCTTTTCAAGCACTCCGATTATGGAATCTATGCCGTTCATGCTGAATGTGGCCTTTCCCAGCCCTCCGCCCGCACCGGTCAATTTCAGGTTTGGCACAAGCCCGCCTATGACGGCAGTGTCGCCTATGGCCTGGGCAGACTGGAATATATAACGCCAGTCAACGCCTGTTTTGGCATCCCTGTCATTTTGTAGTTCTATTATTTTTGCCTCTATCATTACCTGCCTGGCCGGGATGTCGAGCAGCTTTATAAGCGCCCTGGCCTGGTCGATCTTACTTTTTACATCGGTAATTACCAGCGCATTTAAGTCCGCATCAACCTTTATGGACGCGCCCGGGCTCAGTCTCGCTCCGAGCATTCCTGAAATATCCCCGGCCTGGACATTGTTCACCTGCAGGACCACGGTCTCGGTCTTTAAAAAATTATTCAGCCCCTTCACATCGAGCTTTTTCGCGACCTTGATCAGGTCAGCCACCTTGTTTGCCATATCGGTTATGATAAGCATATTCAGCGTATCATTTACCTGTACTGTGCCGTATTTGGACAGCCTGAAAGTGATGAACGGTTCTATTTCCGAGGCGCTGATATTTTTCAGGATAACTGTATCAGTTACGGTGTCGGTGCCTCCCGGGTCCGTGAGCTCGAGATTTATGCTCATACTCCCTTTCTGCGGCGCTGTGGACGCGGCAAACGAGGCGGAACAAACAAGGACAAGGGAAACAATAAAAGTTGTTGCTTTTTTCATGTATTACCTCCGTTTATATTTAAAATATTTCTTCAATCATTTACTTATTTTTATGACATTCATCCCGGATATAGATATATATTGCGCAGCCTGCATTTTTTGCTGCTGCTCAACATTGCTGATAAACTGCGCGGACATATCCACAATAACCTCATGTTCTGAATTGATTGACAGCCCAAAGCTCTTTAGCATGGGTAAATCGCAGTTAATAGCCTTGAAACCGAGCGGGTTGCCGTAAATATTCACATAGCAGTTCCAGTAAGGAGCCCTGTAAGCGCCGGAGTTAAAACTCTCCATTACCGGCGTAATGTCAGTTATTTTATTGTGTCCTAAGTCCAAGTTTTTAAGGCTTGCCCAGTTGGAAACAACGTTGATGTCGCTGATATTACAGAATGACGCGTAGAACTCAAGCATTACCCTGTTGTTTGAAAGCGGGCTTAAGTCGCTTAAATCCCTGTTGTTGTCTATTCCGCAAACAATAAGGTTATTCATACTTGAAACAACGCTTATATCCCTGACATTATTATTTGATATGAACAGGTGTACAAGTTTTGTGCATGAGATGAGCCCTGATATATCGCTTATTTTATTGTTTTGCATATACAAAGCGTCAAGAGCAGGTTTGTTGGAAAAAACCGGTATATCAGTGATATTGTTGTTGCCCAGCCAAATCCTGACCAGCGCGGGCATGTCAGCGCCGGCTAATACAGAGATATCAGATATATTGTTTGACTCCAGGTCCAAGCCGGAAAGTTTTTTCAATTTGGTAACCGGCGTTAAATCCGTGAAACTGTTGTTTCTAGCAACGAGGACATTTAAGTTTTCCATGACATCAATGCCTTCAAGGCTGGATATTTGTTTTGAACTTATATCAAGATATCCTATGGAATCCAAGTCACTTTTCGTGATTGACGAGCCTTCAGGCTTGCCAAGCCATACAACAACCGCTGCCTGCAGGTTTGGGTCCGGAAAGTAAACAGCAGTGTAATCTGTGCTGTTTTCCGCTGCCGGTGTTGCATATGACGTATAAACCGGGGTGGCATAATAGTCCGGCACCTGCGGCGCTTTTTTCCTGCACGAACAGAACAAAGCTATAGCCGCAATTGTGAGTATAATTAAGTATCCCTTTTTAATTGTCATGTCTCCCCGTATAAAATAGTTGCTGATAAGCCATACTATCACGAATACATTATGGAAACAATATCAAAGTAACCTGCCGCAGGTGGCGGAATAATATTCCGCCACTATCTACGTAACAAGCAGGTATTGTTTCACATCATGATACCGCAGTGTAAATAACACTTCTATCACCTGTCCTTTTGTGATAAAATAATCCAATCTTTTTACCCAAAAGATATTAGTCAATATACCCTAATATCATGCAGGCAATTTCAGGAGGATTTTAATGAAATTCAGGGAAATAAACGTTGTACCCAATCTGCCGGAGATGCTAAAGCCGCTTTTAGGCCTGGCAAATAACATCTGGTGGGCATGGGATGCCGACGCTTTCAGCCTTTTCCGCGATATAGACCCCGACGCATGGTCAATGAGCGCGCACAATCCCGTAAAACTTTTGTATACGGTCTCACAGGAAAGGTTGAACCAGGTTGCCTCGGACGAGGGCTTCCTTTTCAGGATTGAAACAGTAACAAAACGCCACGACCAGTACATGTCCAGGCCTTCATGGTATGATAAAGTTAAAAACAGCATGCCAAATGATTTTCTCATAGCTTACTTTTCCGCCGAATACGGCCTCGCCGAATGCCTGCCCATATATTCGGGCGGGTTGGGGGTCCTCTCCGGCGACCATTTGAAATCAGCTTCAGACCTGGGGCTTCCCTTCATAGCTGTCGGGCTTTTATACGGACGCGGATACTTTCACCAGTATCTCACAAACGAAGGCATGCAGCAGGAACGTTATGTGATCCATGATTATCACATAGCCCCTATTTCCATAGTAAAGGACAAAAACGAAAAACCTTTGCTTTTATCCGTAAAAATGCCGCACGCCGATGTCAAGTTCCACGTATGGCAGGTGACAGTCGGCCGTATTTCCCTTTACCTGATGGACACCAACATTACGGAAAATTCGACCGAGGACCGCGAAATAACCGACCTGCTCTATGGCGGCGACCACGACATGAGGATTATGCAGGAATATTTGCTCGGCATAGGCGGCATGATAGCCTTAACTGCCCTGGGTTTAAAACCGACGGTAACCCACATGAACGAGGGCCACTCCGCGTTTTTATCTTTGGAACGCGTAAGGATGTTAATGCAGAATAACGGTATGAACTTTGCCGAGGCCCGGGAAGCTGTGGCTGGTTCCTCCGTGTTTACCACGCATACCCCCGTCCCTGCCGGCAATGACCGCTTCGGATATGACGTCATGGAAAGATTTTTCAGGGGATATGTGGAACAGAACTTAAAAATACCGTTTAATGATTTTATCAGGCTCGGGCGCGTAAATCCCGACGATGAGAACGAAACATTCTGCGTCACGGTGCTTGCCCTTAGGATGTCTGATTTTAGCAACGGCGTGTCAAAACTTCACGGCTATGTTTCGCGCAACATGTGGAAAGACATATGGAAAGGCGTGCCTCTGGGTGAAGTGCCTATCGGGCATATTACAAACGGAATACACATGAATTCCTGGATTTCCAAGGAAATTTCCGACCTTTTCTCAAGATATCTCGGCACGCGCTGGATTGACGCTCCGGATGATAACGCCATATGGCAGAGGATCGGCGAGATACCCGATATCGAACTCTGGAGAACCCACGAGCGCAGGAAAGAACGGCTTGTCGCTTTTGTAAGAAGAAAACTGAAAAGATCCATAAGCGAACGCGGCGGTTCCAAGGAAGAGCTCGACAGGGCCAATGAAGTCCTCTCCCCGGAAGCTTTGACCATAGGGTTTGCGCGCAGGTTCGCCACTTATAAACGCGGCACCCTTATTTTCAGGGAAATAGACCGAATAACAAAAATACTTACCAACACAAAAATGCCCGTGCAGATAATCTTTGCCGGCAAAGCGCACCCCAAGGACAATGCGGGAAAGGAATTCATAAAGGAAGTTTTCCGCATAGCCCAGCATGACAACCTGCGCAACAACATTGTATTTCTGGAAGATTATGACCTGAACAGCGCCCATTACCTTGTTCAGGGAGTGGACGTATGGCTCAATAACCCTATCAGGCCGCTGGAAGCCTCGGGCACGTCCGGTATGAAGGTCAACTTCAACGGCGGATTGAACTGCTCGGTAATAGACGGATGGTGGGCCGAGAAATCAAACGATGACAACGGCTGGAACATAGGCCACGGCGAGGAATATGAGGACGCGGAATACCGCGACAGCGTGGAAGCCGGACAGTTATATGACATACTTGAAAATGACATGATACCACTTTATTACAAACGCGGCAAAGACGGGCTCCCGCATGACTGGGTGAACAAAATGAAGATTTCCATGCAGACGCTGTGCCCGGTTTTCAACACAAACAGGATGGTCATGGAATACTGTGAAAAGGCCTACAAACCCGGAGGCCTGCAGTTTTTAAGCCTGTCTGCGGATAACTTTGCCAAGGCAAGGGCTCTGGCAAAATGGAAGGAAGAACTGCGCAAGAACTGGAACGGGGTAAAAGTAAACCAGATAACAGCGGAAACATCCGGCGATATAAAGGTCGGCGGCACCATAAAGATACAGGCCATGATAGACGGCTCATGGCTAAAGCAGGAAGACCTTCTCGTCGAGATTTACTACGGCTACTCAAGGGGCAGAAAAGAACTTGAATCAACAGCCGCGGTAAAGATGGATTATAAGGGAAACAGGGACAAAGATTTCATTTTTGAAGGCGTAATAAAGACGGAAGCGTCCGGGACCGTGAGCTATACCGTGAGGGTGTTGCCGAAAAACCCGGACTTAAACGTAAAGTTCCAGCCGGGTTTGATAAAATGGAGCGAAGTGTAAACATTAAGTCAAGTAGCAGGAGTTGTGGAACCAGGGTTTTTTATTGTCAATAAAAAAATGTCGGAGGGAAAAACTTATGGCAATGCGCACGCCAAAAGAAATGAAACTGCATGAGACCATCATCAGGTCTGTCGCAGGGATCTATGACAGCCGGAAAATCGCCCACCAGCAGATCTTAACCAACCTGGAAAGACCGGACGCTGTTTTAAAGGGCATCACAGTGGACATAATCGTAAAAAACCCGATCACCCTGATCTTTAAAGTTGAAACAGAGACGTCAGTAACCGAGGGGGAAGCCATAGCCTGGAAAGCCATATCAGAACAGTTAGGCACTTTCTTTTTGCTTATACCCCACCCGCTGAAAGCCGATGCCATGAAAATAATCGCAAAGACAGGATTAAAGAACGTCCGCCTTTGCTACTACATGATAATGGACAACAAATTAAAGTTTATGTCGCTGCCGTAAAAAAATCAAATATGAATTACAGAGTTTGTCTTGATTGGTAATTAGTCATTTGTAATTAGTAATTAGCAGTTAACCCTTAACGCTTAATAACGGGTGTTTATCACGACACCAGTTCCGTTATTTCTTTCCTCGTGGCGTAATCAAACTCGATCCTGTTCGGCAGGGGCTTATATATTTTTTTGTACTTTGCGGCGAGCTTCCTCATTATGTCCTGCGGAACAGCTTCATCCCATGTCATAGCCAGCCTGCTTTCCTTAACCGCAATCTCGTATAATTTCAGTTTGCGGCCCATTACCTTTAATTCCGCTACATATAATATGTTCTTCACTTCTTCAGGCATGGTGCCCCAGGCGTCCCTTAAATATTTTTCTATTTCTTTAATGTCTTCGTTGGACCTTGCGGCAAAAAGCCTCCTGTACACCCTGATCTTTTCACCTGAATCCCATATGTAGTCCTCGGGTATGAAAGCCTTGAAATCAACTTTTATCTTTGTATCCACTTCCTCTTCATAGTGCCCGTTCGAGAGTCTGGCCACCGCTTCTTCAAGCATTTTACAGTACAGTTCAAACCCGATTTTTTCCATGTTGCCGTGCTGCTTCGTGCCAAGCAGGTTTCCCGCGCCCCGAAGTTCCATGTCCTTCATGGCTATACGGAACCCGGCCCCGGGATCCACATAGCTTTCTATGGTCTTTAACCTTTCTTTCGCTATGCCTGTCAGGAATTTGGCGTCTTTGACCAGAAGGTAGGCGTATGCCTGTTTGTCGCGCCTGCCTACCCTGCCCCTGAGCTGGTACAGCTGCGACAGTCCGAACCTGTCGGCTGAGCTTATGATTATCGTGTTGACGTCAGGCAGGTCAAGGCCCGATTCAACTATTGTCGTGGATATCAGCACGTCGAACTTGCGCTGAAGCAGGTCGCGCATTATTTTTTCAAGCTGCTCCTTTTTCATCCTGCCATGGGCCACCCTGAAACGTATTTCAGGCAGATTTTTTTCAAGGGTTTCCTTGAGTTTGAATATGGTCTGGATGTTATTATGTATATAAAATACCTGCCCCTTGCGCAGCACTTCCCTGAGTATTACCTCCTTTATGGTGGAAAGCCGCTCTTCAGCTATGCATGTTTCTATAGAACGCTTTCCGGGCGGAGGCGTGTTTATGTTGCTTATGCTCCTGATGCCTGACATGGCAAAGTACAGGGTCCTTGGGATCGGCGTGGCTGTTAAGGTCAGTATATCGGTTTGCGGATGCTTGTCGCGCAAAAACTCCTTGTTTTTTACTCCAAAGTGCTGTTCTTCATCTATAATTACGAGCCCCAAGTCATGGAACCCGACCTTTTCGCCCAGTACCGCGCTCGTGCCTATTAATATATCCACCGCGCCTTTTTTATTTGCTTCTATTGTTCCTTTTTTATCCCTAGCCGAAACCAGCCTGGACAGCATTTCTATCCTTATGGGATAGTCTGCCATGCGCTCCTTGAACGTGAAATAGTGCTGCTGCGCGAGCAGGGTTGTTGCCGTCATAACCAGCACCTGGCGGCCCGCGTTAACGGCCTTAAAAGCCGCGCGCATGGCCACTTCAGTCTTTCCAAACCCGGCGTCCCCGCACACGAGCCTGTCCATGGGCTTTGCCTTCCCCATGTCTGCCTTTACTTCCGAGATGGCCCGGTCCTGGTCCTCTGTTTCCTCGTATATGAAAGCCTGCTCAAAAGCCTTTTGTTCTTCATCATCCGCCGGATACCGTATGCCGCCGGACGTCTCGCGCTTGGCATAAATATTTAAAAGTTCCGCGGCCATCATCTTCAGCTGATTTTCTATTTCTTCCCTGGTTTTCTTCCATGAGCCGCCCCCGAGTTTTGAGAGTATCGGCGAACCTTCGCTCCCTACGTACTTGTCTATCATTGAAATCTTATATATGGGGAGATACAGTTTATCGTCCCCCAGGTATCGTATATAAATAAAATCCGAGTTTATTCCGTCTATCTCCATGGCCTTTACGCCTTCAAAAACCCCTATGCCGTGTTCCCTGTGGACCACATGGTCTTTTTCCTTAAGTTCCATGTAATGCTTGACGGGTTTTAAAAACTTTTCCCTGCGCCGTCCCGTTACTTTTCCCTTGTACCTGGCGAATATTTCCCTGTTTGAGATGAATGACATTTTTATATCAGGCAGCACGCAGCCCGCGCTGTTATTGGCTGACAGAAATTTCGTGTTCTTAAAAAGATTTACCCTGTGTTCCACGTCATACTCTTCGAACATTTCCTTCAAATGTTTTGTCTCGGCGTCATTGTCTGATATTATATAGTTGAAGTAACCGTTGTCCTCAAGTTCTTTCATGTATTCAAAAAAAAGTTTGAGATCCCTGTTAAAAGGCGGGTTTGACCGTATCTTAAACTTGATCCCCGCATGGGTCTTTGATATGGAGTAGGTTTTAAGCTTCTGAAACAGCGCGAGTTTCCTGTACACGGCCGGGAGTTTGAAGAGGTTATCCTTGATCTCGGCGTTTTCTATGTATTTTTCTATCTTTTTTATCTTTTCAAGTATTTCCCCCTTTATGGCGTCGGCGTCGTCTATGATTACCATGGTCTTATACGGCGCGAAATAATCTATGATGGACCCTGTTTCCGCCTTGAATTTATTGCCCGGGTTGAAAAGAAGGAGTTCCACGCTTTCCAGGTGTTTTGTGGTGGAGTAGGTATCAAGCGAAAAAAAACGAAGGGATTCTATGGTGTCGCCGAAAAGTTCGATCCTGACCGGATAATCATAATCGGGGGAGAATATGTCTATAATACTTCCTCTGACAGAATACTCAAACACGTTCTCAACCTTTAACACGCGTTCGTATTTATTTTCCGCCAGTACGTCCGTTATTTCTTCAGGCTTTAATTTCCCTTCTTTTTTCAGGGTGTAGAAAAATTTCTTCACTTTTTCAGGCGGCGGGATCTTCTCGGCCAGGGCGTTTATGTCCGTTATTATTACTTTCCTGTCTTTTCTGAATATTTCCTCATATGCCTTGGCCCGCGCCTTGGATACTTCCCTGGAAGCCTGCAAAGACCCGTACATGAGGGAATCATCTTCGGGATAAAACAAAACCTCGGCCTTTATGCCGAATTCTTCCTTTAACCCGGAAATTTCAGCATACAGGGAATATAGGCTGTCGGAAGAGGTGATTATGAAGATATCTTTGTCAATTTCAGAGATTATTTTTGAGTAGAGTATCCCCCTAAAGCAGTCGTTTAAAGATTCTGCCAGGATGTTTTTATGCCCTGATTTTATTAGGGATAAAATCTTCTGTATTTCAACTGATTTTGACAAATGTTCTTTCATGATCTATAAGTGCTTATATAATTAATTATTGTGCAGGAATCCCATAAGCTGGTCAATGGCCCTGCTGACCAGATACTCCTCATAATTTTTGAAGGCATATCCTTCACCGAAATCTGAATGCGTTCCGTCAAGGCGCTCTTTAAGCACAATAAGGTCCAGTTCGCATATTCTTGTCATGTCAGACTCATTATAGAATACGACGTTTATCAGCAGGTTTGCCGTTTGCTCTTTGCTTGATACGGCAATATCGCCAAGATTAAACATATTGGAATAAACAGAACCGTCCAGGATGACAAAATAATCATTCTCATTAAAATCAAATTTTTTGATCGTTACATCCATAAAGAGCTGGGCCCTGGGGCCTTTTTCATCATAATCATAAACTTTTGAGAATTTATTTTCAGACATAAGCCTGGATATCAGCATGGTCTTTACCATCTGTCTTTCTGCGGATGTTGCCTGGATGGTCTTATATCTCTTTTCGATCAATACCGCCAGTTTGTTTGTGCTAACGTTGTCGGTTACCAAAATGCCGGCGGTTGAGAATTTTCCGAATTTTATGCTTGGAGCCTGTATTATCCTTAACCCCGCTGTGGCGCATCCCGACATAAAAACGGCCAGCATCACAGCCACAAATATCTGCACCTTGTTTTTTTGCAGCACATCACCCTCCTGTTTTTACAAAAACAAAACTCATTACAGCATCTTAAAATGCACAAGCACGATCATAAGTATCCATCCGTAAACGCCCGATATGGCGTCGTCGATCATGATGCCGTTCCCGCCGCGCAGGACCTGGGACTGGTATGCGGGGAACGGCTTTATGATATCAAGCACCCTTGCAACCACGAAACCGATCATCATGCGCTTAAAGGAATACGGAATGAGGAACATCGTTATTAAAAATCCCACGACCTCGTCTATAACGACTTCCGACGGGTCTGTTTTTTTAAGGATGGCTTCTACATAGTTGGACGCCCATACGCCCACAAAGTACAGCGCTATGGTTATGCCCGCATATAATAACGGCGGCATATCCCTGAATAAAAAATAATAAAACGGCAGGAAGCAGGCCGTGGCAAACGTACCGGAACCTTTGGGAAAGTACCCTGTGTAAAAAAACGTTGCGATGGTCAAGTAAACATGTTTCATATAAAACCTCGGTTTCTTTATATCTCCTTGTCAAATATCTTCTTGTTCCTGAAAAAGTAGTCCAGCCCTGAGACCAGGCTCATCACTGTTGCGGCGAACATCAGCCAGTACGGCGCACCGTAGGCGAACTGCACCAGTATGTCGCCCCAGTTGCCCAATCGCATGAAAATCTGTTCCCAAGTCTGCGTCTCATTATAATATTCTATGGTATCCTGTATGACTTTTAAAAGAAGCACTGTGGTGATCGCTGTCATTTCAACAACGGTTTTTAATTTACCCAGGTTTGACGCCATGATTATCTTGCCTCCCTGCGCGGCCATCATGCGTATCCCCGATATCATGAATTCCCTGCCGATTATTATCACGACCATCCATGCCGGCACCACCCCGAGCTGGACAAAGCATAAAAGCGTGGATACAACGAGTATTTTGTCCGCAAGCGGGTCCATGACCTTGCCGAAATCGCTGACTATATTATACTTCCTGGCGATATAACCGTCCAGCCAGTCGCTGATGCCGGCGATTGCAAAGAGGAACAGGGCTATGTAATTAAAAACCACATTGGACGCAAGCAAGGACGGTATAAAAACAATTACGATCAGCATCCTGAACATCGTTATCCTGTTTGGAAGCTTTTTTAGCCCTTCGCTTATCAAATCGCATCTCCTAAAAGGTCGAATTTTTCATATCCCGTGACCTTAACCCGCGCAAAATCCCCGGGCTTGAATAATTTCCCGCTGTTAAAGATTATGTAGTTGTCTATGTCGGGCGCGTTTTCCTCTGTCCTGCCCATATATATTCCTTTGGCGCGCTTTCCTATGACAAGCACTTTTTTAGTCTTCCCTGTTTCCATGGAGTTATTATAATAGCAAACCTTTGCCGATGCAAGGGCTAATCGTTTTTGCCTTTGTTTTATGACGCCGGGATTTATTTTTGGCTTAAGGGTATAAGCATGCGTGCCGGGTTCATCCGAGTACGCGAATATGCCGGCTTTTTCCACGTAACCAAAGCCTATGAAATCTTCAAGTTTTTTAAGATCATCCTCCGTCTCACGGGGATATCCGGCAATAAAGGAAGTCCTTATATGCACCCCCGGCAGCGACGATTTTATATGTTCAATCACTTTTTCAATATGTTTTCCGGTATAGCCGCGCTTCATGCTTTTTAATACGCCGTCGGAAATATGCTGAAAAGGAATGTCCAGATACCTGCATACCCTTGTATCTTTTGCCATAACTTCAACTATGCCTTTTATAGCCGCAAGATCAGGGTAAAGATATAAAAGACGCAGCCAGAAGAATTTTTTTGTCCTTTTCAATATTTCTTTCATAAGCCGGCCTATCATGGGCCTGCCGTAATTATCCCTGCCGTAGCAGGTCAGATCCTGGCTGATCAGGTTTATTTCCGATACCCCGGAATCCACAAGCCCCTTTATTTCCCCCGCTATATCCCCTATCTTCCTTGACCTGTACTTTCCCTTGATGGACGGTATCACGCAGAAGGAACAGCGGTGGTTACAGCCGTCGGATATTTTCACATATGCCGAGTATGGGTTGAGCAGGGTTACATGTTCCATGCCCTTATACACGCACGGCGCCGAGTCGGTATAAACTCCGCCTTGTTCCACGGCCTTCCTGATATTTGAAATATCATTGACACCGACCCAGGCGTACACTTCTTTGAATTTTTTCCTCAATTTTTTGAGTTCCTTGGTCACAAAACAACCGGCAACTATTACTTTGCATTTTCTATTTTTAAGCATATCGGAAATCGCCCTTGTGGATTCAATTCTGGAAGCCTTTAAAAATCCGCATGTATTTATAAGGATATAATCAGCGTCAGCCGGGTTTTTTGTTATGGTAAAATCACGGAGATATGACATCATGACTTCTGTGTCCACGGTGTTTTTCGGGCATCCGAGGTTGATAACGCCGAGTTTCATTGTGGAGCCCTGATTGCGGACTGCGGATTTTGAGATCACAGCGGAAAGCCCGGCCTTTGGCATTGTATCAACGATAGTTCGTAAACTGCATGTCTATGCCGAAATCATGCCCTTTTAACAGCTGCATGACATCCTGCAGGTCGTCTTTTTTCGGGCTTGTAACCCTTATCACGTCTTTTTGTATTGAAGCCTGTATTTTTTTCAGGTTCTGTTCCTTTATGAACTTCACTATTTCTTTGCCTTTTTCCTGCGGTATGCCGTCCTGCATCTTGATCTTCATGATCATTTTGTTCATGCCCGACTGCACCGCAGGTTCGCTGGTTAAAGCCTTAAGAGGCACCCCGCGTTTTACCATTTTGTTCCTTAACACTTCTTCCGATGCTTTTACCTTATAATCATCGGTTGTGGTTATTATTAT
Organism: uncultured bacterium; assembly: GCA_937889595.1. Taxonomy (GTDB): domain Bacteria; phylum Oederibacteriota; class PGYV01; order PGYV01; family Palsa-1178; genus PALSA-1178. Next base: position 70,023 of record CALAOR010000088.1, read on the forward strand.
CTCCCGGTCTTCCTGTTTTAACTCGATTATTGTGTTGGTATCCCTGAAATCATACCTCGTCGAAATCTCCCTCATTGCCTGGTCTATGGCGTTGACCACTTCCTGCATGTCTATCTTTGAAACTACGTCAAATGAACTGTCTGATGCCATAAAAAGCACCTCCAAATGTAATTATTTTGCAGTCGTGGTCGCCGCAGCCGGTGTTGATGCCTGTACTGCCGTAGGTTCCGTTGTTGGTGCTTCCGCGGCCGGTTTCGGATTTTCCCTCTTGAAGCCCTGAGCCTTGTCTATGTACCAGTTCTTGCCTGTTTCAAATACAAGCCCGTTTATGACTTCGCCGGACTCGCCTATCACGCCTATTGCGTCCCCGTTAACCGTAAACTCCACTCCGCCCGCGTTGCCTACCATAAAAACTATCCTGTTTGTGTCCTTCCACTTTTTTTCCTCGCCTCTTTTAAGCATGAAATCTTCCTCTCCGCCTTCCAGGCGGGCCCTCATCCATACGTCTTCCTTCGCGCGTACGGAAACTTTCAGGCTTGTCGGCGCGTTTACAGTAGCCACATATATGTTGTTATTCGCGTTCTGGCCCGGTTTTCCTTTACCGGCAAAAATCATGATAAGGATGATAACAAGTATGAGCCCTGCCACGGCTCCGCCTATGATCATCATATTTTTCTGCGTCATTATGGTCAGGTCTATGCCTTTTGCGGTTTCCAGTTCGGAAGTCCCCGGTTCTTTTACAAAATCGCCGATAAACATCTTATGCCTGGGTTTTTCTTTTGTGTTTTTGTCGGATTCCTGAACCTCGGGAGAAAAATCATAAAGGGCTAGAACTTCTTTCACATCCACCTTTAAGTGCTTTGCATAGGTTTTTAAAAAGAACCTCATGTAAACATGTTTTTCAAAAGGCGCCACATTTTCCTCCTCCAGCGCCTTAAGATAAGCCGGGTCCATTTTCAGGACCTTCTGCAGTTCCAGGTGCGTAAGTTTCCTTGCTTCTCTTGCTTTTTTCAGTAATTCCCCGTATCCTTTTGTTGTGGTCATGCAACTCTCCTTTTGGATTATGCCTAACGGCTTTTTTTATTTGGTCAGGCCCTGCATAAGGTCGGCGGCCTCTATCTCTTCCACATCCGCCGGTTTTATAAACGTAAAATTTTTGTCAGCCAGTTCAGGCGCATTTTTCGCTTCAGCTTCCGTATAATTCACAATGTCCGTGAAAGTAACTTCGGTCGCTGCGCCCTCATACTTGAACCCCATGAAAACCGGGACAAGCGTTTTTTTGTCTATCCTGGCGGTTATCTCGTCATACATTATATTTTTATCTTTTTCAGGCAGCATGACGAGGTTATAAGACATATCGTCTTCGGTCAGCGCCGCCTTGCTGTGCCGGGCAAAATGCGCTATGGAATTGCCCATGTCGGTGTATAATTTGACGTCAACATTCGCGCTTTTCACGGTCTGCTTTATAACCTGCTGCATGGCCGGCGTGTAAACCCATATGGTCTTTCCGTTTGATATTATGAACTGTTCCTGCGGTTCGGTGTAATGAACCCTGAACTTGTCCTTTTTCTTTATTACAGCGGTCCCTTTTACAATTTGGGGAGAGGCTCCCGAGTAAATGGTTTTTATCATCATATCCGCTTTTGTGGCCGCTTTATCAGCCTGCGCTTCATTCATTCTGTCTATCAGAGCATCTACCTGTTCATTTCCGGTCAAAGATTTTTTTACCGCAGCCGTGCCCGGCGTTTTTTTCGCTTTTGTCCTTGAAGCTGTTTTTACGGATCTCTTTGCCGCTTCTTTTTCTTTTGGCTTGACAGCCGCGGGCTCCGCCTGTATTTTTTCTTCAGCGCTTTCTTCCTTTTTTATTTCCACTGTGGCTTCAACCTTTGGTTTTGCTTCTTCTTTTTGTACTTTTACAGCGCCTTCAGTTTTTATCCGGCCAACGGGTGTTTTGCCGCCTGAAACAACTGCTTCTGTTTTAACCTCTGCTTTTTCTTCCTTAATAACCTGGTTAGAAGCGCAGGAACACGCTAAAAACGCAGCGCCAAAACAGGCAATCACCGCATAAACCTTTATTTTACTGTACATAATGCCTCCAGAAAATTTTTGAGTTTGCAGTTTTGCGCCCGTTTTTCTTCATTATAATACCCAAACTTCCATAAAACCCGTGCAAATCAATATTGTATTAGAAATAGGGATAATTGCAAGGAAAAAAAACGGAAGTTTACTCCTGTTAAGGCTAAAAACTCCAGCTATAGCCGGCTGTTATCCCGGGTGTTTTGACCTTGTCGCCGGTCACCCCGAAATAGCCTGAATCATAGAAGAGGTACGAAACGTCAAAATAAATTGACGACCCGTCCCTGTCAGCCTGAAGCGGTATGTCAACGCCCAGGCCCAGCAGGACGGAAAATGTCTTGGCCGCGCCGCTGAAGCCGCTCAAATACATCACCCTGGACATGATCTCGTGGGTAAAATACGGCCTTATATTTTCCATTGTGTTTAAGAAAACCCTGATGCCGAAACCGAACGCAACCGAGGACAATTTTGTCCCCGCGAAGTTTGTGCCATATGAACCGTCTATGGATATTTCGGTATTAACGGGGTGCTTGTTGTCTGACACTTGGAAAGCCGCAGCTATTTTTGCCTCTTCCGATAAATACTGTCCGCCGCTTAAACCGTTCACAAGGTCATAGCCGGTTGTAAGGCCTATCCTTATTTTATGTCCGGCATTTACAGTGCAAGGCACGCACATTGTCGCGGCCAATAAAACCGCAATAAATGATATTTTTTTAATTTTCATTCTCCTTTAAAAAGTTTATATACAAATTATACCACGCCCTGCGTACCAGTCAACATTCAAACATTCTGCCGATAAATGCGCATTTGACATTCCCCCAATTATGCTGTTTAATGATAGTGCAAGGATAATTTCCGCCTTACGGCGCTCATAAAATAATTTTAACAAATTTTAATATGGGGGAACTCATGCCTGTGAAAAAATATGTAGGTGCAGTGGACCAGGGCACCACATCCACCCGCTTTCTTTTATTCAACCATAATGGTGAGATCACAGCCGGCCACCAGATGGAACACAAACAAATCTACCCTAAAGCAGGTTATGTGGAACACGACGCCATGGAAATATGGGAAAACACCGCGCAGTGTATACGCCAGGTGTTAAAAAAATCAAAGATCAAGCCGTCGGAAATAGCTTCCATAGGCATAACCAATCAGAGGGAAACAACGGTCATTTGGGATAAAAAAACAGGCAAACCGCTTTATAATGCCATAGTGTGGCAGGACATGCGCACCGCGGATATCTGCAATAAGCTGGCTAAATCAGGAGGCAAGTACAGATTCCAAAAAACAACGGGCCTGCCGTTGGCAACATACTTTTCAGGTCCAAAAATCAAATGGTTAATAGACAACAAACCTGTTATCGCAAGGGCCGTCCGGGAAGGCAGAGCGCTTTTTGGGACAATCGATACCTGGATAATTTGGAACTTAACAGGCGGCAGCCATGTGACTGATCCGACAAACGCGAGCCGCACCATGCTCATGAATCTGAAAACTTTAAGCTGGGATGATGGCATGCTCAAAGTTTTTAATATTCCAAAAAATATTTTACCTGAGATCAGGCCGTCAAGCGACCCTAAAGCATATGGCATGACGCCAAAATCCGGCCCGTTTAAGGCTGAAATCCCTGTTATGGGGGATTTAGGCGACCAGCAGGCCGCGCTTTTCGGCCAGGCGTGTTTTGCCAAAGGCGCCGCGAAAAACACATACGGAACAGGATGCTTTCTCCTTCTGAATACAGGCAGCAAACCCATAACATCAAAAAACGGCCTCATAACCACAGTCGGGTATAAAATAGGCGCCTCCCCAGCTGTTTACGCGCTTGAAGGCTCAATCGCCGTGGCTGGTTCGCTTGTCCAATGGGTCAGGGACAAACTGGGGATCGTAATATCAGCGCCGCAGATTAATGACCTGGCCGAAAAAACAGAAGACAATGCCGGTGTATACTTTGTCCCGGCCTTTTCCGGGTTATTCGCCCCCTACTGGCGCTCTGACGCGCGCGGCCTGATAATAGGCCTCACGCATTACACAGGCAAAGAACACATAGCCCGCGCCGCTCTTGAAGCCACAGCTTACCAGGCGCGGGAACTCTTTGACGCCATGGAAAAAGACTCGGGAATAAAACTTACATCGCTGAAAGTGGACGGCGGCATGACCGCCAGTGAGCTTTTGATGCAGTTCCAGGCTGATATATTGAACGTAAAAGTTTTGCGCCCAAAAGTCGCCGAGACAACAGCCTTAGGCGCGGCATATGCCGCGGGTTTGGCCGCCGGATTCTGGAAGGATATGGACGAGTTGAAGGAACACTGGGAAGTATCAAAAACATGGAAACCGAAAATGGCAAAGGCGAAACGCGAAAAATATTTCAAGGGCTGGAAAGAAGCGGTACAACGGTCTTTGAACTGGGCGTAAATTACGTTTCCAAAAGTTCTTGGTTATGTAGACGCGATCATCTAATCCTCCTGTTTTTTACATTCTATCAGGAGGCTGGGCCATACACAACTCCTATCCCTGCTTTATTGACACCATCGCTAAATTTCCGCGTTATACGAACAAACACCCCAAATCTAATTTCGTATAAAATACTTTATACGAAATTAGATTTATTCTTCTTTCAAATCCTTCTTTACCAGTGCCAAAAGTCCTTCAGCTTCCTGTACGGCCTTTTCCGCTTCTTTCTGCTTTACAAGCCGTTCTTCGTACTCGGCCATATTCTTTATCCTGATAATGCTCATAAATTTCTTTGAAACTATAGTTTTGTTGGAAAACATGGTTGTTTCAATCAATTCTGCCGTGTCTTCATGGTTGGATGATGAGCACCTTTTTGATAATCCAGACACGCAATAAGCGTCAGCTGCGGAGATTGCGGCATGTACCGCGCTCACAGCTGCTGCATTATATGCCCCATCGCCGAGTGCCTTTACTGCCTGCTTGCAATTCTCAACCGCTTTCACCAGGTAATTGGAATACATCACCTTGTCGACAAGTTTTGTGCTTATTTTCTTTGTCATATTAAAGTTATCCCCTTTTCAATATTCTTGATTACAGCGAGGTTTTTCCTTTTTGCCAGTTCGTTTTCGGTCAAAAGATAAAATCCCAGTACGTTCCCGTATAATTTAATGCATTCAGATGAGAGATCTTCAAGCAGTTTTTCCATCTTTTTCTTTTCCTTCATTCCCTCAACCAGTACAAAAAGGTCAATATCACTTGAAAGCTTTTCAGTTTCTTTGGACACGGAACCAAATAGTATGGCCTTTTTTGTTATCTTTTTAGGCAATTTGTGGACAATCATTTTTCTAAGATGTTCTAAAGGTATATATTCCTCTTTTTTACCGTATAATTTATTGCCTATTGAATACGCATAGCTGTCAATTTTCGGCTGCCAAATGACTGATTTACCGGCCCTGAAATTTGACACCAGGTTTATTGACATAAAATCCTTTAATATCATATCGGCCATGGTATGCGATATTCCGCAAAGCCGGCCAAGTTCCCTTCCGGTCATCCTAAAACCCGGATTTAGCACGTATTTGAGTGCTTTTACTTTTGCCTTTGATGAAAGTTGTTCAATAATGTTAATATGAAATTGCATAGCGGCTCCTTTATTTTCTTAATAGTAATTATAAATCATTACTTGCCATATGTCAATAAATACTTGCCATAGATTGTATTTAGATTATTGTACGAAATCGTTCGCGGACATCCGCCGTCCAAAATTATCATGCAGGCAGGCTTTAGTCCTGCGCTACCGATAGGTGACCTCTTTCAATTATTTTGTGATAATTAATTACCCATATGATGCCGTTTAAAACCATACCCTCTTTGTCTTAACCAGTTTTTTCGTAGTCGCACCCTCTACGCTTCACCGGGGTGCGCTTGCGGGCATTAAAAGTTGTTTTTTAATTCCGCCTTCTCGACCCTTGATCAATTCTCCCCCATCACCCTTCTATAATCCGCGTCTTTTTTGTCGTGTACCACCTTCATCCGTTTCGAAGAAAATTCCCCTGCAACAGCCGTCGAAGTCGAAGATAAATAAGCCGAAAACTCCCCGCGCTGAGCCGCGGGAACGTATATCTTAGCCAAAGCCTTGTTGCCGACAGTAGTGCAGGAAATCTCGATCAACGCGTCCGGAAAATCCTTCAATATGGTTTGTGTAACCATAGGCGAATCCTGGTAAGTCTCAAAATAAATAACAAAAGGAACCTCCATCAAAAGAGCCTGCGGTGGACAAGGAGTAGCAGAACCCGCCGGCGAAGAAGACGCGCTGTAAACGTAAACCACAGATGTCAAAAACAAAAGTGTGGCCGCAGCAATTTTTTTAAGCATATACAAAACCTCCGTTTATTTAATTTGCGTTCAAAATAACTTTATCTGGAATCAACTCTACTTTCGAGGTCCGACCCCTTTTCATTTTAAATTACAAATGTCACGAAACACAGATCAAAATATATTTAAACACGATTTAAAATATTGCCAAAAACAATAATTTTCAATGGTAAGTGTTTTATTTGTGTCATTTTAATATCCTCAGCAAGAACCAAAACAAAATAATGTTCAGACAAAAATATATTGCAAACATCAAAACCATCAATACCGCAAACAAATTCAGTGTGGTTGTGCAAAAAATTATATTGATATATGTGTTTGTCTTTTAAATAGATAACTCTATTATTTATCATCCTTGCAAAAAGCCCATTAAAAACAGAAACCGGATTACTATAATCATCTATGTCAAAGATCGTTGACTTTTTAAGCCCAATCAACAACTTTTTACCATTCTTCATTAAATAGCGTTCATCAGAAACTATAATTTTTGAGTCCGAAATGATTTTTCCGTTTTTCGCATTAAGCACAACCAATTTTGAATCACGTTCCGGTTTGGTCATTAAAAAAAATATATCATGGTCAACTACTATATTTTCAGGATTATTAAATGATACATCCTTGAACATTTTCCGCCATAAGATGTTCTTATTTTTCGTACTTATGCAGTATATTATTATGTCATTTTGCAATATTTTTTCATCCATCAAGGAAATATACATGTACGCATAGTCATCCCTTATGGCAAAATCAATAATTTCAGATGCCGCAAATGTCATCACCTTCGTCATTTTGTTGTTTTTTAAATCAATCAAATTGAGCGAATCGTTTTCGCCTGTTTTCGTTATACAATAAATCAAATTTGAATTTACTCCAACAATTTTTCTAACAGGTTCACCCACTGTATATTTAAGAGACTCTTTATTGTCTAAAACATTCCTTCTAAAAATCGTATTGTTTTTGATATCCTTTATAAAATATTCACCGCCCTCAATCATGCTAAAGCAATCTTTCGAGCTAAATCTCAATTTTTCAATCATTTTTCCATTTAACAAATTATATACTCGCACATCCCCTTCTTCATAAATGCACATCAACGAATCGCTGTCGTAAATTTTCACATCACAAAAGTCCTTGCCAGTTGACTTAAGGCTTAAGCTCCACTGTTCCAAATATATTGCTATTAAATTATTTTGCAAAATCAATAAAAATATAACAAAAAATATTTGTTTCAAAATCGTCATTGTCTTCATTTCTTTTTTACCGTCCTGTCTTTATCTTTTGTTGCATCAATAATTTCGAGAGTTCCAAACTTAGTTTGCGGCTCCCATGGCAGTATCCCCTTCACGAAAGGGTTCATGCTTTTATTTTTTACAAATGACACACCTTTAGACGTTACATTTAGTTCTTTAGCAAATTTATTCGAACCTTTTTCGTCATACATCGAAACGCAACCAAAAGTACTTCCGCTACCTTTAGGGTGTATTCTAATAGTATAACCATCTGGCTGGCCTGGAAAATTTGCTTCATCATCTCCATAATTTCCATCAACAGCTTCCAACCTATTGTACGAACTCAAATCAGATCCATCATGGCCTTTGACTCTATCTAATATATTATACTTACCAAATGGCGCATTGTTCGATTCTTTGTCACCAATACCTCCAGACCTGACATCCTTAACAATAAAACTTTGTCCCGTATCATCATTTCTCCCAACTATGAACCCTATTGCAGTCTGTCCACCAGCACCTGTTGGAACTATTTTTTGTACATAAAATTTTAAAGTCACCATATTTCCATCAGGATCAACTAAGTTAAGTGGATTATTGTGTGAATAAATATATAAATTTATATTTGAAGAATTATATACCCCACCCATTCCTGGTAATTTCTCATCATCTTTACCAACTGTCGGCAAATAGGCATTTAGTGCTTGATCCTTACTTTGCCACAAGCTCGTCTGCGGGTCGTAATACCTTGCTCCGAAATAATACAGGCCTGACGCGTCGAGTTCCTTGCTCGTGAACATATAATTCGGCATTATGATCTTTACGCCGTCCAGCATATCCTCATTTTCCCTCTCCATCCACGTCTCTCCCCACGGCGTGTACTCTATGTGCTCGCGGATGTTCCCTGCTTCGTCCGTCATGTAACCTGTGGAACCTAAGTGGTCGGTGTGGCTGGCCTGGCTGGCATGCTCAATGGTCAAAAGGTCAATTTTCAATAGTACATCGGTCAAAAGGGCAGCGTTATTGCGCTCAATGTTCAACGGTTCAATGGTCAAACAGCTCGTGTTCATTACCTTTTTGCTCCTTTATATCCGGACTCCTTATATATCCACAATTCCTCAAATCTTCCTTCATCCTTTTGCATTTAATCCCTTCCTGTTTTTCGTATTTAACATTTTAACTCTTAAACGTATCAGTTTGAACATTGACCTATTGAACTTTTGAGCTGTTTTATGGTTTGTGCCCTATAAATTTTTAAAAACCATAACATCCAGGTCTTTTATCTCCTTAAAGTCCTTATAATTTCCCGTGCATAAAACCATTTCCGTTTCAGCGGCCGTTGCGGCGATTAAGGCGTCCGGCAATTTCATCCCGGTTTTTAATGCATACTCTTCGATATATATGCACGCCCTATGTCCTATGTTTTCGCTTAATGGAATAATGTTAATTTTCAGGTCGCTCAAAAACTCTTTTATCAACTTTAAATCTTCCTTGTTTTTAGCTCCCTGTAAAAGTTCCATGTACGTTGCCGCTGATATGAGCAAAGAATCGGCCAAATCAAGGGTTTTTGCTGCAGTTGCGCTTCCCCTCATTGCCCAAATTAACACGTCAGAATCAAAGATCATGCCGCAGTTTCCTCCTCATATCATGTATGTACTTCGTAGGATCTTTCATGTCTTCTCTGTCCTTCCACATGCCAAAGGCAGGATGGTCAAAAACAGACATTCTTTTCTTTTTACCCGCTGTTTCGGGAATTAAAACACCCTTTTTCTTCCCCCTATAATAAACCTCAACAGATTCATTTAATTCAAGAGCCTTTAAAATACCTTTCATGTTCTTCCTGAAATCAAGAAAATTTGCTTTCATATGTCGCCTCCGTGAGTGTTCACTCCAACTATACACTGCATTAATAACAAAATCAAGGTTATGTTTTTGAATTTTTTATGGTTTTATGCGATAATAAGAAAGGTGATCTTGTAGGCCTGCAAAATCAGCAACAAACATAAATAAAAAGGACAAAAATGCAAAATAAATTTGACTTCATCATAATCGGGTCCGGAATCGTCGGGTCCCTGCTTGCGCGGGAACTTTCGCGCTATGAAGTTTCCGTGTTGGTTGTCGAAAAAGAAATCGACGTGGGCATGTGCCCGAGTTCGGCTAATTCCGCCATAATACACGCGGGTTATGACCCAAAACCCGGGACCTTAAAAGCAAGGATGAATGCTGAAGGAAACAAGCTCTGGCATGAAATCGCGCCTGAACTTTGCATACAGTTTAAGGAAACCGGCAGTTATGTCGCGGCTATCGGGCCCGAAGAACTTCCTGATTTAAACCGGTTATACGAACAGGGTATTAAAAACTCCATTCCCGGCATCAATATCATAAACCGTGATGAAATGCTGAACCGTGAACCCCTTATAAACCCCGCTGTAAGCGGCGCTCTCTGGGCGCCGTCAGCCGCTGTTATAGACCCTTTTGGAGCCGTTCTTGCCGCTGCTGAAAATGCCGTTGTGAACGGGGTAAAATATATTTTCGAAACAAAGTTCCTTGACTTTATACTTGAAAATAATGCCATAATTGGAGTCAAGACCGGCAAAGGCGATTTTTACTGCGATTGGGCGATAAACTCGGCCGGGCTTTATTCCGACGAAGTCGCGCATAAAGCCGGGGTCAGGAAAGATTTTGAGATCATGCCCCGCAAGGGCAGTTACATGGTATTTGACGCGGCAAAATTCTCGATAAATAATGTTTTGTTCCAGGTCCCGACTGAAAAAGGCAAAGGCGTGCTTGTTTCAACCACAACTCACGGCAACGTCATGATAGGCCCTGACTCGCAGGCGTCTGAAAATAAAGATGATTCAGCCACGACGCGCGAAGGCCTCCAAATGATCGAACTGGCCGCGAAAAAACTTATCCCTTCCATAGACGTAAAAAATTCCATAGTTATGTATTCTGGGGTCAGGGCCGCAGGCAACGGCAATAAGGATTTTATCATAGAAATCCCAAAAGAAGTCAAAGGCCTCGTTAATTTACTCGGCATAGATTCCCCGGGTTTTGTATCGGCGCCTGCCATAGCAAAACGCGTCATGGAACTTTTAAAAGAAGCGGGCGTGAAGTTCATTGACAAAAAAACTTTCAGCCCGGTCAGGAAACCTTCCCCTCATTTTCATCTCATGTCATATAAAGAAAAGGCTGAACTGGTTAAAAAGAACCCGGCCTATGGCAGGATAGTGTGCCGCTGTGAGGAAGTTACAGAAGGCGAAATTTTGGACGCCATCCACTCCCCCATCCCCGCGCGCACTTACGACAGCATCAAACGCAGGACATGGCTTGGAACGGGCAGGTGCCAAGGCGCTTTTGATTATCCGAGAGTGATACAGATACTTGCGAAGGAACTTGGGATTTCTGAACCCGAAGTTACAAAAAAAGGCAGGGGCAGCGAGTTGGTTTTTAGAAAGACCAAGGAAGTAATTCATGAATAAAACATGTGACGTTATAATAATCGGCGCCGGTCCGGCAGGGTTGGCCGCCGCCATAGAAGCCAAAAAAAACGGGGCAAAAAACGTTCTCATTATCGAACGCAACGATGAACCCGGAGGCATACTGCTCCAGTGCATCCATAACGGTTTTGGCTCGGTCCTGTTTAAAAAGGATCTTCCCGGCCCGGCTTATGCCTCAAACTTCATAGAAGAAGCCAAACAACTCGGCATTGAAATGCTCTTCGACACCATGGTGCTGGACATTACTCCCGGCAGAAAAATATACGCGACAAACAGCCGTGAGGGGTTCCTGGAATTTGACGCCGGATCAATAGTCCTTGCCATGGGCTGCAGGGAGAGGACGCGCGGCCAGATAAGGATACCGGGTACAAGACCCGCCGGGGTCTTTACCGCGGGCATGGTACAGCGGCTGGTGAACATAGACGGTTTAATGCCCGGAAACAACTTTGTAATCCTTGGTTCCGGCGATATTGGAATGATAATGGCAAGACGCTTAACGCTTGAAGGCGCCAAAGTCATTAAAGTGGTGGAACTTATGCCCTACTTAACCGGTCTGCGGCGCAACTATGTGCAGTGCCTGCAGGACTTCAATATTCCCTTGAACCTGTCCACGACCATAAAAAGGATCATAGGAAAAGACAGGGTCGAAGCAGTCGAAACTATAAGGGTTGACGAATATCTGAATCCCATAACCGGGACCGAAGAAATGATTAAATGCGACAGTGTGCTGTTATCAGTCGGATTGATACCGGAAAACGAGCTTTCTAAAAAAGCCGGTGTCCTGCTTGACCCGCTCACAGGCGGGCCTATAGTGGACGAAAACATGGCGACAAGCGTTGAAGGCATATATTCGGCAGGCAATGTTGTGACGATTTACGACCTGGTTGATTATGTTTCAAAGGCCGGTTTTATAGCCGGCAGGAACGCGGCCATGTACGCGGCGGGGCAGAGCCGCCCGGTTAAATACATGGAAGTCAAACCAGGGGAAGGCGTCCGGACGGTAATTCCCCAGAAGATAACGATTGAGGACGAAACCATTCGACAGGCTCATGGTGAAGATAGCCCCCTCTCTGCGGAAATCCTGTTTGAGTTGCGCGTTACAAAAGAATTCCCGGCAAGGATTTCCGTGGATATCATGGCCGGGGATACGGCGCTGTTTTCGCACAAGGAAAAATACGCGCGTCCGGCGGAAATGATAACCATGAAAGTTGATCGGGATGCATTAACGGCAAAACTGCCAAAAGACGCAAAAGAACTTGTTGTAAAGATTTCAAAGGCATAGGGAACGCTATAATAAAAGGAGCTTTATGGAACGTAAATTCATCTGCATCCGGTGCCCTCAGGGCTGCGAAATTACCACAACGCTTGACGGCAATGGCGCCATTACGGAATTGACAGGCAGTTCATGCAAACTCGGGCCTGAGTATGTAAAACAGGAACTGTCGGACCCAAGGCGCACTTTTACCACCACGGTCATGGTTGAAGGCGGCAGTCATCCCCTATGCCCTGTCTGGACGGAAAAACCCGTTCCAAAAGACAAGGTCATGGAACTTGCGATCGCGCTTCGCCATATAAAATTAAAAGCTCCGGTAAATACCGGCCAGATAGTGCTTGAAAATGCCCTAGGAACTGGTATAAATATAGTAACGAGCCGTTCAATCCAGGGAGGTATATAAAATGGCTAAAAAACTCATACTGGCGGTTGATGATGAACCGTCGATATTATCCGCGTTAAAAGACTCTTTAGAGGATAAGTTTGATGTTATCACCGCAAAAAACGGAAAAGAAGCCCTTGCAATGATAGACAGCCACAATCCGGACCTGGTCATCATGGACGTCTCGATGCCGGAAATGGACGGTTTTGAGGCTGTAAGGATACTCCACACAAAAAGGGCGCCTTCAAACCCGCCTGTCATATTCCTGTCCGCAAAAACCGGGCTTGCAGACATAGAACAAGGGCTCAAGATTGGAGGATTTGAATACATGACGAAACCATTTTCCCCCTCAAAACTGGAAAAGAAGGTTGATGAACTTTTTGACAGAATGGAAATGCGCAGAAAAATGCAGCAACAGAAAAAAAAGTGACAAAAAAAATGCGGGTTTAAATTACGGCTTTTCTTTTCCCATCTTTTTCTCAATCCAACTGAAAATATCCTTAAAAACTTCCTTCCTGTTCTTCTCTATGGTCAGCGCGTGGTACGAACCCTCGTAGAGCTTATATTCCTTGTCAGTTTCCAGTTTGTTATAAAAATTCAGTGTGAACTTCGTGTCGCCCAGAAGGTCTTTGCCTGCCACCAGGAACAGGACCGGTATTTTAATTCCTTTTGGTTTTCCCAGGGCCCTTAACTGGCTCAAAAGAATATTCAGCAGCAGCCCGGCTGATGCTATTTTAATTTCCCTTTTATCCTTGTTTAATCTTTTCACCACACCCAGGTCCCTTGACAGTTCCTCTGATTTAAACGGCATGAGAATTGGTTTTTCAGGGTTAAAAAGCGCAGACCCGGCTATGGCGGCCCTTTGCAGCAGGCTGATTTTCATGACGTCCTGGTACACGGGCACGATCTCCACGAGCCCGGCGTAATCTTTGTCATAATCCAGGATATTTATGTGGGATATGACGGCGCCCATGGATTCACCGAGCATAAATACAGGTTTACCCTTGTTTTCCGATTTGATTATTTCTTTAAGGGCGGCAATGTCTTCATGATAAAGTTTCATGGACTTCACATATCCGGGTTTCTGCGCCAACTCGCCATAGCCGCGGAGCTCAATGGCATAAGTGGAAATACTTTTTGTTTTCAGGAATTTTGCCATGTCATCAAATCTCTCGGATTGCGCGCCCATGCCGTGAACGGCTAAAACCGCCGCTTTTGCCCTGCCTGCCGCCCATTTTCTGAAATAAATACCGTTTGTATTTATCATCATAACCCACCTCCGCTTTTTCATCTATGGTACGGGGGCTTTATCCCTTAAAATCATTATATCATTTTTCAGGACATGGTTCAACTTTAACGGTTCGTAAAAAGACACGATCTATCATTAAGGCCATGTACCATCATGTACCATCATGTACCATTCGCAGTAGCTCAGGTACATGACACGGTTCGCAGTAGCTCAGGTACATGGCATGCTTTTCCGACAATATCTCTTTTATAACAAAAAGGGCCGGCATCAAGCCGGCCCTTTTTAATCCGCGCGCTTTATCTGATAACGCTTACTTTTTCTTTGGCCGTATAGTAATCACACTTTACGGTCACAATATATATCCCGCTGGCCACTTTTTGTCCCTGTTCATTTGTGCCGTCCCAGTAAACATAATACTCTCCGGCCTGCTTTGCCTCATTTGAAAGTAAAGTCTTAACCAGGGCGCCTGCCTTTGAATATACTTTTATCTCCAGCGTATCTCCGGCGTAGACTTTATAGTGGACCGTCGCGCGTTCGTTTAAGTCCGGGTTAAACACGTTCTTGAATATCTTCACATCCTGCCCCGGGATTGTTTCCTTATCAAAATCGCCGTTGCTTATACCCACGATCCCGCATAGATCCGTTCCCTTAACAACAATTTTGTCAATATCCCCGAATCCGGTCTGTTTGGGGTAAAGCACCCTGTACTTCATCGTTTCCGCGGGAATCAATACTGATTCAAATTCAAGGACAGGCTTATTGGCACATATTCCGTGCGGATAGACCGTGATATGCGGCGGTGCGGTGAGCATGACATTGCTTGTTATCTCAAAAATAATATTATTGGAATTCTCGGGGTCAAGGATCATCTTAACTGTAAATTTCGGAGGATTTATCCCGTCGCACGCTGTGGCTGTAAAAGTAGGCGAAGGAGTCGGGCTAAAACTGGCGGTTGACGTAATGGTCGGTGTTGCTGTGGCGGTAAAACTCGGGGTAAAGGTTGGTGAGGGGGTCTGCGTGTCTGTCGGAACCTCCGTTGATGTGCCCGTTGCCGTCTGTGTCGCTGTCTGTGTAACGGTAAATGTCGGCGTCACTGTAAAAGTCTGCGTGAAAGTCGGGGTCATGGTCGCTGAAAAAGTCCCGGTATAAGTTGGTGAAGGTGTGATTTTTGCCCCGTCACATGAACAAGGGCATGCTGCTTCACATTTCCCCACCGCGTACAGGTATCCGTCATTTGAAGTAAAAAGCAGGGTTCCGTTTGAGTATGAAATACTTGTAAAATTGGAGCCCTGGGTATTGCATGTGTAGTCCCAGCTGCCGGTATTCGCGTCCAGCGTCACCAGTTTATTCACGCATCCCAGGATGAAAACCCTGGCGCAAATCACTATGCATGACATCTTTGCAAAATTATCGCCGGTAAATGCACTTTTCCATTTTAAAATTCCCGTGACTGTATCAACCGCGTAAACCATCCTGTCATCGGATCCTATATAATAAACTCCGTTAGACAGGGCGCCTCCGCTGTTTGTCCAGCTCGTGGTAAGATATGTCCACATAACCGCGCCTGTTGCCTTGTTTAACCTGTATATTTTTCCCAGGCTTGACGCAAAATACACGCCGTTTGTATCCACTGACGCGGGCCCTAAAAGAGGGCATGTTATATAGCTTTTCCATTTCAGAGCCCCGGTAGTGCTGTTTACAGCGTAGAAATAACCGTCGTTTGAACCGACATAAAGAGTACCGTCCGTGTCAATCGCGGGCGACGCCACTATAATATCTGATGCCACCTGGAACTGGTTTTCCACATAACCCGTTGCCGAATCCAGTTTTATTATTTTTCCGGCCCTCGTCCCGATATATATTTTACCGTTTGCCAGGACAGGCGCCGGATCATTTACGTAATAATTCATAAGGTCGCTTGACATATTTGTGGCATAGGTCATGCCGGGTATTATCTGTGTCCAAAGCAGGTTCCCTGTATTCCTGTCATAGGCATAAAATGTATAGGCATCATTTATGATTATCCTTGTGCCGTCAATCATAGGGGATGTATTGCTGTAACTGGCATATTTGGACCAGATCACCTGGCCCGATAATATCCCTACTTTCTGCAGCCTGCCTCCGCCTATGATATAGGTATAACCTTCATCATCCGCGACCGGCACTGCGCCGTGCGTTGTAGAGCCTATATACGCCCTCCACTTAATGCAAAGAGGAAGGTCGATTGCCACATCGCACTCCCAGCCGCTATGACGCTCGTCTTTCTGATACTGTTTCCAGTCCGCAAACGCCGGCGGCGCCATGATTACGAGGCCAAGCATCAGGACAATGATTTTTTTCATATCAGCGCCCCCCTTTACTGCTGTAGGTAATATCGGCTTCCTGTTCTTTGCCTGATGTCATGGGGAATTTGATGTTGTTTGCGGCAATAGCAGCCTCAAACTTGTCCGCGATTGCTGCGTAATCAAGGCCTAAAGCTTTGCACATATCGCCCCAGCATTTTCCTTCAGAACGCATCTTTATCAGGTCTGCCACAGGAACAGCCGCCTCCCTCGCTATAAACAACATCATCATGGAGAAAAATGAGCTGTAACCGGCGTCCTTTACAGCCTTAATATCGGTTTTTTTGAATTTTATTTTTGATTCCATGTTCCCGTAAAAATTGTCCCTTTTGACTTTTGCATCTTTCTGCGCTAAAACAGCGTCATCCCCTTTTTTGTGGTCATCATTGGCGTAAACCGGCAATCCAAGCAATAAAGCCGAAAAAACAGTTAGAATTAGAATTTTGATTTTCATTGTACCCTCCCTTGTTTGTTCTTATCTATCTGACATAATACGGCCAAATAAAGTTCCATAAATATTACAAGATAAATTAAATGATGGCGGCGGAAAAGCATGCCATGTACCTGAGCTACTGCGAACCGTGTCATGTACCTGAGCTACTGCGAACCGTGTCATGTACCTGAGCTAATGCGAACCGTGTCATGTACCTGAGCTACTGCGAATGGTACATGGTGGTACATGGCCTTAATGATAGGTTGTGTCCGCCGCAGGCCTATTTTATGAACCGCAGCCCTGCGACTAAAAAGACTTTTTTGTGTCAACCAGTTTTTTCGTACTCGTACCCTCTCGCTTCATCGGGGTGCGCTTGATGGTATTAAAAGTTGTTGATTAGCGTACATCCGCCGTCCAAAATTATTATGCAGGCAAGCTTAAGTCCTACGCTGCCGATGGGTGGCAGAAACCGGATTATTCCGGGTTTCTATATATAAAAAAATGGACGGCCGAATAAGATTAACAGATGGTTTGGAACCGCTGACGTGATACGTGTATTTATTATTGACAATCACTTAAATGGCTGACATGCTCTGCCCTATTCAAGTCTTTTTTCTTACAATCCACTCCTCGTTTTCTGCAGCATTCGTGTTTTTAAAAAAATCAATATTCCTATCCCTCAAAACCCACATCATTTTTTCCAAAAAAACCGAGGCATCCTCTGGCGATATCAGAATTTCAAACTTGTAGAATGTTGACGTTTTTAAAAAAATAGGTTTCTTCCAAATTGAATATCTTAAATTAATCGCAACACGAGAAAGAGCCTTAAAAGCAGTATAAACTCCAAACGAAGTCAACTCATTAAAATGGATTTTAATTAAAGTGAGTTTTTCAATAAATAGAGATACCTTAATGTCATTATCGCTAATTGTATAAATTAATACATGCTTGCCTAAATAATGAATTGCAATAAAACCCATCAAAACAAATAGCGGAAAAGGTAAAAAAATAAGAAAATTCAACAACGAATTTAATATATTCACCAACTTACCCCCGCGCCAAAAGTATATGTCCCGTATTTCCTCGCCCCCACCGACAATCCCGCTGAAAGTCCCAGTTCAATTTCATTCAACTATGCAACAATTTTTTGATCTTGATTATTTTTCCCGTTGATCTTTCAATTACATTAATCTTTCGTTCCATTACAATTTTATCGAGAATCGCCATCAGTTCCGTTTCTTTACCTAGATTAAAAAAAGTTAAAATTTTTCCACTAAAACTCTCACCAATGGAATCAAAGCCAGTTCCTTTATATAAGTCATTAAAAAAATCTAATTTTTTAAAATAAACAGTAAAAGTACCGTCAGAATTGCACTGAATTACAATATTTTCAACCTCGTTTAGATTCATAAAGAACACTCTATTTTTACCTATTTTAATAGATTCAATCAATCGCTTGTCTGTAATAAAGTAAGTTATATTTTTTCTTACAATATACGCAAGTTGATGACGGCCAATCAATTGGTAATATGGCACTATACAAAACAAGCATATGTAAAAAATATCAACAACTAATTCATTTTTGTTAATCTCGGAGATATTGTAAAAATCAAAAAGCACTTTTATTCCATACATGTTAATTATAATCATCACTATTCCAACCGCATTCAAAAACCATTCAATCTCATTAAATAGCACAAAGGTTTTAGGACAACCTTTCCATAGAAGCTTTTCATCACGCATTAAAATTTTCATAATACTTGCCGTCCTATCTTTTATATTTTTCGTTATTGCACTTGCAAATTATCCACGTCACCTTTGCATAAATTTAGTACCTTCTCGCCGTACTTCCAGACATTCAGATTATCTAGCATGATTCATTTGAAAAGCTGCCCCTCCAATTGTTAATATAAAATAACATGGGAGCGAACCAAAATATGGCTCGTTAGTTGTGCCTTGTATAAGCCAAGCAAAAAGAAAAAATCTAATTTTGTATGGTTTTATATCATCTCGTCCACCGGGATTATATCCGTTATCTTTTGCAAGCTGACGTTCAAAAATTCTAACTGCTCTATCTTCATTAATAAATAATCCTTCTTGAATATAATAATTATGTGAGATTCCAGAATATATTAAAAAAACCAGTATACACAATGTGAATCCAAGTAACGCTTTATTTCTTTTGAGCATCTTTTCACTCCTCGCCTTCTAACCTATATCGCCACCAAGTTTTCCACCGATAGTATCATTCATCCATTTTTTTCAAATCAAACACATAATCAATAAAAATAAAAAAAATAAAAGAAATAGCGCTTGACATCAACGAATAAAAAATATCTTTAAATATTTTCACGCTAATTTCAAAATCTTTAGACACAAACAACGATAATGAAAACACAAAAATAATAATAGTTTTTTTAAAACTGCTCATTATTGCTTTTTTTATGAACGAATATTTCTTTTCTGCTTTTTTTTGATCTAGATTGTTCATTGTATTCACTCCTTCTTATAAGCAACTTTATTTGAAATCAACTGCATTTTCGACCTCTAGCACCTTTTCGTTTTTTTTATTTTATTATTGATATTTTTATTTCGTTTGATTTTACAGAGCCATTCCAACAATCCTTTATATTATTGCTTTCGCCAAAATAAGCATCGTCGCTATTACTAACGTCATAAAAACCCCTTATTGAATAACTGCCACAACAATCAAAATCATAAAAGCTTGTTAAATCAATTTTCTTACCAAAAAAATTTTCCGATTGTAGCATAAAACTTTCTTTTGGCACAAAGCCCCATGGTACAAATCTTTGTTTTTCAGAAACCAGTTCATTTTTTTCGTTTCTTACTTCTATTCCTAAAAACTTATATTTGACAATGAATCCGTTAGGAATTCTAATGTCATTGTTGCCAACATTGCAAATACTAATATTTAGGAACACTTTTTCATTTATTTTAAAGATATCTTTATCCGTTGCTATATGTAAACTGATTGTGTCTTCGTCATTCGATTTTGCGCAACAAAAACAACTTGCAAAAGAAAGTAAAGAAATAACTAAAATCACAATGTATAGTCTTTTTTTCATATCAACCTCCCTGTTTTTTACCTTTAAATTTTTCTATGGTTTCTTTGAAGGCGCTGTCCGCTTTATCTATACCCTTATCCCCAATTGTTTTACGATTTGCCGTTTGCCCCTTGGTTTTAAATATACCTTTTCTACATTTATGTATTAGTTCTTGAATCCAATTGTTTGAATATTCGGAACTGTCGCAACGGCACAAAACTTTGGTTTTGAAATCGCCCCTTTATTATTTCCATCAGCAACTTTATTGCCTGCATTAATAACATCCGCGACTCAATCTGCCGAATCAAATGCCTGCGGCGGGCGGACACATAGGTCCGCCCCTACATGAAATTATAATTGATAATCCGGTTAATTACTCGCCCTTCCATTCCCTGGGTTTGTTGCCGTCGGCCTGGGTTATCAGGCCCTTGTCTTCCAGCGCGTCTATGATGCGGGCCGCTTTTGAGTATCCTATGCCCATCTTGCGCTGTAAAAATGACGTGGATATTTTTCCTTTGTCCTTTGCCAGGTCGCACGCGCGCTTGAATATGTCCGGGTCCACGCCTTCGTCGTCGGTAAAACCGTTTGATTTTGGCATGTCCTCTTCTTTTATGTTGAACTCGTCGGAGAATTCGGCCTTGCGCTGTTTTTTGATGTATGCGACTATCTTGGGGATCTCGTCGCGCACAAATGCGGCTTGTCCCCTGATGGGTTTTATCAAATTAGCGGGGTTGTATAGCATATCGCCCTTGCCTAAGAGCGCTTCTGCGCCTTTTGTGTCAAGTATGGTGCGTGAGTCTATCTGGGATTTTACCTTGAATGCTATCCTCGACGGAAAATTGGCTTTGATAATGCCGGTTATGACGTCAACCGACGGCCTTTGTGTGGCGAGTATGAGGTGTATGCCCACGGCGCGCGCGAGCTGCGCCAGGCGCTGCAGGGACTCTTCCACGCTTTGCTTTGCCATGGTCATCAGGTCCGCGAGCTCATCTATGATAAGCACTATGAACGGCAAAGATTTTTTGAAGTCTTCGGGCTGTACATCGGGGTCTTTTCTTATGTCCTCGTTAAACTCCATTATTTTTCTGTTGTATATTTCTATGTTCTGGGCGCCCTCGGCCGATAAAAGGTCGTACCTGCTTTTCATTTCAGCCACAAGGCGCTTTAATACATAAGCCGCGTGCTTGGGGTCGGTAATCACCGGCGCCATCAAATGCGGCATGTCATTATACTGGGTCAGCTCGACTTTTTTGGGGTCAACAAGCAGCATTTTTACCTCGTCGGGCGAGGCCTTGTATAATATGGAAGTTATTATTGAATTGATGCAGACCGACTTGCCCGAACCTGTGGAACCCGCTATCAAAAGATGCGGCATTTCCTCAAGTTTTGCGATCACGGGCTTGCCCGAGAGATCCCTGCCGATCGCGAGGGTTAAAAGCGATGATGACCCGGTAAACAGATCGTCTTCTATGAGTTCTTTCAAATATATTGTCTTCTTGTCCATCTTAGGCACTTCGATGCCGAGCAAAGACTTGCCCGGCACAGCCGCCACCCTGACCATCTCGACTTTCATAGCAAGCGCAATATCCGCAGCCAGGTTCTCGACCTTTGCCACTTTCACGCCCGTGGCCAGCTCCAGGTCAAAACGCGATATTACCGGCCCGTCCACCACATTGACAATCTCAGCCTCTATGCCGAAGTCTGACAGGGTTTTTTTGAGCCGCGCCGCGTCCGAAGTGTAATCATATTCCTTCTCATCTGCCGGGGCCTTTTCCGATTTTAACAGCGACGTCGGAGGCAGCGTGTAATCGCCTTTCATTATTACAGCCTGCGTGGCCCCTGTTTTCCTGGAGGGTTCCTGCTGTTTTGTTATTGTAAGTTTTTCTTTTTTTCTTGGTTTTTCTTCTTCGCTCGTTTCCTCATCCTTTTCCCCGTCTTCATCCTTGTTTTTAGCCTCTTCTTTTGTTTTCTTGTTGTCTTTTGGGGCCTTTGTTTTCTTATTGCCGTTGTCTTTATTATCATTTTCTGTTTTTGCCTTCACCTTCTCCGCCGTTTCCTTAAGCGACCCAAAGAGGACCGTTCCTGCGTATGCAAACGCCTTATATACCTGTTTTGCGCCTTCCGTGCCTATCTGCCACAGGGCGATTAAAAGTTTTTCCTTGCCAAGCAGTACGATTGACACAAGGATTATAACCACGGCTGTTATATAAGCTCCGACCGTGTTAAACCAACTGGACATGAACTTGGCAGACAGCTTGCCCAATATTCCGCCTGTGTAAAATACCGAATCCCTGTCGAATATCCTGAGCATTTCAGGCGTCCTGCCCCAGAATGCTGTCATTTCCTTTGAAGAATAAAAAATCCCGACTTTGGCCAGCTTAAAGACCTCGTTATCGGGCCTGTTAAACAATAGCGCGAGAAACATGGAAATACCGGCTCCAAGCATTATGAATCCGAGGAGTATACCTGCATCGTGGTTTTCCCTGTTTTTCTTGAGGATATTAAGGCCGAAAAAGCCTATTATGAAAGGAATTATATACGCTGTTTTGCCTATGAGGAAATACAGCGACCTTGATATGACCTCGCCGAATACGCCGAGCAGGTTTTTGTCGTTCACTGAAATAAAGGAAAGAAGTATAAGAAGGCCTATAATAAGGCAGCCAAAACCCGTGAAAACCTCGTTGTTGTTTTTAACCTCTTTTGTTTTGCCTTTTTTGACAGCGCTTTTTTTTGCCATATAGAAACTCCCTTGGAAAATATAAGGACTTTACTTGCTTAAACCCTCAAGAGTTTAAACCCTGCACTGTTGCATGTCAAGACGGTAGTTTGCTTGTATCCGGTCCTTGGCGCTTTATTATAAGATACCGCTTGTCCCGTCGCAGTAGCTCCGGGACTTGAGCGGGTATAAGTGAGAGTAATACTTTTGTTCGCTCTGGCTCTCAAAAGTATAACTCTCACTAAATAAAAACAACGTGGAACTTTTAAAAGCTCCACGTTGTTTTTGATGTTACCCCTTTTGCTAGTTCCATGTAACGTCTTATTTTTTTTTCTTCTTTGCTGCTTTTTTCTTTGCCATGTGTCGATCACCCCTTCCAGTTCTAGATTTTTTGGCTATAAAGCCTTATTTTCTGCCTCTTGTGTCTACCAAACCTTTCTGCAACTATATGTAGTATACGGGTTTTATTTTTTTTGTCAATGTTTTTATACATTCAGATACCCGACTATGGCTGTTTTTGTTCTTTTTTTATCACTTTTTTTCATTTTTCGCGTGTTTTTATAAGTTTTTATTGACTTTTTTTCCACATATTATGCACAGTAAGTGTTAACTAACATTGTTAGTTAAAACTTAAGGTTCCAGGAGTCAAGGCTGAGTTTAAGAGACTTAAGACTGAAGCTTAGAGTTAAATTCAAGACAAGGATCAAATACTAATACGTATAAAACAAAATATCCGCAGCCGGCTATTTAACCTTTGAACTTTGAATTCTTAAAACTCCATTCTCCAGTCTCTTATCTCTCTAATTCTTTGCGTACAATTCCTACTGTGTTACAAACTTTTCGCCTTCTGTCATTATATCATCAAGTGTTTTTTTATCTTTTGCTTCGCCGTACAGCCTCACTACCGGTTCTGTCCCGGAAAACCTTATCATGATCCAGATATCCTCGCCAAGCATGAATTTATACCCGTCAACGGTAATTGTATCAAGCACATCGTATTTTCCTATCTTTAATATTTTTTCGGTCTTCAATTTTCTGGATAACGCCGCCTTTTTTGCATCGCTGAGCGTGAAATTTTTCCGTGTATTTACGAACGGGCCTGTCTTTTCTTCAAGCTCCTTTAGCAGGGTTTTCATGCTCTTTTTTGTTTTGGCCACCATTTCCGCCACCAAAAGACAAGCTATGATACCGTCCTTTTCCGGCACATGCCTGTATACTGTCAGGCCGTTTGATTCTTCCCCGCCTATAATGATATCTTCTTTTGTCATTATCTCGCCTATGTACTTAAAACCTACGGGCGTTTCATGCAATTTCAGATGGTGCAGTTTGGCGACTTTATCGATCATATGGGATGTTGCCACGGAACGCACCACGGAACCGTGCCAGGCAGGCCTTGATTTTACGAGATAATCCAGCAGCAGCGGCAGCACCTTATTTGCCGGCACATATGAACCGTCTGAATCTATTATGCCGTACCTGTCGGCGTCGCCGTCTGTGGCTGTTCCCAGCATGGCTTTTTCCTTTTTTACCATACTGATCAGATCCTGCAGGTTTTTTTCAGCCGGCTCAGGCGGGAACCCGCCGAAAAGAACGTCTTTTTTATCGTTTATAACCTTTATGTTTGCCCCTTCTTCGGATAAAAGCCGGTCCAGGTATCCGCGCCCCGTGGAAAAAAGAGGGTCGACTATAATTTTAATCTTTGACTTTTTTATGACCTTAAAATCAACTATCTGCCTTATCCTGTCCAGATATTCCTGGGACGGATCAAAAACCCTGATCAAACCCTGCTTTTCCGCTGTTTCTTTTTCCATTATTTTCACAACTTTGACCTTTTTAATGTTTGCCTCTATCACGTCTGTTTCATCCGGTGTGGCCGGGCCTCCCCATGAAGGGGAAAATTTCAGCCCGTTATATTCAGGAGGATTGTGTGAAGCCGTAAAATTAATGCCGCCGGCGGCTTTTTTTCTTAGTATCTGGTAGGCAATAACCGGTGTGGGCGTGTCCCTGCCGCACAGAAGCGATTTTATCCCGTTTCCAGCCATGACTTCGGCGGCTGTCTGCGAAAACTTGTCGGATAAAAACCTCGAATCCCCGCCTATAATGACCGGTTTTCCGTCAAGTTCTTTCTTTGATTTTATAAATACGGCTATGGCCTGGCATGTTGTTTTAACGTTATCAAAAGTGAAATCATCGCTTATAATACCTCTCCAGCCTGATGTACCGAATTTAATATCCGCCTTGCTTGCCATGGAAAACCTCCTGAAAGTATTTAAAAATAACCGGTTTTATCTGCGGTGCCTTCTGTTGCTTGGATTTTTGTCTTTTTTCTTTTTAAGCGCCTCTTTTAGATCAGCCACTTTGTCCATGCAATCCTGGCAAAGCGTGCCTTTTTTCAGGTCCTTTCCGCACATCCTGCATTTGTAGGGGTCCGGCGCGTCGGTTATGCGCAGGCTCCCTGACTTTACAAACCTCAATATCTGCATGGCGTCAACTCCCGTACGCGTAGCAACTTCCAGGATGCCCGCCAATGGATAATCGTGGAGGTATTCATTTATAATTTTTAAATCATTATGGTCCTTGGCAAGGCACTCCGCGCATACGGGCGTATATGTATCCGGCAGGAATACTTTTCCGCACTTTGCACAGTTTGATATGGCCAAATTTTTTCTCCTTTTTTCAATTACAGCCTTAACCTGCATTATATCCGATAATTCCGGTTTTAAAAAGTTTTTTTAGCTTAAAGTTTCATTATTCTTTCCAGAACTTCTTTCAGCGTATGTTCCGCGTTTATCACGAATTCTTCTTTTATTTCCACCTCTGAATTGTCGGCTTTCATCACAGCTTCCGCTTTATATGTGCCCGGCATATTTACCTTTATCACAAGCGGCCCGAGCGTGAATGAGCTTTCAGGGCTTATAAAATCCATGGAGTACAGCACCGTGGCGGAATTTCCGGTCCTTATTATCGAGTAATACTGTTTGGGTGTTATTATTACGGCTGGATCCATCTTTATGGCAAGCACCGCGTTTGTCGCCATAACTTTTCCAGGGTTTTTTATTTCCACCTGGAGCTCCCTCGCGTCGCCTGATGAAATAACCAGCGGTGTAAAAGCCGATACCTGCGTGCCGTCAATAAGAAGTTTCAACTCCTTTATCCTGGCATGGGCGGGATTATCCGACAGCGCTTCCATGATCCTGACATTCATGGCTTTTGATTCCCTGTCAGCCAGGCGGCCCATTTCTATGACCACGTCAAACAGCCTGATGAGCACAAACACCGCGAAAGAAAACGCGATGAAGGCCAAAACGGCGGTTTCAATTTTGTATGCGGGGAGCACCATGAAATATATCAGCACTGCCGCCATGGAAACGGCAAGCGGCACAGCCAGTCCTACGGCCACTTTTCTCATGTCAAGATATGACATGCGGGAGTTTGCCGTGCGGCGGACCGTTTTTTCCCTGATCTCCAGTTCCTTGAGTTTCTTTTTAAAATCCTTGAATTCTTCTTTATGAACGCCGCCTGCAGTAAAGGCATCCAGAAGGTCTCGCCTGGCTTTTTCAGCCTCGGCTTTTTTGTTTTCATATTTAATTTTTATCCTGTCTATACCCCCCTGATACACGGTAAATAACAACCCGAGTACAGGCACTACGAATCCCAAAAACGCTATTACCATATATCCGAAAAGTGTCATGCTTTGGTCCATGTCAGGCTCCTTTTGCTTGTCTGCTGCTTATAAAATTAACAAGGCCGTACGCTACAAGGGAAAGACCGGAAATAAGCATGACTTTTTCCTCGTTTATAAACCTGATGAGAAACCCTGCAAGGCCCGCGGCTATAAGCGGCCCCGTGTTCCTGAAAACATAATAAGCGGAAAATATCCTTCCCCTCATGTTTTCCGGGGTTTCCTTCTGAACCGTTGTTTCCGCGATGCTCAGGACCATGACCCCGGCAATGCCGCCGAAAAAGGCGCACGCCAGCAAAAATAAATAACTGGGGAAAAAATACAGCCCCGTTATCAGCAGCCCGAATATCGGGAATATGAATTTAATGAGCCTTTCTTCTTCCACCCTTTTGAGTATTTTTTCGGTCAATATGACCCCGGCAACCAGCCCGGCACCGAGTATGGCCTGCATGATGCAAAGCGCGATAATGGTCTCGATCTTTATGCCTTCTGTGGAAATCATGCGCTCCAGAACCCCTCCGGTCAGGCTTATGTAGAACACTATTACCGCTATCATCATGAAAAATACGCGCCGGGTCACAAATTTTATCTTACCGTGCCCGCGCATAAAATTAAACCCGTCCCCCAGGTCGTCGGTAATGTGCTTGAAAGACTCTATCTGTTTTTTCTTATGGACCTGCCCGGATTTTATCAGCAATACAAGCAGCACAGCCGGCACATAAAGGCATGCCGAAATAAACATCACATTTTTTGGTCCAAACTTGGCGATCACAAACCCGGATACGGCGTAGGTGGTTATCTGGGTAATGATCATGGCTGTGGCGGAAAGCGAATTTGCGCGGACAAGCATATCCTTGTCATAAACAAGATCCGGCACAAAAGCGGATTTCGCGGGTGTGAAAAACTGCGTGGAAAATGATTTCATGAACACGAAAAAATAGAGCAGGGGTATCAATTCCCTGTACTCCACGCACAAAAATATAAGGAATATAAACACGCCTTTGGCAAAGGTCGAGACGGCAAGCAGTGTTTTTTTACTAAACAGGTCAATTATGACCCCTGAAAACGGCCCAATGATGATGATAGGCAAACCGATCCAGAAAAGCAGTATTGTCATGTTCGCGGTTTTGGACCCGGCCTCCATGCCCATGACCCAAGCTATCAATGCCATGAGTATAAGGCTGTCCCCTATCTGTTCTACGGTCTGCACGAGCAGCAGCAGTGAGAAGTTTCTGTTAATAAAAGCGTTTTTCATGCGTTTTCCTTCGGTTGCGGTTAGTTTAATCCAGATATTGATATTATCACAGCCTGTAGGAATTTTCCATATCTAATGTTGGGTCCCGCAAAAAGTTATAGAGACGGGAGCCTGGAGTTGTTTTAAACGGTCTAAACCCCGGTTTTTCAACGCACTTCCGGCTTTTGGACCCCGACTTTACCTGGGCCTCAAAATCCCCTTGCTTTACCCTCCCCTATTCTATATTATTATTATATGGACACAAAACTACTAAAACGTTTGGGAACCGCAGTTACAGTCATTTCATTTGCCGCGTCTTTTTTTGTCCTTGCAGGATTTTTTAAGGGACATGGGACACAGGGCATAATATCCGGGTTTTTTGCAATATCACCGGGCAACATAGCCATGTCTTTTGTTTTCACGGCTTTAAGTTACTTTTTTCTTATATTTTCCGATTATCTGGCCGTGCGTTACACGGGACATAAACTCCCGTTCAGGAAATACGCGGCTGTTTCCTTTACAGCCAATGCATTTGGAAATTCACTTGGCTTGTCCATCTTAAGCTCATCGGCCGTGCGATTGAGGCTTTACTCGCTGTGGGATTTCTCCGTGTCTGAAATAGGCCGCATAATCGCGTTCTGCGGGGTTTCGGAAATAACAGGCTTTGCAGCGCTGTCCGCAATACTGCTGGATTTAAACATATGGCCCGGGTCCTTCCATCCTTTTGTAAAGTACGCCTCCTTTGCCGCCGCGATAATACTGCTGCTTATACTGCTCTCGTACCTGATATGGGCCTCTTTCTACAAAAAAACATACGCTGTTTTAGGCAACACCTTCCGCCCGCCGGGTGCTCCCCTGGCCGCGCTGCAGGTATTGGTTTCCGCCCTTGACTGGTTTTTTGCGGCAGCCGCCTTCTATGTGCTTATACAGGACCCTTCCCTGACTTTCACGTTGTTCTTTGCGTCCTACCTGGCTTCGGAAATACTCAGTATCATAAGCAATGTGCCGGGCGGCTTCGGGGTATTTGACGCCGCCGCCATATCTTTGATGTCCATGGATAAAAGCAGCGGCACGGGGGTCATCAGCGCGGTAATATTTTTTCGTATAATATATTTTTTCATTCCGCTTGCCGTTTCATACATCGTGTACGGGCTGGCAGAGGCCGAATCTGCGCGCAAAAACATTTTTTCAAAAGCCGGGGAGATAAAGGACCTGCTCTCCTCCACGCCCGGATATATTTTCTCGTTTTTTGCCTTCATTACGGGTTCGGTAAGCCTTCTGATATGCTCCATTCCCGCACTGCAGCCCAGGGCTGCCATGATATCCGGCATCATGCCTTTATTCCTTTCCGAATCAGCGTCCCTGCTTGCCGCGCTTTGCTGCGCCGGTCTTATCATGCTTACCCGCGGCCTTCAGAAAAACATTTACTCCTCATATGTTTGGTCGCTCGCGCTTTTGGTTTCAATTGCGCTTTTTCTGCTTGTTCAAAGTTTCAGCTATGAAGCGTCTTTCCTGATCTTCCTGCTCTTCGGTATCATGCTTTTTTTCAGGGACAGTTTTTACAGGCGCACCGGGCCTTTCACGGAAAAACCCACCACAGGGCTTTTATTTGTGACTGCCGCTGTCATGGCCTTTTGCGCACTGATCGCGTACCTGTCCGGCGGCCCGGAAAACATCTATGTTTCAAGGGGTGTGCGTTCCCTCGTGGTTTCCGGCATTGCGCTCGCTGCCTGGATCGTCATCAACATATTCAAACCGTACAAACCCATGCCCCACGCGTCCTCGGATTACGACATACATACCGCGTCAAAAATTGCGTTTAACGACCCTGACACCACGGCGCAACTCGCGCTTTCAGGCGACAAGAAAATGATCTTTTCATGGTCCCGCCTGTCTTTTCTCATGTACGCCCAGTGCGGGGACCATTTTGTAGCGCTCGGCGACCCGGTTGGGCCGTATGTGGAGATGGAGGAACTTATATGGAAATTCAAGAAAATGGCCCTGCAGAACAAGGGCACTCCGGCTTTTTTTAATACCACGGACGACAACCTGCACTTTTATGATGATTCCGGGTTTAATTTTTACAAAATAGGCGAAGAGGCAAAGATCGCCCTTGAATCCTACCCGCAAAATAAAAAGAACGGCGATATGCTTGCGGGCTTAAGCTTAAGGATGCAGGCGCAGGGATTTTCTTTCAGGGTTTTTCCGAAAAGTTCCAATACGGCCGTCATAAAGGAAACCGCGCCGGTCTCATCAGAGTGGCTCAGGACCATGAAAATAAAGGAACCGGGTTTTATCATAGGTTCTTACAGCCGGGATTACCTGAAAAATTTTTCCATCGCGGCCGTATATAAGAACAACAGGCTTTTCGCCTTCGCGAATATATTCGCGTCAAACGACAGGGATGAGTTCAGGATAGACATGCTCCGCCACTTAAAAGGCGCGCCTGATGATTTTGAGGAATACTTCAACTGCATGCTGGTGCAGTGGGGCATGGAAAACCACTTTGCTTTCTTTAACCTGGGCCTGGCGCCCCTGGCCGGCCCCGAACTTAATTCTTTTTCGCCTTCATGGAAGGACGCAGGCGCGGCCCTTTATAACCACGGCGCGAGGTTCCAAAGTTCAAAAGCGTTAAGGGATCAAAAAGAAAAATTGGGCCCGTCATGGCACCCGCGGTACCTTGTGTGCGCGAACTTCATGGACGTTCCTTCCATACTCTCTGAAATATCCCTGCTGACCACGGACAAAAAACAGTTTTGACCGCCCTGCGGCAAGCCGGGTATTAAGCAGTTTTCCGCATCCGTAGGTCTTTTCCATTTCTATGCGTATCTTTTTACCAGCCCAATTGCGCGGCTATATTCGCGTCGATCCAGGTTTTGAGCGCGAGCGCGATCTTTGTGTGCGCTGCAATCAGGGGATGGGTGTTGTCCCCCGCATATTCAGTTGTCAAAAGCGGGAAACCCGCTGCAGCCGGATTGTTTAAGGGTACGTAGAACATTTTTGCATCAGCTTTATTTGTCACTACCTGGCTTATGTACTGGCCTGCGGCAACGTTTACCCATGACGGCACGGGTTCGGTGCATAATATATATGCGTTTGGATAATCAGCCCTTACATCCGTCAGGAAACTTGAATATGCATCCTCAAAGGCTGTCTGGTCAGGCACGCCTGCGGAGAAATCATTTGTTCCGAGCGCCAATACCACAACATCGGCCTGCCACGATGAAAAATTCCATTTTTGCGATGAAACCGCAGGCGCTGCTTCAAAATTCATATTTGGATAAATTGCCGCAATAGTAGGCGGCGGATCACATCCCGGGCAGTTCCTATATACACCTATACCACCCCTTGATATTGTCCTGCCTTCCGCATTATACATCCTCGCGAGCTGGGGGCCAAAAGCCATGTACCCGTTTTGGATACAACCGCCGTACGGATCCGAACAGGGGTTTGACCCAGCCCATTCATTCCATGAGCCGCAGGTAATCGAGTCCCCTATGAATTCCATTTTTCTTGTTGTCTTAGGCGCGGGGCTGGATAATATCTTCCCCGGATCAAGGCCAAAACCGGTAAAACTGATTACGCCCGAGTTGCCTTCATTCCTGCGCACTATCATCAGAGTGTGGGTGGTATCAGCAAGTCCGATTATGATTAACGGAGTTGGAGAAGGCAGTGCATGATTTGAATTGTACTGGTCAAGCACCTCGAATTTCGTAAAACTTGCCTGGTTGTTAAAATCACCGTCTATGGCGTAGGCAAACCACACATCCCAGCCTGATAAGTTGAATTTTATGCTCGTACCGCTGAAATTTGTAATTATATAACTTGTGCCCCAGCCTGTCTTGGGGACAGTCGGGCTTGTGAGATCCCACCTTCCGTAATACTGGATGGCGGCGTTATCTGCCGTGCCGTTTGTATACTGAAGCACCGGCGTATATGTATAAGTCGGAGTAATCGTGCTTGTCATGGTGATAGTGCTTGTCATGGTCACGGTGTCGGGGGTTCCTCCCGGAGTTTTGGTCTGGGTAAAGGTCGGTGAAGCCGTGTTCGTAGCAGTAGGAGTCCCAAAAACAGTTATATCAATCGAGTCGATATATATTGAACCCGTGTAAGCCGTGTTGGGGACATATTTAACGCCCAACCTTGTTACATTTGCTAGGTCTGTCGGGTTGGTCGAGTCCACGTAATCAGGATGCATTGGATCATAAATCAACGTGTTCCACGCGCCACCAACAAGAGTTACTGTCGGCCCGCTGGACCAGCCCCATCCTGTCGCGCCGGATTGCAGACTTTGCATATAGACCTGAGCCGTGCCTCCCGGAAAATCCGCAGGTACCCAGACCCTGATCGTAACATATTTTCCGGTAAAATTTGTAACGCTTGGCGGGCTTATGGCGATGCCGTTCATCGCGGGAGTGGTAAATGAACCGGTAACTTTTAAAGAATGTGTCCCGTGATAGGCCCTGTCCGTGGAATTTGAAGAGAGCAGTATCCCTCCGATATCTACCCAGCTAGCCGTTGTCCCGTCCTCAAAAGAATAAGTGGCCGTGTCCGCAATAACAGCGGTGGCGGTTTCCCCAGGTGATAAATGCGATTGTTTTTTGCACGAAATGGCCGAGAATAACATTACAAACGAAATAAAAACCGCGAACAAAACTTTTTTCATTATCAAACCTCCCGAATTTATAAGCGCTTTCGTAAGCGCATTTTGATTTTTATGCCGGACAACTTCAAAGCTATTTTTTATGCGATTACCGATATATTATAATACAAAATTTAAAATTTGCAATTTGAATTTTCACGTGTAAATTTTGGCTTGACCCTGACTTTTAATGTTGCCGGAGGTAAATCACCTTACATACGCGCCGATAAGCAATGCCCCTGCTATGAAATGCGCCGCGAGCGTCAATGCGCAGGCCGGTCCCAGTTTTGAAGGTGTTTCATATTTTTTCCACAGTTCAAGGCATGCGGCCGCGGATAACAACCCTGCGCATCCAGCCAGCAGGCCTTTAGCAGGCATAATTCCCCAAAATATCCCGACAGGAATGGATGAAAAAGCCGCAGCTGTTATTGCGGCGTATAAGATCCTTGACCTTTTTCTGCCGAGCCTTACAACAAGATTATTCTTCCCTGTTTCCCTGTCGGCATTATAATCCGGGAATTCCGCCATGACAACAAAAGCAGCCGTAAGCAGGCCGAGCGGCAGGGAAATAATCATAGGTTCCAGGCTTGGCGCATTGGTTTGTGCGGTGTAAGACGCGAACGCGATCAACGGCCCGAAATTCAGGAACACGAGGGCCTCGCCAAAACCGGTACGCGCTATTTTGAACGGGGGCGCCGAATAAAAGATGCCCGACGCCATGCCGAGCATACCCGATAAAAGTACAAAACCATTGGACTTTAAGGACGCGTAAGCCAGGCACGCGGCGGCAAGTACAAAAAATACGATTCCTTCGGCCCTAACCTCGATCAAAGTCAATACACTTGACTGCAGCAGCCTGCTTCCCCCGGTAAAAGGCCCTATAAACTCCTTATTAATATTGTCAGTGCCGTCTAAAGCGTCAAAATAATCGTTTATGACATTTGTCCCGAGATGTATGAAAATAAAACCCAGAAGTACTGCCCAGAATATGCCGGGTTTGAGCGTACTGCCGCGATATGATGCAAGGACGCTGCCGAGTATCACGGGAATAATTGTAGTGCTTAATATGCCCGCCCTGGTTTCCAGAACATAAGCCAATATTTTTTTCATTTATATCCTCCGTTGTGTTAAAATTTATTATACCATAAAGCCATGCGTAGAGAGGCTGCAGGAACATGAGCCTGTCGAATGTTGCTGCCTCTCTACCGGGGCGTTAGGAACAGAGCCGTTGTCAGAGAGGCAGCAAGCAACCGCCCCGCATTATCCGGCATTGATTATAAGCGATTTTTTTGATACTATATATACTTGAAAAGCAATCCTAAAACAATTGACTGCAAATTTTTTAATTACATTAACCGGAGGTAAGCTGCCATCAACATACTTATTTTAAACTTAAACCCCGACAAAAAGGACGATGAATTCGAAAAGTACGCGCAGGAATTCAAAGCCGGACTTGAACACAAACTTCACAGCGTGGAATACGTGGTTGCCCGCGACATGGACATAAAACCCTGCATAGGATGCTGGGACTGCTGGGCAAAAACCCCGGGAGTATGTGTCCTGCAGGATGATATGCACCTGATACTTAAGCACATCAATCACAATGACCTCCTGGTTTTTGCCGCGCCTTTTAGCATGGGATTCTTTCATTCTTTTGTCAAAACAGTGCAGGAACGCATGATCCCGCTGCTTTTGCCTTACTCGGAGCTTGTTATGGGAGAGATGCATCATACGCTGCGCTACGGGACCTCGCCTGAACTTGCTTTCATTTATAAACCCGAACCCGACACTGATGAAGAAGACGTGCAGATTAACAGGGATGTTTTTGACAGGTTTGCCCTGAATTTCAGCAGCACCGTGGTATTTTTCCACTCAATAAAAAAATCCGCAATGGAGATCATACATGAAACTGTCGATTTTTAACGGTTCACCCAGGTACAAGGCAGGCAACACAAAAATATTGCTTGAAAAATTCATTGCCGGATTCATGGAAACCCCGGGCAACTGCTTTGAACTTTCATACCTGGCCGCGAACAGCGACGCTGCCGAGTATAAAAAGTTATTCAGGGGATCCGAAGCTGTGATAATAGCCTTCCCTCTTTACGCAGATTCCATGCCCTCAAAAGTCAAGATGTTCATGGAATCGCTGAAAGAATTCAAGGGGAAGAAAGACAATCCGCAGCTCGGATTCATCGTGCAGTCCGGTTTTCCGGAAGGCGTACACAGTTCGTACGTGGAAAAATACCTGAAAAAACTCTGCGTAACGCTCGGATGTTTTTATCTTGGCACAATAATAAAAGGCGGGGTTGAAGGCATACAGATCATGCCGTCTTACATGACAAAAAAACTTTTTTCGGATTTTACCGCACTCGGCAGGATATTCGGCAGGACCGAGTACCTGGATAAACCCATAATTTCAAGGATGAAACTCCCCTTCAGGTACAGCCCTTTGATGTACCCGCTGATATGGCTCATGAAAACGACGGGTTTGAACGACTGGTACTGGAACAGCTGGCTGAAACGGAATAAGGTTTTTGAAAAACGGTTTGATCAGCCGTACAAATAATAATTAAATGATACTGCCTGAAAACCCTTAAAAACCATCGTTGTGGGCCGAATAATATTCGGCCCCTACAAATATCTGTCTGCACTTGTAGGGGCAGCATATCATGCTGCCCGCCCCTTGCGGATTTTTCCGACCGCTTCCAAATATCATCCCAACACATGTCCAATAGAATACCACACGTTTGACTTGCTTTTTTTGTGTATAATCAGAGCATCCAATACCCTTCTACTATCTACTCTCTACTATCTCAAGCCCTTGATCTCAAAAAAAAGAATCCCCGGGAGCTATAAGGGGTTTGGGAGGGGTAGGGAAAACTCCCGGGGAATAGGTGTTAACCTACGACAATTAGACGGTGCAGGCTTGGGGAAAGTTCCATTCGTTTAAGGGTGAGGCATTGTTTTTCCTTGACACTTCTCCCATTATCCCCTATAATTATGGACGATTTTTAAAAAAATCATATAAAACTCAATGAAAACGGAGAAAAACAATGCCAAAAAGGACTTTTCAGCCCAATAGAAGAAAAGCAAAAAAGAAACACGGCTTCAGAAAAAGGATGCTGACAAAGAACGGCAGAAGAGTCATCAATGCCAGGCGCCGCAAGGGCCGTAAAGCCCTGACAAGGCCAAAATAGGACTAATTTTATTTACAATATATACTATATTTAACACGGGGTTACATACATCAGACGCCAGACTCCCAAGACAAAGGATATTAAATTCATCCTTAAAAACGGCATCAAAGAGGGCAATAACTGTTTTTCCGTTTACATGATAAAACCCGTGGATTCTAAAACAAACTTTTTTGTGGCCAATATTGCGAAAAAATCCGTAAAGCTCAGTGTGGATCGCAACCGGTATAAACGCTGGATCAGGGCGGCTTATCACAACCATAAAAGTTCTCTTACAGATTATACCGTGCTCATAATGCCCAGGCGGGGAATGCCCGCTTTAAAATCTTTTGCCGAGATCGACTCAAACCTGTCCGGCCTTTTTGAAGGGACAAAAAGAGGTTTTAAGTGAAAAAAATACTTACAGCCTTGATCGTTCTTTATAAAAAAACCGTATCTCCTTACCTGCCGCAATCATGCAGGTTTCACCCGACATGCTCGCAGTACAGCATACAAGCAATAGAAAAATACGGTTCCATAAAGGGAGGCTTTATGGCAATAAAAAGGATCCTGCGGTGCAATCCGTGGAACAAAGGCGGGTTTGACCCGTTGCTTTAGATCTATGTTCTATGTTCTGTGTTCTATGTTCTGTGAACAGAGAACAGAGAACACAGAACAAAGATCTTAAATCTATCCGGAGGTTTTTTTAAATGAACAACGATTCAACAAGGCTCATAGTATTCGTGCTGATTGCGGGCGCAATACTTTTTGGTTCTAATTACTTTTTTGGCCCCAAGCCGAATCCGCAGGGTTTAGCGCCGGCGGCGGCTGCACAGAACGCAGCCAAAGCCCGCTCCGCGGGTTCTGCCGCGCCCGCGCCGGATGGGACAGTACAAATGAAGCATTCCACGGTCAGGTCGGTGGAAGAAAAATTATATACCATGGAAAACAGCCTTGCGGTTATTTCCTTTTCAAACATAGGCGGTTCTCTTTCAGGCTTTAAACTTAAAAAATACAATGATATGAAAAACGGGAAAGATAAGCCGCTGGAAATGCTGCCGGCCAGATCAGTTGCCACGTACTTAAGCCTTTATTCCTCCGAATTAAACCTTACGGACTCAAGCTGGACAAATGACGGCGTAAGTTCGTTAAACGGCGCGAAAACTATTTCTTTTTCAAAACAGGTAAAACCCGGTATAAAGATAATAAAGGAATTCTCGGTCCCTGATGATTCTTATACGGTTAACGTAAAACTGAAATTTGTGAATAAATCCCAGGCACCTTACGCTTTCAA
The DNA here is from genome assembly GCA_937889595.1 of uncultured bacterium. Taxonomy (GTDB): domain Bacteria; phylum Oederibacteriota; class PGYV01; order PGYV01; family Palsa-1178; genus PALSA-1178. The sequence continues at coordinate 106,639 of CALAOR010000088.1, forward strand.
GGACCTTCAATATTCATGGGGTCCGAACGTGCACTATCTTCCGGGAGAATTAACCCTTGTAAAAAGCGGCACCGGCGGCGGATACAATAAGGTTGTTTACACTTACGACAAAACCTACAAGGTCATTACCACAAACTTAAAAAGCAAGGAAAACAAAATAACGGCATTGGACGCGATTCCCGACTGGATAGCCGTAAAAGACCTGTACTTTGCCTCGGCTTTAAAACCGGTTTTAAAAGCGGACATAAAAAGCGCGGTAATTAAGGATGAAGCAGGGGGTTTTGTATATCTCGGCATGAATCTGCGCGACATACTGGTCAATGCCGGCTCCGAAGAAACAATCGCGATCGACTCATACATAGGCCCCGCGGAATATTACAGGCTTAAAAAACTCGGAATGGACAAAATAGTCGATCTGGGCGGCATAAGATTCCTGGGCGAATGGATGTTTTACGGGCTTGATTTTATATATAAACTCACAAAAAATTACGGGGTGGCCATACTGCTCCTTACGCTTATAATCAGGCTTCTTTTGTGGATCCCCTCAAATTCCAGTTTTAAGCAGATGAAGGAAACACAGTCAAAAATGGCCGTCATCAAGCCCCGCATGGAAACCCTGAAAAAAATATACAAGGATGACGCGCAGAAACTGAATGAAGAAACCATGAAACTTTACCAGGAATACAAAATAAACCCTTTTGGCGGCTGCCTGCCCATGCTCCTGCAGCTCCCGGTATTTATCGCGCTCTACGGCACCCTGATCAACGTCGTGGAATTAAAAGGCGCTAATTTCGGTTTTTGGATCAAAGACCTTTCCAAACCCGACCCGTTCTACATACTTCCCGTATTCATGGGGTTAACCATGCTTTTGCAGCAGAAGATGTCGGCGCAGCCTTCCATGAACACGGAAAACGACTCTACCCAGAAAATAATGATGTACGGCATGCCGATATTTCTTACATATATGGCATTTCAATGGCCTGCGGGGCTGATGTTGTACTGGAGCATATCAAACTTGCTCGGCATAGCGCAACAGCTTTTAGTCAACAAATCCAAAAAGTAATCACAAATCCCATCCGCCTTCGCCAAGGGTTCGGCGGACTGCATCAGGAGGTCATATATGAACAGCGTCAGAAAAACAGCCGCGACAGTATCTGACGCGGTTAAAGAATATCTTGACGAAACAAAAGCCCCCCTTGAGTCTGTTTCCTTAAATCTAGTATGTGAAAAAGTCTTCACGGATAAAAAAGAATACACCGTGGAATGCAGTTTAAGACCGGTTTTAAACGCAGTTTCAAGGCCCACGGTTATATCCGATGACGACGCGGCTTATGCCGGTGATATAGTGACAAAACTTTTAACCCTCATGCGTTTTTCAGGATTTAAAATTGAAATCATAAAGAACAAGGACGCCGCCATACTGAAGATAACAACTCCGGGCAAAGACGGCCTTTTAATAGGCAAAAACGGACAGAATATCATAGCAATGCAGTACCTGCTGTCCTACGTGCTTGACAAGGACCTTCGCCGCCACTCCCAGGTCATCATAGACGTGGATTCCTATGTCGACAAACGCGCAGCTTACCTAAGGGGTGTTGTCAGGACCATGGCTGAAAAGGCGGCCGCCGCGCAGTCCGAGGCTATCACGGATTTCCTGCCTTCCTACGAGAGAAAACTCATCCACGAAGAGATAAAGAACTTGGATAATATCAAAACATTTTCCATAGGCAGGGGTTCCTACAAGAAGGTAGTAATTACCTCGCTGCTATGAAGATACAAAACGCCACCATAGCCGCCATAGCAACCGGCACGGCGCGCACGCCTCTCGGCATAATACGCTTATCAGGCCCCATGACCTTTGAAATCATGTCAAAAATTTTTGAGTTTAAGAATAAATCCAGGAACATTACTAATGCCTTCACCGGATCGCTTTCATTGGGCTCAATTCACGGTGATTCGGGTATAATAGACGAGGCCATACTTTCAATATTCAAATCCCCCGATTCATACACGGGAGAGGATATGGCCGAACTTTCCTGCCACGGCAACCCCCTGATACTGCGCAAAGTAATGGAAACGCTTGTCAAAAACGGGGCTTTACCTGCCGGGCCGGGTGATTTTACAAGGCGCGCTTATTTAAACGGAAAGATGGACCTTACAAAGGCGGAAGCAGTATCGGACATCATTGACGCGCGTACCGATGCCTCCCTGAAACTCTCCATCAGCCAGCTCTTTGGCGCGGAAAAAAAAGTCATAGAAGGGCTCCGCGAAGGCATTATCGGCCTTCTCGCGCTCCTTGAAGCTGATGTGGATTTTGAGCATGATGAAGATCCGTCAAACCAGGCTGATGTTGTTCCCGGTTTTGAATCAATAATAATCTTGATCGAAAAGCTCATCAAAAGCGCGGACTTGGGGTTGCTGATAAAAGAAGGCGCTATGGTTGCCATCACAGGACGCCCGAATGCCGGAAAATCAAGCCTGCTTAACGCGATCACGGGCTTTAACCGGGCCATAGTAACCGACATCCCCGGTACAACCAGGGATACCATAGAAGAGTCCGTGGTTATGGACGGCATCCCGGTTTTATTGACAGATACGGCCGGCATAAGGCATTCGTCCAACCCTATAGAAATAGAAGGCATAAAACGGGCCAAAGCAGCCGTGAAAAGTTCTGATGCGGTTATTTTTACAGTGGACCTATCCTCGCCTTTTACAGAAGAAGATAAATCCCTTTACGCGGAATTGTCGGGCAAGCCCCATGTAATAGCTTTAAATAAGACCGATATGAAACACTCTTTTGAAGCGGCTTCCCTAGCCGGAGCGTTTCACCCCGGTGCGCCGGTCATATATATATCAGCGCTGAAAAACGATAACATCAGCAGCTTAACAAAAGCCGTTAAAGATATTATAATGAGTTCCAGAGGGTTAGACGACCCGGCTGAACCTGTGATATCGGCGCTGCGCCACAAAACAGCGCTGGAAACCGCGCTTCGTGAAATACGGGAAGGCCTGCTTTCCGTCAATCACTCGCTAAGTTATGAAATAGCAGCGGAACACGCAAAGGCGGCCGCAGCCGCCGTGTCGTCAATAACCGGTGAAATAGCCGTGGAAGATGTGCTGGAAAAAATATTTTCAAATTTTTGCATAGGAAAATGATGATGGATAAAAAACCTATACTAATTTTACATTGCCTGGCCCTGCTGTTTATGTTCACAGCCGGCTTAAGGGAACCAGAGGATGCAATAAACAATAAAAACATTATAAAGAACGGTTCTGGTTTTTCGGACTTCATCATAGGCATGAAGGAAAACACGGTTTACAGGCTGCGGGACCTTTTGGGCAGGCGTTTTATAGTTCTGGCCTTTTTAGACTCATCAGCCGCATCCGGCACGTTAACCGCACGGATCATAAAAAATATCGGTTCAATTATTGCCGTGAAACCCGGATTGCTCTGGCTCAACATCACCATGGACAAACATCACGCTGAAATACACGAAATTACTTCCGTGCTGAAAATACGGTACCGGACGCTTTCTGAAAACATACCGCGAGGTTACTCATCCGGAACCCGGCCCGCCGTGTTTATTATGGACCCCAACGGCATAATACAGTTCATATATATCGGTTATTCCCCAACAATCATGAACGATATAAAAAACTGGCTAAGGGGGACGGTATAATGCGCAGGGAACTAAGCCCGCTTCACGCAGCACTTGCTTTATCAGCGCTGCTTGGGGCAGCCGGCTTATACCTGACAGTCGACTCTTACAATACCAGGATGGCGCTGCTTGCCGCTGAAAACCAGCTTGAATTCCTGCGTTCCATACCCCAGATCGCGGGCAATTCAGCCGAACCCGTTAAACTTCCGGCTTACAAGTCAAACATGATCCTTGAGCAGGATGAAAATCTAAAAGGCTGGCTGTACAGTTCCTACTACAAATCAATTTTTTCAGTGCGCCAGGCAGCCGTATCCGTAAAAAAAACCGGGTTTAGGCCTGTGGTCCTGGAAACGCTGCTTGACGCCAGGGAACGCAGGTAACTGCCGTGAAAAAAACAATATTTTTTATTTCATGCGCGGCTACTGCGGCTGTATTGGCTGTTTTTTTCTCATATGTCTCAAAGATAGCCGCCTATGACGGGTTTATGTCTGCCCGGTCCAAAATATCTTCCGCTGCCGGACTTGCCTGCGCCTTCGAGGTTAATCTACAGGCCTTAAGCGCCAACGAAAGCACGGCTATAATAAAGATACCGTCCATAAATTCCGACGGCATGATAGTACCGGATTTTTTTGATTACTGCGCCGTCACTATGTCCAACCGCATACTGATGTTCTCGCTCATACCGTCGCCTTCAACCGCAAGGAAACACAAAACACTTTATTACAAGAACTTTCCCTCCTGCACTTTTAACACGTCCGGCAACATGCTGGAATTTACCTACTCTATCCACGGCGTTAATTTCCAGCATTACTCTTCGGTGATACCGGATTTTCTGCCAATACCCGAAAAGGGAACGGACATATTCCAGTGAGAAAACTGCTGATATTTTTTACGAGCCTGCTTGTCATCACATTGAACCTTTTCATCTTCATTTACGGCGTCGCTTCAGAACTTTCAACCGGTGCTTACTATGATAATATCAAAGTCAAGTGGCTTTTAAACTCGGCGCTTACCCTTGCCGTGCATGACTACGAGGATACGGGCAGAAAACCTGAATTATCCGGTGAGGATGCACTCGGCCGGGACGTGCTGTACCATACCATAAGCGAAATAGACAAGGACAGGATATACGTAAAACTCAGGATAAGGCATAATGGCAGGGATTATACGAAGGATTATGTTTGCAGGAAGTAAGAACCGGTACATGTCCTAAAAGACCTGATCCGCATTACTTTTTTTTATTTTCCATCCACTTTGTCATCTGTTTTAACGTCATTGTATTGAGTATATCGGCCCTTGTAGCCCAGCCGCGGCGGGCATTGCCTATGCCGTAGCGCATATGGCCAAGATCCTCTGCCGCGTGCGAATCTGTGCCTATACAGAGCTTGACGCCCATCCTCACCGCTTCCTTGACCCTTATGTCAATCAAGTCGAGCCTTTCCGGATTCGCGTTTATTTCTATCACCGTGCCTGTCTTTACGGCTTTCTTAAACACCTCTTCATAATCCAGTTCATACGGGTCGCGGTGGTTTATAATCCTTCCGCTTATATGGCCTATGATGGTAAGGTATTTATTATCCATGGCGCGAAGCAGGCGTTTTGTCATTTCTTCCCTTGTCATGTTAAAATGACTGTGCACGGAACCAATGACCATATCCATTTTTTGCAGCACGCTTTCAGGATAGTCAAGCGACCCGTCTTCGAGTATGTCAACCTCGCTGCTTTTAAAGATTTTAAAACCCGTGCTTATTTCATTCAACGCGTCTATTTCCTTTTCCTGTTTTAAAAGAGCCTCAGGCGTCAACCCCCGCGCCACCTTTAATGACTGCGAGTGGTCGGTGATGGATATGTATTCATAACCGCATTTTACCGCGGCCATTGCCATAATATCTATGGAGCTGTAACCGTCTGAATAATTGGAATGGCAGTGAAGGTCCCCTTTTATATCCTTTAATTCCACAAGCACGGGTATTTTATTTTCCGCGGCCATCTTAATCTCATCAGAGCCTTCCCTTAGTTCAGGCGGTATGTACTGCAAACCTAGTTCGCGGTAAATATCAGCTTCGGTTTCTCCAGCAATAAGCTTGCCTGTTTTTGCCTTATAAAGGCCGTATTCATTTAACTTTAAACCGGCTTTAACCGAAATCTCCCTGATGAAAACATTATGTTCCTTACAACCCGTAAAATATTGCAGGGCCGCTCCGTATGACTTTGTATCCACAAGCCTTAAATCAGCCTGCATGCCGTATACCGTATAAATGGAGGATTTTGTTTCTCCCTTTGCTATGACCGCGCTTACATCTTTTAAGGAGCAGAATGTGTCCATAACTGATTTGTCGTCTGAAGAGACGAGTATATCTATGTCTCCCACTGTTTCCTTCATGCGCCTTAAAGATCCGGCCGCTTCGATTTTCTCTATTTTATGCCTGGCTTTCAGTTCCTTAATCATGGCTTCTGCTATCGGGTAAGCGTAGCCGAGTAATTTTCTTTTCTCCCCGCGCTTGTGAATTTCTATTCCCTTCAATATTTTTTCCTCTGTTTTTTCGCCGAAACCTTTCAAATCTTTAAGTTTGTGCTCTTTTAAAGCTTCCTCAAGTTCTTCCACAGTCTTAACTTTTAGCGTGTCAGCCACAAAAAACGCGGTCTTTGGCCCCATACCCGGGATTTCCAGGAATTTTTCCACCCCCGGCGGCAAACTGCTTTTAAGTTCATCCAGGTATTTTAATCTGCCCGTGTCTATCAACTCCGCTATCTTTCCGGCAATGCCTTCGCCCAGATTGGGAACTTCCACGAGGCCTTTAATGCCGTCCTTTTTATATATATCCCCGAGTTCATGCTCATATCCTGACAGGAACTGGGATAATTTTACGTACGCGCGTATCTTGAATTTGTTCTCGTTTTTGAGTTCAAGCAGTTCGGATATCTGGTATAAAACTTCTATGATCTTGCGGTTTGTCATAACGCGGTCCTTTGAGGATTTATTTATATATAAACAAATTATCCCTGTTTATCACTTCTTCGTAGAATAGATCCCCGAGTTCTTTTTTTATGTCCGCGTTCCTTCTTCCCTTGATCGCGGTTATGTCTGCGGAAGAGTAGTTTGTAATTCCCTTGCCTATATTATTGCCGTCATCATCCACTATCTCCACCGCGTCACCGAAGTTAAAGTCACCGCTGACAGACTTAATGCCGACCGCAAGAAGGCTCTTTCCCGAGTGCAGCAGCGCTGTTTTGGCTCCTGCGTCCACTTTTATTTTTCCTTTTTCTTTCAACGACATAAGTATGTATGTTTTTTTTGGTCCGACCTTTATATCTTTCTGCCTGACAATCGTGCCGCCGTTCTTTCCAGAGACGATATGTTCTATGACGCCTTCGGTGTTTCCGTTGGCGATCGCGAGCGGTATGCCCACATAGTTAAGCTTCCGGGCCGCTTCAAGCTTGGTTATCATGCCTCCGATGCCCATGCTGGTAGTGCCGTCGGTATTTATATTTTTTATCGCGTCATTTATGTCACTTATTTCTTTTATAATTTTCGCATCGGCGTGGATATCCGGATTCTTGTCATATATGCCGTCAACCGAGGTAAGTATGATAACCATATCGGCAGAAACCAGGCTTCCGACTATGCCGGCCAGAGTGTCATTATCCCCAAATTTTATCTCATCTGTCGCCACTGTGTCGTTTTCATTTATAACAGGTATTACTTTCCACTCCAGAAGTTTATTCAGGGTGTTTCTGGCGTTTGCGTTTTTTGTTTTATTCTTTATGTCATCCTGACCGAGCAAAATCTGCGCCACTGATATTGAATTCAGGCTGAAAGCAGCTTCATAGGCCTGCATCAGGACTATCTGGCCGACTGCTGCCACAGCCTGCTTTTCGGAAATTGCGGTGGGTTTTCTGTCCATGCCCAGCTTTTTTATACCCACGCCTATAGCGCCTGATGACACAAGTATGACATCCTTGCCCTTGAAATGAAGGTTGGACAGCTGGTCAACTAAAGATTTCATAAAGGCTTTTTTAATGCCTTTCCCGTCTGTCAACAGATTCGTTCCGACTTTAACAACGATTCTTTTGTACATGATGCGCTCCGTTAATTTATCGTTATAACAAATTCCGCAACCCTATAGTCCGTAGAATACGGATAAAGGTTGCGGCTTTTGTACTAATGCGTTCTTGCTCTAATCACGAGTATTTCATTGTATTCCGGTATAAAAACTATCCCTCTTCGTAAATAAATTCCTTATCCCCTATAACTATCGTGTCGCCTGCTACCACGCCATTTTTCCTGAAGAAATCATTTAATCCCTCTTTTTCCAGGTATTTCCTGAAAACCAGCAGGGTTTCGTCTGATTTAAAATCAAGCATGGCCACATACCGCTCCACTTTATTACTCCTTAAAATATATACGCCCTCTTCTTCTTTTTCAAGCCTTAATTTATCCTGCACTTCCGGTATTACCTGCGGCTTTTCCTCAGGCAAAGGCTCCAGTTTTTTGAAAAGTTTGTAAACTTTGTGCAGCACCTTATCCAGGCCCACATTGTTCTTTGCGGAGATCATATCTATCTCGATCTTCTTTTTCTTAAAATCCGACTTTATCTGCTTTATTTCCTTCGGGCTGAGCAGTTCCGTCTTATTGATTACAACTATCTGCGGCCTTTTCACAAGTTTTTTATCATATGCTTTCAATTCCTTATTGATCATCGTGTAATTTTTATACGCGCTGCCCTGCGTCGGGTCCACAACGTGTATGTACAGTCTGGTCCTTTCAATATGCCTCAAAAAGTCAAACCCAAGGCCTTTGCCATGGGACGCGCCTTCTATCAGGCCCGGGATGTCCGCCACCACGAACGAATCCACATCCCCGTATTTCACTATCCCAAGCACGGGTGACAATGTCGTAAAAGGATAGTCGGCTATCTTGGGATGTGCGTTTGATATTTTTGACAGAAGAGTAGACTTGCCCGCGTTTGCCATGCCTATGATGCCGACATCGGCCATTATCTTAAGTTCCAGGCTGATTTCTTTTTCCTCAACCGGCTCGCCTTTTTCATAAAATGTCGGGGCCTGCCTTGTGGATGTCCTGAAATGCCAGTTCCCCTTGCCTCCGCGCCCGCCTTTCACAACGGTAAATAATTCCTTATGCGTAGTCATGTCCTTAATGAGCAGCCCTGTTCTTGTATCCTTTATCATTGTCCCGAGCGGGACCTGCAGAACAATATCCTCCGCGTTCCTTCCGTGCATTTTGGAGCCAAATCCCTTGCCGCCTTCTTTGGCGCTAAACTGTTTGTTATTATGAAAATCAATCAGGGTTGTTAAGTTCCTGTCGGCTTCAAATATGATATGCCCGCCCCTGCCGCCGTCGCCACCGTCAGGCCCGCCTTTAGGCGTGAATTTTTCATGACGGAACGTGTTTGCCCCGTCCCCGCCCCGGCCTGATGTAAGCTTTATCTTTACGTGATCTATGAACATAAGTTTTCTCCATTACGAATTTTGTAATATTATACCATATTTTAACCGGCACGAAATGCATTGTTTTATATCCTAGGGACATAGGGACGGCGTAGTGGCCGAATAATCCTGTCAACACACTTTGTGTGTCCGCCTTCGCTAAAGCTCCGGCGGACTTGTTACCGGACTTCGTATCCGGCCACTACAAAAACACCAATAAAAAAAGGCGGGCCGTAAGGCCCGCCTTAATATATGAAAATAATTAAATTATTGTGCCGGTGCTACTGGAAGAACGCTTACAAACTTTCCTTTTCCGGTCTTTTCGAACTTCACAATGCCGCTGATCTTCGCGAAAAGCGTGTGGTCTTTTCCCATCCCTACATTAATCCCGGCATTGATCTTTGTGCCTCTCTGCCTCACAATGATAGAGCCACTGGTAACCAGGTTCTCTCCGTATGCTTTTACGCCCAGCCTCTGGCCGGCTGAATCCCTGCCGTTTCTTGAACTACCCTGTGCCTTCGTGTGTGCCATTTGAACTTCACCATCCTGTCATAAATTTTTAACTGTTGATTACAGTTGTATTGATTTTACTTTTAAAACTGTGAACTTTCTCCTGTGGCCCATGCGTTTTTTGGAGTTCTTCCTGCGTCTCCATTTGAAAACCATGAACTTCTCGCCTTTTACCTCGGCGTCCAAAACCTGGCAGACTATCTTGACATTTTCAAGTTTGGGCTTGCCGACCTTGATCTCGCCTTCTTTGGCTATCAAAAGCACACTGTCAAAAGTGACTTCTTTGCCGACTCCGATGATCTGTTCCACCTTAACTACCTGGCCTTCCGACATCTTATACTGCTTGCCGCTGATTTCAACAACTGCGTACATTGTAGATCCTCCTTGTGTATGTTACTTCATGCGTTTTACGGTTAATACAAAATCTGAACCTGAGCAGATTGAACAGGTGAGCAGTTTGACCGCAGGTTCGCCGTTGCCTTGATTGTCAACCTGCTCAACTGTTCAATCTGTTCACCTGCTCTGAAATTTTCGCGAAGCGAAAATTTCTGGTGAGCCGGGCGAGAGTCGAACTCGCGACGCCCGCCTTAAAAGGGCGGTGCTCTACCAACTGAGCTACCGGCCCACCTGTAAAATTTTGCCCAGCAAAATTTTACGGAGCAGATTGAGCAGGTTGAACAGTTGAGCAGGTTGACAACCCGGGCAAATGCTCAATCTGCGGTCAACCTGTTCAACCTGCTCAATCTGCTCAGGTTCTATGCTCCAAATCTGCTGTAAATTTCATTTTCAAATAACAAAATAAATAATAATGCTTGTTTTGTTTTGCTTTTAAATCAGGAAAACAAGGGATTACCTTAACTTCCATGATTCTACAGCTGTATCAAGACAGCAAGGCTACATTTTACACTTTTTATCCGTTATGTCAATATTATTTTGGGAATTAGATACTGTTTTAATAGGTGTTTTTTGCCTTAAAAATATAGCCTTAATATTACTACGACTATATGGACTTTCTGTTTACATATATTTTAATCTTTAAATTTCCCCTGTTGCCGCTGTTGGATGCTCCCTGCAGCACAGCTATATACAATCCGTTTGAAACCTGATTTCCCTTGGATGTCGTGATATCCCACATGGCCCTTCCTGTTTCAAGCTTTTCGTTAATAACGCGTACAAGTTCGCCCTTTATATTATATATACTTATCACCACGGTTCCCGTATCATTTGCGCCCCAGCGCAATTCAATGCCATTCCCTGTGCCGTCGTACGGATTTGGCACGGCTTTAATGTCGCTTAAAAAACCGCCGTCCAGCTTCAATACGGTCACATTGCTTGACGCGACCGCTATCAGCATAGATTCTGTCTTAATAAGGATCTTCGCCACATAAACCCCGCTGGAAACTGCCATCCCACTGTTATTTTTTCCGTCCCATAACATGAAATCATTAACCGGCGTCCCAAACCTGATCTGAACCGGAGCTGAAACGCCCTTATTTGACAATATGAGCGCGGGAACGTCCATACTCACTCCTGTGGCCGGCCCGGCCCCTGCAGGGAACACAAAATTATAATTAATTATTGACCTAACAAGTTCTCCGGCGCTGTTATATATATTCAGCTGAACATATGTTTCGTTCCTGATCACTGTCACGGGTATTATCACTGCTGTGTCGCGGTGGTATGTGTCAATCTGGTCAATCCTGACAGTATACGCGCCTGAAGCGGCTAACTGCCCGCCGTCTGTCTTTGAGTCCCATGCTACGCTTAAAGCGGAACCGTCAAGCTCCACTCCGGGTATTGTTATATTCATCAAGTCGCCGTAACCGAGGGTTGTAACTGCCGGGTTGCCGTTAATATCGGTCACGACATTTCCCATCGGGTTATTCGTTCCCGCCACAATTATGGTGCGCACCACTTCACCCGCTGAATTGTAAACCCTTATTGTTATCATGAATTCGGGTTTTATCGGCGTATCTGTGATAGTAGGTGTCACGGTCATCGTGCAAGTTTCTGTAAAAGTAGGAGTGGCTGTATATGTAGGAGTATATGTTTTTGTCGCGGTACTCGTAAATGTGGGAGTGTCAGTCACGGTAAATGTGGGCGTATCAGTGACGGTCCGGGTATACGTAAAAGTCGGCGTCGCTGTAAACGTAGGCGTTGCCGTAAACGTGGGAGTAAATGTGCGTGTATCTGTGAAAGTCGGCGTCGCTGTGTACGTGACTGTAAATGTGGGTGTATCGGTGACTGTATAAGTAGGAGTAAATGTCGGCGTCGCTGTAAACGTTGGAGTGAACGTGCGTGTATCAGTGAAAGTCGGCGTTGCCGTAAACGTGGGCGTATCTGTAAATGTAGGCGTGAATGTGCGTGTATCAGTGAAAGTCGGCGTAGCTGTAAACGTAGGCGTGAATGTGCGCGTAAATGTGAAAGTCGGCGTCGGCGTAAATGTAGGCGTATCTGTAAACGTAGGCGTAAATGTGCGCGTAAAAGTGAAGGTCGGCGTGACCGTAAAGGTCGGCGTGAATGTTTTGCTTATTGTCACGGTTACAGTGGGCGTCCTTGTCACTGTAATAGTCACGGTAACCGTGAAAGTAAATGTCGGGGTAAAAGTCTTTGTTGGGGTCACGGTAAAAGTCGGTGTAGGTGTTACTGTAACCGTAAACGTCGGCGTACGCGTTATTGTTATTGTTTTCGTGAAAGTTTTGGTCGGCGTTAAGGTCTTCGTAACCGTCGGCGTGTTGCATGGAAGGAAATTCAGGTCGTCAAGATATGCGTAAGAAAAATGCTGCTGCTGGGCGCACTTGTTCGCTGTAAAAGAAATGACAATTGTCTGCCCGGCAAACGCAGACAGGTTTATCAATATCCTGGTCCACGGCAGGAATTTGAACGGCCCTCCCGAAGACAATCCTGTTATCTGGTCCCCATCAACAAGCAGCGGCTTTAACGCAGGGTCGCCGAACCTGAATGTCTGTGAAAACAGGGTTGCCCCGCCTGTGGAATACACGTTGAATTCCACGTATGGGTCGTCAAGCGGCGCTCCTTGTGACAAATGATATCCGGGCAAAACCATGGCAAGCCATCCTTCCAGATAGCACATTCCCGGTGGGATGGTCACTGTCTGCGATATCCTTGCCCAATCAACCCGTCCATCCTCTCCGTATCCGGAGAATAGCTTGGCCGCGTAAGAGCCGCCGTGAATCATGTTAAGCAGGGCCCCTGTCGCTGAATTATAGGAATACGGCGCGGTCCCCCCAGTTGTGGCAACTACGAATGGCATCTTGTCCAGAACGGAATTTTGGCTGAGCAGGGCCGCATTCACATAACCTAATGTAACGGTCCAGCCGGTAAGCCCGTTCTCAAAATTACCGTTTGTAATGCCAACTGCAGCTGAGGCTGCGGCCGGCAATAATAACAACAAAAACATGCAGCTAAATACAGCCCTCATGTTCGTCTTTGGTTTTTTTCCTGTATAATTCACATCCGCACTCATATAACCACCGTTTCAGAACCAGAATTTATCCGGAAAAAACAAGACTCACGGATAATTGAACTTAATATATTAGACAAAGAGATTACTATTATGTTTCGTTTAAACGTTATATTAAATACTACTATTAATTGCATAAAAAAGCCTCCACACAATTTAAAGAAAGTCCGCCTGGTTAAAGCATAACATTTTTACAATTAAAGTCAAGTTTTTGCCAACTTACAAAATACTTACCCCCAATATTTAAACGTTAAAATAAGCTAAAATTGACGTGAAAATTTGTTTAACACACACCAAAATAGTGGGTATTGCTTAAGCGATTAATCAGCCCCTGTTATTTTCGCTTAAGCGATTAATCGAAAATAGGGAATGCGGTAAGCACTGTATCGCCGCATAATTAGGAAGTGCATTCCAATACACCGTTCCGTATACCGGTAAAAACACAGATTGGAAGAAATATTATAAACCGATGCTATTGGAAATGTTGCTGATTTTTGCTGCGTAACGCAGCCGGGGTTTTGTTTCCTGCCTGTAAGGGTTAAAAATAATGAGGAAGAAATTTTTCTGATAATTTGAGGGTAGTCAACCGTTTTCCTTAATCCTCACCCTTACTCCTTACCCTCCCAAATTTTCATCAGAAAATTTGCCCTACCAGCTCAGCTCGTCAAAATATATGGCCCCTGACCATGGCGCCGGCAGCGTTGGGGAGGTGTTGTTTTCAATTGCAAAATACATAATACTAACGTCATGATAATCGTGTGTGCTGTTGTTTGTATCTGTGGAATAAGCAGGGATAACATATTTGACCTGGTTCCACCCTGCCGTATTAAGCGCAGGGCCGTAAAAGGTGTCCTGGTTTGTCATACTTGCCCTTTGAATAATAAGGTCCATATTATAACAACTGGGGGTAAGGGCCGCAAGATCTGCGGGCACATATACCCATATGGTAACGGTCCTGTTTGTCAGGTTCTGGTTGGAGCTGAATTGCTGGAAAAAAATCCCTATTTGTTGCGGGTTTGACGTTTCCGAAAGTGAACATGCACATTTTACGGAACCCGCTCCCGCCTCTATGTAAAGCGGATCTGTGTTGAAGAATGAGAGTGTTTCGTTGGTTGGGACCACATTGTCCCAGTATGCAAGTTCATTCGGCGCGTCAAAATGGAAAAAAACCGAGGCCGCTATAGGCTCGGCCTTGGGAGCCTTGCATGACGCAAATACAACCAGCAACGCCGCCATTAATATTTTTTTCATGCCATACCCCGGGATAAATGACAGTATAAAACCGGAATAAAAGGATTGTTTTTTTGAAATACAGCCGTATTAATCAAGGTTTCACTTCCTTTTAAAGTTCAATTCTTTAAGCCTGTATAGAAGATATATCATAAATACAGGCATGTTTCAATGCCTATCGAACGGATTTTTTTCATCCCTTCCAGTGCGGATCATTCAAGCCGTCAAACATATATCATTTTTTTTGTCATGCCGCCGTCCACGACATAATTCTGCCCCGTTATAAAACCCGCGTCCTCTGACGCAAGAAAAAGCGCGAGTTTTGCTATATCGTAGGGCGTGCCTACCCTGCCTGCGGGATGCTGGGATTTGTCTTCCTCGGTGTGTAACGGCTTTTTGAAATCCTTTTTCTTTTTCCAGTCCGAGACCTCTATCCATCCCGGGCTTATGCAGTTTACCCGTATACCCGGCCCTAAGCTTACAGCCAGCGCGTGGGTCAGGGCTACAATACCGCCTTTGGTGGCTGAATATGCTTCCGTGTTTTTTTCCGACATTATGGCCCTTGTAGAGGCTGTGTTAATTATAACACCGTTGGTTTTTTCAAGATATTTAGCGGTGTATTTGGCGCATAGGAACGTGCCGGTCAGGTTTACCCCTATAACGCGGTTCCACTCTTTCAGGGACAGGTCTGTGATTGGTTTGTTTATTCCTATACCGGCGTTATTTATGAGCACATCTATATCTTTAAACTTTTTGACCGCGGCTTCAATGAATTGTTCCACGGATCTTTCAGAGGATACGTCGCACGCGGAGTAAAACAGACTTTTACCCGCCTTTAATCCGGACATAAGTTCCCGCCCGGCTTCTTTATCAGGGTCGGCGCACGCAACGTTGTAACCGGCCTTTAGAAATTCCTTTACAAGACATAAACCTATCCCCTGCGCGCCGCCTGTGATGACAGCGGTTTTTTTAGCGTTTGCCATGTTTACTCCCTTATTATTGTTTTATAAAATATGATTGCTATTTTAACACAATTATTGGTATTTTCGGAAATATTCGGCATCCGGAATTATTAAGTACTATTATAGGCATACCACGGGCCATCCCCGCCTCTACGAGGCCGGCTGTGATGCATCATGCCTTTATGTCTTACTATAATTAAGAGCAACATAAACCCTTCTACTCTCTACTATCTACTCTCTGAAAGCCTTTGACCTTCTACTTCAAAACATACACCTTCCTCACCACGCTGTTTCCTCCGCTCTTTATGTGCATGAAGTATAATCCCTGGCCCACTATTTTTCCAGCAGCGTTCTTCACATCCCAGTCAAATTCATTCCATCCCGCCGCAGCGGCCCTGTATTTTATTTCCCTCAGGAATTCACCGGTTAGATTATATACCTTCAGCGTGACTTCAGCCCCCGCCGCCGATACTTTCAGTTTTATCCCTACAGTTCCGCCTTCCAAAGGTTTAACATAATTTTTGTCAATGGCTATGTCGATATACGGCGTAGGCGTGGTGGTAAAGGTCTGCGTGATCGTGGATGTCATCGTAATGCTCGGGGTTGCGGTTATGGTGGAAGTGTCCGTGGGCAAAGGCGTGTCAGTGTTTGTCAGCGTTGCGGTTGCCGTGCCTGAGAGTGTCGCCGTAAGCGTATATGTAGCTGTTTCAGTAAATGTCGGCGTGAAGGTAGGCGTGCCTGACTGCGTGCGTGTGGGTGTGCAAGTCAATGTGTCTGTTATTGTGATGGTAGGCGTGAATGTTATTGAAGGAGAAACTGAGTCTGTAGCGGTCGGCGTTTCCGTGCACGTAGGAGTATTTGTTACGCTTGGCGTATATGTCCCCGTAAACGTGCCTGTCGCGGTTTCAGTTATGGTCAATGTCCCGGTTTTTGTTGCAGTCTGTGTTATGGTTCCTGTTACTGTACGCGTTACGGTCGGCGTGACGGTCCGGGTAGCTGTCTTTGTCACAGTCCCGGTTACAGTCTGTGTAACGGTCGCAGTTACGGTTTGTGTTGTGGTCCGGGTTATTGTCTGTGTGACACTTTGCGTAACTGTGGACGATATTACGGCAGTCTGCGTCCATGTCGCTGTTCCTGTAGGCGTCACAGTTTTTGTCACAGTCGCTATGTCCGTCGGTGTCACGCTTGATGTCTCAGTAATGATAGCTGTTTCAGCTACTGCGCAAACCGGCACTGCTATGGTATCCGTGTCCAAGCTGACTGTTCCGCCATAGGCTAACGCCCTTCCAGTCCACGAAACCGCATTGCCTACACTAATGCCTGCGTCATCAATAACAGTTCCTACGAACGTGCTGGTCGCGCCAAGCGTTGTGGCCCCTCCAAGAGTCCAGAATACATCGCATAACTCTGCGCCGCCCGTTAACGAAATTATTGAATTGGCTGTTGTATTTAAAGCGGCTGCGGACCTGAAAATATAGATTCCCTTTCCATTAAGGGTAATGTTTCCGACTATATTCATCGCGGCATCGGAGCAATACACTCCCGGTGTATAAACCCCGATACTGCCGTATGGCGCAAAAGACGCTAAATCAACGGCTCCGGTCGGAAAAGTGTAAGTACATGCCATGTTATTCAACGAAAGAAGAGCAGCCGCCTGATCTGTTCCAGCCTGCGTAGGAGCGATGTGGTTTGTACCGGTGACCGTATGTAACCCGGATACGGTTGTATATCCGGCATCTCCTGTAATAGCCGATGTCCCTCCAATGCAAGTGAAGGTGCTTGAAAGAACGCCATAATTACCGGCAGTTCCAAGATCCCCTAAAGAAACCGGAGTGGGCGTTGGAAGGCACGGTGTGGGTTCCAGCCCGGTATTCGGGTCAATTGTTGAGCTGTTGTTCCACTCCTGCACGAGAACATTGTTATAATAAAGCACGGCCTGCCGTACGTCTGTAAATGCCGGAGAAATATTGTCCACCCGGGTGTAATCATCCGTATAATCCATGTTTGCCGAGTCGGACCTGCTAAAATATATTGAAGTGCCTGAGCCGCAGTTTAAGTATCCTCCACCCGGCGGTATCTGACTGGCATTTGAAGGGTTCATGACGCTGTTCATAAGCGTGTATGTAAAAAGCCGGTTCCCGAGCTGGGTTCCGCAGCCCGCGATATAAGTGAGGTTTGTCACTGAACAATCGGATAAAGTATTGCCGTTGCTGCACAGCCCGGTGCCGGAGGGCAAATACACATAGAACGGGTTCGTAGTCTGCATGATAAAAGTGGTGGCGTTTTCATTGAACCAGTAATTGAATTTAAAAAGGGTTATCGGCGCCCCGGCTTCGCCGTTATTGTAAATCGTGTAGCGCATGTTGACCTTGTTGGGCAGTGTGCCGGAGTTGCTGAGCTTAAGGTCAAACTTGTACTGCGGTGTCCCTGAAATATTTACTGGCCTCACCAGCACCGCATCCTGGTTCGGAGCAAAGCTGCAGCTGGCGGTCAGGTTGGCGTTTTCTTTTGCAAGCACATAAATGTAATATAACCCGGAGAACTCCGGTGGTATATGGGTTATCACATCCACATTTTTCCAGCCCAAGCCGCTGCCGGCTGCCAGGCCAGTGCTTGGCCCCTGTATATCGGTGAAAAAAAGAGGCGTGGCTGTCTGCGAAACGCCCGCGAGCCAGTAAAAGGGCTGATTCTTATATATCCCGGTATCGTCGGCCAGCCAGTTATAACTAATTGCATTATTTATAAAAACCGGGTCCTGCCCGATCCCGACGGCGAATTTAAGCGTTCCTGACGAACCCTGTACCTGAAAACTGACCGTTATATCCGACCCGTTGGAGGGCGTCGGTGGTGCGACGGTTAAGTTCTGCAGCTGCGCCAGCGCAAACAGGCAGTTCCCGAACAGGACGATTGCCGCGGCCGTAAGAAGTGTCTTTTTCAATGTTATTATTTTGTTTTTCCCCATATAGTTTCCGGTTTTATGCATTGAAATATATACCTCTTTTGTTTCCCTTTGAACAACCCATCATTTTAGACCGCCTTTTTCACTCAGCATCATTTGATCACAATGATTTTCCTGATTGTCCTGCCGCCTGGCTGTGTGACCGCTATAAAATACACGCCTTTTCCGACTTTCGCTCCTGCTTTGTTTGTGCCGTCCCAGTATGCCTCGTAAGTACCGGGCGCGAGCGTAAGTTCGTAAAAACCCCTTATTTCTTCCCCGTTAAGATTATATATCCTTATATAACTCTTTCCATAAGACTCGACAGTGTACATAATTTCCACTTTATCGCCCGCCGTAAGGTTTATGTAATTCCTGTCGGTCTTTACTTTTTCAGGAATTGCGGGTATTGGTGTAGGCGTAACAGGAGTCACGGTAACGCCCGGTGTTATTGGCTGTGTGATTACGGGCGTGGCCGACGTAGTGAAAGTTGCCGTAGGAATTACGGTTGTTGCGGCGGGTGATGGCGTAGGAGTATATGTGGGGGTAGGATCGGTAATGTTCACGTAATCCGTCCCTGTCGACTGGGATGTCACAACAAATGCGTTTTCCTGACCCCTGGCTTGCCCGGAAAAGTGCACTGTCCCCGCTGTCGTGCCTCTATATATCCAGGTGAACATTACGGTTGCTCCGGCGGCAAGGGAATTTACGGAATAAGGCGACGGGCTTATGTACAAAAGCGCGTTGCCGCTGTCCGCTATAACCTGCGCAACCCCGCTTACATAGGCTGCAGATACGTTGCCTTCATTGGTTATGCCCATAACCAGGGTAATATTCTGGTTTGTGACTATACTGGATGGAAAAGCCGATAAAGTTGCGGTAAGCCTGACGCCGGTCACCGGGATTTCTTTTTTTGCGTCCATTGAAATAAGGTTTGCTGTCGGATGGCTTGCCGATACGGAAGCGTAATTCACACAATTGTCGCCAAAATTTATAATGCCGGCGTTTGCTTTTGCCACTACAGTTATCCTGACCGCAGCCGACGATGAAAGAACGGTGCCGGGATTCCATGATAAGACATTGCCGTTCACGATAGCCGTAGGCGCTGAATAAAACAGCGACATGCCCTGCGGCAGCGTGTCCCACGCGGAAAAACCGCTTAAATTATTGACGGCATCAAGGTTTTTGTAGTCAATATAATATGTCACTGTGTCGCCTGCTTTTACGGATAAGGCCTGGGAGGATTTGTCTATCTCCACATAAGTCACATAAATATATGGCTGCTGGTCAAGCGCCGTGAAAGAAACAGACGTGTTTCTCATTTCCGCCATGTTGAAATAATATTTGCCCTGCGTTGACGGCGGGTATATGCCACCCGCTCCCGAGTTCCCATACGTCACCACCAGTACCTGGCCGGGGGTTAACGTCAAGGCGTTTATTGTCACCGCATACCCGTCAATCGCTATATCCTGCGCGCTCACCACTTTTACGGTCACGCTTCCCGACATAATCACTGCGGTAAGGTTATTGTTCGCGGTTGACGGCGCCGGAATAAATTCCTGTGGAATTATTATTTCCAGAGAACCCGAATTAAAAGCCGTGAATGTGCCGGGTTTGTAGGTAATATTAATTACCGGGTTATAAGCGTTTAAGGATATGGCAGTTGGTGATATGTCCGCGCTGCCTGTCTGGGCCGAAAGCGCGCAAACCATGAGGGATAAAGCCGCCGCCAAAATAATTTTTTTCATTTTAATTCATCGCCTTTTGAGATCGCGGATTTCAATATATTATTTTTGAAATAAAAAGCTGTTCCCGCGCCGTAACCCGCCTCAATAATGCCTGTTTTCTTTACAAGCATACCGGAGAGCGCGGAATAAACTTCCGCGCCGAGCCCCTGTTTTACCGAACAAAGCCTGAGATATAAAAGAGCGCTTAATGCCTCTGCTGCCGTCTGGTTGGCAATATTTTTGTCCGGGCATAGACCCATGTTTTTTATCATTCTTGCCGTGTCTATCGCGCCGTTGAGCCTTAAGTTCCCATCCGCACCCCAGTTTGTGTTTTTCAGCACACGGTGGGAGGCGGCTGTTTTTTCCAAGGTCCTTAACATCATGTTTTCCAGAATTTTCCTGTCAATTTTAAGTTCAAGTTCGGAAACCATAAACTTCCTTATTTCTTCAAAGAATTCCAGCACCCTTGCAGGCTCCACGCCTTTTGCGTCAGGCGCGGGAACATCCTTCTTTGCTTCCCTTTCTATTTCTTCCGCTCTTCTTACAAGCTCGTCAACGTCTGTATCGGGGACTTCCCCGCCTGCATTTATATCCCGGCGCCCGGGTTTGTCCATTTCCGATGATCTATCAAGGACAGCGGGCGTTTTTGTTTCCCTTGCCGGCGCGGTTTCAGTCCTTTGCGCCTGAATTTTTGGTCCTTCCTTTTTCGCAACGGTTAAAGATCCAAAAATCTCCCCGATTTCATCGCTGCTGAAAGTCACATCTTCGTGTGTCATTTTTTTCCGCCTTTGCCCTTAAACTTCTTTCTTTGCCTCTATCAGCGCATCTATTATCACTCCTTCTATCATCCAGTTCACGTATTCCATGAAACCGCGGGATTCTTCATCATTGTAATTCCTGACGGCCTTGATCAGCCCAGCGTTGCCGGCCACTATGAGGGCGGCAAAAGTAAGCCCCGCTCCCCTGTAACGGGTAGCTATTTTGATCACCAGTTTCAGGTTTGATTCTATCAGAACCCTTTTTAACGCATTCTTTGAGTCTTTTGTGTCCTCTTTCAGGAGTTTCCCGGCAATGTCGGACAATTTATCATGGCTTAAATCCTTTATCTTTGAAGTCACAACGATATAATCCTTCAGCTGTTTTTCTTCTATCCCGACCAGTTTGAGCCTCATTTTACTTCTCCTTGTCCGCGCCCTTATGGGTGCTTTCTTTCTCAATAGGTTCTTTTAATAATATAGCAATAACCGTGCCTTGGAATTATGCCCGATAAATATAGGGGATTTACAGGTAGTTTCATAAGGCGGTATTTTAATGACAGGTTTATTGACATCAGTGATGATTTGTTGACAGGGGGAGAAGTTCAAAGGTCCGATGGAAAAGTAGTTCGATACATTCGGAAAAGCCCGCAAGGGGCGGGCAGCATGATATGCTGCCCCTACAAATGCAGGCAGATATTTGACTATTTAACTGCTGCCTTTACTTCATCCCGTCAATCATTCCCTTTATTTTGCTTTTCATCTTTTCCAGTTCCTGTATTTCCCTGCTGTTCTTATCCC
Source organism: uncultured bacterium (assembly GCA_937889595.1). Classification (GTDB taxonomy): domain Bacteria; phylum Oederibacteriota; class PGYV01; order PGYV01; family Palsa-1178; genus PALSA-1178. The sequence continues at coordinate 128,153 of CALAOR010000088.1, forward strand.
CTGTTTTTGCGCCTTCCATAATTCCAGCGGCTTTAGCTTCCTTCAAAATGTTTTTTTCTTCCTTCAAAAGATACAGCCTCTCGTCCGCCTGCACTATCTTGCTTTCCATATATTTTTTCAGGTCGTCTTTTGCGTCCGGCTTTAACCCGCCTATCATTCCCCTGAAATCAAAATCTATCTGCAGCATGTCCTTATACTCATCCAGCGATGACATCCACTTTTCCAGCCTGCCAAATAACCCCGCGGCCTGCGGGCATTTGGACTTAAAGCAGTCTTCAAGCGTTTTTGTGTACCCGTCGATTATTATCATTATGTAGCTTAATCTTTCGTCGCGCAGTTCCCTTATTTCGTCATTGAGTATGTATTGCCTGTAGCCGGTTATATTCCCGGTTTTCAGGTAATAACCCAGTTTCATGGAGGAAATTGCGCCGCTAAAACCGCCTTTTGCTTTTTCTTCCTTAAGCTCGTCGATCTTTTTCGCGGTGTACTCAAATCTTTTTTTCAGCCTTATCCGCTCCGTTTCCTTTTTTGCCAGGATTTTACCCGTGTTTTCAGCCTTGGCAATAAATTCATCCGGAAATTGCGCGTACGCGAGAACGAAAATTCCAAGCATAAAGCATACAAAAATTATTTTTTTCACTTTTACCGCCTTTTAAATCCTGAATTTTTTTATTTTAGCCAGGAGCGTTACGCGGTTTATTCCAAGTGTCTCCGCTGCCCTGGCTTTGTTTCCTTTTGTTTCATTTAAGGCCTCAAGTATCATTTTTCTTTCATATTCGTCCATTTTATGGTTAAGCCCGCTGCCTGCCGCCGTACCGGGCAATGTTTTTGAATGCACCTCATATGGTATGCAGGATTCCCCTATCATTTCGTCCGTGCACATTACCATGATCCTTTGGATTATATTCTCCAGTTCCCTTATGTTCCCCGGGTAATCATAAGCGGCAAGCACGTCAAGCGCCTCCCTGCTTATTCCTTTTGTTTTGAAATTATTATACTCCGCGTATTTTTTCACGAAGTATTCCGCAAGCTCCGGTATGTCCTCCCTGCGTTCCCTTAAGGGCGGCATGCATATCTCCACAACATTTATGCGGTAGTAAAGCTCCTGCCTGAAAGTACCGGACTTTACAGCCTCTTTAAGGTCTTTATTGGTCGCGGCTATTATCCTTACATCCGCTTTTATCGTCTTTTCCCCGCCCACGCGCTCAAATTCCTTTTCCTGTATCACGCGCAGCAGTTTTACCTGCAGTTCAAGCGGCAGGTCCGCTATCTCATCCAGAAATATGGTCCCTTTATCCGCAAGTTCAAACCTTCCCTTTTTCGCGTAGGACGCGTCCGTAAAAGAACCCTTTTCATGCCCGAACAGCTCGGATTCCAGGATGCCGGGAGAGAGCGCCGCGCAGTTAACTTTGATCAGCGGGTTTTCGCTCCTCGGGCTTTTCCTGTGTATTTCCTCCGCTATGAGTTCCTTGCCTGTGCCTGATTCGCCTGTAATAAGGATAGTCGCGTCGCTTAAGGCGGCTTTAGCCGCGGTTGCCAGAATGTCTTTCAGTTTGCCGCTCCGCCCTATTATGTCTTTTTTAACCAGTGACTTTAAGTAGCTGTTTTCTTCCTTTATGTTTTTTGACTTTATTATTTTCAATACTATCAGGCGTATCTGATCTATGGAAAAAGGTTTGGTGATGAAATCAGCCGCACCCTTTTTCATGGCGTCCACCGCCTTATCCACAGTGCCGTAAGCGGTGATTATTATGACGTCGCAATCCGGCATTTCAGCTTTGGCCGCTTCCAAAACCGCTATCCCGTCGGCCTCGGGCAGCTTTAAGTCTGTTATGACAATGTCAAAAACCGATTTTTTCAGCTTTTCCATGCCCTCCTCGGCGGACGAGGCTTCACTGACCGAAAAATTTTCCGTGGAAAGCGCTTCTTTTAAAACTTCCCTGAGCCCGTCATTGTCCTCTACTACAAGTATGTCTCTCATTTTTATCTCCCGTTTGCCTAAAAGATAACCTTAACTTCCGTGCCTTTACCCAATTCGCTCTCAACCGTTATTTCGCCCTTGTGTATCTCTTTTATTATCCTGTACGCTATGGCAAGCCCCAGCCCTGTGCCCTCTTTCCTGCCTGTGAAAAAGGGCTGGAATATTTTTGCCTTCATGTTGCTGTCCATTCCTTTGCCGTTGTCTTTCACTATTATGACCGTCTTTTGCCCGTCGCGTACAACGTACAGATCCACGATGCCCTGCGGTTTGTCAAGCGCCTGCCATGAATTAATAATTATGTTGTGGAAAGCCTTTTTTAAAAGAAAAAGATCAGCCTTTATCCTTGCGCCGTGCTGTTCATAATGTCTTGCTATAGCCGGCCTTGCTTCCTTGGGCATCTCTTCCACTACGCTGTCAAGCATCCGGGACACTTCTTCTTCCTGCATGTCAGGGGTGAATTCCTTGGTGTAAGCCAGGAAGTTGTTTAAAAATTCACTCATCTTATAGCAGTTTTTTACTATGTCTTCGGAATATTTTTTGACTTTTTCATCAGCTGCCTTTTCCCTGATCAGTTCCGCGTAGCCTGATATGGCGCCGAGCGAGTTCCTTATCTCATGGGCCACGCCTGCCGAGAATTCCCCGACAGTCGCCATCTTTTCCCTGTTTTGTATGTAATCTTCAAGCTCTTTTTTCATAGAGTCGAGGGTATCAGCCAGCACTGATATTTCCTCCTCGCCGCCCACTTCTATGTTTTCCCTGAAATTTCTCTTTGCTATCTGCTCTGCTTTTTTCTTTAAAGCCTCGAGTTTTTTTGTTATGCCGCGTGATAACAGTATGGAAAGCCCGGCCGCTATGGCAAAACTGACCAGGCCTATCACCCCGAGCAGGTTTCCATACTGGGTTAAGTACCGTATATATTCCACGCTTGCTTCCACAGCCACCACATACCGGACTTTATCTCCGCCATCCACCGGCACATAGCTTGTTTTATAATACATCCCCTTGGCGCCCTTGTAAAGCGGGGATGAAGCTTTCCCGCCTTCAAAAGCCTTTTCTATCTCATAGCGGTCAAGGTTCAGGAAAAACTTTTCATTGTCTTCAAGTGTTGACAGTATTATTTTCCTGTCGGGCCCGATTATAAGTATATCCCTTACTTCGGTGATTTCCTTTAATTTCCTCAGTCTTTCCCGGTAATTGTCATAAAGCTTTCCTTTTAGTTTCAGGTATTGCAGTTCCCCCGGAACGGCAGACTGGGCTATTATTTTTCCGGCGGTTATCAGGCGGTTTTCCATCTCTGTTTCGAGATTTCCACGGATCATGTTGTATGTTATAACGCCGTATATGCTGATGACAACGGCGGAAGCGAAGATAAAGTACAGCAGGACTTTCGTTCTTAAAGTCTTTATGAACATTTACGCTCCTTAAACCGGGATAAGACATCTTGATAGTCATTATATCACTAAATCCTGTTTTGTGTTCCATGGTGATGGGCGCAAAACAAGGCCCTGCGTTGGGATGGGGCGACTTGTCCGTCGGAGCTTTAGCGGAGACGGAAGCCCCCCTCTCTACGAACCCTTTTTAAAAGCCTTTAAAATCATGTCCTTCTGTTTTTTATTCAAAAAACCCGTCCTTTTATCCGCTGTTTCAATGGACTTAACCAGTTCCTCCGGGTCCTTGAATTCATTGTAAATCCTGTATTTTGTTTTATCGCCTACGCCTTTAACATCGTCAAACACCGATTTTCTCATTTTCTTATTCGTCAGCGTTGTCCTGAACGCGTTGGCGAACCTGTGCGCTTCATCCCTTACGCGCATTAAAAGGAACCGGCCCTTTTCTTTTATAGGAACCGGCTTGTTCTCATACGGCCTGAAAACCTGTTCTTCCTGCTTTGCGAGACCGATAACATATATATCCACTCCAACCCTCTTTAAAGCCTCTTTCGCCGCGTTGACCTGTCCTATGCCGCCGTCTATTAATATCAGGTCGGGGAAATACTCGCCTTCCTCTTTCAGCCTTGAATACCTGCGCTCCACAACCTCGTCAATTGACGCATAATCGTCTATTTGGCCCACTGTTTTTATATGGTAATGCCTGTAATTTTTTTTGTCAGGCTCCCCGTTCTTAAAGACCACAAGCGACCCGACCATCTCGGTGCCCGAAGAATGGGATATGTCTATACCCTCTATGCATTCGGGCATGTATTCTATACCGAGGGATTCCTTCAACTCCTCCATCTGTATCAGGTATTCCCGCTTTATGCTTGTCTTTTTTTCCTCAAACTTTTCCTCGGAGTTCGCCTTTTCCGCGAGGTTTTCATCCACCAGGTTCAGAAGCGGGCTTGCTTTTTCAAATATCACCTTTATATTCTTCCCTTTGAATATGTAGTTTTCCAATATGGATGGGTCCACTAAATTTTCCGGCAGTATGACTTCGTCGGCTATTGAAATGTTCCTTCCGTAATACTGGGCGAGGTACAGTTCCAGCGGGTTCTCATTCTCGGGTATGTCCTTGAATATGTTGATGGTCTTGCCGGTGAGCCTTCCCCTGCGGATATTGAACACCCCGAAATAGTACGCGCGGTTCTTGTAAATGTAGCTCACGACGTCCGTGTTTTTCTCCTCGCGGAGCACCATCTTCTGCTCAATCATGATCTCCTCGACAGACTTGATGGCGTCGCGCGCCTCGGCCGCTTTCTCATATTTCTTCGCTTCGGAATATTCCTGCATCTGCTTTTTCAGTTCCTTTATCACAGGCGCGTATTCCCCCTCGAGGAATGATTTGACCTTTTGAATGGTTGCCGAATACGCCCCGTCGCTGATGAACCTGACGCAGGGTGCGGTACACAGCCCGGTGTCATAGTATATGCAGGGCCTGTTCAGTGGTTTCCTCGAAAGGTCCAGCGTGCACTGCCTGACCTTGAAAACCTTGTATATCATGTTCATGACTTTTTTCGCGTCAACGGCAAAGTAGGGCCCGAAGTATAGTATGGATTTGTCTTTTGTGTTACGCGTGGTGTAAACCCCGGGGTATTTGTCGTTGATGTTTATCATTATATAAGGATAGGACTTGTCGTCCTTGAGGAGGATATTGTATTTGGGTTTGTGTTCCTTGATCAGGGTATTCTCGAGGATGAAGGCCTCAAGTTCGTTATTCGTAACTATGAAATCGATGTCAGCCACCCTGTCCGCCAGCTGCTCGGTCTTCAAGTCCTTCTTCCTCTCGCCAAAGTAGGACTTGACCCGGTTCTTAAGCACCTTGGCCTTGCCAATGTAAATTACCGTGTCCTGCGAGTCCCTGTATATGTAAACGCCCGGTTTTTCAGGAAGGGAATTTATCTTATCTTTATCCATAATAAACCCGGCTCCTTTATTGACTTCCGTTGGTTTGCTGCTTTTCGCCTTGTAGTGGCCGCATATCATGCGGCCATCTGTTGGACCGCGAACCGCGTCTGGCTACAAAGTCGATTTTCTGCTTTTCGCACTTGTAGTGGCCGCATATCATGCGGCCATCTGATGGACCGCACGCCGCGTCTGGCCGGATGATATCCGGCCACTACAAACAGGATTGCGTTTGAATATTTTACGCCAAAAACGGCTTTACAGACTCCATGACCTCGTCCGCTATTTTCTGCCCTTCCTCTTCCGTTTCAAAACCCGTTACTTCCACCCGGAGGTTGAACAATACAGGGACGCTTGTCAGGTTTACCATCAGCCCCATGGCGCCCTTGGTTGTTTCTTCGCCGTTAAAAAAAAGCTTTACCTGCCTTTTTTTCTTTTCATACGCATCCACCTTTTTTGCCAGTGCTGTGCAGAATCCCATCGGGTTGGCGGGCGATACCGTCTTTTCCGACTTTGGGATAGTGTGTGTGCCCATTTTTTTCTCCTTAACTGTCAGTATTTTACCGTCATCCCCAGCTTCACGCCGTCTCCGGTAAAGGCCACGGACGCTTTGAAAGCGCTGTGCAGCCAGAAATAATCAAGCAGCGTATACGCTACGGCCGCTCCTGCCGCTGAACAGGCTATAATGGCAATATCCCCGGCTGAGTTTACCTTTTCCTTCTCATAAAGCAGCCTGTAATAATTGGCTTCCGTAGTATTGTCTATCTTGACCCTTAAGTTCTCATAGTCATGTGCAAGTGTGTACTGCTGGACAAGCGACATGATGGAAGCCGCAACCAGGAGTGCGTCGGATGATACAAGTACAACCGGCGCCCAGTTAATGCTTTCGTCCTTTGTATCTGCCGCAAAAACAAACGAAACGCTCAAAAGGCAGGCTAAGACCGCAAAAATCATGATTTTTCTCATTTTTCTCTCCCATGTTGATATTATTAAGATTGACATATTATAAATCAAATACCCCGCTGTTTCAATATGTATTTACCGCAGGGAAACCGCAAAATGCTCTTCCTTTTTTTTTTTAATAGGTTATAATATATAAATGAAAGTCAAGGAGGTGCCTTATGGCAGAAGAAAAAAAGATCGAGTTAAAACCTGTGGACGCCGTGGAAGTCCCGGGCGAGGAAAAAAAACCGGCATTCAAACATGTAAAGCCCTGGGAACAGTTCAAACAGTCCTCACACTTCAAAAACGCGAACAAACGCGGTAACTTTTCGCAGAGAAAGATGGGCGGAAAGGGCGGATAGAGGGCAATTACTAATTACCAATTACTAATTAAAACATTGGGCAGATAAAACAAAAAGCCGGCCTTTCGGCCGCCTTTTTGTTTTATCCAATCGCTAAAAACCGGCCTGTCTGACGGTTTAATTAGTAATTACTCGACTTTGGCAAATTTACCTGAATAAGTAAAATCCAACAATTCTAATTCAAATTATGTTGTTTTAAATCAAAAAAAATGCCCTGCGGGCTTCCGCTTTCGCTTTTGAGGGACGAAGCTTCAGCGGAGTACCTTGCCTTCGGCAGCCACGCATGGCAAAATAAACACACAAACAAACGCACAAAAAAAACAATTCGAAATGTAAAAATTTAAAAACCCAAAATGTTAATTGGTCCTCGCAAATCGGAATCCGAGATCGTCGTACGCGTACTCCGGGTAGCTGTAGTTTCGATAGCCCACCTGCAGGGCGCCCGCGCTGCTGCCGAAGCTACCGCCCCGCATCATGCGGTAGGAGCCGCTCGCAGATCCTCTATAGTCTGTAGATGTACCTGGATAAGTTCCATACCAATCCCAACACCATTCCCATACATTGCCCGACATATCATAAATACCCAGCGCATTTGCTGTTTTTCCGCCTACTGCCTGCGTACTACTACAATTTGCACTATACCACGCTACAAGCCCGGTTGCCGCTGCATTGGTATAGTCCGCTGTCGCGCCGCTGGCATAGTTATACGGCGTCCAGCTTAACCCGTCTATATAACTTGCCGCATATTGATATTCACCTTCTGAAGGCAATCTGTATCCGTTATTTGTCCATGCACAAACCGCATTATCACAAGCTATTACATTTGTTGAATCCTTTATCACTGCACTTGCGTATGTATAGCAGGGTGTCAACCCTGCCTCCTGACTATATGCATTACACCACACTATAACATCCCGCAAACTCACAGTTGTTACCGGCGCATACCCGCTGCCCGCACCTGCATCGGCAAAACTGTAACCGTTGGCAACAGCCCACTGGTACACCGCGTTCCACAAATTATACGTCACTTGATACTTTCCCATCTTAAAAGCAGATATTGTGTGGATAAAACTGCTTGTTCCATCTGTCTGGGTATATGTTCCACCGGGTACGAAAATTACAACAGTCTGAATTGCGACTGCTAATGCGGTTTGCGTTGCCACCGCGGCTACTGCGGTTTGTGTTGCGTTCACCACTGCTGTCTGTGTGGCAGCGGTTATCGCCGTCTGCGTAGCCAGGAACTGTACCCTTGCAGCCGTTGCAAGAGCCTGAGCCGTCGCTGTCGCCTGCGCTGTAGGTCCGTCTGTTTGAAGCGCTATTACTGTCAAAGCTATTTGTTCCACTGCCGTCTGCGTCGCGTAAAAATTCTCGCTTGCAATGGTTGCCGCAGCTTGAGCCGTCGCAGTCTGCTGGGCTGCCGGCCCGGCCGTTTGTAACGCTATTGCCGTCAGTGTAGGATTGATGGTTGGAGTACTGACGGCGCCCGGCCCCGAAGGATGCGATTTCTTACAACCGTTTGCGGAAAATACTGCAACAACACACAAAACAATAAATAATAATATTTTTATTTTCATCTGAAACCTCTCTTTAGATCCATTGGTAATCAGTAATTTTTCTTACCTGCCCTATTTCTTCGCCACTTCCGCGTATATCTTGGCGCCTTTTATTTTTTTTCCTTTAAGAGCTTCTATAACATCATCCACGACCGTTGAATCTATCTGGACGAATGTGTATTTGTCAAAAAGGTCTATTCTGCCTATTTTCTCGCCCCTTATTCCCGACTCTCCTGTGATCGCGCCGAGTATATCGCGCACCATTACTCCCTGGCCCTTGCCGGCGCTGATGAATACCCTTGTCATTGCGTTGTCGGGCATTCTTTCGCTTCTTCCGCGAGACTCGCCGCGGTCTTCCCTGCCGCTTCTTTCATTCCTGTCGTACTTTTTGTAAGCAGGCGCGTTCAGGTCATTTTCAGCGCCAATCTGGGCGTTTTCTTCATCTTTCATTATCAATTTAACGAGCGCCGCCGCTATGTCCATGGATGACAAATCCTCTTCCATGAGTTTTTCTATTACTTTTGTCTGCGTTTCAAGCCCGCCGTCTTCTATCTGCTTCTTTACCTTTTCCATGAAGTTCTTGATCCTTTTTTCCTCTATGTCGTCCCTGGAAGGTATGGTTCCCGGCTTTATCTTTATCTTCGCGTACCTTTGGATGTCGCGCAGCTTGTGCATTTCATTTCCATACACAAAAGTATACGCTGTCCCGCTCTTTCCGGCGCGCCCTGTCCTTCCTATCCTGTGCACGTAGTATTCCTCGTCAGCCGGCACGTCATAGTTTACCACCGCTTCTATGTTTTCCACGTCTATGCCGCGGGCCGCGACATCGGTCGCGATAAGTATGTCGCATTTCGCGGCGCGGAATTTTTCCATGACTTTGTCACGCTGCTGCTGGGTCTTGTCGCCATGCAGGCACTCGGATAAGTAGCCGCGCGAACGCATCTGGTCCGCGAGTTCATCCACCATTTTCTTGGTATTGCAGAATATAAGCGTTGCCTTGTAATCGTTTGAATCAAGCACGCGCGTCAAAGCCTCGATTTTTTTTCCGTGCTTCACCTCAAAGTAGAACTGCTCTATGTTTGGCGCTGTCAGCACTTCGTGCGTTATCTTGACGTATTTCGGGTCTTTCTGGTAATGTTTTGTAAGGTCAAGTATGGGCCTGGGCATCGTGGCCGAGAACAGCACTGTCTGCCTGTCGGGCGGCGCTGATTTTAATATAAGCTGTATGTCCTCGATGAATCCCATGTTAAGCATTTCATCAGCTTCGTCCAGTACAACTATCCTGCAGGAATCAAGCTTAACCGTACGCCTCTCTATGTGGTCGATCAGCCTTCCCGGCGTGCCTATCACTATCTGAACGCCTTCCCTCAGGGCGCGTATCTGCCTGTCGATCGGCTGACCGCCGTAAACCGCAAGCGCATTAAACCCCTTGATGTATTTCCCGAGCTGCCTGATCTCTTCCGCGACCTGCACCGCGAGTTCCCTTGTCGGGCACATGATCAGCGCCTGTATGTACTTGACCTTGGGGTCTATCATTTCCAAAAGCGGAATGCCGAAAGCCGCTGTCTTTCCGGTCCCTGTCTGCGCCTGCCCTATCAGATCCACGCCTGTTCTCATAAGCGGGATAGTGGCGGTCTGTATGTGGGTTGCTTCTTCAAACCCCATATCAGCCACTGCTTTCAGGATTTCCGGTGATAAATCTAATTCTGTAAATTTAAGCTTGTTCATGATCCTACCTCGTTTGTATGGATATAAATATATCCAAAAGTTTTTTTGTGATTTTTTAGCGGCAATTGCTTTTGCAGGGTATGTCTCACCTGATCTGGTTCTCACCGGACACCAAAATAGCTGTCCACACATAAATCACACGGCCGGTTAAACCGGCAGAATTTCTCACGACAATATTATTGCATTTATGGGGTTTGGAAGCAAGCGTTATATTTATTCCCGCTAATTTCGTTTGTAATAAAAAGCTACGCACAGCAGCGACCCGACTATAATGGTAGGAAGCGTTTCACGGACAAAATACGGGAAGACCATAAGGGCGACCCCTATTATCATGAGCCAGAAGTTCTGCCTTTTTTTCCCCCGGCCAAAAGCATAAAGCCCGAATGTCCCGAATATTATCCCGGCTATGATCACGCCCGGGGTGAACCCGCCTAACAGGCTGTCCTGTTTTGCTTTTGAACCCATAAACGAGGTTGCGTCCTGTACCTGGCCCGTGATTTCGTCCGCTTCAGCGCAAAAAACCGCTGCCGTGAAAGCAAGCAACAAAGAGATCATAACGATAATTTTTTTCATTTGCTTTTCTTTATTGACGGCGGCGCCTGGTTTGAACTGCCGAACTGGTATGTCAGGGTTGCCCTGTGAGTGGTTCCCAGGTCCCCGTAAGGCACGATAGCGTAATCAAGTTTTATGCTTGCTATGTTCAAGCCTATCCCCCCTGATATGCCGGTTAAACCGTCCAGGTTGTTTTCGCCGAACCGTATATTATAACCGGCCCTGGCTGCGATAATATTTGAAAACACATATTCGGCGCCCACGCTCAAGGCAGGCGAGTCCTTAAAAAGATAATTAACATCAGCGGCAATCAACACCCTGTTTTCTCCTGTATTAATAGCTTTAAAAGCCGCGCCCGCATCTATCTTCATGGGCAGAGAAAACCCGGCCGCGCTTCCTGCGTTCTGCAGGCTGATCCCAGCCGACATGATCTCATTTTTGTAAAGGGCGCCTAAATCACCGGCAAAACCCGTGTATGACTTTGTGCCCGTGGACTGTGAAATTATTTTTATGGAAATACCCGCTGATATCCCGGGCATTATGCCCGTTCCATAACCCATGCTCCCCAATATGTTGTACGGATAAATGGATGCGTTTATGTTATTTCCGCTTTCGTTAAGCCTTTCAAATGTGCCTAAATTCATGTATACCACTTCACCGGCTATGGCCCCGTTTCCGAGCGGAACCGCGAATATTACCTGCTGGTTTGAAGTGTCCATGAACCACTTATCATAAGCCAGGCTGATTTCCGCGTCCTTTACCTGTGCCAGGCCAGCCGGGTTCCAGTGCACGGCGCTTGCGTCGTCGGCTATGGCGGTGTATGCCCCGCCCATGCCAAGGGCCCTCGCGCCCACACCCATGTCAAGCAGCGGGAACATGATCCCCGCGCTTGAATTTATAGCGGCGTTTATAAAAACCGCCGTAAATACTGCCGTAAAAATCAGGATTAATTTTTTCATCAGCCGCCCCCTATCTCTCTACCACAAATTTGTTTACTTTGAATTTATCTCCCGTGTCGCTCTTAATGATATAAAAATATATTCCAGGTGATAGGAATTTTATGTCAAAATTTGACGTATTGTAGCCGTCAGCCGATATGCCTGCGTCAAGAACTGCCACGGACAACCCGCTTAAATTAAATACGTTTATGGAAACCCTGCCCACCCTGGAAAGCCTGAAGGCAAATGTAATGTCGTTTTTTGCCGGTTGCGGATAAGCTTTTGCGATAAACGACGGGGTTTGGGTGGGTACGGGGGTTTCTGTGGATGTAAGTGTCGCTGTTACAAAAAGAGTTTCCGTGATTGTCGCTGTAATGGTTGATGTTGGAGAAATTGTCGGCGAATCAGTAATAGTGTACGTTTCCGTGATTGTCCGGGTTGCAGTCCATGTCTGCGTAGGCGTCAGGGTGGAACTTTGTGTCCATGTTGATGTTGGTGTTCCGGACACCGAGCTTGTCGGAGATTCCGAGGGTGTAACGCTCCGGGTAATTGTATAGGTAGATGTAGGCGACATGGAAACAGTCGCTGTCGCGCTCGAAGTGCGGGTATCCGTCGGGGTCGCTGTCCAAGTTGCCGTGAAACTTTGTGTCCATGTGTATGTCGCGGTATTTGCGCCCGTTGGCGTAAAAGTCTGCGTATACGACGGGGTCGTCGAGGCTGTCGCACTCCCTGTTCTTGTATTTGTAGAAGTAAATGTCGGTGACATGGAGGCTGTCGCACTCCCTGTTCCTGTATTTGTTGAAGTAAATGTTGGTGACATGGACGCTGTCTCACTCACTGTTATAGACGCACTCGGCGATGCAGTTTCCGTAAATGTTGGAGTTCCCCCCGGTATTGTATCTATATTAAAATCATAGACGCCCAAACATGTGACTGCCATGTTTGCCGCACCAGGCTGATTCAGGGGCGGAACGCCGCCGTCAAAACCAAGGTAATCACCCGGCTCGGGTCCTGAAGGCATCCCTGTACCGTTCACGTCAACAGCCGAATAAATATAATATGTTCCTGCCGGCGCCATTATATTGTAAGTGAACTGATTTGTCCCGATTGTGGTCCCTGACGCTGTGTACGGGGACTGTCCGTCCGTGTCAGTATCTATAAGCACAAACCATGTTTTCCCGGTTGATATAGATGGCATTGTTATAGTGCCGCTGACAGAGCATAAAGTCGGGGTGATTGTTGGCGACGGTCCTCCAGGCGTTATTGTTACTGTGGGGGTTCCTCCTCCCGGTATCACATCCATGGCAAAATCACGGTTTCCGGCAGGACATAAAATAACAACGTTTGGCGCACCCGGCGGGCTATATGCAGGAATTCCCCCATAGAAACCCACGTAATCACCGGGTTGAGGGCCTCCGGGCATTCCCAGCCCGTGTGTGTCCGCCGCCGCATAAAGATAGTAAGTGCCTTCAGGCACAAGCATGGTATATGATATCTGGTTTGTCCCTGTAGTTGTTCCCATTGCGCTGCCAATGAACCCGTTCCCGCCGTTAGTGTCATTATCCAGTATAACGAACCATGACTGCCCCGAAGAAACCGCTGGTAAAGTAATTGTCCCGCTCAGCATGCACTGCACCGGGCCTCCCGGGGTAACTGTCATCGTAGGCGTCGATGCACCGGGCATTAAATCCACATTGAAATCAAAAGTGGAGGAAGGAAATGTCACGACCGCGTTTGCGACAGGCGGAGGGTTAAGGGGCGGAACAGCGCCGTAAATGCCCGCGTAATCTATTCCGCCGTCATTGAAAGAACTGTTGCCGTTTGTATCCACAAGCGAGTATACATAGTATGTGCCTGAGGTCACTGTCAGGGAGTAGCTGAACTGATTTGTTCCGTTTGTGACGCCTGATGTTATGTTTAAAAATCCATTGCCTCCGTTAGTGTCGGTATCTATAACCACGAGCCACGTTTTGCCGGCAGATGAAGCAGGCATGGTTATGGTCCCGTTTACCGTGCATACATCGGCTGATAATATGGAGAACGTAAGAAAAAACAAAACGGTAAATACGGATAATTTTTTTATTGCCGTCATTAATTCCCTCCCAAATATTAAAATAATCATAGCATACTGAAATTATAGCATTTAAAAATTTAATGTCAATTTTTTTTTATCCGGAATGCTTAAAGGCAAATTTCTCGGGTTTTGTGTTTATCAGGTTTAAATGATCAGGCAGATTCCCTTATTATAAACTCCGCGTCAAATATGATATTTTTAGGCCCTTTAAGTTTTCCCTTTAAAACATCATTTATTATGTTAACGGCTTCTTTTCCCATGCCCTCCATAGGCTGCCTGATCGTCGTGAGCGCGGGTTCAACTGCGGCCGCCGCATCCATGTCGTCAAAACCTATCACTGCCAGGTCGCGCGGTATCCTGATCCCCTGTGACTTTGCTTCTATCATAAAACCTATGGCCACAGTATCGCCTGCCACGCTGAATATGGAATCAATTTTGTTTATTTTTTTCCCGAAACGATCCATGCAGATCCGGCCGCATTCTATGGTATGGTAATCGGCCCTTGCCGTGTATTCGCGGCAAAATTTTATTCCTGAAACTTTAAGCCCCGCCTTAAAACCAAGGAACCTTTCATGGGCCGCCGACTCTGTGTCGGCTGTCTGGGCGTCTATTATCACGCCCGGTTTTTTGCGGCCCGATCTTATCAGCTGCGCCGCCGCCATAAATCCGCCGTTGAAATTATCAACCTTGACCGAGTGGAGCCCGGGGATATGCCTTTCTATGAACACGACCGGGATCTTGCTTTTTATCGCCATATCAATTATGTTTTGTTCGGGCTTTATGCTCAGTACTATGATGCCATCCGCGCTTTTTCCTTTTATTATATTCAATATTTCAACGCCGGCTTCTTTGGGCGTCCAGTTCCTCGGGGTTTGGAATAACAATGAATGCTTTGCCCTGCCAAGCTCCCTGATACGCTCTTCCACCCCGCGTATTACAGTGGGAATAAATGCCGAACTTATTTTTCCGCTTATTAAGGCGATCGTTGAAGCCTGGTGCTTAATTTCGGCATACGGATCCCGCTCGTAAACAATTTCAGTGATTTCCTTATTGACATACGGGTAAGCAGACAAAGAACCCTGATTCACGGTTTTCCCGGTTTTTTTTCCTGGTTTCCTGCCGCTGTTTTCATCCATATTCATCATCCCCCGATGATCCTATGGTAATTATAGTCAAAAAAAATCCATAAAGCAAATTTATTAAGCCTGTCATTACGATTGATTTTTTGCGCTGCAGGATACTGCCGGAAAACCCATATCTTACACGATTTTTTATGCGCGCCGGACAGACTTTTCCGGCAATATCATCTTATTTATACAGCGCTTTATACGGTATTAGCTGGCCTTTGCCTTTGGGCGGTATCCATCCAAGCTCCATGACCGCGAATATATTGCCCTGGCTGTAGCGCACCTTTATCTTATGAAAACCTTTCCTTAAAAACATCATTTTCCTTGTTGTATTGCCGTACATTGCCGCGCCCTGATTTTCAACTATTTTTTTCCCGTCTATATAGACCTCGGCTGTCCCCCTTGAATACGGTATAAACGTATATTCCCCTTCTGTATCCGCTTTTATCCTGCCGTTCCACTCGCATGAAAATTCCCCGTAATCGGCGTCCAGGAACACAGCCGGCGCGTCTTCCACGGAAAAAGGGGCGCCTGTCCAGTCTTTTGACCGGTACCGCGTGAAAATCAGCCCGTTTTTCCCGTACTTTGCGGCCGCTTTTTCTATTTCCCCATACGGCACCTCATAGGCAAAATACATCAGCCATTTGTCATCATACCTGTTATTCATAGGTATGTATCTGCCGCCCGGATATATGTCCCTCAAAATAGGCTCAACAATTGAAACATAATGCGGGGTCAATATGTATGTGTAGTTCTTTTTACCATCAGGTTTTGCCGGTATGGAGTAATTTATGGCAAACGTGTCAAAGTCGTTTCTGTTTTGGCCGGATACCGCCATGTTGAATGTGCGTATCTTGTATCCCTCTATAGCCAACGCTGCGCGCCAGTCTGCGGTACCCAATTTTTTGTAATACTGCCCCGCTGTATAGGCGTCAGTGGCGAAATCAATCCAGCAAAACGGGTTTTTGGCCTGTTTCTCAAAATACAGGTAAAAATTATTTACCGCTATCATTATGATAACTCCGGCTGCAATGCCCATGTATATGGACCTGCCGTATCCGCTGATATTGCCGCTTTCCATGAGTTGGAAAAATTTTTCCAGAAATACGGCCGCAAAAATAATCACTACAGGTATGATAAATATGACCCGCAGGCTCTGCGGCGCCTCCACTGTGATAAAACCCGATATGATAAAAAGTCCGAATATTGACATAAAAAATAAATACACGGGATTTGATAACCTGAAAAGCATGTATCCAAACCCGAGAAAAGCGAAAATGCCCAGCATAAAATCCACGACAGGCTGGCCGGGAATATTGTGCGACGGGTTCATATCGCCCTTGTAATTGAACATAAGGAGCGTATCCTGTATGTTTTTAAAAAAAAGCCGGACTGGCGTGTATTTACCGCCGTACTGGTATGAATTTGCCACCACACCTTTCGTAAAAATATTCACTTCCTTCTGGCGCTGAAAAAACACATCAGGATTTTTCAGCGCATAGCCCGCTATAGGAATACAGATGACGCCGGCTATAAGCACGGCTGCTGCTATTTTTTTATAATTGCCGGCGAAAAATTCCCTGTCCTTTATGAAAACATAAATACCCGCGATAATCATCCATACGGGGATGAGCCTGGCTGCCTGATAGGTGTTTTGCGATATGCCCGCGGTGATGCCGAGCAGTATAAAATCACCCCATCCGCGTTCTTTGTAAGCCCTATAAAGGAAATATATGACAAGCACAAACATAAGCAGGGCAAAAGAAGCGTGAAAGCCGATCCTGCTAAAATTCACGTGCCAGCGCAGTATTGCCAGAAAAAACGCACCCAGCAGGGCCGGCCTGACACCGAGTGTGTACCTGAGCAGAAAATAAAAAGCTGGCACCGTGAGTATGCCGAGTATGGCCGAAACCGACCTGATCTGCGTGATTCCCGTACCAAAAGCCCTGAACATATCGGCTATAAGATAAAGATAAAGCGCCGCGTTATGGGTTGAAAATCCTACATAAACCGGCAGGTTTCCCTGTAATATACCCAGGGCATCAAAACCGTTCTGCGCCTCATCCACAAAACATCCCGCAGGCACCCGGTCTATCATAAATAACCTAAAAAACACCGCGACAGCCATAATAATACAAAACAGTATGATCTCAGTTTTTACGCTTATTTCAGCGGCTTTGAGTTTTATGCCGTTTTTTTTATCAGCTGTTAAAAACAGCGCGATACCCGCGAAAAACAGTATCAACCCCGGTATAACAGCTTTAAAGGTATAAAGAAAAAGCTGTCCCCCAGCGCCGCAAAGAAGCGCGGCCAAAACAAGCATGAAGGGCGTAAAAACCTGTGATAATACCTTTTTTAAATTTGCCATATATTCTCCCGGCATTTAGATACTGACAGATAACCATTTAAATACGAGCAATCTTTTATCTCTTACGACAGTTGACCTGACCCCTAAAAACTGGTCCAACCCTGATTGTTATTGTATAATATCAGGAATCCAAATACAAGGGGATTCCCATGGGAACCAAAAAGCACAAGACAGAGCAGATTGTTTCAATTTTGAGGCAGTTTGAAGTAGAAATGGCATCAGGGAAGAAGCTTGTCGGGATATGTAAAACGGTCGGTATTAGCATCAATACCTACTACAAGTGGAAACAAAACTACGGCGGAAATGAAATACCCCGCAGCAAGCTGCGGGGTATTGTATTGTACCCACATAATAAGCGCTTATTTGCCTTTTACTGGTACTGGTGTAGGTGTTGACACAGGCACAGTTGTTTGTTTTACAACGATCTTTGTTATTGTCTTTTTCTGTGTGTTAACCTGTGTCTTTTCCACGGTTTTACCCTTTGATTTTTCAACGGTCTTAGACATTGTCTTTTCCTGCGTTGTCACCTTAATAACCTCGACAGGCTTTGGCGCTTCCTGGGACCCGAACTGATAAGAAAGCGATATTTTATTTACCACGCCAAGGTCTCCATACGGTTCAAAAGCATAGTC
The DNA here is from genome assembly GCA_937889595.1 of uncultured bacterium. Lineage (GTDB taxonomy): Bacteria > Oederibacteriota > PGYV01 > PGYV01 > Palsa-1178 > PALSA-1178. The sequence continues at coordinate 145,748 of CALAOR010000088.1, forward strand.
AAGGCAGAACATATTATATTTTAAGCCAAGCCCGGCCCTTAAATCCTTCAGGCCGATTGGTTCTGTCCGGTCATACTGATACCCGGCCCTTAAGAACAACATCTTTGAAAAGCCATATTCCGCGCCAAATGAAGCATTTACCCCGCCGCCTGCCGGCAAACCGCAGTCAAACGCGAGGCTGAGCGCGTCACTATTATTTGTATACAGCTTATATCCCGCGCCAACAGTCAGATCCCTATAAACATCAAAACCGTCTATCTTTATCCCTATATTTCTTGCCGCAATCCCCAAAGAAAGCCCGTTAACCGGGGTCAGGTATTTCATTCCAATATCAAAAGTACCCATTTGTGAAACTGAGCCTCCTATATCCTCCCGGATATAGTTAATATTTAATCCCGCATATATCCCTTCAAAAACAAGCTTTGACCAGTTAAGTTTTGCAATCATCGCGTAGGGGCTTATATCGGGTATTTTCACCGGATTACCCAGTGAGTCAGTACCATAAGCATTTATTTTGCCTTCATTTATATAAGAGACTGCTATGCCAAACGTTCCAAGACCCATGCCATCCCTGACATACCCCAGGGTTTCCTGATTTGTGTCCCCAAACCAGCTGTTGTGCGACAGCATCAGGGAACTTTCATTGGCTAACTGGCTTGTATTTGCCGGATTTTCAAATATAGCCTCGGGCCCTGATGATAATGCCACATCGGCATTTCCCATCCCGGATGCCCTGACTCCCACGCCTATATCGGCATATTTCGCGGCAATGTTAGACCCAGATACCACCCAAAGATCAGCCGCAAAAGCAACCTGGCTGAATCCCATGACTGTCATGACAAATATAAGAAGTTTTTTCATTATCTAACCCCCGATTTCACAACTGCGAATTTTTTAATTTTGAAACTTTCCTTTGAACCATCAGTATATGTTGCTGTAACCCTGTAGAGATAAACACCGGGCGCCAGGTTTGCAAGCTGGAACCTGATAAAGCCGTTCCTGTATGTATTCTCGACTGCAGACAATACCTTGTCTCCGTTTATCGAGTATATTACAGCTTCAGCTTTGTCAACTGTGGCACCGGCTTTCGGTTGGTATGTCATGGTTATTTCCCCGCCTTGCTTTGCCGGATTTGGATAAGCTATGCCGCCATCATCAGTTACAGGCGTCGCCGTGAGTATGATTGTCGGCGTGCCTGTCACCGTTCTTGTAGGTGTTATTGTAGACGTGCCTGTCATTGTCCTTGTAGGTGTTATTGTCTGGGTACATGTCAATGTTACCGTAGCCGTCACAGTTTTTGTCACAGTCGCTGTATTCGTCGATGTTACGCTTGATGTCTGGGTAACTGTTGCTGTTGCAGCTGCCGCGCAAACAGGCACTGCTATGTTATCCGTGTCCATGCTGACTGTGCTGGCATAGGCTAACGCCCTTCCCGACCACGAAACCGCATTGCCTACGGTAATGCCTATGTCATCAATAACAGTTCCTATGAACGTGCTGGTCGCGCCAAGCGTTGTGGCCCCTGCAGGGGTCCAGAACACATCGCATAACTCTGCGCCGCCCGTTAACGAAACTATTGAATTGGCTGTTGTATTTAAAGCGCCTGCAGCCCTGAAAATATAGATTCCTTTTCCATTAAGGGTAATGTTTCCGACCATATTCATAGCTGCATCGGAGCAATACACTCCCGGTGTATAAACCCCTATACTGCCGTGTGTCGTATCTGCCGCTAAATCAACGGCCCCGGTCGGGAAAGTGTAAGTACATGCCATGTTATTCAACGAAACAAGAGCAGCCGCCTGATCTGATCCAGCCTGCGTAGGAGTGGTGTGGTTTGTACCGGTGACCGTATGTACGCCGGATACGGTTGTATATCCCGCATCTCCTGTAATAGCCGTTGTCCCTCCAATGCAAGTGAAGGTGCTTGAAAGAACGCCATAATTACCGGCAGTTCCAAGATCCACTAAAGAAACCGCTGACGTTACTGTTGTCGGTGATGCTGTAGGTACCGCTGTGTCAACCGCTGTTGGTACCGCTGTGTCAACTGCTGTTGGCACTGCTGTGTCAACTGCTGTCGGTACTGCTGTATTTACTGCTGTCGGTACTGCTGTGTCAACCGCTGTTGGTACTGCTGTATTTACTGCTGTTGGCACTGCTGTGTCAACTGCTGTTGGTACTGCCGTATTTACTGCTGTTGGCACCGCTGTGTCAACTGCTGTCGGTACTGCTGTATTTACTGCTGTTGGCACTGCTGTGT
>CALAOR010000089.1 GCA_937889595.1 uncultured bacterium
CCAATGCAGGAGTGACGAGCACGGTAGCGACAAGCAATACAGTGGCGATAGTATCGGCAGCGCACCTGACATCGGATATGAACATGATGCCGGCAATAGCGTCAGTGGGGCAGCTTGTAACGATAATAATGAACGTGACAGCAACGGCCGGTGGCCAGCCTGCTGATAATGTAATGCCGGAGAATTTCACGCTGACAAGCGGAAGCGTGCTGACATATGTATCAGGGCCGACGCCCGCGCAATACGCGCAGATAACAGCGGGAGCAAACCAGAGCTTCACATGGATATATGCTGCGAACCAGGCCGGAGTGGTATCGGTAAGCGCGGACGCGAAAGGCGTTGACCATGTACTTTTGAACAATATCAATTCGCCGGTGACTGGAAGCAATGTAATAACAGTGCAGAGCGCCGCAAATCTTGCCTCCGCAATAAGTGTTTCGCCTGTACAGGTAAGTGTTGGGCAGGTAATACGGCTTGTATTGTCAGTGACAAATAACGGACAGGCAGCGGTAAATAATGTGGTACCCGTGCCGCCGGGCATAACAGGAAATGTTACACCTGCCGCATCGCCGACGCCGGTATTGTCAATATCGGGCGGGGCAAGCGCATATTTCACATGGACATACAGTGCGGCAGCCGCGGGAAATATAGCATTCACCGTATCGGCTGCGGGAACGGATAATAATACAGGTTTTGCAGTATCCACGGGAACGCTGACAAGCGCTAATGTTGCCATCCAGTCGCCTGTATCGCTCACGGCTTCAATCACGGCTCTGCCGGCCACCATACGCCAGCAGCTGGATTCCCTCACTGTTGTTATGACCGTGGTAAACAGCGGAGGAGCTCAGGCTAATTTTGTGGCGCCTACTGTTACCGGAAACGGGACGGGTGTAACAGTAAATTATCTTACAGGCCCGCTACCTGTGACCGCCAACATACCCGGCGGGAACTCAGCCTCGTTCACCTGGACATTCAGCACAACAGGAATCGGAATTATAACATTCAGCGCGCACGCGAACGGCACGGATAATAATTCGCTTGTCGTCTACGGCGCGGACAGCAACACGGTAAATGTCACATCAGTGGCAAATACCCCGCTGCTTACAGCGTCGCTTGCGACCATGCCCTCTGATGTAAGCACGAACCAGGTATTTACCGTTATCATGACAGTCAATAATATCGGGCTGGTTGATTCGGCTGCGGTCACTATATCCGCGCTCAATCTGACCGGCACAGGCATGGCAACCCTGATTTCGTCCGTTCAGCCTGCAACACAGCCCATACAGGCAGGGCATACAGGGAACTTTACATGGAAATACCAGGCAACAGGCGCCGGCTCTATCAATTTCTCGGGATACGCGTTGTCAAGCACGGGCAATGTCAATTCAAACACAACATCCGCATATGTCACGGCGCATAACGCGCCGATTCTGGCGCAGGACATCATAGTATCGCCGCCCGTGATCAGCGTGGGCCAGGCTTTCACAATACAGTTTGTAGTTACCAATACAGGCGGAGCTGCGGCAGAAGGTGTTTCGCCGGGCGCATTTATTAAGATTGGAATCGGCAGTTACTCATATGTCAGCGGTCCGGCGCCCTCAACACAGACAGTCGGCGCGGGCCTTACAAGGGAATTTACTTATGTTTACCAGGCCACATCTGCGGGGGACCTGGGTGTCAATTCACATGTTAAAGGATATGATGAATACAGCAAAGTCACTATAACAAGCGTTGATGTTTCTTCGAACACTATTATGGCGGAGATCCCGGCTGCGCTTGCGAGTTCCATATACGCGCCGCTTACTGTAAATAAAGGCCAGTATTTTACCGTCACTATGTCGGTTACAAACTCGGGGCAGGTTGGCGTACTCAATGCAGTTCCGCAGACACTGTCCATAGACGGGCCCGGCGGAGCCATACTTGTGCCCCCGGTACTGCCTGCGACGGCAACAATTGCCGCGGGCGCAACGCAGGTATTTACTTTCACATACTCTGCCGCAGGCACGGGCACGCTTTCATTCAGGGGTTTTGTCTCCGGACAGGACGCGAATTCCCTTGCTGTAATTAACAGCCCTGAGACATCAAGCAATGTGATGTCGATCAACAAACCTGCGTCGCTTTCAATGAACCTGTCAATGTCCACTCCGGCCCAGATAGGCACAGGCGAATTCATATCATTAATACTGACCGTTTCAAATACCGGTGATACGGCAGCCATGAATGTGACCCCGGCCGCAATGACCAGGGGCGGTTCAGGCGTGGTCACACTGATCACCAATATATCGCCGCAAAACGCCCCCATAATAGCGGGCGGAGCAGTGCAGAACTTCACATGGGTATACCAGGCAAATTCGATCGGTATGGTTACTTTCACGGCAACCATGGGTAACGGCACGGACCTGATAAGCGGAGCGCAGGCGCCTGTTGTTCCCGCGTCGTCAGCCCAGACCATCAATATAATATCGGCTGCTTCCATAAACATATTGCCGTTCACCGTTATCCCGCCTGTTGTGTCGATCGGTCAGGATATGACGGTTGTCATGACCGTGACAAACGGCGGGACAGGCGACGCAACACTGGTCAACCCAGGCGCCATGCTTATGAGCGGTACGGGCTCGGTTTCGTTTATCAGCGGCCCGTCTTCCTTAAATCTTACAATACCTAAAAACACGCAGTCTGACTTTACCTGGATATACATGGCGGCAAGCGCCGGAAATATTTCCTTCAGTTCGTCGGCTGTCGGTTTTGACGCGGTCCGGTCCAAGGTTATAAACGCGCCTTCAACCTCGACAAACTCAATTGCAATACAGGCGCCTCCGTCGTTTACGGCTTCGATGTCTGCTTTGCCTTCACAGGCCAGCGTGGGACAGCTCATCACAATAGTGCTTTCAGTTACAAATAACGGCGGAGCTGATGCCGAAGGCGCAATAGGCGTAACACCGGTAGTCACAGGCACAGGCAATGCTGTTGCGCTAATCTGGCCGGCAACAACCACGATAGCCTCGGGCGCCACAACGCAGTTCATCTGGACCTTCAGCGCGCAGGCCGCGGGTTCCATCAACTTCCTGTCACAGGCCAAAGGCTATGACATTAACAGCAAGGTAACTATCACGGCAAATGTTTCAAGCCCTATCCTTATACAGACGATCCCGCAGCTTAGCTCGATTATCACGGCATCGCCTTCGGTCGTTGGTGTGGGCAGCGCGGTTACAGTAATAATGGCCGTTTCAAACTCGGGCCAGGCAGCGGCAAACATAACCGCTCCGAACGGGTTCTACCAGGCAGGCACGGCTTTAACTTATGTCAGCGGCCCCGCACCTTCCAACATTACCATAACTTCAGGCGCGACAGCAATGTTCACATGGATCTATAACGCGACGCTCACGGGCGCCGCTTCGTTTACTTCCATTGCCCGCGGTTTTGACGCGAACAGCGGCAATATAATTGATTCGCTGACAGCCACAAGCAACGTGGTTAGTGTGCAGCCTAATTACCCGGCATTGACAAACTTCATTACCGCACTGCCTAACGCAGTCGGCATCAACCAGAAATTCACCATAATTATGACTGTATCAAATACCGGCATAGTGGACGCGCCCGCGACCACTCCTTCAGCGCTCGCGAGCGCGGGAGTCGTCATTAACCTGTTCTCGGGCCCTCAGCCGTCCAATGCGTTTATTGCCAAAGGCGGAACTGCTTTCTTCACTTGGGTTTATACCTCGACAGCGGCCGCGGGTACGGTAAACATAAGCGGAACGGCCGCCAGCCTTGCGCAGACGAGCACGGATAAGAGCGACGGCATAATAAACAGGGTCACAGTAGACAACCCGCCGAACCTGTCGGGTAACTTTATGAATATATTGACTCCGCCGTCGGTTTATTCTGTCGGCCAGAATATGACCGTGGTCATGACAATTTCAAATACCGGCGCCACGGACGCTGTGAACGTTTCACCTGTACTGCCGCTGACCAGGGTGGGAACGGCCAATGCAACTCTGGTTTCAGGGCCTTCTCCGGCAAATACGGTTATAACGGCGGTTTCAGGGACAGGTTCATTCACGTGGGTCTATAAAATAACAGCTCCGGGAGATATTGCTTACTATGGCAGGGCTAATGGCCAGGATGCAAGGACGCTTGTTTCATATTCAAGCGTTACAGCGACATCCAATTCAATTACGGTACAGTCGCCGGCAAACCTCGTGTCTTCAATTGACATACAGGGCAACAGCCTGAACGTGGGGCAGCAGGTAACAGTGATAATGACGGTTGTAAACGCTGGCCAGACAGACTCCATAGTAACGGCGCCAAGCGACCTGTTTATCAGCAGTGATTCAACAGGAGGTATGATCCCACCTATCGGGCCGCTGCCTCCCATACAGACCATAGCAGGGTTGTCCACCGGGTTCTTCACATGGACTTTTTCGGCGACCGGGCAGGGTTCGGTTACTTTATCAGGCAATGCCTCAGGCATGGATAAAAACAGCGGACTTGCCGTATCTTCAGCCATGGTCAGAAGCAACACGGTTTATGTTCAGCTTCCGTCATCGCTTGCTATAAATATATGGGCCGTGCCTGCACAGCCTTCAACGGTTAAAACCGGACAGCAGATTACGGTTTATATGTCTGTTACAAATACAGGTATGGCCGCGGCAACAGCCATAACACCCACAGCGCTTGTATTGTCAACCCCGGCGGTAGCATCGCTGTCCACGGCTCCGGCACCCACCGCTTCGCTTGCTGGCGGCGCGTCCATGGTATTCACATGGGTATATAATTCAGTGGCTCCCGGCATTACCGATTTTGCGGGCGGCGTAAACGCGACTGACGGAAATGATCCGTTGCTTGCGGACAATGTTCCGAATCATACTTCAAATAACATACAGGTTGTAAACTCCGCGTATCTGGCGAATGATCTTTCCGTTTCGCAGATGGTTGTGTCAACCGGACAGCTCATACAAGTCGTGCTGACCGTCACAAATAACGGAACCGCCGCGACTGAAGCTCCGGCGAATGTAACGGCTAATGTCCAGATAATCAGCACGGGCTCGCCTGTCACACCCATGGCGCCCGCAGCGCTTACCATAGGTTCGCTTGCAGCCGGCGCCTCGCACAGTTTTATCTGGACATTTAACGCGGTATCAGCCGGAACGCTTTCATTCTCGGCGTATGCTTCATATAATGATATGGACGGTTCAAAGAACTCGGTCCCCCAGTTGTCACCGCTTGTGGAGGTGCAGAACGCATCGGCTTTAATTGCCGCCATAAACGTACCTGCTTTTGTAAGTCAGGGGCAGACCTTTACAGTAGCCATGACCGTCACCAATAACGGCGGAGCCAATGCAAATGCCGTAACGCCTGTACTTGTAACCGGCACTGTCGCGGGCTTGCCTGTTGCGACTCTGGTAACGCCGCCTGTGCCTGCTATAATAGCGGGAGGCAGTTCAAATGTTTTCATATGGACATTCCTGGCCAATGCCGCTGGCACTGTCTACTTCTCGGTTCATGCGGCAGGGACCGACCAGAACAGCGGACTTCCTGTTGACACAGGATGGCTGGCAAAAAAGAATGTTGTCATAGAGGTCCCGGCGAACCTGTCGATCACGGCATTCACGGTGTATCCGCCGGTTGTGACACAGGCACAGTGGATAACAGTATCCATGACCGTCTCCAACTTTGGGCAGGCTATTGTTACCAATGTGACGCCTTCCATATCATTTTCGGGCGGGGGCGTGATTACATTGCTTACCGGGCCCATACCCGCATCCGCTGATTTTGGCGCGAATTCGTCAACCACATTTGTCTGGACATATTCAGCCACGGCAACCGGGCTTGGCATGATAGTCTCAGCCAGCGCCCAGGGTTTTGAGTTAAATACAGGCGCGGCCGCTTCGACAGGCCCGTCGCCGTACAGGACCCTCGACATCATAGCAAAACAGGCGATCTTGACTTCCGAAGTCATAGTCATACCGCCGACGTCAAGCTTTAATCAGGTAATTACAGTACAGCTGTCTGTGACCAACACGGGTTATTATGCGGCTAATAATGTGCAACCTGACGTTCTTTCATACGGCCCGCCGGCGCTTGTCGGCGCTGCTTTAACTTCACCTTCCGGCTCGTTACCTCTGTCTGTCAATGCTTCGCGCGTGTTCCAGTGGACATTCAGTACGACATATACGGCCGGTGTATTATCTTTCAGCACAAGAGCGACAGGAATGGATTCGTTTAACTTATGGGCGGTAGCATCCCAGTTTACGCAAGCCGCGACAACCATATCTGCGCCCGCTTCGCTTGCCGTTGCCATAGTGGCGTTCCCGTCCACCGTAAGCGAAGGCCAGTATGTAACCATACTTATGACCGTGACAAATACAGCCGTATCTTCCGCAGCTGTGAGTATCATGCCGACGCAGTTGTTCAAGAGCGGCACGGGCTTTACCACTCCGAACAACCCGAGCGTTTCTTCTCCTTCATCTGTATCGCTTATAGCGGGAGCGGCCCAGACATTTACCTGGATCGTAGTCGCCACAAACCCCGGAGGCGCCGGTGTTGTGCAGTGGTCGGGTTGGGCAACAGGCTCTGACGAAAACAGCGGACAGGGCATAATTGCGCCTTCCAGTATAAGCAATCTTATAACCATACAGTCACCGGCTTCATTGACTCCGCCGGATATTACCATACCCGCAACAGTGTCGCTGGGCCAGGACTTCACAGTAATCATGACAACCACGGATTTTGGCCAGGGCGCGGTTAATAACGCCGTGCCGTCGCCCAATCCGCCGGTCAATTTAGGCACTGGAGGATTTACAATTGTGGGAGCATTGCCTTCGGCTGCAAATATACCCGGAGGCGGCGCAGTAACCTTTACATGGGTACTGCACGCATCAGCACTGGGCACCATACAGCTGCAGGGAATTGTGAAGGGCCTGGATGTTAATTTAGGGCTTCCCATAAATTCACCAGGCAGGACATCATCCATCTGTACCGTGCAGTCGCCGGCAGCGCTTGCGTCCTCTATATTCGTGAGCCCGCTGGTCAATTATAACGGCCAGCTCTTCACAGTATCGCTGGTCGTGACTAACACGGGCCAGGCAGCGGCCACCAATGTAAGCGCAACGCCTCTGGCAATGGGCATTATACAGGTACCCACACTCTGGCCGAGCCAGGTGGGCCCGGATCCGCTGACTGTTACCGTAGCAGGCGGGGCGTCATACACGTTCAAATGGACCTTTACCGCTTATGGAGAAGGTAATATAACATTCAGCAGCAACGCGATGGGAACGGAACCTAATACTGGAAATACTGTAACATCGGCCGTTACAGGCGCTACCACAAATATACTGTCTTCAGCCGCGCTTTCATCCTCAATGTGGATAAGCCAGACGACGCTTACTGTCGGACAGCAGCTTAAAGTAAGGCTGACTGTCACAAACACCGGCTTCGGCGTCGCACCCGCTTTAAATGTGCAGCCAATTCCCAACCTGCTGTTCAGGTATGGAACGCCGGGATCTGTGTCATTTATTTCGGGCCCATCGGTCATCGCCGGAAATCCCGCATCTGTACCCGTAGGCTCGTCGGTAGTGTTTGAGTGGACATACAGCGCAAATTCCGCCGGCATCTCGAACTTCAGCGTGCAGGCCCGCGCCACAGACGCGGGAATCGGAGTTATAAACGCCGTCCCAGAATTATCCATGCCTGTTACGGTGCAGACCGTCCCGAACCTGGCTGCGACTTCATTGGCATCGCCTGTGACGGTAGACATAGGCCAGACGATACAGGTGAGCGTGACCATAACAAATACAGGCGGTACAGATGTTAACAATGTTAACCTGACCTGGGGTTATACGGTCAGTGGCGGCGGTTCAGCTCTGACATTAGGGCCAAACCCCGCGACAGCCGTAAACATTGCCGGAAATTCCGCCGCAGTATTTAATTGGACATTCACGGCTACCGGCAGTGGAACTTTTACGCTTACCGCAAGCGCGTCGGGAACGGACGCAAATGACAACTTAATAACTGTGACAAGCAACGTGACTGCAGCAAATACAGTTAATATAAATATGCCGTCGGCCCTGACTTCATACATAAGCACGATACCGGCCGTCACGCTATCGCGCGGACAGGTAATAACCGTGATACTTACAGTTTCCAACACAGGCGACACAAGGGCAAATAATGTCTCGCCAGCGGTATTTGATTCGGGAACAGGCACCATAGCGGGTCCGCTGACTTCACCAAGTGCGGCAAATCTGCCGGGTAACAGCGTGGGCAGATTCACGTGGACATATTCAGCCACGGGAATCGGCCTCATGACATTCAGCGCCTACGCAACCGGAGCTACAGATGCCTTATCGGGCCTGCCAGTGCCTGTTATAATCGGTACGGAAACGGCCGATGTCAACATTACTCCTCCTATGCCCAACCTGCAGTCAACTCTGTCAGTATCCGCGCTTACCATGCCGGATGCGGCGCTGAACCAGTTTATTACGGTCATATTGAACGTAACCAATGCGGGAGTCATAGCCGCTACAGCTGTAACGCCGACGCTTGACGCTTGGAACAATGTCATATTATTTGGGACCCCTCCGGCAGTTTCGCCGGTACCGGCCGGGTCTATCGCGGCATATGGAGGTACTGCTTCATTTACATGGGTTTTGCTGAATAAAGGCCTGCCCGGATACGCGTCTGTCACGGTTTCCGCGACAGGGACAAGCCTTGGCCTTACGCTCACCTCTGTCACAACGCAGACCGGCGGCATGAATGTGCAGCCTTCAGGCCCGGATTTCCTGGCTGAAATATCTTTGACGGGCCCGAATGCTTCCAACCCAACGGTCGTGGGCCTGGGAGAAATAATAACACTTATCATGACAGTGACAAATATTGGCCAGACAACAGCGGATACCGTAGTGCCGCTGCCTGTCACGCCTAATGTGACAACGGGAAGCACGGGCAATGCCTCCGTCATTACCGGCCCAGTGCCTTTAAACGCGGCTGCGATCGCGCCTAATTCCGCGGTTACCTTCACGTGGACATTCTCCGCAACTGTCGGAGGAACCATATCATTCACAAGCGGGATACAATGGACATATCCGGGCAATACAAGGACCCGTTATTTCGTGTCCCCGGTCATGAACATAGAACCCGGGGTCTCGCAGCTTACCGCGGTAAATACCATGCTTCTTAATAAGAACAGGTTTAACCCGCTTGCAGGTGAAACGGTCGGAATAACATTCAGCCTGAAATCACCGGGCAGCGTGACCATAATCATATTTAACGTGGCCGGACAAAAGATAAGGACCATGAACTACAATGGCCTGCAGAGCAATATATTATATACACAGCTGGTGGCCTGGGACGGAAGAGGCGATGATGGAATGCTGGTTACAAGCGGCATATATTATATAAAGTTAAAATCAACGGGCACGTCTTTTGAAGTTATCAAGACAGTGGCCGTGGTAAAACAATGATGAGGTGTTTTTTATGAAAAGGTTCGCTGTACTTTCAGCGATTATAATCTTGTCCGTGCCGGCCATGCTGTTCGGCGGAAGCGAAGGCACGTCAAGCGCCGACTTCCTTAAAATAGGCGCCGGCGCGAGGCCGTCCGCCATGGGAGAAGCTTTCACCGGGGTTGCGGACGATTCAAACGCGACATTCTGGAACCCGGCCGGCATAACAGCCGTTGAAAAGATAAGCGTCACATACATGTACCTACTCTGGTACCAGAGCCAGACGTATCATTATTTTTCATATGTAATGCCTTTAGACGCGGTCACTAATTTCGGGATTTCGGCAAACGCGCTTATCACACCGGGATTTGATTCCACGGGCGGATTTGCGCCCGCAGAACCGGCTTCATATGATATAGCAGTGACAGGCACGATCGCCAGGAACCTGGGGAATATTTATACAAAGGATTTTACCATAGGCAATATCTCATTAGGGGCGAACTTTAGGGTCATAAAGCGGTCGCTTGTCGGGGTGGACCTTGGCACAATGTTTTTTGCCGATATCGGGGCGATAGCGAATATAACTGATGACATGAAGCTCGGAATTGTGATGCAGAACATAGGCTCGGCTTTGGGGGCCGATCCGTCGCCTTTTACCGCAAGGATAGGTTTAAGCTATAATTTCGCATTGACAAGCGACACGGCATTATTACTGGCCGGGGATATCATCAAACCCGTAGACCTCACAAACCCGGACTTTCAGAAATGGTATTTTGGCCTTGGCGCCGAAGCAAAGCTGTTCGGCGTGGGATTCATAAGGGGCGGATACGAGATCGGGAAAGACGGCCAGGGACTGACGGCTGGCGGAGGCTTATCATGGGGCTGGGGCAGTCTGGATTACGCTTTCCTGCCGCACCTTGACCTCGGTAATACACACAGGATATCGGTTACATTTAAGTTTGGGAACACAGTGGCAAGGCCCCTTGTGGGCGCCCCGCAGCAGCCGCAAAGAACCACTGCCATAGCCGGCGACAAGGTTGTGTCGGTCGGATGGGATCCCAACCCTGAGGGTAATATCACAGGCTACAATATATATTACAGGGAAAAGGGAACAGGCAAATACGTAAAACTTAACACGGACCCCGTCATGGAGGAGGCAAAATTCAGGGCCGTGTTAAACAATGATATAACATATTCGTTTGTAGTGACGGCGATCAATAACAGGAACCTGGAAAGCATCTATTCAGTGCCTGTTGAAGCCACCCCCAGGAAAAATGTGGTTGTCAAGCCCCCAAAAGTGGAAGGCGTATCGGTAAAGGTCGCGGCCAAGGCACTGGTTGTCACGTGGAATGAAAATACTAATGAAACCGTCGCAGGCTTTAACATGTACTATAAAAAAGAGGGCGACGCGAAATTCAAAAGGTTGAACAGGTCAACACTGCGCGATACCAAAGCGACTCTTGGCGGCCTTACGGCCGCTGTAAAATATTACTTTACCGTTACCTCGGTATCTAAAGACGGCATTGAGAGCGACTTTTCCACTGTGGTATCGGCCAAGCTTCCCGACGAAGGCTACTACTAATTCTGATGAACGGAAGTAATCAAAATGCATAAAGTAATGGATGAAACGGACGAATTATCCGTCCGGCACAACCTTATTGATGACATCAAATCAAGGTGGGGAATGCTCGCTGTGGCTGTCCCCATTTGCATATTATATGCTGTTTTAAATAAATATTCAAACTTTGTCCCTCTTATAGTGATCCTTGCCCTGACCGGTGTGATGAATTATTCATATTATTTTTTCCTTAAAAAGGATATCTTGCATTATAAGCTGATCTTTATTGCCGAAGCTGCCGGTGACATCGCGCTTATCGCCGCAGCCATAATCTTTACGGGCGGGATGGCAAGCCCTTTGTATCTGTTATATATTTTTATGCTTCTTGACGGGGCATTTGATTACTGGTCAGGCAAGAGGTATTATGTGTTCCTTTTTATGACTTTGGCCTCATACTTCGCGGTTTATTTCATGCTGAATTCCGGGAAATTACTGGGGCCGAATATTTTTATTTTTTTGGTAAGAGAAGTATTCATGCTGGCTATCGGCATGCTGGCAAACGGACTGGCAGATGAGATAAGGACCCATCACAATGATGAGAAAAAAGACGACCTGGAGAAGTCCAGACTGTATGAGGAAATAAAAAAGTCAAACACCCGCCTTGAGGACAATGTCAGGAAAGCCACTGAAAATCTCGAACGCACGAACCTCATGCTGGTGAAAAAAAACATAAGCCTCCTTGCCGCGCACGAGATATACAAGACCGCCAATGAATCCAAGGACAAGGCCGAGCTCCTTGAAATGATCCTCAGCATCATTGTTCCGCTCATGAAGGGGCATGGCGGCATAATATTTTCCGCCAATGACGTGAAAAACCGGCTCAGGATTGAAAGCGTGAAGAAACTTGGCTGGGACCATGTCTTAAAGCCGGGGCAGGATATAGAGATAACGCCTGATTCCGAATTATACGGCGTATTGATCAGGCGGCAGGCGTTTTTATACGAGAATATCGAGGACATGAAGGAAGACTTCATGAAAACGGTGATTAAAACCGGATCATGCATTGTGGCCCCTCTTATAGGGCTGGGAAACGCGGACGGCCTTATAATCATATTCAACAATAATCCTTATGTATATAACAAAACCGACGCGGAACTGCTTGAACTTTTGGGTGAACAGATCGGTACCCTGATTTACAGCAGGTCGCTTTATGATGAAGTAATGCTGAAAGCATCGGGCCTGGAACGGCTGGTAAAAGTTACCATAAACATCGAGTCTTCGCTGGATGTGGACGCGATCATAAGCACCTCGCTTATAGAGGGCATAAAGAAACTGTTCAACTATTCAAACGGCATCGTTACCATGCTGGACGATTCCAATAATCTTAAGATCCGCGCGCAGTACGGTTACAAAGGCAGGCTGCTTGAAAAGGAAATACCCGGCGCGAGCATCACGGGCTGGGTTTTTAAGAACAACAAGGGCCTGATCATAAAGGAAGCGGAAAAGATGAAGTTTTACAACGCCGAGGTGGATTCGCTTTATTTAAGGGGCAATGCCATAATCGCGCCTGTCGCAAGCAAAGGAAAAGTCATCGGCACAATATGCCTTACAAGAAAAGAATTATACACGCGCGAGGACCTGTACCTTCTTACCATCCTCGCGACGCACATGGGTTCCACCATAGAAATGGCCCGCCTGTATGAAAATGTACAGCGGGATTATATAAATACGGTTTACGCGCTTGCCGCAGCAGTTGACGCCAAGGACCATTATACGCACGGCCACTCCACTACCGTGATGAAGTATTCCATGAAGATAGCGGAGGCCATGGGGCTTACCGACGAGGAAGTGGAGACGATCAAGTACGCGGGGCTGCTGCATGACATAGGCAAGATAGGGATAAGCGAAAATATAATCAACAAACCGGGCAAGCTCACGAACGAGGAATTTTCCGTTATCAAGATGCATCCCCAGCTGGGCGCGAATATAATATCAAAAATAGATTCCTTAAAGAAGCTCGTGCCGCTGGTTCTGTCCCATCATGAATGGTTCAACGGCACCGGATACCCGCTCGGTTTGAGGGGCGACGAAGTCATGGTAGGCGCGAGAATAATAAGCGTGGCTGACGCGTACTCCACCATGACCTCCAAAAGGCCGTACCGTGAAGAACGCTCCATAGAGTACGCCGTAAAGGAATTGACAAGGTGTTCGGGCCAGCAGTTTGACCCGAAGATCATAAACGTTTTTTTGAAGATCCTAAAAGAAGAGGAAACAGCGGAAAAGACAGCGCTTGCCGAAAAGGCAAAGATCGAAGACGCGGGCAGGGCCCCGGGGCAGATAATACAGGAAGATTTGCCGGATACGATCAAGAAAAGCATAAGGGTGCAGATTGAGGGGGATTTAAATGACCCTGTGATAAAGAAGAAAGAGGAGTTTTATTCGTAGTATGATACCGTATTTTTGTAATAACATATTTTTTCTTCAACTTTAAGCTGCATTCTCCCGTACCTTACACCCTGCATGACTTTATGTTATTGCCTAGACCCCACATTTATGATATTATTTGAACTACGCCAAAAACAGGAGGCCTTCATGATACTGAAATTAGGGCTGCCAAAAGGCAGCCTTCAGGAGTCGACATTTAACATATTCAAAAAAGCCGGGTTTAATATCAATTCTTCTTCGCGTAGCTACTATCCCGGGGTTGATGACCCGGAAATATCGATAACGCTCGTGCGCGCGCAGGAAATGGCGCGCTATGTGGCCGAGGGTGTGTTTGATGCCGGGCTTACCGGTTATGACTGGATGGTTGAAAGCGGGGAAAAGGTCAGGATAGTTGACAGGCTTGTGTATGGAAAAGTGGGCCTGAGGCCCGTGCGCTGGGTGCTGGCAGTGCCGGAAGATTCCAAAATAAAGTCTGTAAAAGACCTTCAGGGCAAAAGAATATCAACCGAGCTTGTAAATACAACAAAAAACTACCTTAAAAAACACGGCGTGTCCGCGGATGTCGAATTCTCCTGGGGCGCGACCGAAGCAAAACCGCCGTATCTGGCCGATGCCATAGTCGAACTCACTGAAACAGGATCGTCTTTGCGGGCAAACAAGCTGCGCATAGTTGAAACCCTGCTTGAATCAACGACAGTGATGATAGCAAACGAAAAATCGCTCAAGGACAAATGGAAAGAGCAAAAACTTTCGAATATAATGCTTCTTTTAAAAGGGGCCCTGAATGCCGAGGAAAAAGTCGGCCTGAAATTAAACCTGCATAAGAAGAACATGGCCGCAATACTGAAGATCCTGCCGGCGCTTAAAAAACCCACTGTATCTTATCTCCTCGGCGAGGAAAAAACATGGATGGCCATAGAAGTCGTTATTGACGAAAAAAAGGTGCGCGAGCTTGTGCCAAAGCTTAAGGAAAACGGAGCAGTGGACATAATCGAGTATCCTTTAAATAAGGTAATTTACTGACAAGGATGATCAAGTGAAAAAATGCGTAGCGGCTGTAGCCCTTGTTCTTTTTGCCTGCTGCAATATTCCGGCGGAGACCGGCCAGGACATGTGGACAATGCAGGACGATGTTTCCTTTTATCATTCGCTGACAGTATCCGCGGATTACACCGCAAAACCCGTATTCAAACCCATGGCTTATACCAAAAACGACCTGATTGAAGACATTAAAGTCACTGCTATTGAATCCATCCCGTTCGGGTTTTTATATACATTCGCGGGACTATGGCTGGCAAAGGCCATAAGCGGGCATACGTTCTCGGTTAATGTGGGATCATTGGCTGAGAACCAGGGTACTTATTATATAGCAATAGGCGCTTTTATGGCTGTGAATGTAACGGTAAATATACTGACTTTTTATGATTACAGTAAAAAGCCGGTGGAGGGCAAAGTTGAAAAAAATAAAACTGGCCCTTAATTATAACAATATGATGTCGGCAAAGCTCGGCAACGGGGGTATAACAGCCGCGCATATAAACGGAATGAAACCGCGTATTAAGGCCGCCCACAATAACTTAAAGCAAAAAAGGGAAGACGGTCTGCTGGGCTTTTTTTACCTGCCTTATGATGTAAAAATGCGCGAGGAAGTCAGGAAAACCGCGGAGATCATAAATTCCAAATTCGAGAATTTTGTTGTTTTGGGCATAGGCGGCTCGGCTTTAGGGACCGTTGCCCTTGCAAGGGCGCTGAAACACCCTTTTTATAACATGCTTCCCGCGGACAAAAGGAAGGGCCCGAAATTGTTCGTCATGGACAATGTGGACCCTGAAACCTGCGCGGGTTTATTTGATATAATCGACCTTAAAAAGACGGTCATTAATATAATAACCAAGTCGGGCGATACGGCCGAAACAATATCATGGATGAAAATACTGTGGGGCAAACTTGAAAACAAGCTCGGCAAGGACAAGTTAAAGGACCATATTGTAATAACAACGGACAAGGAAAAAGGCTTTTTGAGAAAATTGGTGAACAGGCACGGATTTATTTCTTTTGCCGTGCCTGATAATGTGGGCGGGAGATTTTCCGTATTTTCACCGGTGGGGCTGCTTCCTCTGGCGTCGATCGGCGTAAACATTGATGAGCTGTTAAAAGGCGCGGCGTATATGGACACATTGA
This sequence comes from uncultured bacterium, assembly GCA_937889595.1. Taxonomy (GTDB): domain Bacteria; phylum Oederibacteriota; class PGYV01; order PGYV01; family Palsa-1178; genus PALSA-1178. Next base: position 15,625 of record CALAOR010000089.1, read on the forward strand.
CATCAAATGACAACGTATGGAAGAATCCCGCATATATGGCCGCTGTCCTGCATTATTTATCCGATATAAAATTCAAGAGGAATATAACCGTCATGATGCCCTACTCAAACGCGCTTAATTATATATCAGACTGGTTTGCCCAGTTATGGGCCGAATCACTCGGCAAAAAGTTATCGCTTGACGGAAAAACAGTGAACGCCGGGCTGACGCCGGTTAAGGCGCTTGGCGCCACGGACCAGCATTCGCAAAGCCAGCTTTACATGGAGGGCCCTTTTGACAAAGTGGTGACGTTTATCAGGGTTGAAAAATTCAGGCAGGACATTGCCATGCCCTCCAATTTTAATGACGAGGAATCGGCGGCATATTTAAGCGGCCAGAAAATGTCAAAATTGCTGAACACAGAAGAGAAAGCGACGGAAATGGCCATGACAAAGAACAAAAGGGCCAATATGACGATAACCCTTCCTGAAATATCGGAGTTTACACTCGGGCAGCTCATATACCTCCTTGAAGTTGAAACAGCTTTCATGGGAGAACTGTATAATATAAACGCCTTTGACCAGCCCGGAGTGGAGCTCGGAAAGACGGCAACGTACGCAATGATGGGACGAAAAGGATTTAAAGATAAGTTAGAACATATAGCTGTTGGCAAGGACCGGAAGAAGTTCATAATATAGGAGTTAAAAAGTCGGTGAAAAACCACGGAGGTACAACGATGGCGGACATCAAGCCTTTTAAAGGCCTTTACTACAACAGCGATAAAGTCGACTTAAAGAAAGTCGTAATGCCGCCTTATGATATTATCAAGGATAAGGATGTTGAGGGTTATTATAAAAACGACACTTTTAACATAATCAGGATAGATAAGGGAATGCAGGAGGAAGGCGACGATTCCCCGGCCAACAAGTATACCCGCGCCGCGGATTTCATGAACGAGTGGATACTGGATAATGTGCTTGACCGGGACGATAAGGATTCATTTTACGCCTACACCCAGGAATATAAAATGCCTGACGGCAAAAAAAAGGAAATGATAAGTTTTTTTGCGGCAGTTAAAATTGAGGAATATGACAAACGGGTCATATTGCCGCATGAACGCACCCATGACGGCCCAAAGGCGGACAGGCTTGAACTGATGCGCGCGACTTATTCGAATACAAGCCCAATACTTGCCATGTACCCGGATAAGGAAAAGAAAGTCCATAAATTGCTGGCGGGCATTATCAGGAAATCCGCGCCGTTCATATCATTTAAGGACTTAAACGGCATAAAAGTCAGGCTGTGGAAGTTAAATGAAGAAAGTACCGTAAAGAGCCTGATTTCCATGTTCAAAAACAAGCAGTTGTACATAGCGGACGGGCACCACAGGTATGAAACCGCCATGTTTTTCAGGGATGAGATGAGGAAAAAAACCGGGACTTCCGACACGCCTTATGACAGGATCATGATGTGCCTGATAAGCATTGAACATTCAGACATATCAATACTTCCTACGCACAGGGTTTTTAAGGCTTTCAGGGATTTTGATCCCGAAGGCGTTCTTATGAAGCGATATTTCAATGTGAAGAAAATGAAGAGCGCGGCCGCCTTGAAAAAGATAATAATGAAGAAAACCGCTGTCAAGCATATAGGCGTCATTCAGGAAAGAAAAGCTTATCTGTTGTCATTAAAACCCGTTCCCTATAGAAAATTGGTCCTAAAAGCGGGCCGCATTATGGAATATTACATGCTGAGCCCTTCCATACTGCACACCCTGATATTCGAGAAAATCCTCGGCATACCGGAAGCGGAGATATTCAGCAATATAACATACACACAGGACATGGATGAGGCCGTAAAATATGCCATGAAGGACGGTTATAAAACCGCATTTCTTGTCCAGAGCGCTACCACTGAGGATGTTAAAATAATATCGCAAAAAAGAGAGGTCATGCCGCAGAAATCCACATATTTTCTGCCGAAACTGATCACGGGAATACTCATAAACAAAATGAATTAAATTTAAAAGGAGTTTCATGGACCTCTTTAGCGGCGACGAAGAAGTAAAAATCGACATTTCAAAGCAGCCATTGGCCTTTCGTATGCGGCCGCGGTCATTGGAGGAGTTTGCCGGACAGCGCCACGCGGTGGGTGACAAAGGCTTTTTAAAAGGCATGTTATCCGAAGGGAAACTGCCTTCCATAATTTTCTGGGGCCCTCCCGGGACAGGCAAGACAACGCTCGCCATGATAATAGCAAAACTTATAAACGCGGAATTTGTCCCTTTGTCCGCGGTTTCCAGCGGCATCAAGGAAGTAAAAGCCGTGGTGGAACAGGCCAAACACAGCCTGCGGATGGGGAGAAAGACAATTCTTTTCATAGATGAAATACACAGGTTTAATAAATCCCAGCAGGACGCATTTTTGCCCCATGTGGAAAATGGGACGATAATCCTGATAGGCGCCACCACGGAGAACCCGTCTTTTGAGGTGAACTCGGCCCTTTTGTCAAGGACAAGGGTGATCACCCTAAAGGCCCTTGAAGAGCAGGATATAAGGATGATAATCGAAAGGGCCATAACCGATAAGGAACGCGGGCTGGGAAAAAGAAAGATATCCATATCGGATGACGCTGTTAAAATGATAGAAACAGTGTCAAACGGGGACGCCAGGACGGTGTTGAATATCCTCGAAGTCATGGATTCCCTGAAAACAGGGGAAGAGTACTCCATAACCATTGACGACGTGAAACAGGCCGCGGACAAGAAAACTTTCCTGTACGACAAGGCCGGCGAGGAACATTACAATATAATATCAGCCCTGCATAAGAGCATGAGGGATTCCGACCCGGACGCCGCGCTTTACTGGGCGCTTAGGATGCTTGAAGCCGGCGAGGACCCGTTATATGTGATACGCAGGGTGATCAGGTTCGCCAGCGAAGACGTGGGGAACGCGGATCCGAACGCACTGGTCATTGCCAATGCGGCAAAGGATACATACCACTTTTTGGGGTCTCCGGAAGGGGAATTAGCCATAGCCCAGGCCATACTTTACATAGCCTGCGCCCCGAAAAGCAACGCCGCATATACGGCATATTTGACAGCACAGGAAGATGTAAGAGATACAAAAGACGACCCCGTGCCTTTAAACATAAGAAATGCGCCGACAAAACTCATGAAGGACCTGGGCTATGGAAAAGGATACAAGTACGCGCATGATTTTGAGGGTAATTTTGTCAACCAGCAGCATCTGCCCGACAGGATAAAGGACAACAAGTATTATTTTCCGACCGAAAACGGGAATGAAAAAAATATCAGGGAAAGGCTCGAACAATGGCGAAAACAAAAAGGCTGATAATTCTTATTTTCTTTCTTATTCCAGGCGCGGTTCTTGCGGGCACAAAGAATTCGCCGGGCTATATTACGGCGACGGTGCTGCCCGTGACAGCCACGGTCCAGGCATTTGCCGTATGTGTCACCATGCAATCAGCGGCTGAGTGCGTCACTATACAGGCATCGCCTTTGGACGTGACTCAAACAACGGATTATCTTGATAATATAATAAATCTCAAGGTAAAAGAGCTCAACCTGAATATCACTCCCTATTTTAAGGTGGTGCTGCCTGACGCAAGCATTGACCTGGGATTAAAACAAAAGATCGGCGACACTACACTGGAAGGCGAGACTGAATACAACTACATTTACAACAAGATCAAATACTCGATCAAATACGGGCTGGAAACGTATTTTCCTGTATATGTCAGGCTGTATGATGATATGCAATTTGAACAGATATACAATAACAATAAATACATACAAAGGACAAAAGGACTTGGTTTAAGCATAGGCACGCCGGTTTTATTTTCCATCCTTAAGGTCGGCGAGGAGTTTAAGAATGAAAATGCTTATCTCGCCCGTCTTAACAATTCTTTTGAGGTGGAACAGGGGCTTGTTTCGATATTAAACACCTGGATGGAAATGAAAATAACCGGCAAGCAGAGGGGCGGCGAATTTGATGTACTGCGTTTAAACGTAAACTTTGACAAAGCCATACCGCACAAATACTCGGCTTATAATTTTCTGTTCCTTAATTCTTTGTTGGCGTCTAATTTGAGGTTTGAAAACGGCAATAACCTGTTATTTAATATGCAGATCGGCTACATGCTTGAGGCGCAAAATGTGCCGCTGTGGAAGATCTACAACCTGGGCGGTTACGACAGCCTTATAGGATACGGTTTGAACGAATTCCAGGATTACTATTTAATATCCGGGCGGTTAAGATATGACAGCCTGATCGCCGATAACATTGGCTGGGAATGGTGGTGGTTAAGGATGGATAACCTGAAAGCTTTTGCCATCGTTGACTGCGGAAGAACCGGGAATGTCTATCAAATGCAGGAATTTAATCACTACAAATACGGCGCAGGCGTGGGAATAAGTTTTCAGTTTACGTTCAGAAAAAGAACGCCGATCAAGGTGACACTGGCGTTGGGGCAGGCCATACAGCTGGGCCGACCGCCGGTGGTGTATTTCATTTATGAACTGCTGTAATATACGGATATAGAGATATTGCGCGGAAAGCCTTAATTATTGGTCGTGTCCGGCACGGATGAAATTTTTCTCAGGAGGTTTTATGACCGGTATAAATCAGGGACAGCACAGGGAATTATTGCGTAAAATAGCTTTTGATGTCATGAAAGAGAGCGGGTTATTAACGGATTTTCCCGGCGGCGTCATGGATGAATTGGCAAAAATATACGGTCCGGCTTCGGATAGCAGCCCTGCCATCCGCGATATGACGGGCCTGTTATGGTGTTCCATAGACAATGATTCATCCCTTGATCTGGACCAGCTTACAGCCGCGCAAAAGGAACCGTCAGGCGCTGTAAAAATATTCGTGGCTATAGCGGACGTGGACGCGGTGGCGGGCAGGCTGTCGGCAATCGACGTTTTTGCTTCACAGAATACGCTGTCAGTATACACTCCGGCGGTGGTCTTTCCCATGCTGCCCGTAAGATTATCAAATGATTTAACCTCGCTTAATTTCGGCTGCGACAGGCTTGCGGTAATAATAGAAATGACAATTGCGCAGGACGGAGGGCTGCTGGATTCCGGAATTTACCGCGCCAAAGTGCGCAACAAGGCAAAGCTTGCGTACGACAGCACCGCGGCGTGGCTTGATAATAAAAGCCCCATGCCCGTGGAGATCAGCAGGGTAAAAGGGCTTGATGAGAACATACGACTGCAGGATGCCACCGCTCAAAAAATGCAGGCATTAAGGCACGCGCAGGGCGCGCTTCATCTTGTGACCCTGCAAACGCATCCTGTTTTTGCGGATGGCGAGATAAAGAGCCTGGAACTTGAAATAAAAAACAGAGCAAAAGACATTATTGAGGATTTCATGATAGCGGCGAACGGGGTAACCGCGAGGTTCCTGGAATCAAAGAAATTCCCGTCAATACGCCGCGTGGTTCACACGCCGAAAAGGTGGGACAGGATAATCAGCCTTGCGCTGGAGAAAAACTTTAAATTGCCGCAGCAGCCCGATGCAAAGAGCCTGGATAAGTTCCTTTTACAGCAGAAAAATGCGGATCCCCTGCATTTCCCGGACCTGTCATTGAGCATCATAAAACTGCTGGGGCCGGGTGAGTACACGCTTGAACTTCCCGGGGAAAGCACAGAGGGGCACTTTGGGCTCGCTGTCAGGGATTATGAGCACTCGACCGCCCCAAACCGCAGATACCCGGATTTAGTGACCCAGCGTCTGTTAAAAAAAGCCATTGAAGGCGGGGAAGTTCCGTATTCAACCGGAGAACTTAAGGAAATAGCGAAGCACTGCACTGAAAAAGAAAATGACGCGAAAAAAGTGGAGCGCCATCTGGATAAATCAGCGGCGGCATTGCTCCTTACGTCCATGATAGGGCTGGAATTCGACTCCATGGTTACGGGAGCGTCGAATAAAGGCACATATGTCAGAATTTTCCAGCCGCCTGTGGAAGGAAGGCTATCAGGGGGTCTGATGGGATTGGATGTGGGGCAAAAAGTACGCGTAAAACTGGTAAGCACCGATGTTGAACGTGGCTTTGTGGATTTTGAGGTCAAAGACCAGGTAAAGCAGATAGCGGAAAAGCAGAGGGAAAACCCGGCATAAATGAACATTGATTATTTACGGAAATTTTGATATATTTAATGAAGTTTTTAACCTAAAGGAGATATATTAATGAGCCTAACGCTTGCGGGCTACAATTTTACAGACCTTCAGTCCCTGACGGACTATATACCAAACCCGGAACTTGCCGGGCTTTTCGCGATGTTTTATCTTAAACACCCGGATAAAAAGATGGCGGATTACGGGGTGCTGTATATCGCCGAGACCAATGAAATATACGAGGACCATTCCTTCCCAAAGGGCCATAAGAAATACAATGATTGGGTGGAAAAAGGCATGGGTGAGGACAACCTGTACATAGGATTTTGCCCCACTCCCGGGCTTGTCCCGGCAAAAATAAAGCTGATTAAAAATCATCTTATTTATAAATATAACCCGCCAAGCAATAAGTAGGAAAAACTATGATCAATGCCGGTTTGTCTGTAAATCCAAAACGTTTGAACCTGGTTAAATGTCTGTTTATTTTGTGTTTTTGTATGCTGTTTTGCGGTTACGTCCCGGCGGAAAATGAAAATACGCGTTTTGGAACACCCGGAGGAAAAGGAAAAAAACTTGTAAAAACCGGGTTTACGGCCATGTATAGCGGCGTGAAAAAAAATCCTGTATGGGTTTCCTACCTGTTAAAAAAAGAAAATATTGTATCAGGCAGCGTAAAACCCGGGTCATTTAAGTCGGATAAATCGCTTGAACCGTATGAAAAGACGGCGAAAGAAGATTATCCGTCCAAATTTGACAAGTGTCCCATGGCGCCTGTCCTTGATATGGCTTACAATCCCAAATTATATTCCGAGAGTTTCCTGTTATCCAATATATGTCCCATGAACCCATCGTTAAAAAGGTTAAAGTGGAGGGAACTAGAGGATTGGGTAAGGAAATTGTCCCAAAAGTACGGTGATGTATGGGTAGTATCAGGCCCGGTTTTTGATTATAAAGACAAAAAAACCGCCACAATAGGAAGGGCAAAAATCGCGTTGCCTACCGGGTTTTTTAAGGTAATGCTTTACCAGTCCAAGGATTACTCTTTTAACAGCATAGGTTTTTATATGGATAACTCAAATCAGCAAAAGCCGCTCAAAGAATACATGACAAGCGTCGACGATATCGAACGCAGGACCGGTTTTGATTTTTTCAATTTATTGCCTGCGGAAGTTCAGCGCATTATGAAAAGCAATAAGGCAGTTACTAATGACTAATTACTAATTACAAAATACCCTTAGTTACTGCCTTAATTAGTCATTAGTAATTTGTAATTAGTAATTTTTCCTAAATTAATGTGGTTGCTTTATGTTTCACCATGTGGTAAATTATTAAACATCAAATTCCCGAAAGGAGAAATACATGAAAAAGTCATTGGTTATTGTTTTAGCTTCAATTTTTGTAATGGCACTGGTTATTGGCTGTGAAAAAGGCGGGGTAGAAGCCGCGAAAGTGAACGGAAAAATAATCACTGTGGAGGACCTGAATGATGAAATAGAGTCATTGCCGGCACAGTACAAGATGTTCGCGCAGTCGCCGGAAATGAAGAAAAAGATCCTGGACAACCTGGTCATCAGCGAACTGCTCATACAGCAGGCTGAAAGGGACGGAATACTCGCAAAACCCGATGTCCAGAAGAAGATCAAGGATTATGAAAAATCAATTAAAACCGAGATTGAAACACAGCTTTATAACCTGAAAAGACAGAAAGAAAAAGCCTCTGCAATCGCAAAAAGGGAGACTGTCATAAAAGAACTGCTTGCGGCAAAGGATTTTTCAACGGCCATAATATCCGACGCTGAGATAAAGCAGTCATACGTGCAGTATGCCGCAAGTATGAAAAGACAGGACCCAAATGCCAAGGTGGAACCCATAGATAAGGTCAAAGGCGAGATAAAGACTTCAATTGCAAGGCAAAAATGGCTTGATGAATTGAAATCAAAGGCCAATATCACGATCAATGAAAATGTGCTGGGGGCTCAGTCACAGTCGATACCCGCAATGCAGGTACAGCAGGCGCAGCCTTCAGGCGTAAAAGTGCAGCAGGCGCAGCCTTCAGGCGTTAAAGTACAGCAGGTACAGCCGTCAGGCGTAAAAGCACCGCAGACAAAGTAGGGTTCGGGTTCATGCGGAGTTTTTTGGCGGGACTGCTTTTTCTTGCCGTTGTTTTGTATGCGGCAGGATGCGTTCCCGCGCAGGACATGATCCCCCTGGCATCCGTGAATAAACACGTGATAACAGCTGGCGAGTTTAAGCTTAAGGCCAAACTTTACGGCTTAAACGCGGTTACAAAAAAAGAAACAATTGAATTTCTGAACCTGCTTATCAATGACTACATAGTGCTCGAACAGGCAAAAAAAATGAATGTCGCCTTTACAAAAGAGGAATTGCGCCTGGAAATTGAGGATTTTGCGCCTGATTACTCCTCAAAAGAGACAAGAAAGATGCTCAAAGAGTCGGGCATCAGTTATGGCGGATGGCTCAAGGATATAGAGGAAAAGGTACTACGGAAAAAAACAATACTTGCTGTAATGAAAGATAAGATCAAGATACAGCCGGAAGAAGTCAAAGATTATTATTGGAGCAATATCGTGGACTTCAGAACGCAAAAGAGGGTCCGCATCCGGCAGATAGTAACGGACAGCGAGGAAAAGGCAAAAGAGGTTCAGCAGCACATAATGCGCAATGAACCTTTTGACAAGCTTGCCATGAAGTACTCTGTAACCTCTGATTCCAAGATCGGCGGGGATCTGGGGTATTTCAGCGAAGGGGATATGCCCGCGTTCATCAGTGACGTTGTTTTCCAGATGAAAAAGGGATCGGTCAGCGGGATCGTCAAGTCCCCTTACGGATGGCATATATTTTTGTGCGAGGATATACAGGAAGCTGATACGCCCAAATACGATGTGGTAAAAAAAGAGGTATTTGACCGTTACTACGAGGAAAAGAAAGATGATTATTTTAATTCGTGGATGAAAGATTTAAGAAAAGAAGCGAAGATAACCGTCTTTAGCGACAATATAGGCATACTGGTATCAACCAAGGAGGAAATAAAATGAAAAAATCAATCATCATCGCGGTATTATTGACGGCCGCTGCGGGCATTTTCGCGGCGCAGGAGGATAAAATACTGGTAAAAGTCAATGACGAGGTTATTCTGACCAGCGAGATCGACGAGGCCGTTGAAGTGGCCTCCGCCCAGTCAAAAGTATCCGGCAAGCCTTTTAACACGGATGATTTTAAAAAGGTGATCGTACAGAACCTTGTGGAGCAGAAACTTATAATCACCACGGCAAAGGATGAGAGCGTGACGGTCAGCGAAGAAGCGGTCGCGGACAAGGTCAACGAGTATTTGGAAGGGCTCCGCGCAAAATTCCAGAGCGAAGACGCTTTTGAAAATGCGCTGCAGAAAGAAGGCCTGTCATACACGGATTTCAGGATAAAGATCGAGGCTCAGGTAAGGGATAACCTGGTTTTTTCAAAAGTAAAGCAGAAAAAGCAGCAGGAATTTATTTCCAAGGCCGGCGTAGGCGACCAGGAGATACAGGCATATTTTGAAAAGAACAAGGACGCGTTCAAGGTTGACGACCAGATGAATTTAACGCAGATATATTTCACAAAGGGCGAGGCGGCCGCGGACAACCTTAAGAAATACGTTGATGATACGGCGGCAAGGTTAAAAACAGAAGGATTTGACAAGGTATCAGCGGAGCTTACAGGAAAAAAAGGAATAGCGGTCGCGGAGCTCGGGTGGGTTGATACGTCATCGCTTGCCCAGAACATAAGGACCGCCCTGAGAAACCCGAAAAAAGGTAAAATAACCGAACCCATCGAGAGCCCAGCAACGGCCCAGGGCGAGGCCGGCGGATTCCAGATAATCAAGATAATCGACTATAAAAGCGGCAAGACCCCGGTATTGGCCGATGTTAAGGAAAAAGTAAGGGTAAAGGTAATAGAAGACAAAGTCGACAAACTGTGGATGGAATGGATAGAAAATGCGAAAGCGAAAGCTTATATAAAATACATGTAAGGAAACACGTTTGTAAACTCGACCAGGCTTTTCTGCAGGAGGGCCATCATGCTTAAAATCGGGATCATCGGCGGATCCGGTTTAACCGGCCGCGAAATAATAAAAATACTGTTCAAACACCCGGACGCCCGGATCTCTTATGTCACGTCGCGCGCGTCAGCCGGGCGGAAAATAAGCTCGGTTTTCCCGGAGTTTTTGGGCTTAACTGATGAATCATTTATAGATCCGTCCGACGGCAAATTATTCACGGATGCGGATTTTATATTCGTTTGCCTGCCCCATACGGATGCCATGGATTTTGTAAAAAAAGCGAGGGATAAGGGCAAGCCTGTTGTTGACTTGAGCGCCGATTACCGCCTGAAAGACGTAAAGACCTACGCAAAATTCTATAAAAGCACCCACAAATATCCGGGATTGTTAAAGCAGGCGGTGTATGGCCTGCCTGAGTTGTTCCGGGACAGGATAAAGGGCGCCCAATTAGTGGCCAACTGCGGCTGCCATGCGTCATGTACCATACTGGGCGCTGCGCCTGCGCTAAAGCACCTCCCCGTGGAGTCTATCATATCGGACTCAAAGACAGGCATATCGGGCGCGGGAAACAAAGCCGTGGCATCAGGCATGTATATAAATATAAATGAAAATGTCACTCCGTATAATACGGGTTTTAAACACCGCCACGCTCCGGAAATAGTGGAAGTATTAAAAAGTTTCACGGGTAAAAAACCAAAGCTCGTCTTAACCCCGCAGCTCACGCCGGTTGACCGTGGAATGCTCGCGACGATATATATGAAACTTAAAAAAGGTGTTGCGGCCGATAAGGCAAAAAAGATTTATACCGACTTTTACAAGGACGAGGCTTTTGTGCGTTTTCCCGAAGATATCAGCATGCATAATAACCAGAACACCAATTTTGTTGATATTAAGGTGGAAGATTCCGGGCAAAAAGACATATTGCTGGTGGTCGTCTCGTTTGACAACCTCGTAAAAGGCGCCTCAGGCAATGCGGTCCAGAACATGAACATCATGATGGGTTTTGAAGAAAGCGCCGGGCTCATATGAAAAAAGCCTATGTGCTGCCGTCGGGTTTTGCCGCCGCAGGAGTGTACGCAGGCATTAAAAAGATAAAAAAATATGATGCGGGGCTGATATATTCGGCGGGGCCGTGTGACGCCGTCGGATTTTTCACCAAAAACAGGCTTAAAAGCGTCCATATAATTGAGGCAAAAAAAATAATAAACGGGAAAATACAGGCTGTATTCGCGAACAGCGGAAGCGCCAATGTGCTGACAGGGCAGGCGGGATTCGAGGACCTGAAAGAAATACTCAAAACTGTTGCCGCCAACCTTAACTTAAGGCCCACCCAGATACTTGCGGCTGCCACGGGAAAGATCAGCAAACGCATACCCGTTAAAAATGTCATAAAAGCCATACCTGAACTTGTCAGCAATCTCTCCACGTATGACTCTTATTTCCCAAAGGCCATAATGACAACGGATATCACTGAAAAATACGCTTCTGAATTAGTTGCGATCGGCGGAAAAACAGTCACAATAACCGCGGTTGGAAAAGGGGCGGGAATGATATCGCCTTCAATGGCGACCATGCTTGTATTTGTCATGACCGACGCGGTTATGGATAAGGCGCTTTTAAAACGGGCGGCTTTTGAAGCTGTTGAATCTTCCTTTAACAGGATAACCGTTGACGGCGACATGAGCCCGAACGATACGGTATATGTACTTGCCAACGGGGCGGCCGGAAATAAAAGGATCAAGGCAAAGACGGCGGAATACCGGAAAATACAAAAAGCATTTGCAAATGTGTTTTATTCCATAGCCGAAGACATGGTAATGGACGGCGAAGGCGCGACCAAGTTCATAAAACTCTGCATATCAGGGGCAAAAACGCAGGTCCAGGCGGAGCGCGTGGCGCGGCAGACAGCCAATTCCCAGCTGGTAAAAACAGCCTTTTTCGGGGAATCCTTAAACCCCGGGCGGATAATCAGCGCCGCAGGGCAGACTTTTGAGGATTTTAACCCGGGAAAAATAACCCTGAAAATCAACGGCAAGGTGATAATTGCAAACGGTAAAATACTGGATAAAAATTATAGGACCGTTGAAAAAGAACTGAAGAGCAGAAGGATACAAGTTGACCTGAACCTGGCAAACGGGAAATACCACTGCTATCTTTTGACAACGGACCTTTCATGCGATTACGTCAAGATAAATGCGGCTTACAGCTGAAAATAATTGTTAATTACAGCAAAGGGGAAAATCTTGAAAATCGAAGCTGCAATTAAAAAAATAATCAGCGTGATTATCATTATTGCGGTTTCATTATTATCCTCCCCGGTTTTTCCAGCAGCAAACGCTTTCATCGACGCGCGTTGCGCTACGGCCACGGTAAACTCCGACATATTACACCGCACAGAAAAAGGACGTTTTACGATCGGCGTCCCGCCTGCCAAGATACTACTTTTCGGTTATCCCGGCGCGCCGTGGAGCTCATATACTTCCATAAGCGTCACCACATTGTCGGGAACGGGAAATACTCTCACTATTTACGGGTCAAGCGGAGGCACGTGGTTTTCGGACTCCGGCCCTGTAGACACTTACGACGCTTCAAACAACACGATGAACACGTCATACTGGAAAATATCGGGGATCAAGATAACGCAGAACCTGACCCTGGTAAAAAACCCGGTCACAAACAGCCAGTATGATACGGTCAAAATAGAATACATAACCGAGAATACGAACCCCTCCAATGTGCAGGTTGGTTTGCGCGTAATGCTCGATACGCAGCTCGGAGGGAACGACAACTCGCCGGTAATGGTACAGGGCTACGGCCAGGTCACGCAGGAACAGCAATGGGACGGCGCGTCGGTCCCGGACGCGTGGCAGACTGTGGATGACATCGTAAACCCGACGCTTCGGGGACAGGGCACTTTTGTTGCGCCAAAACCCGACCATTTGCTGATAGGCCAGTGGGATTACATGGGCGAAACTGCGTCGCGCTGGATGTACACGCTGCACCCCGCGCCTATCACGGACACGGCGGTCGCAATATTTTGGGACCCGGTGACAATACCTCCGCAGAAATCAAACACATTCACCTCGTATTTCGGTATAGCGCAGGCCTCAGGCGCGGAACTGTCAATAAACAAAACAGTCAGCCCGTCAGCAATGATCAATTACGGCGACACATTGAGTTATAATATGGTTTATTCCAACCTGTACAATATCCCGCTCACTAACCTTGTTACATGGGACACCATACCATGGAATACGACGCTTGTGGACGCGCAGCCGGGTTATACTGTCACAGGCCCGGTCATAAGCTGGGCCATGCCCGATATAAACGATAACATAACCACTTACAGCAGGTGGTTCAGGGTAAGATCAAACTACGCGCAGGGAAATATCGTTACGAACACCGCGGTCGCGGAATACATAGACACATACTGGAACGCCCCCGAAACAAAGCGTTCCAACCTGGTTTTATCAAATATTGCGACGCTTACGCCGTCATATTCTCCTACCATAAGCCCGACTTTTACCATAACCCAGACGCACACCATAAGTCCGACCTTTACCATAACCCCCACGTTCACAGCCACGCCGCTTGCGCTTGTTTTATCGGTTATCGGCCCGTTCCCAAACCCGGCCAAGAAAAACGCGAACATAGTATTTAACCTGACGGCAGATGCGTATGTAAAAATACGGGTTTATACGCTTTCAGGGGAGTTTGTAGTCCAGCTGGAAGGCAACTGTATCAAAGGCAACAACTCGATAAGGTGGGACCTGAAAAACAGGCAGGGGAACAACGTAAGTTCAGGCACTTATCTATACGATATGGAAGCTGTAACCGCCAGGGGGGAAAAGCAAAATTCCAAAGGGCAGTTGGCTGTGGTCAAATAGTTCTTGGGACTTTCCTTAAGAAAAGTTGTTGTTTGGTTTTTAATCAGACGCCTACCTCCTCAACCCTTCCTACTTAATCCTTAGTTATTGCATATTATTGTGTGTAAATTATCAAACATGCTTGTTCTTTTATAAAAACGCATTCCCCTTCCCCCTTGAAGGGGCTCCTTACAGTACCCCCTTGAGGGGTAGAAGGTCCGGATGGGAGTGGAGTAGCGGCAAAAACCACTTCAAATAAAATAAACTATAGGTTACACGCTGGTCTAGGGTGATATTCCCTTGCGCCGCTGCTTCACCCTCTCCCTGACCCTCTCTCCCCCTCAAGGGGGGACTATAAGGAGCCTTCGAGGGATAGGGGAAAATATCAATTTACACACAACGACGGACAGTATCTAATCCTCAGACCATATTGACATTCCCTCAAACACAGGTTATAATCTTAATTAGGGCTTATTTTCATCGTGACTTTTTGAATTTATTCATAAAAGCCGGAGGTATGGTTATTTGCAAAAGTTAACAAAAAACTTAAGCCCCTACAAATGGCCTTTAATTCATATAGTAATCCTGATTATATTTTTATCGCTTAACTCATGCAAAATGGCAAGCAATCCCACCGCTCCGCTTACTCCGACTTCTGTTGTAATAATACCTACTGATACTTTAATATCTACAATTGTAAATACACATACTCCCATAAACACGCCGGTTTCTACAAATACAATACAGACAACAAATACCAATACCCCGCAGGCAACCGCAACAAATACACCTGTTTCAACATCAACCCTTGCTAAAACATCTACTGCTGCTGCTTCATTGACACAAACACAAACAGTGACTCAAACCATACCCGGGACATTAACGGGAACTCCGGCAGTAACGCTGACTGCCGCAGATACAATTACCATGGCCAATACATCAACCCAAACAGGCACGCCAACTTTCACTATTACCCCGACGCTATCCATAAACCACGGTAGCGCTATAGTCAATCCCACGATGGTTTATGGCATGACATCAGGCAACACTTTGAGCATCACTTACACGGCAGGGACGCTTGGATGGACAACGGGAACTTTAAAGGTAACGCTGCCGCCGGGATGGTCGGCGCCCAGCCTTGATCCGGTTAAACAGGGATACTTCACAGTAACCTGTTCCGCAGGCACTATAGATTACAAAGCCTTTTCAGGGCAGGACATTATAATAACCGCAAGCAATATCCCGGCGCTTACCGGGACAATATCAATAACATACGGAGACAAGTCATTCGGGAACGGCGCGGACACGGCGGGTTCGGGAACATATGATATAGCAATTGAGGTTGCTGAAAGCGGGACAGCGACTGTTCCCATACAGTTTAATCCGCAGATACTCGTAATACCCGCCACCCTGACTCCGACGCTTACTCCGACAGTTACGCTTACACCGACCGTAATAATAGGCGAGGGATCTATAACGCTGACGCCCGGGATAATCACAAGCGGAAGCACGGGAAACGTAATTACATTCAGCTACACGGCGGGCGCGTCTTCATGGACAAACGGCACGCTTAGGATATCCATACCCCCGGGATGGAGTCCGCCTGACTTAAATACTTCAAGCGCGGGTTATGTATATGTGACCACAACGGGGACAAACTGGACCATGTCGGGTTCGGGCCAGGATATAGTTGTGAGCGTTACAGGACTGCAATCCGGAACGGGCACGATCACGGTTTTCTACGGATACCGAGGGTTCGGCGGGCCAGGGGCAACGATCGCAGGACCCGGTATATTTACACTGGCAACAAGTACGGACCCTTTTGGTACAAATGTTTATCCCATCGCGGTATCGGCCCAGATAGTGATACTCGCGCCTACGCTTACATCAACCCTTACGGAAACTGTGACCAATACATTCACGGTAACACCCACGGTTACCGAGACGCTGACCTGGACGTTTTCATCGACCGACACGGATACTACTACAATTACGCAGACCCACACAATAACCCCCACTTATACCGATACCCAGACCATTACCGAAACCGGCACATTTACCGCGACGCCTACAATAACAGATACTGTTACGGTAACGCTGACTCCGACAGCCTACTGGACGCCAATCGGCGGAATGGGCGTATCGGATTCGACTGCCGATTACGTATCGCTTGCCATAGATAAAAACAACGGTAATGTATTCGCCGGATACATGGACGCGGCAAAATCAAGCCGCGCCACAATGATGCAATATTCGGGAGCGGTATGGTCGCCGGTGGGGGCCAAAGGGTTCACATCGGGCCTGGCCTATGATATTTCAACCTTTTCGTTTTTTGACCAGTACCTGGCATACAGGGATGGCAGCGATTCTGACAGGGCAAAAGTTATGAAGTACTCGGCAGGTTCGTGGACGCTGCTCACAGGCGGGGCCGCTTCAGCCGCAGGCGCCTATAACACCGCTATTTTTTATGATTCTGACTACCTGTATCTTGCATACAGGGACGCGTCAGTTTCAGGCAGGGCAACGGTAAGAAGATATCACTATCTTATCCCTGGTTCATGGCTTGATGTGGGCGCGCCGGGATTTACGTCGGGTACCGCTTCAAGCATTTCATTATTTGTGGATAATAACGTGCCTTACGTGGCGTATATTGACTGGGCATATTCAAACAAGCTGAGCGTAATGAAATATGATTTTACCGGGTCGCAATGGATTCAGGTGGGCTTGCCCGGTTTCACTTCCGCCCCGGTTGATTATGTGTCTTTACAGGTTGCCGGCGGACCGGTTCCTTACGCGGCCTACTCTGACGCCTCGGTTTCCAATAAGATAACGGTTAATAGGTTTGACGGTTCAACATGGCTCCCGGTGGGCGGCGCGGGATTCTCTGTCGGCGCCGCAGCTTACATATCCATGTTCCTGGACGCGGCTGGCCAGCCTTCGGTTGCTTTTAGCGATGCGGGAATGGGCGGCAGGGCAGTCCTTATGAGATATAACGGGACTTCATGGGATCTAATTGCGGTATTATCATCAGGCTCCGCGAGTTATATATCAGCCGCGATTTACGGGGGCAAACCATATGTGGCGTTTAAAGACGCGGCGAGCGGAGGGAAGCTGACGGTGATGAAGTTTGAGGGAGCGTATTAGGAAGAGTATCAGAGACTGTCGGAAAAGCCCGCAAGGGGCGGGCAGCATGATATGCTGCCCCTACAAATGCAGGCAGATATTTGTAGGGGCCGAATATTATTCGGCCCACAACGATGGTTTTTAGAGGTTTTTCGACAGTATCTAAATAGAACGATAACAAACTAAAACGCGAGGTTACGATGGCTGAACTTACCAGCTTGGTTTACGGCAACAAAGAGACTTTCTTCAACAGCGGCACCGAGATAGCTGTCTGGATAACCGATGAAGAAGGGAATGTGAAAAAGGACGGCGTAAAATTGGACGGGTCCATAAAACGTATCATGCTTGACAACCTGGGAAATGAAGCGGCTGAAACAATAATCATAGAGAGGAACGAATTGAAAAAAGGCATTGCCAGGGTGTATTTTCCCGACGGGACAATAAAGCAGGAAATGCAGTATGACAACTACAATGTCAACGGCTTCTGCAAAATTTACAGTGCTGAAGGAAAACTGCTCCTTGAGGGAGCTTACATTTCAGGGGTCGCGCAATGGCCGATGAAAACATATTACGGGAACGGAAAGTTAAAAATAGAAAAATTATTCATTGATAACCGGAAAATACAGCGCGCCTTTTATGAGACAGGGGAGCTTGAAACCGAGGAAACATACGACAACGGCTGCGAGAACGGCCCTTTCAGGATTTATTACAAGAACGGGAAGGTTAAAGCCGAAGGAACATCCAGGGACGGGAACCGTGAAGGTGATTATAAATCATACTACGAGTCTGGTGTATTAAAAGTCGAAGGTTCCTTTAAAAACGGCAGTGAAGACGGCACGTTCAGGCTTTATTTCCCGGTAGGCGCGGTTGAGACAGAGGAAGTTTATAAAGACGGGAAACAAAGCGGCCCATACATACACTATTACCAGTCAGGCGGCGTCAGGCTGTCAGGGTACTTTGAATCAGGGAAGAAACAGGGCGAGTACAAGATGTTTTATGAAAGCGGAGTGGTCAAGCTTGAAGGGATATATAAAGACGGGAAGGAAGAAGGTCCGTATAAACTCTTTTATGAAACAGGCGGGCTGAAAATAGCGGGTGAATATAAGAACGGCATAGAAGACGGGCCGTACAGGCTTTTTTACATTGACGGCGCCCTGAAGGTTGAGGGATATTATAAGAACGGGAGCGAACACGGCACATACCGGCTGTATTACCCTTCGGGTAAATTGAAAGTCGAAGAAACCTATATAGACGGCAAAGTGGAAGGGCTCTACCGCGCATATTTTGAATCGGGCAAAATACAGTCCGAAAAAATGTTTGTGGGAGGCCTGGCCGACGGCCCGTGCAACCTGTACCATGAAAACGGCAAGATCAAAGTGGAGGCTGTTTTTGAGAAAGACACGCAAATGGTTGCGGTGGAATATGATGAGAAGGGGAATAGGATATAGTTAATGCGGATTTCGGATTGCGGAATCTGGAATCAGGGAGGATGTAATAGGAGTTGACGCCAAGATTAAAACTTATGATCTGGTGAAGAAATTCATGGATGAGTTCGCCAAAATCTACGGTTCCTGCATCTGCGATGAGATCATAGGGTTAAATTCCCTGCAGCTTGCTGCGTTATAACAAAGGCCGCAACCCTTCCGCAGCAATTAAGTTTGATTTTAAGTCCTGACACATCAAAATTACGCGTTTAATTCAAAAAACCTACCATTTTAGTGGCATTTTCGATGATTTGCTGTTTTTTTCAAAAACCATTTGACATTTAAAGTTAAAAGTAGAATAATAGATTTTATAAAATATTTGGCCGGGATACGGGCCTGAAGTTTTGCTCATTGCGAAACACTGTTATCAAATTTATACTTGAAATAAATTTTGAACTGTTGTATCATCAGTTTTGATTTTAAAACGCATGATAAACGGCACGAAGAGGAGCCTCACGGATGATCGAGATGAAGGTTAACGGACTTGCGATCGACAGCGCTTCGAAGATGCCGGTTGTGATACTTACGGATAAGGAAGAGAAAAGGTTTTTGCCCATATGGATCGGGGTTTATGAAGCGGACGCGATATTAGTGGCTCTTGAAAGCATAGATGTTCCGAGGCCGATGACTCATGACCTGATAAAGACCATGCTTGAAACCCTCGGGATAGAAGTGGACCGGATAGCCATCCACGACATCAAAAACAACACTTTTTTCGCCAAGATCCACCTTATCAAGGATGGCAAGCAGTTTGAGATAGACTCGCGGCCTTCTGACGCGATAGCGCTGGCCTTAAGGATGGACTCGGACATATTTGTTTCGGAACAGGTCATTATGGAAGCCACTATAATGGACAAGGAAAAGTACGAGAAAGAAATGAAGGAATTCAAGGAGTTCTTAAAAGACATAAAGCCGTCTGATTTTTCGAATTACAAGGAATAGGCTTTGAAAGAGGATGACAGGCAGTTCCTGCGCAGGGCCATTGAATTAAGTTCCGTCGGCTTTACGCTGGTGCTCTCGACCTTTACCGGTCTTGGGCTCGGGTTATTGCTTGATAAATGGACAAAATTGACCCCTCTCTTTACGATAATTTTACTGCTTTTTGGCATTGCGGCCGGGTTCGTATACCTGGTATATAAGTTTGGTTCCAATGAAAAAAAGTAATATTGTTCTTCTGATATCAGGCGCCATTGCGATGGTTCTGGGCGCGGGGTTGTATTTTATGGACGCCAGACTATCCCTCGGGGCCCTGGCGGGATACATGACGGGGCTTATTAATTTTTTCCTCATTGCCTCGCAGGTAAAAAAAATGCTGGGCAGGGAAGGCTCAACTGCGGCCAAGGTTACGATGGGTTCGTTCTTCTATTTATTAAGGTTGCTTGGAGCGGCGGCTGTAATAACGGCGGTTGTGATTAATGCGAAATATTTCTCAATCGCGGGATTTTTGGCGGGATTTACGCTTTGTATCGGGGTTATTATCGCGGTACATTCAGTATACGCATCAAAAACTGGCAATATAAAAGGGTGATTCTATGGAAGAAGCGCTGGTCCTAAGCGGTAAGTGGCTTTTGTTCGGGCTAAACTCGGAAGCTTCTATGAAAGTTTATATGATAATACTGGATATGCTCATAGTCATGGGCATTGTCTGGCTGGGCAGCGTGGGCGCAAAAAGAAGGCCCGGCGCAACCCAAAACCTGGTGGAATGGTCCGTCAAATATGTCTGTAATTATGCAGATTCCATAATAGGCGAAAAGGACGCTCCGCGTTACTACGCGCTATTGGTCATGCTTTTCTTTTACATCTTTGTGGGGAACCTGATAGGCCTGATACCCGGGCTGGTATCGCCCACGTCATCACTTTCCGTAACCCTGACGCTGGCTATAGGCGTATGGCTGTTTACATGGGTTGACGGTTTAAGGCACAAAGGATTCATTAAATTTTTCGCGCATTATGCGGGCCCGTCAAGCGTGCCGCTCGCAATCAGGATCCCGCTTTTTTTCATTGAATTGTTATCCGATATTTCCAGGATGATATCGCTCTCGTTCAGGCTTTTCGGGAATATAGTCGCCAAAGAAGTCCTTTTGACCGTGCTTGTAACCCTGATAATGCTCTTTGGTCCGGGCCTGATACAAAGCATAAAACATGCCGACGTGCTGGGAATATCAATCAACGGTTTCATTTTTATACTTGTGGCGGCTCTAAGGCCATTGATCGTATGGCTCGGCGTGCTTGTAAGCCTCATTCAGGCGGGAGTTTTCGCCCTGCTGACCGCGACTTATATAGCGGGCGCCGTGGTTGTACACGAAGAACATGGGGAACACTCTTAAGCTAAATACTGTTTACCATATTAAAATAAACCAGGAGGTGGATGTATGAAAAAGTTCTCAAAGGTAGTTCTCGCAATGATGTTGGTCCTTTCACTGGCCTCAGTCGTGTTCGCGGCGGAAGCGGCGCCGGCAACAGGCGCTGCTGTCGCGCAAAAAGCTGACAGCGGAAGCGTCCAGTTTTTCGCTTTCTCAGCTCTTGCAGCGGCACTCGGAGTGGGGATCGGAGCTTTAGGATGCGGGATCGGACAGGGTATCGCGACATCAAAAGCCTGCGAAGGCGTTGCGCGCCAGCCTGAAGCAGCTTCAAAGATCCAGGGTGTTTTGATCCTCGGACTTGCGATCATCGAGTCGCTTACGATTTATGCCCTTGTTATCGGACTGATCCTGCTTTTCGCAAATCCTTTCACAAAATTTTTCGTAAGTTAATTCATAAGGCGGGCCGTCAAAAGCCCGTCCGGACTTATAGATCTGCCGGTATCAGGCTTTACCGGGATATCTTAAGCTTTTGGCTGCCGGCCCTGCGGATGCGGACCCCAAGCTATAAAAACGGAGGAATAAAATGGTAACAGTTGATCTGCCGATAATATTTGTCCAGGCAATTACATTCCTGCTTGGAATGTGGTTCGTATGGAACTCCATGATAAAAGCCCTGATCAAAACCATGAAGGAAAGGGATACCTATATCAATTCAACCCTCGACAAAGTGGAGAAGGACAAGAAGGATATAGAGGGAATAAAAGCCGATTACGAGAAAAAAGTGCAGGAGATGCTCGCTGTCTCGGCGGCGGCGCTGAACAAAGCCGTGGCTGATGGCGAGAAGATCAAGGAATCCATAATCAATGAGGCCAAAACAGAAGGCGTCAAGCTTGTAAAAGAGGCCAAAAAGGAAATAGAGACTGAAAAACTCAAAGCAATAGAAGCGGTCAAGGACACCATAGTGGACATATCCATGATGGTGGCCGAGAAGGCTATCAGGAAGACGGTCAACAAAAAAGACCAGATTTCCATGGTGAACGATTATTTAAAAGACATCGGCAAGTCTTCAAACTAAAGGAGCGCTTATGGCTAATACGGTTCTTCCTTCAAAATACGCAGAGGCTTTGTTCGGGGCGGCACAGGCGTCAAACTCCTTAAACGCCGTAACGGAGGAGTTGAAGTCCATCAGGAATATTATTGACATCAACCCGGAATTAAAAAAGATACTTTTTCATCCGGGGATCGGCAAGGCGGAAAAGAAAGAAATGCTCAAATCGCTCTTCGGCGAAAAAGTCAGCAAGCTATCCCTGCGCCTGCTTATGCTCCTTGTTGAGAAGAAAAGGGAGGCTTTGTTCGGGGACATATGCGGTATTTTCTTTCAGAAGATCGACGAGCTCTCCGGCCTGAAAAAGATAACCATAGAGACCGCGTTCCCGCTGGAAGAAGAGGAAAAGGCCAGGCTTATAGCCAGGCTGGAAAAGGCCATGGACAAGAAGCTCGTTGTTGACGCAATAGTAAACCCGTCAATACTCGGAGGCATTATAATAAAGGAAAGGATGAAGCAGATAGACGCAAGCGTCATCCAGTTCTTAAGGTCCATCAAGCAGGACCTGACAGTCATGAAAGTCGTTAAGGAAAAAAAAGCCGTGGTCAAAAAGCCCGCCGCAAGGAAACCGGCGAAAAAAGTCGTAAAAAAAGTCCTGGCAAAAAAAGCGAAACTGGCAGAGCCAGTGAAACCGGCAAAGCCGGCAAAACCCGCAAAAAAATCGAAGAAAAATAAAAAATAATCCGTAATTAAAAATTCGGGATAATTTCAAGGAGGACGAAATGCAGATCAGACCGGAAGAGATAACGAATATCATAAAGGCCCAGCTGGAAAAGTACGAGGCAAAGATCGAGTTAACCGAAGTAGGACAGGTTATACAGGTGGGCGACGGCATAGCCCGCGTGTACGGTATCGATAATGTCATGTCCATGGAACTCCTGGAATTCCCGGGTGGGGTCTACGGCGTCGCGCTCAACCTTGAAAAGGATAATGTCGGCGTAGTTTTGATGGGTGATGACAAAGGCATAAAAGAAGGCGATACGGTAAAAAGGACCGGCAGGATAATCTCTGTCCCTGTCGGAAATGAACTTATAGGAAGGGTGGTTGACCCGCTAGGCCAGCCGCTCGACGGCAAAGGCCCTATCAACACGACAAAATTCAGGCCCGTTGAAGTGAGGGCCCCGGGAGTCGTTGACAGGAACCCGGTCAAGGAACCGATGCAGACCGGCATAAAGGCTATTGACGCCATGATCCCGATCGGACGCGGCCAGCGCGAGCTTATCATCGGCGACAGGCAGACGGGTAAAACAGCGGTCGCGCTCGACGCCATCATCAACCAGCGCGACGGGGATGTGATATGCATATATGTGGCTATCGGGCAGAAGCAGTCAACCGTGGCAAAAGTTGTAAAAACCCTTGAAGAACACGGGGCAATGAAATATACAATAGTGGTTTCAGCCGGCGCCTCGGAACCTTCGCCGCTCCTTTACATCGCCCCTTACGCGGGCTGCGCCATGGGCGAGGAATTCCAGTTCCAGGGTAAGCACGTGCTTTGCGTATATGACGACCTCTCAAAACATGCCGTGGCTTATAGGCAGATGTCGCTTCTTTTGAGGCGCCCGCCCGGACGCGAAGCTTATCCGGGAGACGTTTTTTATCTCCACTCCAGGCTTCTGGAACGGGCGTCAAAATTAAACGACAAACTCGGAGGGGGCTCTTTAACCGCCCTTCCTATCATTGAAACGCAGGCCGGCGACATATCGGCCTACATACCGACAAACGTCATATCCATCACAGACGGGCAGATATTTCTGGAAGCAAACCTTTTCTTCGCGGGCATCAGGCCCGCGATTAACGTGGGGCTGTCTGTTTCGCGCGTCGGCGGTAATGCCCAGACCAAAGCCATGAAACAGGTTGCGGGAAAACTTAAAATGGACCTCGCCCAGTACAGGGAACTCGCGGCATTTGCGCAGTTCGGGAGCGAGCTTGATAAATCCTCGCAGGACCAGCTGAACCTGGGACGCAGGATGGAGGAAATATTAAAACAGGGGCAGTACATGCCCATGGATGTGGCCGACCAGATCATAGTGATATACGCCGCGACAAACAGGTTCCTGGATGATGTTGAGGTGGCCGATGTGGCGAAGTTTGAGGCCGCGCTTGTCAAGTATGTGGACGGCAGCAACAGGGAATTAAAGGCCGAGATAAAGGAAAAGAAAGCGCTAAGCGAAGAACTTAAGAAAAAAATCGACAAAGTAATAAAGGATTTCAAAACAACTTACAGCAAATAGAATAAAAAGGCGGGTTTATGGCAACACTAAGAGCGATAAAAAAGAGGATAAAAAGCGCCGGAAACATACAGCAGATAACCAAAGCCATGAAAATGGTTTCCGCCGCTAAACTCAGGAAGTCGCAGGACCGCATCCTGGCGGCCAGGCCGTATTCTTCCAAAATAGCAGAAGTCATAGACGAATTGATCGTGAACGTAAAAGCTGAAAAGGGGAAGTATCCGCTGCTTCAGGAAAATAAGGGCGTGAAAAAAGAAGCCATAGTCCTTATAACGGCCGATAAGGGTCTCTGCGGAAGTTTTAACACGAATCTTGTAAAAGAAGCCATGATAAAGTACAGGGAAAATCCGGACATCAGCCTTTTCATAGTAGGCAAGAAGGGCCTGGACGCGTTTAAAAAACTCGGGCTTGAGATTGAAAAGTTCAAATTTAACGACAAGAACATAAGCTGGGTCGATATTGAGGAAATAAGCGGGCAAATGCTCAAAAATTATATCGCGGGCAAGTACGCAAAAGTCACGGTGATTTTCAGCGAGTTCCAGACATCTCTCATGCAGAAAATAGTGAAAAAGCAGCTTGCTCCGGTGATATTTGAAGCCAAAGGGACCCCTGCCAGGGATTTTTTATATGAACCCGGAGAAACAGAGGTTTTAAACGCCCTTCTCCTGCGTTATGTAAAGACCCAGTTATACAGGGCGGTTTTGGAGAGCCAGACCGCGGAACAGGGCGTGAGGATGGTTTCCATGGAAATGGCGACCAATAACGCGAAAGACATGATAAGGTCGCTCACACTGCTCGCGAATAAAACAAGGCAGGCCCAGATAACAAAGGAAATCCTGGAAATAGTATCAGGGGCGGAAGCTATAAAGTGATTTGATTGTTCTCTGTTCTGTGTTCTATGTTCTATGTTGGAGAACCAAAATAGAGAACAAATAACAAAGAACAGAGAACAGAGAACAGAGAACAAAGAACAAAGAACAAAGAACAAAGAACAAATTGAACTCATAAACCCAGGAGGTAAGTCATGAACGAAGGAAAAGTTGTTCAGGTTATAGGACCTATCATAGACGTGGAGTTTGCGCAGGGTAAACTGCCGAACATATACAATGCCGTTAATGTGCAGGGCGAGTATACCATGTCGGGCGAGAAGTATAAGATAGACCTCGTGGCCGAGGTTGCCACGCATACGGGCGACAATGTCGTGCGCTGCATTGCCATGTCCTCAACCGACGGTATTTCCCGCGGAATGAAAGCCGTGGATACCGGAGAACCCATCAGAGTGCCCGTAGGCGCCGGCGCTTTGGGTCGTGTAATGAACGTTTTGGGGCAGCCAGTGGATTATAAAGGAGAGATAAAACATACGGAAACAAGCGTTATCAGAAAAAGGCCGCCATTGTTTGAGGACCTGGCCACAAAAACAGAAATGTTCGAGACCGGAATAAAGGTACTCGACCTTCTCTGTCCGTACCCCAAGGGCGGCAAAGTCGGATTGTTCGGCGGAGCAGGAGTCGGAAAAACAGTCGTCATCATGGAACTTATCTCAAATATAGCGCTGCAGCACGGCGGTCTCTCGGTTTTCGCGGGAGTCGGCGAAAGGACCAGGGAAGGAACCGATCTGATGATAGATATGCAGGAGTCGGGGGTTATATCCAAGACCGCGCTCGTATACGGGCAGATGAATGAGCCGCCAGGTGCGAGGCTCAGGATCGGCCTGACAGCTTTGACACAGGCCGAGTATTTCAGGGACAAGGAAGGCAAAGACGTTCTTCTTTTTATAGACAACATATTCAGGTTCACTCAGGCCGGTTCGGAAGTATCGGCTCTTTTGGGCAGGATGCCTTCAGCCGTAGGCTATCAGCCGAACCTCTCGACCGAAATGGCGGAGCTTCAGGAAAGAATAACCTCGACAAAAAAAGGCGCCATCACCTCGGTACAGGCTATATATGTGCCGGCTGATGATTTGACAGACCCGGCGCCGGCAACTGCTTTTGCCCATCTTGACGCGACGACCGTATTATCGCGCGCGCTCACCGAACTTGCCATATACCCGGCTGTTGACCCGCTTGACTCAACCTCGCGTCTTTTGGACCCGCAGGTCATAGGACAGGAGCATTACGACGTTGCGAGGAAAGTACAGGGAATGCTGCAGAGATATAAAGATCTGCAGGATATCATAGCCATACTCGGCATAGACGAGCTGGGAGATGAAGACAAGCTCGTGGTAGCCAGGGCGAGAAGGATACAGAAATTCCTGTCACAGCCGTTCACGGTCGCGGCCCAGTTCACGGGCAGGGAAGGAAAATACGTAACAATAAAGGAAACCATACGCGGATTTAAGATGCTCGTTGACGGTGAGCTTGACACCCTGCCGGAACAGGCTTTCTACATGGCAGGCGGCATAGACGAAGTGATTGAAAGAGCCAAGGGAATGGCATAAGGCGGAATAAAAATGGCAAAACTAATGACGATAGACATAGTAACACCTGAAAAGAGGATATTTGAAGGCAAAATAACGGAGTTAACCGCACCCGGTACGGACGGGGAGTTCGGGATACTTCCCGAGCACGCTCCTTTTGCCACTGCCATAGAACCGGGTGTTGTGACCATAGTAAAAGAAAACGGCGAGCGGGAAATGCTGGCTGTCTCGGGCGGTTATATAGAAGTCACGCGTTACAAGGTCGTGCTTTTGGTCGAGTCAGCCGAGCGCGAGGGCGAAGTTGACATGGATACGTTAAAGCGCAGGAAAGAAGAAAAGGAAAAACTGCTCAAAACAAAAGACCGCAAAGACGTGGATTATGACATGATACAGGTGACGTTAGCCAGGGAGATAGCCAGGCTCAGGGCAAACGAAATATTGGGACGCAGGCAAAAAAGATAAGCGGTTTTGTGAATATAAAAGCCCCGGTGTAAAAGCCGGGGTTTTGTTTTTTGTAGAGCGGCTGCTTGCTGCCGCTCATCGTTGTGTAACCCCGCGTCAGAGAGGCAGCAAGCAGCCTCTCTACGGGTTTGAAAAAAAATACATCCGTGAAGGGAAATGAATGGGACAGCAGGCCGGAAAGTATAATTTAGTCACGGTTCTAACCGTTCTATTAATTCTTGCCCTTGCGCAGGTCTTACCCGCCGAGAACGTCACGCTCTGCTACCATAGTTTTGAATATTCCCTAAAAAACATTTATGCAACGCTTCCCGATGTGTTTGAATGGCAGACGGACTATATAAAAAGCAAAAACATCCCAATAATAAGCCTGGAAGAGTTTGAAAAAAAATACGATTCAGGCGTTATGTCCGGCAACAGCGTGCTCATCACACTGGATGACGGATGGAAATCTTTTGACAACATACACCGCATAATCGACGATAAATGTTTCCCAATCACCATGTACATATACCCTTCTGTTATCGGGCGCAAGGAAAAATACGCTACACAGCAGGATTTGCAGGGTTATGTGTCGGACCCGCTGATATCCATAGGTGTTCACAGCTATACGCATATACCCCTGACAAATCTCGACGGGGGCACGTTAAAAAGGGAAGTAATAAAGCCAATAGCGAAAATAAGGAAAATAACCGGCTCAAACCTGCCCCTTAACAGCTTTGCTTACCCTTACGGAATGTATGATTCGGCGGTTAAAGAGGCGGTTAAAGAAAACTACGGTTTTGCGTTTGGCGTAAATGACGAGTCAAATAACCAGCTCACGGACAGGTATAATCTCAACCGTTTTGTACTTTACAAGAACACAACTTTTGGGGAATTTATGGAAGTGATAAACCATATCTACGGCAAAAACAGGATAAGGGACCACAGGGTTCACGCGCTCGGGATCAGCATGGGCCTGAGCAAGTATTTCAAATACGCCAAGGTAAAGGTTTATGAATACAGGCCGTATGACGCAAATCAGTGCGTACTGGTCATGCCGGGTTCAAACATGGGCCCGGGATGGGTGTATAAAATCGCGGATAAAATGAAAAAAATGGGGATAAAAACATACATGACGGTCGGGAGGAACAATAACCTGCCGTTTTACAGGCCGGACAAAGAAATGAAATTAATCACTTCATGGGGACTGCCCGAATACCTTGAAGACACAAAAAATCTCCTGGATTATGTGGTTGGCAAGGAAAAAAATATCGTCATATTGGTTTGGGGCGACAGTTTTGACCTTTTAACCGCGGCAATAGCGGCAAATCCCGGGTATTTTGGGAAAATAAAAGGAATATTGGCCGTTAACCCGTCCCTGCGCGGATGGGACGGGAACAAGGAATCATATAAAAAAGCGTACATGCAGCTTGACAGGTCCCTTGCCGCGGGGCAGTATTCAACCGAGAATATGTCGGTTTTTTTAAGCATAAAGACATTGTCGGACATGATGATCCTTAAACCGGATTCCATATCCCCTTTCGGGGCCGAACTCGGCTACAGGAATATTACGAATAAGAAGATATTACTGAAAGCTCTTGATAATTTAAATCATCCCGACATGTCTATAAACCTGGATAACCGCGAATTCTCCATGGAAAGTTTTAAGGAGGCTTTTATGAGGCCTATGCCGCTTTTTTCAATGCTTGAACCAATAAAACTCATAAGGGACATAAATTTCCTAAAATACTCGGATTTTAGGGATGAAAGCCTGGGCATAAAAGGCCCTGATGGCGTGGCAGTGCCCGTGGTTGTTTTCTATAATGATGACTACTCCCCGAACGTCAGGGCCATGCAGGATACTTTCAAAAATGTGTCTTTTACCGTAAAACCAATCATGTCCGGGCAGTCAACCATAGAAATACTCCTGTCCGACAAGTTTTCAAATGAGGCTGAGAATGAAGTGCTTAATTTTATGAGCGCGGTCCATCCGGGAAAAGACTGAAGCAAATCGGATGAAATTTTTCCATGTGGTTCTTATTTTTGTTAAGCGTTTAAAAAGGAATGCTGTTGTTTAACGCAAAAAAATACCCATATTTTAAAGACGAAATTGTGTTTCAAAACCAATGAAACTATTAAATGAAATATTTGCCTAAATTAAGGGATAAAACGTGAAAAAGGCCGATAAATAAAGGCGAAAATATTCTTGACACTATAGTGTCGAAGTGATATATTCTTTTGTAGAGAGGTGACTTTATGAAAGTAAAAACGTCCGGAATTTTGGTTTTTACAGCGGTGTTTCTGTCTGTATTTTCCATTAATTTGCTTGCTGATCAGGGAACAACATCAGCGGTATTTTTAAAGCTTGAACAGGGAGTCAGGCCCATGGCTATGGGCGGGGCCTTTGTTGCCGCGGCTGATGATGTTAACGCGGTAATGTGGAACCCGGCAGGTCTGGCGGCACTTCCTGATTTTCAAATAACGCTTATGCATGTGATATATTTTGTTGACATGTTCTATTCATATGTTGCGGCGGCATATCCGGCGGGCGATATAGGCACATTCGGGCTTGGGCTTGTTTATGTTAATTCAGGGCCCATTAAAGCATGGGACAGCAGCGGAAACCCGGGCGCTGATTTTTCAGCGAGTGACATCGGCGTGAACCTCGCTTACGGGACAAAAATAAACCCCGAACTATCGCTCGGGTTCACGGTAAAGCTATTTGATGAAGCCATAAGTAATACCTCGCGGTTCGGGTTTGCGGCAGACATAGGCGGTATTTATAAACTGCCTGTCAAGGACCTTCAGATGGGGTTTGTCATAACAAACCTCGGGCCTAAATTCGGATTTGGCGACACTTTCATGCTGCCAATACAGTTTAAAGGCGGCTTGAGCTATACCGGAGTAAAAAACCTTATGGTTAACCTGGATTACATACAACCCATAGAGACCAATGGAATAGTCGCGGTGGGGTTTGAATACTGGTATAAGAATATCATAGCTATACGCATGGGATACCAGTTTCAGGGAAAAATCGATCCAAATGCCCTTTATAATTACGTGGCCAGCCCCGGAGTACTTGCCGGATTTGTGGCGGGCGCGGGTATAAAATTAGACATATATGAGCTTGATTACTGTTACAAGCAGTATGGTGTTCTTGAAAGCACGCACAGGATAGGGCTGACGCTTAAGTTTAAATAATACGCGGGTTTAAATAATATGCGGATTAAAATGATATACTGGCCCGGGAAATTAAGCATTAAGAAAAGGGATATAGTCTTTTTTTATATGCGTTTCAAACAGCTGTGGGGATTGCCATTAATACAAATTCGGATTTATCGGTAAAATGTTATGTTTTGGAAAAGATGTCCGGTCAAATAAAATTCAGGAGGCGAAGATGGCAAGGGTAGTTTTAAAAAACGTTGGGAAAAAGTATGGCAATGTTGTGGCCGTAAAAGACGCTAATATAGTCTGCGAAGACAAGGAATTTTTAATACTTGTAGGGCCGTCAGGGTGCGGTAAGACAACGACGCTGCGCATGATAGCGGGCCTGGAAGAGATAACAACCGGCGAGATATACATAGACGATGTGCTTGTAAATGACATACCGCCCAAAGACAGGGATATAGCGATGGTGTTCCAGAACTACGCGCTGTACCCGCATATGACAGTATATGAGAACATGGCATTCGGATTAAAGCTGAGGAAGTACCCGGAAGCGGAGATCAAGCAGAGGGTAATGGAAGCTGCGGACATACTGAGTATAGAGAGATATTTGAAGAGAAAGCCCAAGGAACTTTCCGGCGGAGAAAGGCAGAGGGTGGCCGTGGGCCGCGCCATAGTCAGGAAACCCAAAGTATTTTTATTTGACGAGCCGTTGTCAAACCTGGACGCGAAGCTGAGGGTGCAGATGAGGGCGGAGTTGTCAAAGCTGCACACCAGGCTGCAGGCGACGATGATATATGTGACACATGACCAGGTAGAGGCCATGACAATGGGGGAAAAGATAGTTGTGATGAAGGCCACGGAGATACACCAGATATCGCCGCCGAAAGAACTGTATGACAAACCGAAAAACAAGTTTGTGGCCGGATTCATAGGGAGCCCGTCGATGAACTTCATAGACGGGACATTGGAGTCGAAAAAAGGCGGATTGTATTTCAACGAAGAGAATTTTGAAGTGCGGCTGCCGGATGCCATGGCGGAAAAGTTAAAGAGCCAGGCAGGGCAGGATATAACAATGGGGATAAGACCGGAAGACATATATGACAAGGTATACGCGCCGAACGCGAGCGCGGATAACACGGTGGCCGCGACGGTCGAGGTCGTGGAGCACCTTGGAAGCGAAAGTTTTGTGTACTTAACGACCGGAAAGACGCCGTTTATAGCAAAGATGGATTCTGACGCCGAGGTTGAGGTAAATCAGGAAGTGGAGCTTGTGTTTGACATGAACAAGGCCCATTTCTTTGATTCCAAGACCGAAGCTGCCATAATTTAAAAGGAGGTAGTTTGATGAATGGTATAAAAATTAAAGTTTTAGCAATAGCCGCGTCAGC
Organism: uncultured bacterium; assembly: GCA_937889595.1. Classification (GTDB taxonomy): domain Bacteria; phylum Oederibacteriota; class PGYV01; order PGYV01; family Palsa-1178; genus PALSA-1178. The sequence goes on from CALAOR010000089.1 coordinate 47,329, forward strand.
AGTTATTTTTTCAGCGGGTCTTTTTGCCGCTGCCCCGCAATCGGTTCAGTTTGCAGGGGAATCAATGGCAATAGGCGTGGGCGCAAGGCCTTTGGGCATGGGCGCGACATTTGCCGGTATTGCGGACGACGCTTCCACTTCATATTGGAACCCTGCGGGCATGACGAACATTAACGGGGTTGAGGTATCGAGCGTTAAGCTGACAAGGATCAATGATCTTGATACAAATTATTCCTACGTCAACCTTGTTTATAATACCGGCGTAGCCGGAGCGATTGGCATAGGCTGGCTCAGGCAGTCAATCGGGGGTATAACGATTACCGATTCATCGGGAACCATTGTTCCTGGAAAGGATAACATGTCGAACGCTGATAATGTTATATACCTCGCTTATGCGTACCCGATAACCAAGGGATTTTCAATAGGCTTGGGCGGAAAACTAATGCTTGGAAACTATCCCAACCAATACTCCACTGTTAACTACATGGGCGGAGGGCTTGACGTGGGTTTCTTCTTCAAAGCGGGTGAATTTGTGAAAGAACTGAAAGGGCTGCAGCTTGGCTTGAATCTTCAGGATGTAATTACCGAGATCAAATGGGATCCGATATCGGGCGTAACCACTACCGCCGGAACCACGGAAAAAGTTGACATGAACGCCAAGCCCGGCATAGCGTATAAGATCGATTTTGGACAGTTCGAAATAACGCCCGCGATAGACCTTGACACCAAATATCAGCTTATAATTCACGGCGGTATGGAACTCTGGTGGAACAAGATGATAGCGATACGCGGAGGCATAAAAAGCTGGGGCGGAATCTCGAACGGCACGGCCGGCGGCACCCTGACCCAGAGGATGGACTGGAGCATGGGAGCTTCGATCAGATGGTACTTTATCGGCATAGACTATGCTTATGTAGATTCCGAGCTGACGCCCGTACAGTACCTCTCAATTGTCGGGAAATTCTGATCAGTTAAAAAACGGCTGAAAAGCGTTTCAGCGCAAATAAAAAGTTACGAAAAGGGATCATATATAGGTTATTTTAAAAGATAGGAGGGAGGGATCCCTCCTATCTTTTCTTATTAAAACAGGAGGTTCGTGCATGCGATACGGATATTTTGACGACGAGAACAGGGAATATGTTATAACAAGGCCCGATACACCGCTTCCGTGGATCAATTATCTCGGGGTTGATTCCTACTGCGGGCTCATGTCAAATACGGCAGGCGGATACAGCTTTTATAAGGACGCGGCGCACAGGCGTCTTTTGCGCTACAGGTATAATAACGTTCCTTCAGACAGGCCGGGCAGGTATATTTACCTGCGCGATAATAAATCAAAAGATTACTGGTCCGCCTCATGGCAGCCAACAAATAAGGACCTGAAAAAATATAAATATGAATGCAGGCACGGCCTTTCGTACACGAAGATCAGCGCCGAGTACGCGGGCATCAAGAGCGAAACCGCGTATTTTGTTCCTATAGGCGAGGCAAATGAAATATGGAGGATCAAGGTAAAAAACAACACAAACAAGGCGCGTTCGATCAGTTTGTTTACTTATGTGGAGTTCTGTCTTTGGGACGCTTTAAACGACATGACCGATTACCAGTACAACCTCAACATAGGAAAGACGGAATTCAGGAATAATTGCATGTACCATCTGACGCTCTATAACATGCACAAGCATAATTTCGCCTACTTCTGGTCAAACACGAAAGTTGCTTCATACGACGGCGTAAGGCAGGATTTTGTCGGACCGTACAGGGGCGAAGCAAACCCGATCGCGGTTGAAAACGGCAAGTGTTCGGGTTCTCTTGCGGTCGGATGGGCGCCGTTCGGTGGATTAAACGTAAACCTCACGCTTAAGGCAAAGGAAGAAAAAGAAGTGGTGTTTGTGCTGGGATATGGCGAAGGCCTGGGCGTTGAAAAGAAAATAATGGAAAAGTACAAGAACCCGAAAAACGTGGACAAGGCTTTGGCGGAATTAAAATCGCACTGGGACGAAAATCTCGCGAAGTACACGGTAGAGACTCCGGACCCGGCGGTTAATTCCATGGTCAATATCTGGAACCAGTACCAGTGCAAGACAACATTTAACTGGTCGCGTTCGGCCTCCTACTATGAAGCGGGCGGCGAGCGGGGCATGGGTTTCCGCGACTCAAACCAGGATACGCTCGGGTTTGCCCACCAGATACCCGACAAAGTGCGCTTAAGGCTGATCGACATAGCCTCGGTGCAGTTCCCGGAAGGCCGCGCGCATCACGGCTACTCGCCTTTGACCAAAAAAGGCAGCAAGGAAGGCTTCGGCGACGACCATTTGTGGCTGGTACAGGCAGTGCATAATTATATAAAAGAAACAGGCGACATGAACTTTTTAAATGAGCTTGTCCCGTATACGGACGGAAGCCGCGGCAAGATGTATGAACACGTGCAGAGAGCCGTGGAATATTCATGGAACAACACAGGTTACCATGGCCTGCCAAAAGCAGGGACAGCCGACTGGAACGACTGCCTTAACTTAAGCGGGCCGAAAGGCATGGGCGTATCGGTCATGATAGCCTGCCAGTTTGTAATGGGCGCCAACCTGCTTTCGGAACTCGCAGAAAAATCAGGCAGGGTGCTTGATGTGGAAAAATACAGGGATATGGCCGTGGAAATGAAGAAAAGGATCAATGAAAAAGCCTGGGACGGCGAGTGGTACATGAGGGCCTTTGACGACAACGGTACGCCGGTCGGGACATCCAAAACCGAAGAGGGAAAAATATGGCTTGAATCAAACACCTGGGCGGTAATGTCGGGGGTTGCCGAAGGCGACAGGATGATACAGACACTGGACTCGATAAAAAAGAACCTTTACACAAAATACGGCATAGTGCTTTTCTACCCGGCATATTCACAGTACCATCCCGAGCTCGGCTATGTTTCGGTATTCCCGAGGGGCCTAAAAGAAAACGCGGCGATATTCTGCCACACAAATCCGTGGGCCATGTGTGCGGAAGCCATTGCCGGCCGCGGGGAGCAGGCATTTAAGTACTACAAGACCATACTGCCTTCCGCTTCAAACGACATAGCCGATATACACTGGACAGAGCCGTATGTATACTCGCAGATGATAGCTGGAAAAGAGCATAAGGACTTCGGGCAGGCAAAGAACAGCTGGCTGACCGGTACCGCGGCATGGAACTTTGTGGCGGCTTCACAGTATATACTCGGGGTAAGGCCGGATTTTGACGGATTGATCATAGACCCCTGCATACCCAAAACATGGAAGGGTTTTAAGGTTAAAAGGGTATGGAGGGGCACGACATACCGTATCAACGTGACAAACCCGAAGAAGGTAAACAAGGGCGTGTTTAACCTGACCGTTGACGGAAAAGCTGTTAAAGGCAATAAAGCGCCTATATTCAAGGACGGCAGGGAACATACAGTTGAAGCAGTAATGGGATAGGCGGGTAATTGGGGAAAATGGAGAGAAGGTTATCCAAACCACAAAAACAGAAAAAACTTAAGATATTGATCGCGGCCTCGGAAGTCGTGCCTTTTGCAAAGACAGGCGGCCTGGCTGATGTGACGGGCGCGCTGCCAAAGGCGCTGCGCAGCCTGGGACATGATGTGCGCGTGGTCATGCCGTTTTACCGCCAGATAGACCGGATAAAATACTGCATAAAGCAAACCGAAAAAAAGATAAGCATAAATATAGCCCTTGTCGACCACCCGGCTATCATTCATGAAGGATTCCTGCCTGATTCAGATGTTCCGGTTTACTTTATTGATTGTAAAAGTTTTTTTGACAGGGAGGAAATATACCGCACATCCCGCGGCGAGTACTGGGATAATAACGAGCGTTTCATGTATTTTTCAAAGGCTGTTATTGAAATGATCAGGGTCTCGGACTGGGTGCCTGAAGTTATAAACTGCAATGACTGGCATACGGGCCTGATCCCGGTATTCTTAAAAACAATATACGCTTTTGACCCGGCCTTAAAGGACATTGCCGCGGTTTACTCCATCCACAACATAGCCTACCAGGGTTTTGCCTCAAAAGACATGATATCCCACGCCGGCCTGCCATGGGACATATTTAACATGCACCAGCTTGAATTCTACGGCGGCATCAATTACATGAAGGGCGGCATTGTATTCTCCGATGCAATCAATACGGTCTCGGAAAAATACAAGGAAGAAATAAAAACACCCGAATACAGTTATTACCTCGAAGGCGTATTGGCCGCAAGGGACAAGGATCTATTCGGCATCTTAAACGGTATAGACTACACGTCATGGGACCCGGCAACAGACAAGTGCCTGCCCGTAAACTATACGCCAGAAAACATGGCCCCCAAGGAAGAAATAAAGAAAAAACTTCTCGGAGAATTCGGGTTAAAGTATTATGAAAATGTCCCGGTAATAGGCATGGTCTCAAGGCTGGACCAACAGAAGGGCCTTGATTTTATAGAAACCATAATTGAAGAAATGATGAAGTTAAACCTGCAGTTCGTGGTCTTAGGCACAGGCGAAGAGCATTATCACCGGCTGTTCCGTGAATTAACGGCAAGATATCCGGAAAAATTGGGCGTGTCCCTGAAATTTGACAACAGCACCGCACACAATATTTACGCAGGTTCTGACATGTTCCTGATGCCGTCCAGGTTTGAGCCCTGCGGCCTGGGCCAGCTGATATCGTTAAAGTACGGCACAGTCCCGATAGTAAGGGAAACAGGCGGCCTGGCAGACACCATTAAACAGTATGATTTTAAGGCCAAAAAAGGGAACGGCTTCACGTTCCAGGGTTACAACCCGTGGGACCTGTTCAGGGCCATACACGTAGCCACAGACACATACAAAAACAAATCAGTATGGGAGAGGCTCCAGCAGGCCGGCATGAAAGAGAACTTCTCCTGGGACATAGCCGCGGCCAAATACGTGGAATTATACTACCTGGCAATACACAATAAAAACTTGAAAAATACCGAAAAATCTGTATAATATCACAGTTTTATAAAATGTGATTTTCTGGATAAAAAAAAGAATATAGAGCATGTCCCCATCGTCTAACGGTTAGGACACCGCCCTTTCACGGCGGTAATGGGAGTTCGATTCTCCCTGAGGACGCCAAAAACGATGGCCAGCGTAAGCTGGCCATCGTTTTTGGCGGAGCAGATTGAGCAGGTTGAACAGTTGAGCAGGTTGACGAACTAATCTAAACAAACTCAACTGTTTGCCGCACCACCACGCAATCTGCGGTCAATCTGCTCAACCTGCTCAATCTGTTCAGGTTTTGGTTTCAAAACGTAGGGGGTGATAATTCAAGTTTTCCATATGTGTTGAGCGTCAAAACTCACTGAATTTTATAATCTAAAACTCATTCTTCCGGTTTCATTCCGGCTTGTTTTTTGTCCTCTCCACCTGCTCAATCTGTTCAACTGTTCGACTTCAAAATATATGGGGTAAGTTTATGTTCATGTTCGAAAACCTGCAGGTCTACCAAAAGTCCGTAGACCTTGCCGAAAAGATCACATCCATCACCCACGATTTCCCGAAAGGCTACTTCTACTTAACGGACCAGCTAAACCGGGCGATTCTCTCCGTAACCCTGAACATCACCGAAGGCAACGGCCGTTGGCATAAAAACGACCGCAAACATTTTTTCTATATCTCCCGGGGTTCGACCCAGGAGTGTGTGCCTATTCTGGAACTGTGCAGGCGCAAGAAACTTATTTCAGATGAGGTTAATATGGAATGAAAATAGGCTCGGAAAACTACAAAAACATTAAAGCAAAGGTCAAATTTTGCCGATAATGGTATAACGATGAAGTAGGCACCACAATTGGTTGACTAATTGTCTAACTTATTGTAATATTCTTTATGGGACAAATAAGGATAGATACAAAAAGTTATCAAAACATTGACTTGGCACGATATCATTTTAGAAAGACACATAATTACTTTAATGTAGTGATAAGTAATATGTATTATGGAGTATTTCAACTAATAAAGCATAAGCTATATAATTGGTATATTAACAATCATCGCTCAACAAAAGAAGTTGATTTTTTTAAACACAGTGATATCAAAACAAGACTTAAAGAATATGCATTAGATAAACAGGTTGCAGGATATGCACCTCAAATACAAACAAGGGTTGAAGATTATTTGTATTCTCTTCGAGAAACGAGAAGAGTATCAGATTATCACTTTACAAGTCCTATCATAGAACACGAGGAATTTAGAACTTTACTGGTAAAAAGTAGATTTATAATAGAGGTAATGAATAAAATATTTTAGGAGAATTATGAGAAAAAATGATGCAGTGATAAGCCGAATAAAGGATGAATTAAAGGAAAAGTTTAGCCCTAAAAAGTTAGTTTCTAAATTTGATTCTGATTCGCAAGAATACGTTATAATGGTTGATAGAAAAACCATTAGGCGTAAAGATTTTGCAGAATGGAGCGTTAGGCTATTAGATGATGTTAGAAAAATGAATATTAATTTAGTTTTCACGTCACATATTCCCGTGGAAACTTTAACCGAATATAAGAAGGTTGGTATATATTCGGAAATGTTAAAAACAATTTGGAGTTCTTTCGAAAAGTTAGAAAAAGTAGATGTAAAATTAGAGTTTGTTTCGGAAAATGTATCAGGTGACTATGGATGGAATAAGTTTTTGGTAAAAAGCCAGATGAAAACTCAAAATAAAATTGCAACGAATGATTTTGGATTAAATAGAGTGGAAGTTAAAAAAGTTATCAATACGGAATTAACAACGATTAAATTTCAAAGGGACTTTGCGGTGGCGGCATAATGTCTGAAAACCAGAATAACAATATCAATATAAGCACAATACTTTTAGAAGAGTTAGAATTTAAGCGTAAACCAAACGTGCCTGATTATTTAATTGATGCATCGAAGTTTGATGCAGGTAAATTAGATTTTGCAACGTCGATAGAAAGGGCATTCTCCGAAAAAGGGGATGCGTTAATATTAAGAGTTAGAATTGCGATTACTGAAAAGGATGTTGCAGAACCGACGTTTAATCTTGTCTGTAAGATGGTTGGAATATTTAGTCAGGAAGAATCAGGCAGTATTTCTCTTGAAAAATTTGCCGAATATAATGCACCTGCTATAATAATTCCTTATATGAGAGAAGTCATAAGCAGTATATCAACGAAAGCAGGAATAATACCAATTATAATTCCACCACTAAATTTAATTAAAATGATAAATGAAGCAAAGACCATTCCTGGTGACGATAAGAAATTAATGCAAGATAAAAAATAATTCCGATAGTCTATTATATAAGATAATCGGTTTCTCCGTCCTCATCCAGTTGCGAATGTCGTCTATCTTGGAACGCCAATACAGAAGAGCCGTTTTGTCACAAGCAGAACGGCTTTTTTTCGTTATGGGACAAGGTTAATCCAAATAGACAAAAGTTCAAGTTTTATCCATCAAAACAGACAGGCAGACCGACCGACCAACCAACCAACCAACCAACCAACCAACCAACCAACCAACCAACCAACCAACCAACACTCGAACTTTAACCTTGCCTTTGTTATTTGTGGTGGCAAAATATGAATAGGATGAGAAATAAAGGGGAAAAATTAATAATCAACTCACACCGGCTCACCCATCACATATTCGCTGGAGGCTTATAAATGGAAATAAAAAATATGGTAATTATTGTTCTTTTATCAGTTTGTATTTTTATTTCTTGTCAGGGGAAGGATAAAAAGGTAAAACAAGCAGAGAATAATCAGTCAAAAAATAACCAGCATCTTTATACGGATATAACCCGGGTTGAAGAGGATATTCCAACTCAAGTTGAAAATGCTACTCCAACAGAAAACAAACAATATACTATTAAAGGCATTGAACAAATTCGTAACGACATTTTAAAAGAATCAGTACTCAATTTCTGTAAATTTACCAAAAAGCAAAATTACTCGGCTATTTATAAATATTTGTCAAAGGGTTATTTTGAATTACTACCTTCTAAGACTAAAATTAAGACAGCCAATCAGTATATCGATTTTATGCGTAATTCATCGGAGATGGAAGAGACAAAAACTGACAAATTTTTGAAAATTATGAGCGTGCAATACATTGATGTCGCAACGGCCTATGTTGAAATTGTAAGCGAAGCGATTAACGAAGGTGACTATCATAAAGTTAAATCGATTTATGTTTTTAAAATGGAAAATGGAATATGGAAATTTGACGGCATAGTTTTAAAAAGCATTAAAATCATTAAAACCATTCTTAATCGAGATATGGAAGAAACCCCTATGTAAGTTTACAATCAAGCCAACTGCAAATAAAAAACAAAGGAGCCTGTGCATATGCCGGTCTTAAAACCCAAAAGCAAAGCCGTAAGCGCCTTCATAAGGCGGTACCCCCCAAATGTCAGGAAAACACTTGAAAAGATCCGTGAAACCGTGCGAAAGGCTGCTCCGGCTGCTGAAGAAACCATCAGTTACATGATGCCGGCTTATAAACTGAACGGGATCCTGGTTTACTTTTCCGGATTTAAGGACCACATCAGTTTTTTCCCGACCTCCTCGGGGATAAAGGCGTTTAAAACGGAACTGTCCGGCTACGACCTGTCAAAAGGCACGGTGCATTTCCAGCCGGATTAACCCATACCATATGGTTTGATAACTAAAATCGTAAAATTCAGGGTTAAGGAAAATTTTATAGCAAAGAAAAAAAACGCATAAACTACCGCGTTATTTCGGAGTAAAATGTGCAGCTTTTATGGAACTTTTTTGGGTTTTAACTGTCCAATATATATCTATATTTATAAGCCCAAAACCAGAGGTGAAAAGATGAAAAAAGCAATGTCCGCAGTTTTAGTTATGATCAGTTTCTTGTTTTTTGTGGTATTATCCCAGGGCTGCGCCGCTAAGCACACGCCGGCTTCTGTAACAGGCGCTGACAATTCCGCAACAATCCAGTCATGCGTACCTAAAAAAGGCAATAATGTTTTTGCCGGCGATTTTTATGCCAAATGCAAGGACACCACAAGCGGAAATGTGTTTTTCTCGCCTTATTCGATTTTTTCCGCGCTTTCAATGACATACGAAGGGGCAAAAGGCGCCACGGCTGACCAGATGGCTGCCGTGTTGCACCTTCCGAGCGATTCGGCTGCGCGCTTGGCCGGATTTGTCGAGCTTATGGGAGCCATTAACGCGCCCGGGAAAAATTACACTCTTAGTACGGCAAACAACCTCTGGCTTCAGACGGATTTCACTGTTTATCCGAGTTATACCTCTGTACTCACGCAGTATTACCTTGCTACTATCACGCTTCTTGATTTTGTGAATGATACGGAAAATTCGAGGTTGACCATAAACAATACGGTGGCAAACGAGACAAATAATAAAATAACAGACCTCTTGCCGTCCGGCACCATTACGAATAAAACACGGCTTGTACTTACCAATGCGATTTATATGAAGGCTGACTGGGCGATCAAGTTCAAGGCGGCACTTACAATTACCGATAATTTCAATACCACTGCCTCAACGCCGGTTAAGGTATCCATGATGAGCCAGACTCTTGGAGGCAGCATAGAGGATTATTACGGCGCAGCGCAGGTATATGAGATGCCTTATGTGAACAATGAACTTTCAATGTTCATCTTTTTGCCGCTCCAGGGCCAGATGGCAGGCCTGGAAAGCGTTATGACAGGGAACAAGTTAAATGACTGGTTCGCGGCCAGGACAGCTCCCGCGGCTCTGATAATAGGCGGGGTTGAGGTAATACTCCCGAAATTCACATTTACGGAAAACTATGACCTTACATCAGTACTGCCGGCTATGGGAATGCCGCTGGCGTTTTCGGAAACTGGCGCTGATTTTACGGGCATAGCAAAGATCCCGGGCAAAAATCTTTATATTTCAAAGGTGCTGCATAAGGCTTTTGTGTCCGTTGACGAAGCGGGAACAGAAGCTGCCGCGGCCACGGCCGTGATAATTACGGTAATCACTTCAATCGCAACACAACCCCTTATCCCGCAGATTTTCAGGGTTGACCATCCGTTTATTTTCGTGATAAGGGAAAACACCACGAACGCGATTCTTTTCATGGGCAGGGTAATGGACCCGACGGCAAATTAAGGATATAAAGGCAAATCAAAGCAACTGTCCTGTGTGCAGCAGGGGAATAAACGCAGATTCTTCCCGTTTAAAACCATTGACACATCCGCTTCTTCCTTTATAATAAAACAGTAAACCAATATCACGGAGGCGCTTGTGGCTGCGTACAAGGACAAAACACCTGACTGGGCAAAAAACTCCATAGGATACATTTGTTTTGTGGATTCTTTTGCCTCGTCTGTGACTGACCCGCAGGGGAAAAAGGAAATATACACAGGCGACGCTTACGGCGAGAAAATAACCAAGCTTCAATGGCATGAAAAAGACCCCACGCTCCACCATAACAGCGGTTTTTACGGCGGCGACCTGAATGGTGCGGCATATGCCTCTGATTATCTAAAGGAACTCGGTGTTGACCTGATTTATCTTACCCCTGTATTTAAAGCCCTCAGCAACCACAAATACGACACTCTCGACCACCTGAGCATAGACCCCCATTTCGGGGATATTAATGATTTCAAAGATATGGTTAAAACTTTTCATTCCAAAGGCATTAAGGTCATTATTGACGGCGTATTTAACCATACAAGTTCCGAACATGAGTGGTATAAAAAGGCAAAAGCAGGCGACCCGAAATATAAGGCTATGTATCAGGTGAATAAGGAAGGCTACTTCATGGTATGGAACGGGATTGAAACCCTGCCTGTTCTCAACCAGGAAAACGCTGATGTAATAGAATATCTATACAGCGGAAAAAACAGCGTGGTGAAGTACTGGTTAAAGCAGGGCGCGGATGGGTGGCGGCTTGATGTGGCTGAGCGGCTCGGAATAAAGTCGCTTGAAAGGATAAGGACGGCGATAAAAGAAACAGATGAGGACAAACTGCTCATTGGCGAGGTTGTCGAAACATACGGGAAAGAGTGGCTCGCAGACGGGCTTTTGGACGGCGTCATGAATTATGTTTTCAGGGGGACAACAGCGAACTTTATGACGGGGAAGATAGACGGCAAGAACTATATGGCGGAACTGGTGAAAATGTACGGGGAATACCCTGAAGAAAAACTGCGCGCAAGCTGGAACTTGATCTCGACCCACGACACAAACCGGCTGCTGTATGATGTGGGAAATGACGAGGGCTTGTTTAAGATAGCTGTGGCGCTGCAGTTTACCTATCCTGGCGCGCCCATGATATATTTCGGCGATGAGCTTGGCACCACAAAGGGCCAAAAAGAAGAGGAAAACCGCATGGGTCTTGACTGGGAAGTGGTGAACAGCTATGAGAAGTATTCGGCGGGATCTCCCATGGAGTGGGGGAAAGTGAACAGGTACAACAGTTTCCACGGGTTTTACAAGCACATGATATGGATCAGAAAAAGTTTAAGCGCGCTTAATGACGGCGATTTTATCGAATCCTACGCTTCTGAAAATGTGCTGGCCTTTTTCAGGAGCAACAAAGACAGCATTGTATTTGTGATAATTAACAAAGGCAATGATATTTCAGTCAGACTTAATATACCTGAATCGATCATAAGCAGGGCAGGGCAGTTAAAATGTATTTACGGCGGCAACGGATACTTTAAGCCTGACAGAAATATGATAGATTTCTACATTGGCGGCAGGAACGCCTATATTTTTGCGGGATAAAAGCATTTGATAAATATCAAAACTTAAGTTACAATCTATACGAAGTTAATTAATATATAACGGAGTTAAAAATGCCAATAGGCGAGATGTATATGGACAGGCGAAAGCATAAGAGGGCGCAGGCAAAACTCACCGTGACTTACAGGGTCATGTCTGATGATGAGTTTGAAAAGCCCGTGCCTGAAACCGAAAGGCGCCGCAAAGTTGAAACTGAAGACATAAGCACAACAGGATTGCAGCTCATATGTGATGAAGAAATAGGAAAGGATAAAATAGTAAGGCTTGACGTAGACATGGACAACACGGGAGGGACCCTTGCGACTTTCGCGGAAGTCAAATGGGCAAGGCGGGATGATGCCTTAAAAAAATACAGGGTTGGCCTGCAATTTCTGGTCGTAAAAGAAGACCACATAGCGGCAATCAGGAAGATAACAGGAGAATAGTTCATATTCTCCGGAAAAAACGCGAATAAAATATGGGAAAAAGCATTTTGAAAGTTTTATGTCAGTTTTTAATTGACATCGTCTAAAATAGAGGTATAATGTATAGACACAACAGGATACTAAATTATCTTCTTTACAGGAGGTTGTTTGCATGATAAATATCGATACGCTTCTCAGGGTAATGTTTGAAAAAGGTGCTTCAGACCTTCATCTAACCGTGGGATTGCCGCCTATGCTGCGTATAGACGGGGACATGGTACAGACTGAATTTGAGAAAATGAGGCCCGATGACTGTCAGCACATAATATACAGCATATTGACCGACGAGCAAAAGGAAAAATTTGAAAGGGAAAACGAGCTTGATATTTCTTTCGGTGTTGAGGGTATAGGCCGCGTCAGGATGAATGTATTCAAGCAAAGAGGCGCGGTTGCGGCCGCGCTGCGCAACATACCCATGCATATTTTAACTTTTGACGAACTCGGGATGCCGCAGGTCATAAATGACATCGTAAAAACCCCCAAAGGCCTGATACTTGTCACAGGCCCGACAGGCTCCGGGAAATCCACTACGCTCGCTTCCATGGTTGACTGGATCAATTCCCACGAAGCGGGGCACATCATGACGATAGAGGACCCTATAGAATATATCCATACCCATAAAAACTGCATAGTTAACCAGCGGGAAGTCGGCACAGATACGGCCAGTTTCGCTACAGCATTAAAATATGTATTAAGGCAGGACCCGGATGTCATATTAGTCGGCGAAATGAGGGATTTGGAAACCATACAGGCCGCGCTGACCATAGCTGAAACGGGGCACCTTGTTTTCGGAACGCTTCACACGCCTGACGCGGTACAGGCAATTAACCGTATCATTGACGTTTTTCCGGCGCACCAGCAGCAGCAGGTGAGGGCGCAGATCTCATTTACATTGCAGGCTGTAATATCACAGCAGTTGCTTCCAAAGGCCTATTCCACGGGCAGGGCAATGGCCGTGGAAGTATTGATATCAACCGCGGCTATTAAAAACCTGATAAGGGAAGAAAAAGTTCACCAAATATACTCCATAATGCAGACAGGAACGGAATACGGGATGAAAACCATGAACCAGTCTCTGGCCGAACTTTACCAGAAACAGCTTGTAACTTATAATGAAATATTTGCAAGGACATCGGACTCAAAGGACCTGCAAAGAATCATATCGACCGGCGGGAACGCCGGCAGCAGCGGGAATTTTTAAGGCTAAAAAGCAGCCCCATGGTCTTAAGGGTTGAAATTTATGGCGGAGGATTTTAGTGCCTACATTTTCTTACAAGGCAAAAACACCTGACGGCAAGGTCATTGACGGGCAGATAGAGGCGGACAGCGAAGAAACGCTTCAGCATAAAATGAAGCAGCAGAAACTTGTTGTCATATCGGTAACCAAGCAGGGCGGATGGGCCGCGATCTTTAATGCGGGTCCGCAGGTAAAAACATCCCTAATTTCAATATTATCCCGCCAGTTTTCCACCATGATCACCGCGGGACTCCCGGTTCTTCAGGCTTTAAGCATACTTGCCGATCAACAGGAAGATAAGATTTTTAAGAACGTTCTGATCAAGATAAGGGATGACATAGGCAGCGGGGCAAACCTGTCGGACGCCATGTCAAAGTACCCGACCGTATTTTCCACGCTTTACTGCAACATGATAAAAGCAGGCGAAATGTCAGGTTCTTTGGACCAGATTTTGGACAGACTGTCGACATTCCTTGAAAAAGCAGAAAACTTAAACGCAAAAATAAAAGGCGCGATGTCATATCCGATAACAATCCTTGTGATCGCGACAGTAATAATAATCATACTGCTCGTAAAAGTTGTGCCGTCGTTTAAGGAGGTTTTTTCGAGTTTTGGGGGAAAGCTTCCGCCAATGACACAGGTTCTCCTGGATGTCAGCGCGTTTGAACAAAAATACGCTATTTTTGAGATCATTGGCATGGGTTTGATAGGGTTTGCTTTTAACGTGGCAAAAAAAACGGAAAAAGGCGGGTATATAATTGACAAATATATGCTTAAATTGCCGGTATTCGGTCTTTTAATAAAAAAACAGACCGTGGCCAGGTTTTCGAGAACGCTTGGAACGCTTTTGAAGTCCGGCGTTGGGATCCTGGATGCCCTGGAAACAGTAGCCAGGTCTTCGGGAAATAAGGTTGTGGAAAAAGCTCTCCTTGACACAAGGGCCGCTGTCAGGGAAGGGCAGAACCTGACTGATCCTATGAAAGCCACGGGACTTTTCCCGACCATGGTAACCCAGATGGTGGCGGTCGGCGAAGAAACAGGGCAATTGGATGACATGCTTTTGAGGATGTCTGATTTTTACGACGCGGAAGTAGATACTGCGGTGGAGTCGCTTATGTCAATGATCGAGCCCATGATTATGTCGATTTTAGGCGTTGTAATAGGATATCTGGTTATAGCCATGTTCCTGCCAATGTTTTCCATGGGCGAAATGATCAAATAATGGCAAAATGAACAAATAAAAATAGTAACAAAAAACTTGACAAAATGCAGGTTGACGGCTATAATAACTTTAAGAGGCTTAAAATTTTAAAAGAAAAAGGAGGTGAGAGTATGAGAAAACAGAAAGGTTTTACATTGATCGAGCTCATGATCGTCGTTGCCATCATTGGTATCTTGGCAGCGGTAGCAATCCCGAAATTCGCTCAAATGCTTGAAAAAGCAAGAGAAGGCGCAACAAAAGGAAACGTGGGTGCCATCAAATCGGCAATATCGATTTATTATGGTGACAACCAGGGTATTTTTCCGACGTCATTAACAGATCTTATGTTCCAGAAATATTTGAGCGCAATGCCGGCGGTGAAAGTTACACATCCGTCCAATTTGGGAGGAAACACGCTTAGCGGTTCATCAATAGGCGTGATAGTTGATCAGGCATTGGCACCAGCGGCAATTGGTGCAGCCACAGACGGATGGAAGTACAATACAGTTGATGGAAATGTCTATGTAAATAATTCCCAGACAGATTCGTCCGGAACCAATTATTCAATGTACGGATACCAGTAAAACATCATTTCGAAAAGGCCGGAAATTTTCCAAAAGAAAATTCCGGCCTTTTTTTTTGATGGTTGTTTGTTTTTCGGAGCTTGCGCGACGAAAAACAATTACAACCATCAATCCCCGGTCAAGTCCTCGCCTACTGGCGAGGACGAGCGGGATAATATAATAGTACGGGTGGGTTGTCTTGTTTTGCCTTGCCTTGCCTTGCTTGAGCGAGGAAAAACAAACAACCATCAATCCCCGCAAAAATCCGGAATAAGCGGTAAAAATGGGAAAGTCCACACAGGAGGCATGCCATCACCGTTATAGCAACGGCTTTTTTTATTTTTATATATGGTCTTTGTATTGGAAGTTTCCTGAATGTATGCATTTACAGGATACCTGCCGGGAAATCAATAATTAACCCGCCATCATCATGTCCCAAATGCAAGAAGCCAATTAAAGCCTATGATAATATACCACTTTTAAGTTTTTTAATGCTTAAGGGCCGCTGCAGGAACTGTTCTGCGAAAATTTCGCTGAGATACCCGTTTATTGAATTCATCACGGGATTGCTGTTTGTTATCTTTTTTCTTAAGTTTGGACTTGAAAAAATCTATTTTTTTTATATAATAATGGTAGGATATATGGTAACACTGGCGTTCATTGATATTGACAAAAGAATAGTTCCGGACGGCATTGTCCTGTGTTTAACCGTTACAGGGATGGTTTTTGGAATATTTGGCGTAAATCCAGGGGTCAGTATTTTTGAAGGTATTATCGGCGCTGTTGCCGGAGGATTAATAATGCTTGTCCTGTATATTTTCTCCAACGGCAAGATAGGCGAAGGTGATATAAAACTGATTGCCGCAATGGGGCTTTGTACCGGGTTTAAGGAAATAACAGGCATAATAACTTACGCTTTCATAATTGGCGGTGCTTACGCGTTTTTATTGCTCGCGCGGGGCAGACATAAGAAAACTGACGCTGTAGCTTTTGTGCCATTCATAGCGGCCGCGTTTATTTTAAGGGCATTGATACAATAATATGCCGTAAAGCAGCGGTAAATAAAGTATCGGGAGAGTAAATGGGACTTTTTGAAAATCAGTTAATCGGCCTGGATATAGGTTCTTCGACTATAAAAGCCGTCAAGCTGAAAAAGTTAAAAGAGGGTTTTGAACTGACCGGAGCGGAGATTATAAACGTTTCTTCCGAATCGGCCGATGAAATGGATCCTGACGTAAAACACGCGCTGTTTGTCAATACCATCAAAAAGATCATCAAACAAAAAAACATAAGCGGCAAAAAAGTTGTCACGGCCATACCAAGCGATTCAGCCATCATACGCTACATTAAAGTCCCTTATATGACGGAAGAAGAATTAAAAAACATGATTCCCTATGACGCGGAGCAGTACATACCGCTCGGCATGGACCAGGTTGTTTTTGACTACAAGGTTTTAAATGAGATTGAGGAAGAAAACCAGAAAAAACTGGAAGTCCTGCTTGTGGCGGTAAAAAATGAAACCATGGGACAGCACCTTACTCTTCTCAAAGATGCGGGCGTGGAACCGGTCGTAATAGACGTGGATTCTTTTTCGCTGTGCAACGCGTACTCGCTCAATGTAAATGACGATTCCGAAACGGGTGTTAAAGCCGACACCGTGGCCCTGATAAACATGGGGGCGAAATTTACAACGATCACGATCTGCGAAAAAGACATACCCCACTTAACGCGCGATGTTAATATCGGCGGGAATAATTTTACAAAGGAAATACAGAGGGAGTTTAACCTGAGTTTTTCCCAGGCTGAGGAAATGAAAAAACAACACGCGGCTATAGTAGTGGAAAGCGAAGCGCTTCTTTTGAATTCCATGCCTTCTTCCGATGATGATAAATCTTCCCGGATATTTGAAGCCATCACGCCGGCTTTAAACAAATTATTAAACGACGTCAGGCGTTCTTTTGACTATTATGAGTCCACTGTTAAGCGTAAACCCGTGCAGAAGATACTCCTGTCGGGCGGCACTTCCAAAATAAAGAATATAGATAGGTTCCTGTCGGAGCGCTTGGGAATGCCGGTTGAGATAAACTATCCTTTTAAGAACATAAACATAAATTCAAAAAACTTTGATTTTGATTATCTGCGCGCGAACGCCGTGCATTTTAACGTGGCTTTAGGGCTTGCCCTCAGGAAGGCGGGGGGCAAATGATAGAGATTAACCTGATACCGCAGAAATTAAAAAAACAAAAGCAGATGCAGCTTGTCATAATGGCGGGTTTCGGCATAGGGTTGCTGGTTTTGGCGGCCCTTATGGGCGTCTATGTCCTTCAGGTCCAAAAGAACGCGGAGATCGACAGGCAGATAAAAATAATCGACGCCGAATCCAGGTCGCTTTCGGATAAGATAGAAGAAGTAAAAAAGTTCAATGCCATGGAAGATACCTACGCCAAAAAGAAAAAAGTAGCGGACAGCCTGCTTTATGACCAGGCGTTGTGGCCGAAGATCCTTGACTCCATAGGCGAGATGCTGCTGCCTGATATGTGGCTCACCAAAATAGAACAGACAAAAGACAAGGACGATGGGGTAGTAATCAACGTGTCGGGAAACACCCTTTCGAAAGTTATTGTGGCTGATTTTATAAAAAGGCTGGAAGAATCAAAAGGCTTGATGGACATAAAGACCGCAAAAATATCCGACGTTATCGACGATGCCAGAAAGATGAAAGTTACCGCTTTTGAAATAAGTTTTCTTTACAAAAAAGACAAACCTTAAGTCTAAGGAGACTGAAAAGCAATGGCAGAACCGCAGAGAAAACCAGGCCCAGGAACGGCAAAGCAGGGAGCCGGGCCCGGAATAAAGCTGACGACAAAGCAGCAGCAAAATCTGATAGCAGCCGGCTTGATTACAATTGCGTTCGGGTTCGCGTATGTGAAATTTCTTTTTTTGCCGGCCATGCAGCAGTTCAAGGAAAAGACAACTGTTCTTGAACAAAAAAACAAGGAACTTCAGGATGCCAGGAACATGGTCGCCAAATATCCGGAATTCTTAAAGCGGGCATCTGAGATCAGCAGCAGGACGGAATTCATAAACAGGAGGCTTCCGCAGGACTCCAATGTCTCGGAAACGATAAGGGAGATAACAAAGCGCGCCACCGAGTCAAACATCAACATTATAAATTTTGAACCTGGAAAAGAGACGGTGAAAGGCGAATACAAAGAAATGGAAATAAAGGTCACATTTCGAGCGACTTTTGTCGACCTTGGTGATTTTCTGACAAAACTGGGATATATAGAAAGGCTGACAACTTCATCACAACTGTCTATCAAGGGCATGACTGCCACGGAGCTCAAAAGCCCGACAAAAACAGGGCGGGAGAACTTAAACATTGACATGATAATCAAAATATATTCATTCATATAGATTTTTACCGGGAGATGTTTTATGTTGAAACAGGAAAACAAAAGGTATATAATGGTAATGATAAGCGCTTTATTATTAAGCGTTTTTCTTGGTTTTGCCGTTATAAAAGCTGAGGGAAACGCGGATGATTTTACTGTAAAACCCATTTATATTTTTCAGAATAAGGCAGGAAGGGATCCTTTTACCCCCAGATTCGAAAAAGAAAATTCTTTTTCCATATCAGCCGTGGACATAACCACGCTGTCCATACAGGGTGTGTCGGAAAGTAACGGCATAAAAACCGCGCTTTTCAGGACAAAAAGCGGAATTGCTTTCGGGTATATTTTTACTGAAGGAAAGTTATACGGTGATAATGACATGGAAATAACCGACGTGAACGGCGAATTTAAGAGCGATTTTGAGGTTATGCTGCGCCAGGGCGACAGGGAAGTGCTTTTTAGGCTGCCTTCAGAAGCGTCTGACGGGCCGAACATAAGGCCGGAACAATCGGCCAATACCACAAATAATAACGCGGCTGCAAAATAGGATAAACATTCATATTTGGGCGGGGACATAACCCGCGAAAGAAAAGCAGGATGCCCGGGATATACCGGGGGACCTGAAATTCAGGAGGCATGATGAAGCTCAATGGCAAAGTGTTAATACTTGCAGTGATGGTATTAGCCGCTTTTATTTTTATACCTTTTTCATACGGTGAAGAAGAGGATTTTATCAGCGTCTCTCCCGTGGAAAAACAGGATAATTCCCGGGCGCTTGAATCCGGAAGCGTGCAGAAAATCACGCCTGCGGCTGCGGCAATGCAGGTTGAAGCCGTAAAGCCGGCTGAAAAACCCGCTGAAAAACCGGCGGCAACCGCGTCAAAGGGCAACAAAATTGAAAATATTCTGCCGCTTGACCTTAAAGATAAAATGGAAATAAGGATCATGACATCCTCGCCTGTCAAATACAAGACGACCGAGCTTGCTTCACCTCCCAACCCCAGGATACTTATACAGCTGATCAATTGCGGCGTAAAAAGCGATACCAAATCTGTTGATAAGTCAAATGTGGGAAAGATCAGGACTGCGCCGCACTCATCCACGGCATGGGTCGTAATTGATCTAAAGGACAGGCAAAAGTGGGACGTAACCCAGAACGGAAGCACATTGTCGGTGAATATTCCCAAGGGCGCAGCGGCTTCAAGCCGGCCGGCGGCGGAAAGGGAAGCGGCGGCACCGGCTGCAAGACCCGGCTCCATGATGTACAGGGTCATTGACGTGGCCGGGAAAAATATTTTGAAAAAAACGCGTGTAATAATAACCACAGACGGCCCGGTTAAGTACAGGGTTAAAAAAGACACTGACGGAAAATTCCTCAGCATAAACATACAGGACGCCGTATCCATATGGCATAAAGATTCGGTGGAAGTTTCCCAGGGAACCGTGACAAAAATAGCTGTAAGTGAAAAAACCGATACAAAAGAAGTTGAAGTGCGCATAAATATGAGCGAGAACGCGCCTTATACGGTCACGCGCGACCAGAATCAGATAATTGTCGACGTGGATAACGTCGCTGGCGGAAATAAAAAAGTAAAGAAAAATCTTGACCTGTATCAGCGCATATCGCTTAACATACAGGACGCTTCTCTGACAAGCGTGCTCAGGCTCCTGTCCACACAGACAGGCTTTGAGTTCTCCGTTAGTCCCGGAGCTTCTATAGCGACGCTTGTCACCATCAGGGAGGATGACCAGACCCTTGATAAAGTACTAAAAGACATACTGATACCGCAGGGGATTTATTATGAATTAAGTGACGGCATAATCAGGATAGGGACCACGATGGAATTAAAGTTGGCAAAATCATTAAGGCCCAAAATAACAAAGTTCTACACGCCACGGAACACGGACCCGGCGTCATTATTGGCCATGGTAACCACATTGCTGACAAAAGAACCACTTATGGACGTTGCCACACAAGTTGACCCTTCCTCGGGCTCAAACAGGCTAATGCTTGTCGGGACACATGAGGATATTAATAAAGCCATGGATATGATAGCTGACATAGACGCCGGCGGGGAATCCAATAATGATTCTGAAGGCGGAAGCATGTACAAGACTAAAGTCTTTAAGCTTGAAAATGTCAGGCTCCAGATAGAACCCGGAAACATATATGAGGAGCCATTCATAACTGACCTGAAATTAACCCTTCAGAATATGATGACATCGCCGACGCTGAGCAAATTTAGTATTGACAGAAGGACATCCAGCATAATAGTGACTGAAACAGTCCCCAACCTGAAGAAAATTGAAAAAATGATAAAGGCGCTTGACGAAAGGGTCCCGCAGGTGGCAATAGAAGCCAAATTATATGAAGTTGATGTGACGGCCGAGAAAGATCTGGGTGTCTCATGGAACGTGAAGGATAATAATAACCAGCCATACATAAACGGGGACTCGACACTCGGAGGCGGCGCGTTTCTGGGCTCTGGACTGACAGGCGGGACGCTTAACATCGGAACGCTCCTGAACGGCTTCAAGTTTGACGCGTCGATCAGGGCATTGGAGAGCAGAAATAAAGCCACGCTTTTATCCGCCCCAAAAGTTGCCGTTGAAAATAACCAGCCTGCCACTATAACCACGAACAAGACCGTATACTATGAAGTGCAGACAGTAGTCACGTCAAACGCGGGTCCGCCTACGATAACGTCAGCTTTTTCAAGCATAGTCCTGCCCATACAGCTTAAGGTGTGGTGTAAAACATCAAAGGACGGATTTATCAACATGCGTGTTGATGTCCAGGTATCAAAGATAGTGCCGACGAACAGGATCGCAGGCCCGCCTGACACATCCATACAGGAAGCGTCCACATATATCAAGGCAAAAAACAACGAGACAGTTGTTATAGCGGGCCTCATCAATGAAAATATAGCGGATATAGAGGAAAAAGTTCCTCTCCTGGGGGACCTGCCTTTGATAGGCGGGTTATTCAGGGGAACAAAGAAAACAACGGAAAAAGTCGAACTTGTTGTTTTCCTGACGCCTTCAATAGTTGAAGAATAGGGAATAAATCCCCAACATAAAAAACGCCGCGGCTTCAAACCGCGGCGTTTTTTATGCCGGTTGTTTGCTTTGCGGCACGCCCTGCACCACTCGCTTTGCTCGGGTACGGGGCACGCGGCGAAAAGTAATTACATCCGACAGGACCCGTTAAAGTCCAGGCGCTGAAGCGGCCGGACTTTAGAGGGATAAATACCAATGCCGCGTTTCTTTGGCGCAGGAAAAAGAGGAAAAAATGCTCAGATATATGACAGCGGGGGAATCACACGGAAAAGGCCTGATCATCATAATTGACGGAGTGCCTTCGGGCCTGAAATTTGACGTATCATGCATAAACCCGGTTTTAGCGGAGCGGCAGAAAGGATACGGCAGGGGCGGCAGGCAGAAAATAGAAACTGACAGCGCGGATATCATATCCGGCGTCCGTTTCGGCAGGACCACAGGCGCGCCAGTGTCGGTTATGATAAAGAACAGGGACTTTGAGAACTGGAAAAAAATACTGTCGGTATCGGAAATTTCAGGCGCTGTGGGCGAGTTTAATGTTCCAAGGCCGGGTCACGCGGATCTGTCAGGCGGTGTAAAATATGCGCATCATGATTTTAGGAATGTCCTGGAGCGCGCGAGCGCCAGGGAAACCGCGGCCAGGGTTGTTTCCGGCGCGTGCGCCAAGGTTTTACTCAAGGAGATCGGCATAGATGTTTTTGGTTATGTCATAAACATTGCCGGGGTTTTAACCGATGACGACACCCGCATGGGAATAGACGCCGTAAAGAAAAGGATATCCGAGCTTGATAAAAAATACGGGGCTAACCTGAGGTTCCCTGGAGAAAACGAAATACCGGTAATAATCCGCAAGATCAGGGCCGCGGTTGAGGAAGGCGAGACTTTAGGTGGCGTGGTAAAAGTCATAACTTCACCGCTTCCCATGGGCCTCGGGGATTACACGCAGTGGGACAAAAAACTCGACGCCATGATCGCAAGGTCGCTCATGAGTATACAGGCTATCAAAGGCGTGGAATTCGGGCTCGGGTTTGCCTGCGCCGGCACTCCCGGCTCCAAGTTCCACGACAGCATACAATACAGCGCCCAAAAGGGATTTTACCGCGCGTCAAATAACGCCGGAGGCATGGAAGGCGGCATGAGCGACGGCGAACCGCTCATAGTCAAGGCGGCCATGAAGCCCATATCGACCGTAAGGAAGGGAATTGATTCGGTAAATGCCAGGTCAAAAAAGCGGGTAAAGACTGTTTATGAGCGGTCAGACATATGCGCAGTGCCCGCGGCGGCAATTGTGGCCGAGGCTGCGGTGGCTTTTGAGCTGGCAAACGCGGCTTTAACCAAGTTCGGCGGGGATACGGTCGCTGAGTTTAAATTGAATCACAATAACTACATAAAGTACGTCAAAAATTTCTAAGCGATGAAAAATATCATACTGATAGGATTCATGGGCAGCGGCAAGACTTCCGTGGGAAAAGAAATATCTTCCATAACTGGAATGAAGCTGGAAGATACTGACTTAAGGATTGTTAATGACTCGAAAATGGAAATAAAGGACATATTCAGCGGATATGGGGAAGATCACTTCAGGAAACTTGAGACAAAAGCCGCAAAAAAGGTTTTATCCCTTACTAACAGGGTTATTTCGACAGGCGGCGGCATCGTCACCGTGCCGGGTAACCTTGAAATATTAAAAAGGGGCGGTACTGTAGTTTACTTAAAAAACAGTTTTGCGGTTTCGTCAAAGAGGCTTGCGGGCAGGAAAGACAGGCCGTTGTTTGACCGGGGCAACCTCAAGAAAACAGAACTGCTTTTTAGGAAAAGGCTTAAGCTGTATGAAAATGCAGCGGATATAACGGTTGTCACAGACACAAAAACCGTTCTACAGGCGGCAAAAGAGGTAATAAAGAAAGCAGGTATCAAACTTGAAAAAAATAAGGTTAAAACTGAAAAATAACCCGTACACTATATATATAGGCTCCGGGATCATGAAAAAAGCCGGCATCCTGCTTAAAACGGAAATAACCGGGCACAAGGCCATGATTGTCAGCAATAAAAAGGTATATTCCCTGCATGGGCAAAAACTTTATAAAAGCCTGTCAAAGTATTTTGATACATCCGTATTTCTCATGCCTGACGGCGAAAAATACAAGACCATAGACACGGTAAAGGATATATACGACGCCGCGGCAAAAAACATGCTCGACCGTAAAAGCGCGATTGTGGCCTTAGGCGGCGGGGTAACAGGGGACACTGCCGGATTTGCGGCAGCCACTTACATGCGGGGTATTAAAGTAGTGCAGGTGCCGACCTCACTGCTTGCCATGGCTGATTCTTCAATAGGCGGAAAAACAGGGGTTGACTTAAAGGCGGGAAAGAACCTTGCAGGCGCTTTTCACCAGCCTTTGTTTGTGCTCATGGACATCGACACTTTGAAAACCCTGCCTGATGAAGAATTCATAAACGGCATGGCTGAAGTCATCAAACACGGCATAATCATGGACAGGAAATTCCTGGATTATATACAAAATAATTCCGCGAGGATACTCAAAAAAGACAAAAAAGCGCTTTTCCGCATTGTTGAAGGATCGGCGCAATGCAAGGCAAAAATCGTATCGCGGGATGAAAAGGAAGAAACGGGGCTCAGGGCGATTTTAAATTACGGACATACCATAGGCCATGCTATAGAGGCTGAAAGCGGCTATAAGGGGTTAAAACACGGTGAAGCCGTAGCTTTAGGCATGGTAGCGGCGGCCAGGATAGCCAAAGCCATGAACTTATGCGGCCAGGACACGTTAAACAGGCAAATTAAAGTGCTTAATTCGTTTAATTTAATCAAACCTTTAAAGAAATTGAAAACCGGCAATATAATCAAAAGGTTATATAACGACAAGAAAGTAAAAGACGGCAAAATAATATTTATATTGACAAAGAAAATAGGTCATGCTAAATTAAATGAAACTGTACCTATTACCATTATTAAAGCGGAGCTAAAGAGAATTTTGTCAGAGGCGGCACAAGGAGGCATTTTTTAATGGCGTATGATGCCATGGCTGAAGTGGAAGAACTTAAGAAAAAGCTTGCGCAGAATCCCGACTCCTTGATTTTTGTGCCGTTAGCCGACGCCTATAGGAAGGCAGGGCAGCTTCAGGAAGCGATTGACGTGTGCAAAAAAGGGCTTGAAAAGCACCCTGCATACATGTCGGCAAGGGTCGTTCTTGGCAGGATATACGGCGAGAAAAACATGCTTGAAGAAGCTGTCGTAGAACTGCAAAAAGTTGAAAAAGCGGACGTTGACAACATTATGGTCCACAGTATGCTGGGCAGTGTTTATCTTAAAAAAAAAATGTACGCCGACGCGGTGAGCCAGTTCCAGAGGGTGCTCGCGCTTAATCCGGATGATACGGAAACACAGGAAAAACTGGAAGAGGCGCTTGCCGCGAAGCAGGAACCCGCTGCAGCAAAAGAAACATCGCCTGTAAAACACGCGGAGCCGGCAAAGCCGGTTGAAGTACAAAATGCCTCTGTTGCGGCGCCAGCGGCAAAAGCCGGGCCGGGAAAAGATGCAGACCCAAAACTTGACGTGCAGAAGAACATGAAAGCCGCGGAATTATACACAAAAAAAGAGGAATTTGACAAGGCCATTGAAATATATAAGGAAATACTTGATAGGGACCAGGAAAATATAATAGTATCGCAGCGGCTCAGGGAAATCTACGATTTTCAGGAAAAGAAAGTCATGAAAGCCAGGGCAAAGTCAGCCGAGCAGCCGGGGAAAATAGATCCTAATAAGTTCAGCACGGAAGATATTCTGGGCCTTATGAAAGACGCTGTGGAAAATGACAGCGTGGATGACAAGCAGCCGGCGCATGGCGCAAAACCGGCTGAACACGCGAAACCCGCAGAAGCAAAAAAAGAAGATACGGCAAGATCCGCGGCGGCAAAACCGGAAGAAAAAGCTGAAACATCCCACGCAAAGATAGGCACGGAGAAAGCAAAGCTGCTTGAAAAAGTCCTTATGGACCTGGGCAATGTCGAAGGAATGGTGGGGAGTTTTTTCCTGCTGCGCGACGGCAGCATAGTGGCAAGTGTTCTTCCAAAAAGCATAAACGCGTCGGAGATAGGAAAGCTCATCGCGTCAATAGTTGAGAAAACAGAGGAATCGGTCAGGAACATGAACCAGGGCAAGTTAAACCAGGTTGTGATATCTTCGGAAGCAGGGCAGCTGCTTTTTACCGAAGTGTTAAGCGGAGTATTGTTCATGATAGGCAATGAGGCGATAAACGTCGGGAAAATGCGCCACATTTTAAAAGACGTGATAGACAATATAAAGCGCGTCCTTGCATAAGGCGCAAAAGGATAACTGATACATGGATTTTAAAAGTTTACTCCAGAAAATAGTGGACAGCGTGGACGGTGCCATAGGCGCGGCTGTAATAGGCGAAGACGGCATAGCCATAGACAAATTTTCCGCCAAGCCGGAATTTGACATAACCGCGGCCGGCGCCGAGTATTCGACCATTATTTCAAGCGCGAGAAAAGCATCGACCAGCTTCGGCCTCGGCAAAACCAATGAAGTCCTGATATCCACGGAAAAAGCAACTATGATCATGATGGTGGTCGGGTCCAGCTACTTTGTAACGCTTGCTTTAAGCCTGGACGGGAACTTAGGACGCGGAAGGCTTGAACTCAAAAAAGCCATTCCGGAACTGGAAAAGTTACTTTAAATGTTTGGCCGGGCGCTCACCCGTACGTTCTGGGTATTCTACGATAATTTCTTCAAGGGCGTGATGCTCAACCTACTTCTTTTCATTGTTTATTTTGTCATATTTTTTTTCATGTGGAAGGGTAAGCTGTACATCCCGACAATACTTATAATCGGCATACTGTGGCATGTGGTTACGCCCGCTGTCATGCATTTTTGGGTTAAGGTCATACGCACTGACGACCGCAAGAACATGTTCGTGGAAATGTGGGAAGGCCTGAAACTTTTCTGGTTAAAAGGCATCGCGTTATTTTTGATCAACATTGCGGCCGCATACCTGGTATATATCGGCATGGATTTTTACAAAGCGCACGCCTCAAACAAAATATTCCTTGTCCTTGGCGGCATAGGCGTATGGCTCGCCTTTACATTCCTGCTCGTGCAGGTGTATTTAATCCCCATCATGGTCATGGACGAAAAACACAGGGTGCTCATATCCTACAAAAAGTCCCTGATAATGCTTTTGTCGGCCCCGTTTTCGTCGATCGGCGTCCTCGCAATTATCGCGTATCTTGAGATAATCATTTATCCCGTTGTCATGCTCATCGGCGGCCCGCAGGCCAATCATATTCTTGTTTATTTCACGCTGTTTCCCATATTCCTGCTGCCATTTTTATCTATTATATACATAATTTTAATCCAGCTTAATGCAACAATACTCATATATGAAAAACACAACATTATGCCCGACCTCAAGGAAATATGGGAGGAAAAGAAGTGGTCAAATATCTTTAGGCCCTGGGAGGTAAAGTAATGTCCGCCTGGAAGTCCAGGAACGCGTTTACAGCCAAAGGCCTGGATGTCAAGAAAGTCGTGTATATCATAGTGATAGCCGTAGGGGTGATCGCCCTGTTGAAAAACGGCCTGACTTATTTTAACGCCAGGTCCCACCGGGACGCCTTAAAAGCCGAGATTGAGGAATTAAAAGTTAAAAACATCGAGGAAGAAAAAAAGATAAAGGACATATATAACGACAGGGAGTTTGTAGAAAAAAAGGCAAGGGAAGATCTGGGCATGGTGAAAGACGGGGAAACAGTGATAAAGATCAAGAAGTAAAAAGTCAAAATCTTGCAGATAGTAGATAGTAGAAGGTCAAAAATTAAAAACAGTATTTAAGCTGCAAGTCAGGGAAAGCAGTAACAAACCGGCCATGTTGCCGGTTTTTTTGTTTTTTATGGAAAAATAACCAATTACCTGCCGGGGTGGCGCTCGTATCATTAGCGTGTCTAAGGATGTGGCCGTCCGCCTTGGAATCCGTAGAGTGGCTGTTGCAGCCGGCCGGTTGCACGTATTGCAGCACGTGTATTAATCTAAGTATGAAAGTATTATAAGGTATTATTTTGTACTTGATTAAGGCAAACTCCTCTTGTATACTTATATAAAACAACAACGAGGTGGTGCATGCCCGGAAAAAACGTTACTTTTACCATGAAAGTGGACAAAGACGTCAGGGATCTGCTGAAAGATTTCTGCAAGTCCAGGGGCTTTTTGATGAAATCTTTTATTGAAAAAGCCATAGTTGACGAGATAGAAAAGGAAGAGCTGAAGGAAGACCTGCTCGCAATACAGAATTATGAAAAGTACGAGAAGGAAACTACGATTCCGCTGGATAAGGTGGCTAAAGAACTGGGCCTATACCGCGGGAAAAAGAAACATGCATAAGATTGAATTGTCAGCCACGGCTTATAAATGGCTTAAAACCCCAAAAGCGCCGGCCGTTGACTTGACAGCCATTAAAGATAAAATCCTGTCCCTGTCCGAAGATCCAAGGCCGGCCGGATGCGAGAAGATAAAGGGTATGACAGGAAGCTATTTCAGGGTAAGGCAGGGTAATTACAGGATCGTCTATGAGGTTGATGATAAAACAAACAGGATGGTCATAGTCGCCATAGGTCACAGGCGGGAGATTTACAGAAAAAAGAAGTAAATCCTGTAGAGAGGCTGCTTGCTGCCTCTCTGACGCGGGGGTTAAACCGTAGAAGCCGTTATGAACGGTCAACTGCCGCTAAGCCGTAGGGTTTTAAACCGCAGGAACCGTTTCATAAGGCCAACGATGAGCGGCAGCAAGCAGCCGCTCTACGGATTATTTTTTTTAATAAAACGCAGGTTAATATTGTTTTTGTAAATGAACATGATAGACTGTCTTTAACAAAAAATTACAGGAGCCGAAAATGAAACTCGACACATCAGCTATGAAAAACATCATAAACCTGGAGACCGTCAAGGATGACAAATACAGCCTCTACGAATTCGCGCAGGAGGCCAAACGCTTCGTCCACAGTCACCGCTGGGTTGAGAGGGTATTTGACGGGTTCCTTGCCAAAGGTTTTGACGGCATCCTGGGCATATTCTACTTCGAAGTCCTGCCAAAATCAAAAAAACTGGATTCGG
Organism: uncultured bacterium; assembly: GCA_937889595.1. GTDB lineage: Bacteria > Oederibacteriota > PGYV01 > PGYV01 > Palsa-1178 > PALSA-1178. The sequence goes on from CALAOR010000089.1 coordinate 76,159, forward strand.
AAATATGGGTGATAACAGGCGACCTTCCCCCCGCGTACTTTCCCACGGATGAATGCCCCACGCCAATTAATGTCCTGGATTCCTACATCTGCGAAATGCGCATATGGATAAACGCGATAAAACGCGGCGACCCGGTGGACGAACTGATACCGGTAAACGTGCCCGCGGAACCCAAGTACGCGCAGATACTGAAGGAACGGCTGGATTTTTTGGAGAAGAACGTGGTGAAAGGAATGAGGGGATAAAGTCAATAAAGTCAAAAAATTGAGAGAGTAGAAAGTAGATAGTTGATCTTGTTGTGTAGTTCTTCTACTCTCAACTTTCTACTCTCTCCTCTCTCCAAAAAAGCAAAAGGCATCCGTAAGGATGCCTTTTGCTTTTTTGGTTGCGGGGGTTGGATTTGAACCAACGACCTTTGGGTTATGAGCCCAACGAGCTACCACTGCTCCACCCCGCGTCCGATCAGAGAGTAGATAGGAGAGAGTAGATAGGTGATAAGTCCCATCTGCCATCGCCTGTCTGCTATTGTTTGTCTACTATCTACTTTCTACTCTCTACTATCTCCAGAATTTGCATCAGCAAATTCTGGTGCCGGGAACCGGACTTGAACCGGTACGGAGGGTGAACTCCGGAGGATTTTAAGTCCTCTGCGTCTACCAATTTCGCCATCCCGGCCCGCACGGTTTTGTAAAAAGAACAATTTTGCAACGAGGCATATTATATAGAAAAGAAAAGGGTAAGTCAAGACATATAAAAAACGTGGGAAAATAATGAAAAAAGGGAAGTATAGAGTGGCAATCAAAACGCCTGCCTCCTCATCCTAAATCTTTATCCTCAATCGCTACTGTCCCTGCCGTGTTTTTTCAGCATTATCAGCAGCACGTTTATATCCGCGGGGGTTATGCCCATGATCCTGGACGCCTGGCCTATGGTGGCGGGCCTTATGATGGAAAGTTTTTGTTTGGCTTCTATTGACAGGCCGTGGTAGCGGGAATAATCAAAGTTGCCCGGGATCTGTTTTTCTTCCAGGCTTTTGGAGTGTTCTATTTCCTTCATTGACCTTGCTATATAACCGTCGTACTGAACCTCGGCGTTTAAAAATTCCATGAAGTGGCCGGGAACTGTTTCGTTTATGTCTGTGAAATGTTTTAAATCGAGGTATGATATTTCCGGGCGTTTCAGCAGGGAATATAATGACAGTTCGTCCGTGATCGCTGTCGTCCCAATGGAAACAAGTTTGGCGTTTGTTTCTTCGGACGGGTGTATGTGTATACTGTGCAGTCTTTTTATCTCGTCCCTGAAGAATTCCTGTTTTTCATGCAGTTCCTTTTTCCTGCTTTCGTCAACCAGGCCCGCTTTTATGCCGTATTCAGTCAGGCGGATGTCCGCGTTGTCCGAACGCAGTACCAGCCTGTATTCCGCGCGCGATGAGAACAGCCGGTACGGCTCTTTTAAATCGTTGGTTATCAGGTCGTCAATCATTACCCCTATGTAGGATTGCGACCTTTTGGGACAGAAAGGTTCTTCGCCCCTGATCTTAAGCGCCGCATTCATACCCGCTATCAGCCCCTGCGCAGCGGCTTCCTCATAGCCTGACGTGCCGTTTATCTGGCCGGCAAGGTAAAGGCCCGGCATGCCTTTAATTTCAAGCGCTGAATTAAGCTGTGACGGAGGGACAAAGTCATATTCTATTCCGTAGCCGGGTTTTAATATTTCAACCTTTTCGAATCCCGGTATTGTGTGCAGATACGCGTACTGAACGTCGAGAGGAAGAGAGGTTGACAGGCCGTTCAAATACATCTCGTCCGAGAAACGTTCCTGTGGTTCTATGAAAACGTGGTGTTTTTTCTTTTCCGGGAACTTCATTACCTTGTCTTCTATGGACGGGCAGTAACGGGGGCCCAGCCCGAATATCATCCTGTTTTTCGTGCTGTATAATGGGGAGCGGTCAAGGTTGGCAAGGATGACCTCGTTTGTTCTTTCATTTGTGTTTGCCAGCCAGCACATTACCTGTTCTGTGACTATTTTACTTGATGTAAAAGAAAAGGGAGTTGGAACTTTGTCGCCGGGCTGTTCGGAAAATCTGGAAAAGTCCAGTGAGTTTTTATTTACCCTCGGAGTTGTGCCTGTTTTCAACCGACCGAGTTTCAAACCCAGGCCCAGCAGGGAACCAGACAGTTTGTTTGACGGCGGGTCGCCCAGCCTGCCGCCTTCTTTGGATTCCAGGCCCACAAACATGCGGCCGTTCAGGAATGTTCCTGTGGCAACTATGACCGCTTTTGCCTTATACTCCGCGCCGGATTCTGTAATGACCCCGGTTATTTTTATTCCGTCCGATGTAATGGAATCGACCATGGTTTCCACGACATCGAGATTGGATTGATCACCAATGACATTCTTCATATAAAGCCTGTATTCTTTCATGTCAGCCTGCGCGCGTAAACCGCGCACTGCCGGGCCTTTTTTGATATTGAGGACTTTAAACTGTATGCAGGTCTTATCCGCGGCTTTTGCCATTTCCCCGCCTAAAGCGTCTATTTCGCGCACGAGCTGGCCCTTGGCAAGCCCGCCTATGGCCGGATTGCAGGACATCTCGCCGATCTTATCCTTATTAATTGTAAATAGGGCCGTCTTTTCCCCCATTCGCGCGCAGGCAAGAGCGGCTTCTATGCCCGCGTGGCCCGCGCCTATTACTATTACCGAATAATCCATTTGCTCTCCTGAAGATTTTAGCGCTTAATTATCGCACTGCTGTGTTATAATTATATAGCACAAAATGAAAATGTAAATTAAAAACATTCACGGAGCTAAAAATGAAAAGCATGGATTTAAGGTGTTTTACCCGGGACGAAATAAAGGAAATAATGGTTTTAATGGAACAGCCCAAATACAGGGGCGACCAGGTATTTGAGTGGCTATTCAAAGGCGCGGAAAGTATAGACGATATGAAGACGATATCGAAAGACCTAAAAGATACCCTTAAAAAAGAGGGGTATTACCTGAGCTGTCTTAGGACCGTTAAAAGGATAGAGTCGGCGATAGACGGCACGGTTAAGTTCCTTTTTGAGCTTGAAGACAAGGAACGCATAGAAAGCGTGGTTTTGCCCGACAAAGAACGCACCACGCTCTGCATATCTTCCCAGGTGGGCTGCGCGTGCGCCTGCGCTTTCTGCGCCACGGGCTCCATAGGATTTAAAAGGGACCTGACAACGGGCGAGATCGTGGACCAGTTCATATGGGCGCAGAAGGAAACGGGGATAAAAATTGACAATGTGGTTTTTATGGGAATGGGCGAGCCCATGCTTAACTGGGAAAATGTAAAGAAAGCCATTTTCATTTTAAATGATGAGAAGGGATTTCACTTTGCCCAGCTCAGGGTAACGGTTTCAACTATAGGCATTTTGCCGGCGATCAAGGAAATGGCTGACAAGGACTACAGGTTTGGGCTGGCTGTTTCCATTATAACCGCCAATGACGAAGTCAGGTCAAAACTCATCCCAATGAACAAGGCATACCCGCTGGCGGAGATCGTGAAAATGGCAAGGTACTATACTACAAAAACAGAAAGGACCATAATGTTCGAATATCCCATATTCGCGGGGATTAATGATTCCATAAAAGACGCTGACGCATTTTACAAAATGATGCGCGGCATAGACTATAAGGTAAACCTTATCCCTTATAACAGCGTGGTTGGCAGGGAATACACAAAGCCCGAGATAGACAAGGTAAAGGCATTCCAGAAACACCTTATGGAAAAAGGCGTTAAGATATTCATAAGGAAGGAAAAAGGCTCGGACATAGCCGGCGCGTGCGGACAGCTGGCCGGGGCGATTGAGTATAAGGAATAAGGGTTGAGGAGTGAGGCGTTTTGATTAATCCCGGATTATTGCCAATTTATCAAAAAACCAAAATAGCCTTGACTTTTTAAGTCAAAAGAGTAGAATAATCAAATAATGTTCTAAAAAAATATTTTATATAAGGAGGGTGGCATGAGGAGAGGTTTTCTAATTTTATTGGCAGTTTTATCGGTTTTAACCATTGTATTCCTTGCGGGGTGCAAAGGGGGATTGAGTCTTGGCGGTACAACGCTCAGGTTCATGTACTGGGGAGACACAAGTGAAATAACGATAATCAAGGAAATGGTAACGAAATTCGAGAAAGAGACCGGAGTAAAGGTGAGCGCGGAAAGAGCGCCGTCAGGCCCTCCTTACATGGAAAAAGTCCTCACTCAGTTCGCGGGCGGCTCGGCACCGGATGTTCTTTTCGTCGAGGTAAATAACTTCAAGGAATTCGCGTCCAAAGGTGTCCTTGAAGACCTGACGCCTTATATTGAAAAGGACCCGAATCTTAAGACTACCGACTTCTATCCGGAAATCATCGACAGGTTTACCGTGGGAAAAAGCCTATATGTATTGCCGCGTGACATCGCGCCCATATGCTGTGTTTACTACAACAAAAATATGTTCAACGAATCAGGCGTAAAGTACCCGACCGACAACTGGAACTGGAACGACCTTTTAAGGCTGGCCAAGAAATTCGTCAAAAAAGATTCTAACGGAATACCCATACAGTACGGATATGTGGATGACTGGCCGATCTGGGAAGCGTTTGTTTACTCCAACGGCGGCGCCATGGTTGATAATGTAAAGGACCCGAAGAAATGCGTTATGGACAGTAAGGCCGTGATCGAGGCGGTGCAGTTCAGGTCGGATATGATAAATAAATGGGGAGTTGTGCCTTCGCCTTCACAGATGACAGCCATGGGAGGCATGGGAACCGGCGACATGTTTGTGTCGGGCAGGGTCGCGATGTTTTTCTCCGGGCTGTGGAAGACCCCTATTTTCAGGGAACAGATCAAGGGATTTGACTGGGATGTAGTAATGTTCCCGACGAACCCCAAGGGAATAAGGGCGTTCCCGACCGGCGGTTCGGGATATGCCATAGTCAAGTCAGCCAAGAACAAAGCAATGGCATGGAAGCTTGTAACTTACCTCGCGGGCGTTGAAGGTCAGAAAAAGCTCGCGGCAACAGGCCTTTCGCAGCCGGCAATGAAAAAGATAGCCGAGTCCAAGCTGTTCCTCGACGGATTAAAGCCGCTTCACAAAGACATGCTTTTGAGAGCGGTTAAGTACGTGAAATTCGCGCCACTCATGCCGGAATGGGAAGAGATCAACGTATCCATGATAGCCCCGGCATTTGATAAGATATGGAACGGCAAGGAAAAAGCAGCGCCGGTATTGAAAAGAGTAGTCCCGGAAATCAACGCCAATTATTTCAGCGAAAAATAGTTTTTAATATATATTTAAACCCGCGGCGCGCAGGCCCGCGGGTTTAAAAGCAATCATAGAAATAAAATAATAAATACTGATCCTAAAAGCCGCGGATAATTTAAGGCGGCGGGTAAAATAAACAAACCCGGAGGAATTTAAATGGAGAAAGCCATTAAAAGAAGCAAGTTGAAAATGTCCACACAGGATGCAATCTGGGGATATGTGTTTTTGAGCCCCTGGATACTCGGCATGATCTTTTTCACGGGCGGACCCATCATCGCGTCTTTGATACTGTCTTTCTGCGACTGGGACCTGATAACCCCTCCCAAGATAATCGGGTTCGGGAACTTTATCAAGATGTTCTCCGACTCGAGATTTTTAAACAGCATGTTCAACACATTTTATTATACGGTATTTTCAGTGCCGATAGGCATAATCGGCTCCATTATGGTCGCCCTGCTTATGAACCAAAAATGGAAGACCGTAAGGCTCCTTCGCACCATCTATTATCTGCCTTCGGTTACGGCGGGTGTGGCGTCGGCAATCATATGGATGTGGCTGTTAAACCCTGATTTTGGACTTATCAATTACGGTCTGTCATTACTCGGGGTAACCGGCCCCAAGTGGATGGCCGATGAAGTATGGGCCAAACCCGCCATAATTATCATGAGCCTCTGGGGCGTCGGCGGAAACATGATAATATATTTAGCTGGGCTCCAGGGAATACCGCGGCAGCTATACGAGGCGGCGGACATAGACGGCGCGGGTATGGTTGATAAGTTCAGGTATGTCACGCTTCCCATGTTAACGCCGGTAATATTTTTCAACCTGATAATGAGCGTAGTGGCTTCATTCCAGATATTTACGCAGGTGTACGTCTTGACGGGCGGACAGGGCGGTCCGGCGGACTCCACCCTCGTTATGGTGCTATATATATACCAGCAGGCCTTTAAGTTCCACAATATGGGCTATGCTTCGGCTATTGCCTGGATCCTGTTCATAATCATACTGATATTCACGCTCCTGCAGTTTAAGATAGCGGGCGGCTGGGTGCATTACGAGGGAGAACTGAAGAAATAATCTGAATTTTAAAATTATAACCGGAGGTTTGCAATATGGCGAAAAAAAGTGCGGGTTTTTTTGAAAGCCAGAAGTTACAGGCGGGCATAACAAGCTGGATTTTATATATCATAGCATGGTGCGGCGCGATTGTTTTTGTTATTCCGCTTGTGTGGATGATAACCACGTCGCTCAAAGCGCCTGACCAGATATTCACGAATCCTCCAAAATGGCTGCCGTATTCACAGCTTTTTTTGACGTATGAAACCAAGATACTGGCCAGGAACGACGGTAAAATAAAACTTACCACGGATGCAGACGGGACAAAAAGAATAGACCTTGGCGGATACAGCCATGTAATCCCGGCTATAGCCGAGCTTAAGGTCAGGAAAAATGACAGGGTAGTGAAAGGCGACGTGATTGCTACAATTCCCGCAAAGGGCAAAGTGGGAATAATTGAAAAAGCGAACAAGACAAAGATCATAACTATTACAGATAAAACAGGCAGGCTTATCAAGGAGTTTCAGATATCCGAGGATACCAAAGCTGTGGTTAAAGACGGTGACACGGTAAGCGAGGGGGATAAAATCGCGGATGTATGGCCCCAGTGGTCAAACTACGCAAAAGCCTGGGCCCCGAAGGCGCTCGACGAGACATTTACCAAGTATCTAATGAACACCCTGATAATCACGATAACAGGCATTATAGGAGTATTGCTAAGTTCGACTTTTGTCGCGTATGGTTTTGCAAGGTTTAAATTCCCTTACAGGGACGAGCTTTTCCTTATTATGGTATCCACCATGATGATACCTGCGCAGGTAACCATGATCCCGAATTTCTTTCTTTTTAAGTCCCTGGGGTGGATCGATACATTTGCCCCGCTGATCGTGCCGACATTCTTCGGAGGCGGCGCTTTCAACATATTCTTAATGAGACAGTTCCTGATGACCATACCCACAGAGCTTGACGAAGCCGCGAAAATAGACGGCTGCAACTACCTCCAGATATTCTGGATAATACTTGTGCCGCTGGTCAAGCCGGCTATGGCAACAACAGCAATATTCGGATTTGTATATAACTGGAATGATTTTATGAATCCCTTGATTTACTTGAACAGCACTTCCAATTACACGCTCGCGCTCGGCCTGCAGACATTCACCACCATGTACGGCACGAATTATGACCTTATGATGGCAGCGTCCACAATAGTCCTCCTGCCGATACTTATAATATTTTTCTTCGGCCAGAGATTCTTCATAGAGGGCGTGGCAACAAGCGGATTAAAAGGCTGATTATTCAATAACAATTTATGACATAAGGGCCCTCTCTTTAATTGGAGAGGGCCTTTTCTTTTGATGACTGTTTGCTTTGAGGAGCCTCGGCGACGAAAAGCAATTACAGTCATCAATCCCCGGTCAAGTCCCCGCCTACTGGCGGGGACGAGCGGGATAATATAATAGTCAAAAGCGCGAGATAGTAGATAGTAGAAAAGCAAATGCAAATGTAGAGGCGGGACTTAAGCCCGCCCAACGCAACGTGGCAAGGCAAGGCGGGCGCGCTTTCGTCGCGCCCCTACGCAGGCAAAAAAAGAGGGAAAATGAAACAATACATACTAAAACGGCTTCTGCTTATAATTCCTGTCCTTATCGGTATCACCGTAATCACTTTTGCCATCGTCCATCTGACCCCCGGCGGGTTTGTACGGTCCAATATGGAGATGAATGTCAAAGTATCGCCTGATTCCATGGAAAGGCTTAAAGTGCTTTACGGGCTGGACAGGCCGCTTTATGAACAGTATTTCAAATGGCTATGGCGTTTTGTGCGCTTTGATTTCGGGGAATCATTTATAGACAACAGGCCCGTTCTTGATAAGGTTTTAGAAAGGCTTCCTGCCACGCTTTTGCTGAACATTGTATCTTTAACCGTCATATTTTTCCTCGGTATTATTATCGGTGTCACATCGGCGCTGAAAAGAAACAGTTTTTACGATCGTTTCATGACGCTTTTTACCTTCATAGGTTATTCTGTCCCTGCTTTCTGGCTGGCTTTGATACTAATGATGGTATTCGCGGTTAAGTGGCCCATACTGCCCGTATCAGGCATTACTTCCTTTAATTTTGACATGATGTCCGCAGGCGAGCAGGCACTGGACGTCATGTGGCACCTCATACTTCCAGTATTTATAACGGCATTTGGCGGGCTTGCTTACATTTCCCGGTATGTGAAATCCAGCATGATCGAATCACTGACCCAGCAATACACAATAGCCGCATACGCCAAGGGACTTCCCGAAAACCGGATCATATATAAAAATGCGCTTAAAAACAGCCTGCTTCCGGTAATCACACTTCTGGGGCTGTCTCTGCCGGGTTTGATAGGAGGGAGTTTCATATTTGAAACAATTTTTGCCTGGCCGGGCATGGGAAGGCTCGCTTATGAATCAGCCATGACATTTGATTACCCGGTTATCATGGGCACGGTCACTATGGCCGCGTTTCTCACGCTTTTGGGGAATTTAATTGCCGACATATCTTACGCGCTTGTTGACCCGCGCATCAGGTACAGGTAGGCGGATATATGAATAAAATGATAATAACCGGCGCAGCGGCCGCTATATTCCTGATACTTGCCGCGTTATCCGCGCCTTTGCTCACATCATATGATTATAAGGCCCAGGACCTGAATATCAGGCTTGCCCCGCCGGATGCAAAACACATATTCGGCACTGATGAGCTCGGCCGTGATGTATTCTCGCGCATGCTTTACGGCGCGCGCGTTTCCATGACAGTCGGAATAATCGCGGTGCTGATATCCGCCGTCATAGGCATCCTGTTCGGGGCCGTGGCGGGATTTTTCGGAGGGTTTATAGATAACATAATAATGCGTTTCGTGGACATCATGCTGACCATACCCACGCTTTTCTTAATACTTATGCTCATAGTGTTTTTAGGGCCCTCAATAGTCAATGTAATGATAATAATAGGGCTCACGTCATGGACCGACATAGCAAGGCTTATCAGGGCCGAGGTTATGTCCGTAAAAAAGCTGGCTTATGTCGATGCGGCCAGGCTGATCGGTTTAAAAAGGCGGACAATAATACTCAAACACATCATGCCGAACATACTCGGGCCCGTATTTGTCTATATGACTTTCGGCATATCAGGGGCCATACTGACCGAATCAGGGCTGTCCTTTTTGGGGCTCGGCGTGCAGCCGCCTTACCCGAGCTGGGGCAATATCTTAACCGCGGGAAAAGACTACATACACACGGCCTGGTGGATGGTTTTTTATCCCGGGCTCGCCATATTTCTCGCTGTCTTTTCATATAATATTCTCGGTGAGGGGCTCAGGGATTATTTTAACCCCAGGCTGAAAAGGGAAAATAAATGAGCATAATAGAGATTAAATCATTAAGCGTTGATTACGCGCTCGGGCAAAACGGGGTGCTGCATGCTTTAAGAAACGTGAACCTTGAAGTTAACGCAGGTGAATCCATCGCAATTGTAGGGGAATCAGGCTGCGGCAAGTCGACTTTTGCCTCATCGCTTGTAAAACTCCTGGCTTTAAACTCAAAGGCGGCGGGTCAAGTGCTTATAGATGGCAACGATGTATTAGCCATGACAAACAGGGAGCTTGAGGCGATCAGGGGCGTGAAAGCAGGGACCATATTCCAGGATCCGGCAGCCTCGCTTAACCCCGTATTTTCGGTTAAAGAACAGATAGAAGAGACCATAACCGCGCATTTAAAAGTAAGGGATAAAGTGGAGCTGAAGCAAAGGGCAATAAAACTGCTTGAAGAAACAGGCATTAAGGAAACGCAAAGGGTATATGAGGCATACCCCCACCAGCTCTCTGGCGGACAACAGCAGCGTGTCATGACCGCGATAGCCTTGTCATGCTCGCCAAAAATACTTATAGCGGACGAACCAACCACGGCCCTTGACGTCACGGTCCAGGCACAGATAATAGCGCTGTTAAAAAGGCTCAAAAAAGAGCGCAACCTTACCCTGATCCTCATCACCCATGACCTGCATCTCGCGCTTGATCTGTGCGCGAGGATCATAGTCATGTATGCCGGCGAGGTAGTGGAGGACGCTGAAATAAAAAGTGAAACAGATTCAAAACACCCGTACACAAGGGCTTTATTTGAGATAATACCCGATATAAACGAGGATAGGCATGAGTTCTCGGTCATACCCGGGGAAGTCCCAGAACTAAAGACGGTAATGAACGAGTGTTATTTCAGGAACAGGTGCGTAAAGGCGGGAAAAAAATGCAGCGAATCCCACCCCGAAATGGAAAACGGGGTAAGGTGTTTTTATCCGTACACAAAAGGAAGGCTCAAAGCATAATGCTGAAGGTTACAGGGTTAAAAAAGGTTTTCAGGGTTGAAAAAATGTTTGGCGCGGGCAAAACCGAGATTGCGGCAATAGACGGGGTTTCGTTTGAGGCCAAAGAAGGCAGTATCCTGGCCATTGTGGGCGAGTCGGGTTCGGGAAAAACAACTATCGCGCGCTGTCTTGCAGGGATAGAAACGCCGGACGGGGGCGAAATGGTATATAACGGCAATAAACTTGAATTTGACACAAAAGAAAAAAGAGCCGCTGTGCAGTATGTTTTTCAAGACACATTCGGCTCCTTAAATCCAAGGATGAAGATCAGGGACGCCATAGCAGAACCCATAGAATTTCATTTCGGCAAAAAATCCGCGGATTTGCGGACGAGCGTCGATGCATGCCTTGAAAGCGTGGGGATAAAGGCGGAAACAGGTAATAAATACCCGCATGAATTGTCGGGCGGCCAGAGGCAGAGGGTGGTAATCGCAAGGGCGCTTTCCATGAACCCGCGGCTGTTAATCGCGGACGAGCCAGTGTCTTCGCTTGATGTCTCGGTGCAGGCGCAGATACTCTCGCTTTTCCAGAAACTCAACAGGGAAAAAGGCATAAGCATTATTTTTATCACGCATGACCTGCGTATAGTAAAAAGCCTGGCTCATGATATAATAGTCCTGAAAAACGGGAAGATAGAGGAACGAGGCGGTGTTGCAGATGTTTACAGGGAACCTAAAAGCCCCTATACAAGGCTGCTGCTGTCCTCAATACCGGGAAATCAGGCCGGATCAGAAAAAATACACGGGAGTTAAATATGCCTTTTACGCCTTATCATGCCGGTCCAAACGGTTTGATCGGATTGGTCCTGTACAGGTGGGTGAACCTGCCCGCGATAATACTCGTAAATATCGCGATGGACCTGGAGCCGCTTGTTGTTATTGTGTTCAGGATAAATAAATATCCCGAACACGGTTTTATTCATTCGTTTGGCGGGGCTTTGATAATAGGCCTTCTTTTTGCGGTATTTTATGAACGGATAAAAAAACCAATAGGCGCGGCAATGGCTGCGGCCGGATTGAAACAGGGCAATTCCTTATTGTCAATTATACTGGGGTCAATATTAGGCAGCGGCATTCATGTGGTTCTTGACTCTTTCATGTACAGGGACATAATGCCTTTTTATCCCAGCGACTACAACCCGTTTTACGGGGTATTCACGCCTTCTGAAGTGAGGATACTCTGCCTTATATGCGCCGGGATATCGGTTTTGATTTATGCGGGTAAAATGATTTTTAAGACAAGACTAAAAAAATAAGGCAGGGTAAGGAGTAAGGGTGAGGAGGAAGGGGTATTATATTAGAACGGCATACCCGGCATGCCGGGGAAGCCCCCTCCGCCCATGCCATGCTTCCTGCGGCCCACGCTTTTCATCATTTTCCTGACCTGCGCGAACTGCTTTAACAGCCGTGAAACGTTTTCGGTCCTAACCCCGCTGCCTTTTGCTATTCTTGCTTTGCGCGAGGAGTCTATGATCTCCGGATGGTTGCGTTCTCTTTTGGTCATTGAAAGTATGATGGCTTCCGTGTGTTTAAGTTCTTTTTCATCCATGTTTACGTTTGACAGGCCCATCTTCTGCGCGCCGGGGAGCATTTTCAATATATCCTCCATGGGGCCCATTTTTTTCATCTGCTGCATCTGTTCCAAAAAGTCCTCAAGGTTAAATGAATTCTTCCTGAATTTTTCCTCGGTTCTTTTTGCCTGCTCCATATCCATGCCGGCGCTTACTTTTTCAACCAATGACACCACATCGCCCATGCCCAGTATCCTGGAGGCTATCCTGTCAGGGTGAAAAAGCTCAAGCTTGTCGGTTTTTTCGCCTGTTCCCATGAACTTGATGGGGACATTTGCAGTGTGTTTCATAGAAAGCGCTGCGCCGCCCCTGGCGTCGCCGTCTATTTTTGTGAGTATAAGGCCTGTTATGCCGAGCGCGTTATTGAAATTCCTGGCGACATTGACCGACTCCTGGCCGAGCATGGAGTCGGCAACAAGGAATATTTCCCTGAAAGGGATGGCTTGTTTCATTTTTTTCAGTTCTTCTATCATATCGTCGTCTATGTGCAGCCGGCCTGCGGTGTCGAAAATAACAGCGTCATAAACCCTGGTTTCCAGTTCCTTATAAGCGTTAACCGCAATTTTAACTGCGTCATTATGGGGTTCCGTATAAAATGAGGCATTTACGGTCTTTGAAAGTTTTTCAAGCTGTTCCTTTGCGGCGGGCCTGTAGGTGTCGGCTCCGACAAGCAGAATCTTTTCAAACTTTTTTTCATGTATCAGATAATTCGCGAGTTTCGCGGCCGTAGTGGTTTTGCCGGAGCCCTGCAGGCCGATTAAAAGTATCAAAAGCGGCCTGTTGGAAACGTCGATCCCGATGTTTTTATCGCCAAGGAATGAAACCAGCTCGTCATGCACGATCTTTATGAACTGCTGTCCCGGGGATATGGATCTCAGTACTTCTCCACCCAGGGCTTTCTGTTTCACCGTTTCTATAAAACTTTTTACGACTTTGTAGTTTACATCGGCTTCGAGCAGGGACATGCGTATGTCTTTTAAAGCGTCTTCGATATTTTTTTCGCTGATTACCCCGGTGCCTTTTATTTTTCTTATGACTTCGTATAGCTTGCTTGAAACAGCATCAAACATTTTATTGCTTCTTGGGCATGAGTCGGGGATCGATATCGCGCCAAAAAGACGCGCGGAGTTCCTTTATGGCTTGTGCCGGGTTCTTTGACCCGAATATGGCATTGCCGGCCACGATCGCGTCCACGCCGGCGCTGCAGGCTAAATGGGCATTTTCCCTGTTAATGCCGCCGTCTATTTCAATTATGCAGTTTAATTTATTGCTGTCTATTATTGACCTGAAATCCCTGACTTTGTCCAGCATTGGCTCCATGAATTTCTGGCCGCCAAAGCCGGGTTCCACGCTCATGACCAGTACAAGGTCAAGGTTTTCCATATATTTATGGAGGGTCTTAGATGGTGTATCGGGCTTGATGGAAACGCCGATCTTTTTGCCGCGGTCCTTTACCTGCTTTATCATGGCTTTCATGTCTTTGACAGCTTCCATATGCACGGTGACGATATCAGCGCCTGCGTCAATAAATAAGTCCGCATACTTGTCCGGGTTTAAGATCATGAGGTGTGTGTCAAATACGATTTTTGTCAGGGCGCGGAGCGGCTTCATGATCTTTGGCCCGAAAGTGATGGCGGGCACGAAGTTGCCGTCCATGACATCAAAGTGTATGAATTCGGCTTTGGCCTTATCCAGCATTTTTATGGTGGATTTTATCTCGGAAAAATCAGAGTCGAGAATGGAAGGAGAAAGCATAACTTTGCGCATTTAGTTTTTAAACTCCATTTCCTTCGCGATCTCGGTCCCGCTCCATATCTGGACAAGCGCCTCGCCGCGTATGGCGGCGTTTATGTTGATAGGTTCGTTGGGCTGGGCCACTTCATTATATACGGTTTCGCTGCCGTTTAAACTGAGCACATTGATCCTGACCAGTTTCGGGAGATTTTCAGGGTTTGCGTATGCGATCTTTATCATGCGCTTTTTAAGCGTTGTGTCGGATTCCTTTATGCTTGCATTGATCGATATCGGTGTTTTTTCATTTATCATATAACCGGCCGGAGGCTCCTGGTTCAGTATGGTGCCTGAGGCAATTTCCTCGCTGGGTTCCACCGTGAGTTTTTCGACCAAAAGCTTGTTTTTTCGCAGCGACTGAAAAGCGTCAAAAGTGTTCCTGCCGGTTAAGTCGGGCATAAGATAATCTGTTTTGCGCGGGCCGGACGACCTGAGCATGTTGACTTTGATGCCGGCAGGTGATTCCTGACCCGCAGGCGGGGACTGCGATATGACCGTAGTGTCCTTGTAAATTGACGAGAAAACCACGGTGTCATCACCCTCCAAAAGCCCGGCGTTCCTGACCAGTACCAAAGCCGCTGATCTTGACTGCGCGGCTATATCGGGTATTATCACTGTTTTTGAGCCTTTGCTGACAACTATGTAAACGGTCCTGCCTTTTTTTATTTCCGTGCGCGCCGGGATGTCCTGCGATACGACGCAGCCAACCTCGTAAATAGGGCTGTAAATCTCATCGTCGATTTTCAGGTCTATCTTCATCCTTTGCGCCATTTTCTGGGCCTTTTCGGTTTTTATGCCGCTAAAATCAGGCATTGAAATGGTGGAAAACATGAAAATAACCTTCGTAATTGCGGCAGCGCTGATGAGCATAAGAAGCACTCCCAGAACGGCAAGTTTCAATATGTAGGATACTTTTACTTTTTCCATTTTATTCCTTTCGGGTGTACTTAAAACATGCGATTATTATAAGTAAATATGGGGATTTTTGCAAGAAATTTGTTGCGGTCCGACAAACGCGATAGACCTGTTTTTATTGTTCAAAAACATAATATCTGTATTTAACGTTTTTATTGTTGCCTTTGTTGATGCGGGTGATAAAATGTAACAAGTCCGGTTTTAGACCCGGGCAATAATATAAATATATAAAAGGATATCCGCATGCTCAGCCAGATGTTTTTCATTATCACAGTATCATTGTTCGACAGTTTTTCCACAACCCAGCAAATCATAGTTTTTATCCTTATACTTACTACCGTTAATCCGGTCAGGAACTCGCTTTCTTACCTCGCGGGGCTGTCAATTTCTTATTTTGTCTGCGGTATTATCGGGTTTATGGCGCTTGATAAGCTTAATGCCTTTGTCGCCAGGTTCTTTGTCAAACCTGCGGGCGTTTCCGACGCCATGTACTACCACACCCAGATATTCATCGGCATCGTATTCGCGGCAATTGGGATAATTAATTATATGATGAAAAGGAATTCAACAAAGCCGCCAATGGAAAATGCCGTAATACAGAGGCTTAAAAATATGAACGGATTTGCTGCTTTTGGGATCGGGGTATTCATATCCGTGTCCGGTTTCCCGCTTTCCCTTCCTTATATAGCCGCGCTGGGGAAGTTCGCCCTTCTGCAAATGGGCATGCCTGAGGTTGTTTTGTGCCTGGTGCTTTATAACATCATTTACGCGCTGCCTATGGCCGTGATCTTTGTAATATACCTGCATGCCGCGGGGAAAAGTGAAAACATCCATGATAGACTGCACGAAAGGGCCCGCAGCCTCAATCTTAAACTAACATCCGCCATGTTCGTGGGCATGGGGCTGCTTTCGATTGCGGACGCTCTTTTTTATTTTCTGAGCGGCCACCCCTTGCTTAAAAACAGGTATTTTTAATCTTTATAAACCGCTGCCGAAATAAGTCTATAAAAAGCGGAATACCGCAATATCATTATTTGCCCCCCCTGTGTATTATTAACCATCGAAATGCGCATATTGAAACTTAAAAGAAGGGAGGAATCTAAAATGAAAAATATAATAATCTCGGTATTGGCCATTGTTTTTATGGCGTCAATCGCGTTTGCGGCTGACAAAACCACAACAACGACCACCACGGAAAAAACTGTAATTACAAAAGACGCGCCTGTGGATGCAGCTGGAAACACTGCGGCGGCAAAAAAGCACGCGAAAAAGGTAAAGCATGCCAAGAAAGCGGTAAAAGACGCTACGGCAGCGGTAACAACAACGGCCAAAGCTTTAGGTGAGGCAGTGGCTGAAGAAACGAAAATAGCAAAATAGAATTAAAAGCATGGGATAATATTTGTCGGATCATAAAGTCCGGCGTGTAAAGCGCCGGACTTTTATTTCCTTAAGGAAGGAGGGCCTAAAATGAAAAAAATCATGATTGCGGTATTGGCCATGGTATTTATGGCGTCAATCGCGTTTGCGGAAGAACAAACGGCGGCTACACCGTCCAATGTAGCGACTTCAGTTACAAACGCGGTAGCTACTGCTGTCTCGGGAACCGCTGCAACTGCAAAAAAGTATTCTAAAAAGGCAAAGCAGGTTAAAAGAACCGTGGAAAAGAGCGCTGTAAAAGATGCGGCAACTGTTACAACAACGGCCAAGGCTGTAAGCGAAGCAGTGACCAAAAATGCAGCAGAAATTGCTGAAAAATCAAAAGAAGCGGTGGATAATACAGCCGGCAAAATTGCGCCTGTAGAGACAAATATAGTGATCGCTGAAAGTACAAAAGTAATAATGCCGTTGGAAACAAGGGAAGCAACTCCAGGGACAAAAGAAATATCTAAATAAAAGCAATTCAAGGCATGGCTCGATCTTTAGCTTATGTAAAGCCCGGTGTTTTAAAACACCGGGCTTTATGCGTTTTATAGCCCGACATTTCCGTTTCCCGCATTATCCTGCATGCTTCCTGTATGCCTTTGTACTTATCCCTTGATTTGCCTTTATTCAATGCTATAATGCTTCCATGAAAAAAATACTATTGATATTATCCGCCCTTGCCGTTATCGCGGCAAACATAGGCTGTGACCAGGCAAGCAAACAGTACGCGAGGAAGCATTTTAAAGGCAGGCCGGTTATCAGTTTTGCCGGGGATACAATAGTCATTGTTTACGCGGAAAACAGCGGGGGATTTTTAAGCCTTGGCTCCAGGATGAAACAGCCCTTAAAAAATTCTATCATGATAATCATACCCATAGCCGCCATTTTTTTGGCCCTTGTTTTCATATTTTCCAGCAAACATTTGTCAAATCTTGAATTGTTCCTGCTTTGCAGCGTATCAGGCGGCGGCATCAGCAATATTTATGACCGTATTACACATAAGGGCCTGGTAACCGATTTTTTGAATGTAGGCATAGGGCCCGTAAGGACCGGGATATTTAACCTTGCGGATATGGCGATCCTGTTTGGGCTGATCCTTTTAGTGCTGATACAGATAGGGAAAAAGCCGGAAAATGCGGCGCATGAAACTTAAAAAGGAAAATATAGATTTTACATGCCAAAAATGCGGGGATTGCTGCAGGGTTGACGGATATGTATTCCTGAAAAAAGAGGACAGCAGGGCGATTATGGACTATCTTGAAATCGGCAAAGATGAATTTAAAAATAAATTTACGGACTGGTTCCTGTTCCTGGGCAGGGTATTAAAGCTTGACTCGGAAGGATGCTGTTTTTTGATAGACGGACGGTGCATAATATACCCGGCGAGGCCCGTTCAATGCAGGACTTTCCCCTACTGGGACAGGGTGCTCAAAAACGAAAAGGAATGGGAATACATATCCAAATACTGTCGCGGGGCAAAGGCGGCAAGGATAAATAAACAGGGATAAAGAGTCCTTTCGGCTCTTTGATTTTAAAGGAGGATATAATGAACAGGATTGTTTTTATTTCATTCGGTATCATATCATTGTCGGTAATACTTGCGGGCTGTACCCAATTAATACGGACAGGCGCGTCAGCACTTGTTCCCGCTGATGACGCGAATATCTTATACACAGGCAGGGTTGATTTTTCCGATCCAAAGGCGCCCCGTTTTGACTGGCCCGGCATCCTGATCACGGCCAATTTTGAAGGCCCTTATATAGGCGCAAAAATCACGGACGGCAATAATGACTATAACATATTCATAGACGGGAAACAGGCGGGCGTGCTGGTCACCAGACCCGGAATAAAAGAATATACGCTGGCTGAAAATTTAGGCGCGGGGGCGCACCTTTTGATCCTGTCCAGGCGCACTGAAGGCTATCAGGGTATGGCTGTATTTGAAGGCCTGCTTCTGGACAAGGGTGCAAAACTGCTGCTTCCGCCGGCAAGGCCGGGGCGAAGGATCGAGTTCATAGGGGATTCCATAACCGTGGGGTTCGGCGTGGAAGGCCCGGGGATAAAGTGCCCGTCTGAAAGGGAATTCAAGAATAACTGGAAAGCTTTCAGCGCGGTCTCCGCGAAGGAACTTGGGGCGGAATACCATATCATAGCCATATCAGGCAGGGGCCTTGTCAAGGATTGGGGTGAAAAGACAAGCGTGTCACCCGAACCAATGCCCTCCTTTTTCGACAGGACGCTCCAGAACAATCCGAAAATAAAGTGGGATTTCAGGTCATGGACGCCTGACGCCGTGGTCATCAACCTCGGCACAAACGATTATTCCGCTCCGCCTTATCCTGATGAAGCTGTGTTTGTGAAGGCTTATGAAAAACTTATAAATACCGTCAGGGAAAAATACCCGCAGGTGCATATTTTTATCTGTAACGGGCCCGCCCAGTCGCCGCCGTTCGAAAAATACCTGGCTGAAGCGCTGGGTTCATTCAATGACAAGAAAATCCACAGGGTGGAATTAGGCAGGCTGGCTGATGAAGAACTGGGTTGCGACTGGCACCCGAACGAAGCCGGGGCAAAAAGGCTGGCAAAGGAATTGGTCCAGACCGTAAAACCCGCGATGGGTTGGTAGCCTGGAAATCGCAATAGAGTATGGTTTGCATATCGCGTTTTTCGGGATTCGTCCCATGATTGACCCGGCACGATTCTTCTGATATAGTATGATTAGCATCAAACCGTAGTAAAAGCAGATGTTAGTGAGACAAAATTAAGAGGCTAAAATGACTGAAAATGAAAAATTGATAAAAGCGGCCAATAATGGGGACCTGGAAGGGGTAAAAGCGGCTGTTGCAGCTGGGGCGGATGACCTTAAAGCGGCAATGCGGGCCGCGGGAAAAGGCAATCACCTGGAAATAAACAGGTTTTTGATGGAAAAAGGCGCAAATGGCTATGACCAGCTTTTGGCAGTGATGGCTTCCATGGGGAATATCGGTATGATGGAAAGCCTCATGGAAAGCGGCGCAGATGACCTTGAATGGGCGCTCTTTGAAGCGGCAAAAAACGGGCGCATTAAAGCCGCTAAGTTTTTGATCGAGAACGGCGCGGCCAACTATGACGAGTGCGTGGAACAGGCCGTGAAAAACAACTTCCCTGAAACCGCCGGCCTTATAAAAGACTACCGCAATAAAATAAGAAAACCCCATAAGCTTACCCAAAACGAAAAACTCTTTCTGGCCGCAAAACAAGGGGACACAGAGGGAGTGTTCCTGGCGATACACAAAGGGGCGCGTGAATTAAACAGGGCGCTTAACAGAGCGGCCAGGGGCGGCCGCCTGGAAACAGCAAAGGTCCTTATAGTAAAAGGCGCGGATGATTATGAGGGAGCTTTGGGTTCCGCGTCCGAAGCCGGCCATGCGGATATGGTAAAACTGCTGCTTGAAAAAGGTCCAAAAGTAATCATGCCGGATTCAGGCATGGAAACAATGCTGCAAAAAGCCGCAAAGCGCGGGCATACGGAAGTTGTGGGCCTCCTTTTAAATACAGGCTGGTTCATGTCATATGACCAAAAACAAGCCATTAAAAGCGCGGCCCGGGGCGGGCATAGGGAAACAGTAATGCTTCTTATGGAAAAAGGAAACATAAGTTTTTACGTAGCCATGGAAATATCACAGGAACAGGGGAACCTGGACGCGGTTAAAATGATGTTGGAATACGGAAAATGCGACCTGGACGAAGCGCTGACAACCGCAGCAGGCGGCGGGAACCTGGATATTGTGAAATTACTGGTAGAAAAAGGTGCGGGTAATTTTGACCGGGGCATTAAAGAGGCTTTAAGCAACAAGCAGGAGGAAATAGCGGAATTTTTGTGGAAATTGACGGGAGAAAAGGAAGATTGAGGTCTATATGGGAAGGAATGTGTCAAAGTTTACAGCGGTCATAATTTTCAAATCTACTTAACCACATATTGTCCCGCTATTTTATTTATTTCCTTCTTTGTTTTTCTTGCTCTCCGCTATTTCCCTGACCACTCTTGATATTGTCATTGTGTGGTTTGCCGTCGCATTCACAAGCATAATGGTCCAAAAGCTCACCGCTCAGCTTTAATTTCACTTTAGTTTTATCCCAGCTTTGGCGAATATAAAATAAACCATGTGAAAAATAGCACTTGACATTATTTCTGTGTTGCGGTATATATAAGTTAAGAAACTTATTAACTCTTTAACATAGGGGGCGGCCATGGAGATAAACAAGGATATAATCAAGATGCAGTCGGAAATATGCAAAACTTTTTCAAATCCGTATAGGATGCACATGGTAAAACTGCTTTGCATCAGGGATATGTCGGCTTCGGAACTTTTAAAGGAAACCGGAATGTCAAAGGCGAATTTGTCCCAGCACATGTCCGTACTTGTGAGCAAAGGCGCGGTTCGGTCCAGGCGCCAGGGCGTAAGCGTTTATTACAGCCTCACGGATAAGAAAATAGGGCAGGCCTGCAGCCTTATGCAGGAAGTGGTAGTTAATATGATAAAAAAGAACAGCAAACTGATATCAAAAATATAGGGAGGTTTTATCATGACACAGGATGAATTGAAAGCTTTGAAAGCCGACAAAGTGATAGACGCGAGGGGTTCCTCGTGCCCGGGCCCGCTTTTAGAGGCAAAAAAAGGCATAGGTTCGGTATCGGTCGGGCAGATCATTGAAATACTCGCGAACGATCCCGGCACAAAAAAGGACATACCGGCATGGGCTGCGAAGATCGGGCAGGAATCGCTCGGCGTTATAGAAGAACCCACGCATGACAGGGTGTTTGTTAAAAGACTGAAATAATTACAATTACTAATCTCTAATTACTAATTACAACCAGAGTTCTAATCCTTAATTTGTAATTAGTCATTGGTAATTAGTAATTAAAAGGAATCTAAATGGCACACACTATTGAAAACCAAGGCGCGGTAAAAAACAAGATTCTGTTGATAACCATGGCCCGCAGTTCCTACCTTGCGGCCGACGCGCTTGGGCAGCTTCATCTTGAATACCCCGCGGGCGTGTATATCATAAAAACTCTTTATCCCGGGATATTGCCGTCATATTTTTACGTTGATTCTCTTGAAAAGGGCATTGACGGCATCATAATCGCCGCGGCAGGGGCCGATTGCCCCGTAGAGGATTCCTATAAACAACTTGCGTCCACGGTAAAGAAAACATATGAGGAACTTACCGCGAAAAAAATAAACGTTAAAAGGCTCAGGCTTACTGCCATATGTTCAGTATGCACAAATGCGCTTTTAAAGGAAATAAACAATATGTCGGAACTTATCACAAAAGAAAAACTGGAAGGCCGGCTATGAAAAAATACCACACGGTTGTTATAGGCGCGGGCATAGCGGGCATGGAGACTGCGATAAACCTGGGGAACCAGGGTTACAAAGTGCTCCTCGTGGAAAAGGAAGCTTCCATCGGAGGCAATATGATAGCGCTTTCCAAAGTATTTCCCACGCTCGACTGTTCATCGTGCATTACAACGCCGAAAATGTCCGAAGCCTCACATCATGATAATATAGAGATCATGACCTATACCAAAGCAATTTCCGTGATAAAAGAAGGCCCGGAATTTAACGTGAAGCTCAATAAAAAACCAAGGTATGTCGACGAGAAAACATGCATAGGGTGCAAGAAGTGCGAGGAAGTCTGTCCCGTATATGCGAAGCATGAATTTGAAAGGGAAACAGGCTCGAGAAAAGCCATATGCATACCTTATACGACTGCGATCCCGCAGATAGCGGTCCTTGACCCTGATACCTGCATGCAGTGCGGCAAATGTTATGACGCTTGCCCGACAGAGCCCAAGTCCATCGTTTTTGACCAGGAAGCCGTTGAATTGGAGGTGAAAGCCTCCTCGGTGGTCATGTCCACGGGTTTTACGCTGACAGCAAAGGACAGGAAAAAAGAATATATAAACGGGTCTGAAAAAAATATAATAACGGCTTTCCAGATGGAGCGCCTGCTCGCGCCAAGCGGGCCGTTCGGTTCGGTCATGAGGCCTTCCGACGGCAAGGCCCCGGAAAATGTGGCTTTTGTTTTATGCGCGCATTCCAGGGACAGATCCATCGGCGTGCCTTATTGCTCGCGCGTCTGCTGCATGTATTCCATAAAGCAGGCCATGCTGCTCTCCGGAGCGCTGCCGCTTTGCGACATCACGCTTTACTACATGGATATCAGGGCATTCGGCAAGGGATATGAGCAGTTTTACCGCAATGCAGAGGCCATGGGCATAAAATTTATAAAAGCCAAAGTGGCTAAGATGAGCGAAGATAAGGACGGCATTGTGGAGATGAAAATAGAGGAGATAGAATCCACAGGCGCGCCTGTCAGCGTAAAACATGACCTTGTCATAATGGCAAACGGGATATTGCCGGGCGCTGAACCTGGAAAAATGGCTTCAATAAACACGGATGAATACGGCTTTATAAGCCAGGAAAAAATGAAGTACGACCCTACTGCGACCAATATCGACGGGATCTATTTTTCCGGAACCGCGGCCGGACCCAAGGATATAGTGGACACCATAGCCGAAGCGGGCGCCGCGGCGATGAAGGCGGCTAATTACATCACACACGGAGCGGGAAAATGACGGACTCACCAATCACAAAAGAAAGCCCCAAAGTCGGGGTTTATGTCTGCCATTGCGGCGGGAATATATCCGACATCATAGATGTAAAACGCGTCGCGGAAGAGATGGAAAAAATACCTGGAGTGGCGCTTTCCACGGATTATATTTTCATGTGTTCGGACCCGGGCCAGCAGAAGATAAAGGACGCGATAAAGGACGGGCGGATCAACCGCGTGGTCGTGGCAGCCTGTTCACCGAGGCTTCATGAGCTCACATTCAGGCGCGCCCTGACCGTAGCCGGCCTTAACCCGTACCTGCTTGAGCAGGTCAATATAAGGGAACAGGCAAGCTGGGTGCATAAGACGGACCATAAAGGCGCCACGGAGAAGGCGATAAGGCTGACCCGCGGGGCGGTGGAAAAAGTGAAGCTTGCCAAACCCCTGGATATGATAGAGATAAAATCCCTGCCGTCGGCAATTGTAATAGGCGCCGGGCCCGCAGGGCTCCGCACGGCGTCCGACCTGGCCTCCGGCGGAAGTTCTGTTTACCTGCTGGAAAAGACGCCTTTCACGGGCGGCAACGCGGTGAAGATAGACAAACTTTATCCCACAGAAGAGGACGCGAAAGAGATCGTGGGGAAGATGAACATAGAGATAGAGTCAAACAACAATATAAAACTGCTTACATGCGCCGAAGTGTCCGACGCGACAGGCGGTATAGGTAATTTTAAAGTGACGGTGAAGCAGGTTTCGCGCGGTGTGGTTGCGATGATGTCTGAAAAGGAATTTGAGGACGCGGCCCGCGCGTGTCCTGTAGAAGTGGACGACGAATATAACTGCTCTTTGAGCAAACGCAAGGCGATATATATGCCCTACAAAAACGCCTACCCTGCTTTACCCGCCATAGACTGGGCAAACTGCACGCTCTGCGGCAAGTGCGCCGAAGCTGTGAAAGGGAAGATAGACTTGGTCAAAAAAGTGGAAAATACCGCAATAGAATCGGGCGTTGTGGTCGTTGCCACCGGATATGAACATTATGTACCGGCGCAGGCGGAATACGGATACGGCGCGAAAAATGTTATAACACTTCCCCAGTTGATAAGGATGATGGATAAGACCGGGCCCACGGGCGGTAAGATCGAAATAAACGGGAAAAAAATAAAGTCCGCGGGATTTATCCATTGCGTGGGAAGCAGGGAAATAGATGGCGTAAAAAGGCCCGGGCCTGAAAGGCCTTTGAATGCCCATTGCTCGCGCGTGTGCTGTACGGCAATCCTTCAGGCAGCCAGGGAACTTCAGGAAAACAATAAAGGCATTGACATATACAGTTTTTATCAGGATATCAGGACATACGGCCGTGACGCGGAACTGAAATACTACGACAAAGTATCCGCCGGAGGAGCCGTTTTTTTCAGGTACGGTCCCTCGGAACTTCCGCAGGTATCCGTTGAAAATGGGGGAATAAATGTAAAGATGAAAGACCTTCTTACCGCGGGAGAGAAAATTGAAGTGACCGTCGACCTTCTGGTCTTAGCCACAGGCATGGTGCCGGGAGACCCGGGCGCAATAGCGGATAAATTCAAGATGCCAAAGTCTGTGGACAGGTTCCTGCAGGAAGTGCACCCCAAGCTGAGGCCGGTTGAGACGGCCATAGGAGGTATATTCCTTGCGGGTACCTGCCAGGCTCCTTTTGACATGACAGAGGCCACTGCCGTGGCCGGCGCTGCGGCCGTAAAAGCAGCGGCAATACTGGAAAGCGGAAGCGTACAGCTTGAACCGTATGTGGCGGTTGTCGCTAAGGAAAAATGCAAATGCCACGGGGAATGCGTAAAAGTATGCCCCGCCAAAGGCGCGATATATATAGATGAAGCTGAACAAAAGGCTGAAGTGAACCAGATGCTGTGCATATCCTGCGGAAATTGTGTCGCGGTCTGTCCGGAGAGGGCGATTGACGTGCAGGGGTATGAGATAAGCAGGTTTGAGAGCATAGTGGATGAGATAGTGAGGGAATGAAGTTCGGAGTTCGGAATTCGGAATTCGGAGTTCGGAGTTCGGAGTTTGGAATTCGGAGTTCGGAGTGGAAAGCGAACTTCCAATTTCAGCCTTAAATTCCGAACTCCGAATTCCGAACTCCGAACTTCAAAAGCGAGGTTTACATGAAAGGCATCGAAGCCATAAAAGAATTTAAACAGAAGCACGGGCCTGTTAAGAAGGATTTGCTTGACTGGATCCGTTACTGCAATACATCCATGTCGGCCATAAAAAAATCTATGCAGACCGGTGCTAAGACAGTGCCTGAGGCCGCGAAAGAAGCATCGATTGCGGCGGGCGACTGTCTCTGGTTCATAAATGCCATGCGTAAATACGGGGATGTCGTGATAACAGGCGACTCTGACGGGTTTAAAAAATACTCGCTGAAGGAAGCAATAAATGGTTAAGGTAAATTCAGACCTGATAAAGGACATAAAAAAATACGGCGCCTTTGACGTTTCCAAATGCTTCAACTGCGGAAATTGCACCGCGGTGTGCCCGCTGGCAAAGGCAGACTCGCCTTTCCCGCGCCATTTGATAAGGCGCGCGCATTTGGGGGATAAACAAGCGGTCTTAAACGCAAAGGGCACCTGGCTATGTTATTACTGCGGCGAGTGTTCCAAGACCTGCCCCAGGGAAGCAAAACCCGCGGCATTTATGGCTGCGGCAAGGCGGTACGCGACGGCTCACGCCGACGTTACCGGCATCACGAAATTATTATACAAATTTCCGGTGTTGAATTTTCTGGTCATGTCCGCGGTTGCAGTACTGTTCGGTTTGTTCATGTACGCGCAGAGACTGCATGTCAGGACGGGTGAAAAGCTGATAGAGGTTTTCAATATACCATTTGAATATATTCATTGGTTCGGAATAGGAGTAATGTCCGTGGCGGTTGTGACACTGCTCGCCGGCATGGTTATTATTACCCTGCGCGCGGGTGAGATACAGAATATACTTAAACTGTATAAAGAAGCGAAAAGACCGGGCAGGAACGTCATGTTCGCAGGGGAGTTCATAAAGACGGCATTCATGTCAATAATGCGGGAAATGTTCGCTTTCAAGCGGTTCAGGGACTGTGACACCGATAAAAATGAAATTGTATGGTATTTAAAACCGTGGCTGGTGCACTCTGCGATCGCATGGGGTTTTGTGGGGCTATTTTTGTCAACGGCTTTGAATTTCCTCATCAAAGACCCGGCTATAAGGGTTGCGCTTTGGTACCCGCCCAGGTTCATAGGGATACTCTCCGGAGTCATGCTGCTATACGGGACGTCGGTGGTAATATTGAAGAGGATTGCCGCAAAGGAGATAAATTACAAGGACAGCGTGTTCGCCGATTGGTGGCTTATACTGACACTGTGGTTCATAGGGCTGTCCGGTTTTGTCATGACAATGCTTGTGTACCTGCCGGAAGTTGACCGGAATACGGCAGACCTTCTCTTCGTAATACACGTGGCCCCGGCAATGCTTGTTGTGGTTATGATAGCTTTTACCAAGCTCGCGCATGTTTTCTACAGGATGCACGCGCTGTTTGTATATGAACTGATGGGTAACCTTAAATCCCATATCACAAATCCCTAAAAGGGAGAAGGAGAAATTTTTATGGCTGAAACACCACAGAAACTTTCGATCATCTGTTTTTCAGGCGACTTTGACAAGGCTTTGGCTGCAATGGTGATGGCGAACGGCGGAAGGGCTTTTGATTATGAAGTGAACCTGTTCTTTACTTTTTGGGGGCTCAATATCCTGAAAAAAAGGAAGGGACGCAGGCCGGGCAAGGGAATGTTCATGCAGAGGATGTTCAATATGATGATGGGTGGAAGGAACAACCTGCCCCTTTCAAAGTTTAATTTCGGAGGAATAGGGCCGGAGCTGATGAAAGGCATCATGAAGAAAAAGAACATCAAGGACGTCGATGGCATGCTCCAGGACGCGATAGGTTTGGGCGCCAAAATATACGCTTGTGACATGGCCATGAACGTGATGGGGGTTTCCAAAGAGGACCTGATAGACGAGATAACAGACATAGTGGGAGTGGGTACATTCATAGCTAATGCCGAAGGCGGGCAGGTTCTTTTCATATAACGAAAATTTAAAGTTAAGACTAGTGGTTGGGGTCAGACCTAACTTATAGCTTTTATCATTAATGACCTTTTGCATATAGCAAAATCTTGTATGGAAAATAGAAATATAAAAGCTATTTGTGAGGTGACATTGGACATTCTATAGCGTTGATTATCATGAATATATTGTTGTACTTTTATGACCGGTTTTTTGCAAAGGATAAGCTCATTAACAATATCTAGCAGGTTGAGAGACGCTACACGGCCGGGTAAGTTTATTTAATGATTGCTTATAAATCAAGCCTTTAACATCATTCCAAAAAACATCATTTGTAAGGGGTTATACGTCGACAAAAAAAAGTAATTGACAAAGGCCTTCCCCGGTATTATATTCAATACTCATTCAAAGATGATATTGCGGGGGACTGCGCCGCCCAAATATTACAATTTTTGAAAAGACAATATAAAAGGAGGTGAAATACAAATGAAAAAGACCATTATTACGTTTATTGCGGTTATTTTTGCTTTCTCAATATTTGCGGCACAGGCAAAGATTACTGCAAAAGTACCGGTAAAAAAAGCAGCGGCAGTGGCAATAGTGCCTACAGTTGTGGTACCTGTTCCCACGCCTACACCGCTTTCTTTCATGGCAAAAGTGAAGAGAAAGATCAAAGCGCTTTTGGGCATAAAGCCGGCAGCAACGCCGGTTCCTGCGGCAACAGAAGTTCCTGCGGCAGTTCCTGCGGCAGCGGCTAAGAAAGCAAAGTAATTACATATAAGTACACACAGGGGACGGCTTGCGCCGTCCCCTGTTCATTACAGGATGTATCTAGAAGATCAAAGACTTGAGATAGTAGATAGTTGATAGTAGAAGGGTGTGGGATGCTCTTATTATAATGAATCTAAAAGTTATGTACCATCATTGGAAACGTTCGAGAATCGAGAATAAATCAGTCCGCTGTCGCTAAAGCTTTGGCGGACAAGTCGGTGCGCCGCCAGGATTGGAAGGTATTGTAGCGGAACGGGGAGGGGTTGATCTGCATCCGGCCTGCTTAATTTCCACCTGTTCGCGGATTGCTTGTTTGACAATTGCTCCATGAAGCTTGCGGTTTACAAAATGATAAAAACTGATATAATAGATGAGTAAAATGTTTGCATATTAAAGCGCGGAGGTTTGGCATGAAAAAGGTCATATTGATAACGGTACTGGCATTGTTTTCTTTTGGTTTGATCCACGGTATGGATACAAGGCCTTTTAAGAAATTTTATACGCTCCAGGTGGCGACGATGTTTGACAGGGACTGCTGGAAGGCGTATGACCTGTATATAAAGTTAAAAGATGAAAAGCAGATGGTATATTACATCAGGGATAAGGAAGGCGCCAGGGTGTGCGTGAGGGTAAGGGTCGGTGTGTCAGGCACGCAGGAAGACGCCAAAGCCGCCGCTGTTAAATTCAAGGCAGATACCCAAATGAGCGCCATTATTGTTGAGACAACGGGAATAACCATAACCGATTATAAAGGTAAATTCGACATGATAAATACGCCAAGCGGCATCTGGATGTGGGATTATAAGGATTTTAAGGAAGTAAAGAACTTTGGCAAGAGTTTCAACTGCGAGGCAATTGCCGCGGAAAACCCCGTGGCCATATCGCCGGACGGAAAATACATAGTATACCTGTATGAGGGAAAGTTGACAAAGATCGAGATCGGTTCGGGGAAAGAAACCGATATTGTAAAGTCTATGGACCCGGCGATGAAGCTTGAGCGTTCGTCCCCCAAGTGGTCGCCTGACGGGAAATATGTGGCTTTCCTCGACATTATGAACGCTAAAGCAGGCACGTGCCTGAGGGTGGTTAAGGCCGACGGAACGGATGAAAAGTGCGTGATAGACAATTCGAAAAAAACAAGGGCTGTGATGGCCTTTGAATGGGGTCCTGCCGGGAACGAACTGTATTATGTGGAAGGCGGCACAACCATGCGGGTGCCTATAGGCGGGGAATTATACGTAACGGGGCTTGACGGGAAATCAAAGCTGCTTGTACAGCCTGAAAAAGGGTCTGTGATTTACCGGGTCTTTGAAATTGACGGCAATAAACTGAATTACAACGTCGCTGTATTTAAGGGAAAATCAAAGGACGAATATGACCTGACAGAAAAGACGCTGAACATAGATTAACCATATTTCTTTGCAACTGTAAAAAATAGCCCGCGCAAGCGGGCTTTTTTTTACAGCCTGAAACCGGCTATGCCGGGCCGCTCTGTGATGAGTAAAAATTTGAAAAATACATTAGAAATGGAAAGTATAAAAGGCGAAGCGGAATTGTTCATAGAACCCTTATAAGACAGGAAATAGGCCTGATCGTAACTATAAATTAGATGTACTGCCTGACTTCGTTTTGCATGGTTTTCTGACCACATCATTATTGAAAGGCAAAAGCCCCCTAAAGACGTTTAAAAAATCATATCCCTATGCTTTTGGTAGTATTTAGTTGATTGTAAGGAAAAAATGTGTATACTACTGGTGTGTTGGTATGGAAAAAATAATTTTGAGGTGATAAGATGAAAAAAAAGAAATCAGCTGCAGCCGCAGCTGTGTTATTGATTGTTCTGGCCGTGGATGTATTTGGGTGCATGAAAAAATCGCCGACTGCGCCGGTTATTAATACTCCGACGGCTGTATTGGTTTTTACTTTTACGGCAACTGTTAATGTCTTGGCAACAGCGACTGCCGCGCAAACAGCGGCAAACAACGCGACTGATACGGCGACGGCAACAGCAACGGCCACGAAAACAGGGACAGACAACGCAACTGATACGGCAACGGCCACGAAAACAGGGACAGACAACGCAACTGATACGGCAACAGCAACGGCCACGCAGACAGGGACAGACACCGCAACTGATACGGCGACAGCAACGGCCACGCAGACAGGGACAGACACCGCAACTGATACGGCAACGGCAACAGCCACGCAGACAGGTACAGACAACCCGACTGATACGGCAACGACAACAATTACACAAACGGCAACGGATAATTCAACTGATACGCCTTCGGCAACATTTACTTTTACCACTACCGCAACAGCGACCTTTACCATGACAGCAACCATAAACTTAACAGCAACAGCCCAGGCGCAGCAGACCGCGACGATGACCGCGATGTTTGTGACCAAATGGGGCAGCGGGGGGACCGGCAGCGGATCGTTTAATGGTCCTACCGGAGTTGCGGTGGACAGCGGCGGAAATGTGTATGTTGTGGATTCTAACAATTACATGGTCCAGAAATTCAGCAATGCCGGCTCATATATAAGCCAATGGGGCAGCTGGGGGACAGGCAACGGGCTGTTTGAATACCCTTCAGGAGTAGCGGTGGACAACAGCGGAAATGTTTATGTCGCGGACAGGGGTAACAACAGGATACAAAAATTCAGCAATACGGGCGTGTATATAACGCAATGGGGCAGTTCCGGAAGCACCAACGGGCTATTTTCCCTTCCTTATAGAATAGCGGCGGGCAGCAGCGGGAATGTGTATGTAGCGGACACCAACAATAACAGGATCCAGGTATTTGACGGTACAGGCGCATATATAACACAATGGGGCAGCTTGGGAAGCACCACAGGCATGTTTAATAATCCTTATGGAGTGGCAGTGGACAGCAGCGGGAATGTGTATGTTGCGGATACCAATAATAACAGGATACAGGAGTTTAGCGGAACAGGTACATTTATAACACAGTGGGGTGTTTTAGGCAGCGGCAACGGCCAATTTAATATGCCATGGGACGTGGCCGTAGGCATTGGCGGAAATGTGTATGTCGCAGACAGGGGCAATAACAGGGTCCAAAAATTTGACAGTACGGGTGCATATATGGCGCAATGGGGCAGTTTGGGAAACGGTAACGGGCAGTTTAACAACCCTTATGGAGTGGCAGTGGACGGTAGCGGCAGTGTTTATGCCGCGGATACGAACAATAACAGGATCCAAAAATTTGTGCCATGATTTACAGACTCGGTTTTTGAGCTTCGATAATACAGCTTATAAAAATACTGCCGGGCTGCCCAATAAGGCAGCCCGGCACGATGACGGGTCTATTGACCGGGTCCGGGTATTATTTTGCCGCCGGAGTTGCCGCAGGTTTTGCGGTCTTGTGTTTCTTCACGTGATGCTTATGCATTTTTTTGGCTGTTTTAGACGGGACAGGAGTGGTTTCGGACTTGGTATCAACTGCGAATGCGGCTGTCACTGAAAAAAGCGCGATAAGGATAACTGCCATGATTTTTTTCATTGTTTTACCTCCTTTATCCTGATTTGAATTTCAATAATTAGACGGTGGAAACAGCGAAAATGTTCCATCCGTAAAAATCAAACATTCCAATCATACCATGTTTTGGCGGTATATGTGCATATTTATATACTGCGATACTGCCGAAAAACATGCCATGTACCCGAGCAATAGCGAGTGGTACATGGGGGTTAAAGTTGTTGGGCGCGAATATTGTAAGTGTTGAATAGGAGTCTCAAAAATATATCAAATATGGGTTTAGGAAGCTATTTAGATACTGCCGAAAAAGCATGTCATGTACCTTAAGCTACTGCGAATGGTACATGGCCTTAATGACGGGCCGTATCCGGCAAAGGCCGATTAAGCGGCGTCAGGATTTTACCTCCGCAGGCAGCAATATCTTGAATTCCGAACCTTTGCCGGGGCCTTCTGATTCCGCCCATACGATGCCGTTGTGCTGTTCGACTATGTTCCTCACAATATTTAACCCGAGCCCTGTTCCGGGTGTTTTCCTTGTATTCGCGTTCTCAACCTGGTAAAACCTGTCGAATACCTTGACCAGTTTGTCCGCTTCTATGCCCAGGCCGAGGTCTTTGATCACGATCAAACCGTAATTTCCGGGTTTTAAATCCCGGGGTTTTACATGCGCGGGCAAACGCATACCGCCTAAATCTACAGTGCTGAAAGCCGCAGTTATGGCCGAGTTTTTTTGCGAGAATTTAATGGCATTGCTCAGCAGGTTTATCACTGCCTGCGATATTCTATACGGGTCAATGTTCAAAACCGCGCCGGGTTCGGAGGTTTCCACGGATATTGTTATATTTTTTGCGTCCGACAGGGAACGCACGTCTTTTACGCACCTTTCCAAAAGCGGTTTTACGGCGGACGGGACCCTGTCAACCGTGAATTTTCCCGATTCCATCTTTGACATGTCAAGCAGATCGTTTATCAGGGACAACAGCCGCTCGGAATTGTTCTTTATTATGTCAAGATATTCGCGCTGCTGCGCGTTAACCGGCCCGGCAATGCCGTTAAGCAGGAATTGGAGGAAGCCCTTTATGGATGTCAGGGGAGTGCGCAGTTCGTGCGAAACCACGGAGGTAAAATTGGATTTTAAGTCATCGAGTTCCTTGAGCCTGTCATAACTTTCTTTTAAGGTTTCCTCGGCCTTTTTAACCTCCGAAATATCGCTTGCCACGCATACAAAACCGACCACGTCGCCCATTTCCTTCAGCAGCGCCACTGAAAAGACAACGGGAGACCTGCTGCCGTCTTTTTTTTTCAGATAAAATTCAGGGAACCGGTACGCGCCTTTTGTCAGCACTGATTTGAGCATATTGTTGAAGTCGTCGCCCAAAGCCATAAGCATACCGAATTTCTTGCCCGCAAGTTCCTTGTCTTTGTACCCGAGAAAATTCAGGACATGGCTGTTTGCATACTCTATCTGCGCTTCTTCATTAAGCAGGATCAAAAATTCGTTCATGTTCGCTATGATGTTGTCGGCCGCCGAAGTCGGTGTGATCTTAAAAAACCCGTACGTTGTGACCGCATACATTATGGAAAAAGCCCAGATCAGGACGGCTATGTCGGTTACCTGGGAAAAGAACACCTGGTTCTTGAATATCAATGAAAGCAGCACCTCGTTGAACGAGCCGAGCGTAAGCGTCGATACAGACCCCGCAAGGATGACATAGCTCATTTTTTTTAATATCCTGCTCCTTACCGTCAAAGCATACCTGTATATGAGTATGATGCCGGCGAATGTAAACGATATATAATAGGCATAATATAATATGACCCAGATATTCCGCTTCCAAAGCGGATACCAGCCGTATTCGCCGAGCACCGGGTTATTCATCAACAGGTTGAATGAGTGCAGGAAAAAGAAAAATACAGGCAGAAAAATAAAAACAAATTTCACAGGGGGGGAATTATATATTTGTTTTTGTTCTGTCATTATAAGGAAAAGAAGCAGGGTGAAAACCGGGAACGTGATCCAGCCAGCCGGGTACACGCGCCACAACAGGCGGATAAAGCCTGGAGGCAGGTTTGGTATGCTCATCAGGGTCATGCCTGAACTCCAAAGGGCAAAACACACGAGCAGCGCTACTGCGGTCCTGTTCAAGGCGGAAATCCTGTCAGAGGAAAATATGCGTATGGCAAGGTATATGTAGATAATAGCCGCAAGAAAATGCAGCATCTGCAGGATTGGTGCCCAGAACAAGGTTAGCTCCTTTTTATTTTGCCGGCATTTGAAGGCCGCAAAACACGACTGTAATGCACTGTTTATTATAGGACATAATATGAAAAAATACAGAGGAAAATGAAAAACAAATCATTAAATTTCGTATTTATTACCGTCTGTTGAAACCGAAGTTTCTCATCGTGAAAATATTTTCTTGATTTTTCAAATTTATATGCTATATTTGAATTAACAGAAGGCAGTCAAATTCATTGGGAAGGGGGTGATGATATGGCAAAACAAACCTGTACAATTTTCCCGGGCAAAATAATGACTTGAATTTGTTCCTTTTCCCATATATAATTTATACCTGTCGTTCCGGGAAACTGACTAAAATTCAAATAGGGGGAAAACAATGATCGAACAAGCATCAACGACCGTCAACGCAGTGGTTCAGCATGCGACTGAAACCGCGAACAAGATCAGCTTTTCATTTGACCCGAACCTGCTTTCAATTCCTTTAACGTGGATTCTGCCTGTCCAGAAGGTCCTTCTTGATTTCATATTTTCATCCGGCAATATCGCGCTCATCATCCTTAAGATAATCATTTTGCTCATGCCCATACTGCTGTTAATAACCGGTTTGTGGGTCACAATGGCATCCATTTACACTATTTTATTCAGGAGCTACAGGATCAAATTTATCATCACATTGACGCTGGCATGGTGGGATATACTGACTTCCGCGTGGAATTACTGGACCGGCCTGATCAGGTTTGTGTTCTTATGTTTTGGCTGGGCATGGGAGCTTATAAAACTTACCGTCGGCGCTGTTGTTATCGGTTTCCTGCGCCTGATCACCCTGCCTTTTAAGGGGGCAAGCGAGATAGCCCGCCGGTATTCACAGGGAGGAGTGCCATGGATAGCGGTTACTGTGACCCTCGTCTGGTGCGTGCTGGAAGCGACAATTTTCACTTACACGCTCCTTCCCACGGTCTCGGAATTACTTGCGGACATGACCGGTATCGAGAGCCAGGGGATCATCGTACCTTTCCTTTTTCTTTTTCTTTTTCTTCTCATCACGGGAAGCTTCGCCTGCCTCTATGTGCTTTTTGAGGCGGTAAAGAATAAAAAAGTGGAACAGATAATACAGATGCTGTTAGTCGAGCTTTTTGTGCTATTCTTCGAGGTTGTGTTCCTGTACAGGGAACTTGTCGACTCCCTCACGCCGTGGATAGCCCAGCAGACCGGCGAACATGTGAGGATGGGTATGGCTTCAACCCTGCTTTTATCGGCCTTCCTTTGGGCGGGTATCAGGGGTATGACGTGGTTCTTATTCGCGCGCTTCGGCACCCCCACTATAATAGCCGTGATATCCAGGCAAAAAACAGAGCCGGGAGCGGCTGCGCCGGAAGAGACGCGGAAAGAGATATTGCAGGAAACATGGGAGAATTTTATCAATGTTTTTAAGAATAACGCCGACTGGTTCAGGGATTCGGGCGTGAAATTCGCCGAAGCCGCGTCGTTGCCCGTATTCCAGATAATAGCGGCCGCGGTAAATATGATGACCGTGCTTATCACATCAAAAATGCTTTTTAGCCTTCCGTTCACATCGCTTACGCAGGTAATGGAAACACGCGAACTGCTTAACTCCATTTTTAAAAAAAGCAACCAGGCTTAAGGGGGGGATAAAAATGAAAAATAAAATTTACGCGATCCTTCTCCTGTCCGTTGTGTCCCTGGTCATTGCCGGATGCTCTGCGGGCGCTTCGGCTGAAAAAAAGATAAAGAGGGAAACCATATTTATCGGCATCGATACAAGCGGTTCTTTTACGAAACGGGCGTACTATGAAGATTCTATAAAATTCATTGCGTATTATATCTACGGGCATATCAACGGCGCAGGCGGTTTAAAACAGCCCAAGGCGCTTTTCGTGGCCGAGATCGGCGGATTTTCCGCGAATGAACCAAAATCATTCAGGCCGCTTGAGGATTTTGAGTCCAAGTCGGCGGAACAGATCGAAGCCGACCTTAAATCGTGGCTTGTGCCCAAGCAGTCGGTAACCGATTTTAACGCTTTCTTTGAAAAGGTTAAAAGCCTGATACAGATGAAAAACCTTGTGCTCGCCCCGATAGACATAGTTATCGTGACGGACGGCGAACCCGAGATCTTAAACAAGTCCGGCAAAGTCGTGCCGCAGGCCGTGAAAGACGTGGACCTGTCCTCCATGGAATACCTTTCGCGCAATATAACGCTTCGCCTGTTGTATCCCACGCCTGTCATGGCGGGCAGATGGGAAAAAGAAACAAAAAGCAAAAGGCTGAGGATATTGCCGGTTGACAATGAAGTAATGAACGGATGGAAAGAAAAAGTAAAACTCGGCGTTCCGGCGGAAGACCAGGCGGAATTATGGAAATGGATAACGAGTATCGTGGATTACAGGATCAGGAGAAAAGTGTTCTAGGCCCTGTATATATAAAAGGCCCGCGCAAGCAGGCTTTTTTCATGTATGCGTCCCCGGACGCGAAGATAGTACCATAAAATATTCCAATTTGTCGTTAAATTTGCTTTACATCAAAACACCGGAGATACATGCGTGAAATCGATAAAAATACTTTTAGCAAACACTCCCTGGAGAAAAGGGAACCTTTACGGCATCAGGGCCGGTTCAAGATGGCCGTTCATGACGGGCCTGGAACCGGGGCAAAAAATACCCGGATACCTTCCGTTCCCGTTCTTTCTTGCCTATACTGCGGCCCTGCTTGAAAAGAACGGCATGGAAGTAATGCTGATAGACGCGCTTGGCGAAGGCATGAACGACGGGGAATTCCTGAAAAAAGCGGCCGCATTTTCCGCGGACCTAACCGTCCTTGAAACCTCAACCCCGTCAATTAACACCGATATTGCCTGGCTCAACAGGCTTAAAAAGAACATACCGGGCTCCCTTTATGCTTTTACCGGCCCTCATGCCGGGGTGTTTGCGGCTGAACTGATGGAAAAAAACCAGGCGCTTGATTTTGTGCTGCACGGCGAATATGAATACATAACCCTCGGGCTGGCGCGCGCGCTGCAGTCGGACGGCCCGCTTTTGGCGGTAAAAGGGATATCCCGCAGGGAGAACGGAAAGGCGGTGAAAAATCCGCCCATGCCGCTTCATATGGACCTGGATGAAATGCCCTGGCCGGCAAGGCATTTCTTGCCCATGAAAAATTACAACGACACATTTGCCGGGCTGCCTTCGCCCAATGTGCAGGTCTGGGCCTCGCGCGGCTGCCCTTTCGGGTGCATTTTCTGCAACTGGCCCATATCCATGTACGGCGGCCATTCATACAGGGTCAGGGATTACAATGACGTAATCTCGGAAATTGAATGGCTCATAAGGGAATACGGCTTTAAGGCTTTTTATTTTGACGACGATACTTTTAACATAGGCAAGGAGCGCATAATAAACCTGAGCAGGGAAATAAAAAGACGCGGCATAAACATCCCGTGGGCTGTAATGGCGCGCGCCGATACAACCGATCTTGAAGTGCTATCGGCCATGAGAGAATCCGGCCTGTATGCGATAAAATTCGGCGTTGAATCAGGCGACCGTAAGATACTGGAAAATTCAGGCAAGAAACTTGACCTGGACAGGGTTGTTGAAAGCACGGCACAGGCAAAACAGCTCGGCATAAAGGTACACCTGACATTTACT
Organism: uncultured bacterium; assembly: GCA_937889595.1. Taxonomy (GTDB): domain Bacteria; phylum Oederibacteriota; class PGYV01; order PGYV01; family Palsa-1178; genus PALSA-1178. Next base: position 113,447 of record CALAOR010000089.1, read on the forward strand.
TTCGGACTGCCCGGCGAGACAAAGGAAAGTATTGAGAACACAATTGCCTTTGTTAAAAAGGTGAACCCCGATTCCGTGCAGTTCTCCATTGTGACCCCTTTCCCCGGCACTGAATATTTCGAACAGCTGAAGGCAAAGAACATGATAACAACCTATGACTGGGATAAATATGACGGGGCGAACAATGCGGTCATACGCACGGAAGCTCTGTCTGAAAAGGACCTGGAACGCTGGCACAACAGGGCGATCAGGGAGTGGAACCTGCATATGCTCACAACGCGCCTGATGAAAAACCCTTTAAGATCGTTCATAAACGGCCTGAGAAAACCCGGTTATACCCTGGTGTTTATAAAAAACCTTTTAAAGGGCATACTGGGAAAGTAGCATTAACGTGATTTTAATATCCCTGTATAAACCTTTTCCATTTGACCGGACACCGTATCCCAGCTTAAAACATTTCTCGCGGTTTTTATGGAGTTTGCGGCGCATTTTTTCATGAGCCCGGGGTTATTGATCATTTCCTGCATCTTGTCCGCCATATCATCCGGTTCAAAACCCGCGGTTATGCCAACTCCGTATTTTTTTATAAAATAGCTTATATCTCCCACGGGATTTGCGATTATAGGTTTCCCCGCAGCCATGTAGTCCCCGGCCTTGATGGGACCGCGCCCGCGGTTGGCGGGATTATCGCGGAGCGGAAGGAGGCATACATCGGCTATTCCCGCATACATCGGTATTTCCCGATAAGGCACGCGTCCGGTGGAAATTATGTCTCCGGCATATGGCGAAGAGGCTATTTTCCCGCTTAGTTTCGCGTCCAGGGGCCCGACGATCAAAAACAAGCAGTCTTTCCGGCGGCCGCGCAATATATTGAAAGCGTCAATAAGGATATCCACGTCGCCCGTGCCGAACCCGATAAATTCAAATATTTTTTTTGCGGGGCCGATCTTAAGTTTCCTTTTTGCGGACAAGGCAGCCTGTTTTGAAAGCGGCTTGATATTATCCGTATCGCATCCGGAAGGTATATAGAATATATCCTTTTTCCTGATGCCCAGTTTCCGCGCGCGCTCATAAAGCACGCGGGAAGTCACGGTGTTATACCCGGCAAGCCTGCGAACGGATTCCTCAAGCGCGGTTTCGATCAAAATTTCCGGTGTCAGCCGGGAAGCCGCTGAAATGCCACCCTTTGTCCACCAGTCCGCCCAGTCAGAAACAAGGACTGCCTTTTTCCCGGCAAATTTTGACGCGTACATGGGGAATGATACGTTCGGCTTATGGTCAAACCCGTGGATTATGTCATAGTTATTGGTAAGGACATGCTTTATCCTGAACAGTATATCAAGCGGAGCCCACCCGCCCCTATGCTGGTCAAGAAAACGCGGCGCTTCAATAACGCGGACGTTGTTTAACGTTTTTTCGCGGGCCTTGAAATTGGAATCAGGCGACACGGTGATCAAAGTCATATCATGCCCGGCTGCGGCCAGATGTTTGGCAAAGTTAAAGGCGCGGAAATAAGTGCCCTCTCCGGATATATTGTGGTTCAAATAAAGTATTTTCAAGCGGTCTCCTTAGTTGTTTCCAAAGATTATACTATTTTTAAAAACATGAGGCAATGGTTATATATCAGGTTTTAAAAAAATATGAAAATGCCTTGTTTTTATAAAAAATCAGCGTAAAATAGCCGGGTTAATATTTATCAGGGCCTTATCAACATAATGAGATACTGCCGGAAAAATGCCGGTTTCATTGATAAACCCGCCCATAAGAAAGGATGCCAATGGAAAAATTAACAGGTAAAATACTGCGAAGGCTGAAAATCTGGCAATATAACATCAGGAGTCTTTATGTAAAAAAAGTTTTTCTGCCCATGCGTGGTGAAATGACGGCTGAAGCCGTGCGATTTCTACTGAAAAAAAAACTTATAGAAACCGACACGGATATCGCGGCGCTCGGAAGTAAATGGCCCGAACTTGTGAAGGCATCGTTTGATCCGTCGGACCCGGATGATTTCTATTCAAAATGGACCGGGCAAACAGGCGCCTCAAATATTATCGCGAACATTAACGACCAGTTTGGAAGATATTACATGCATGATGCGATGGCGGCTTCGCTCGGCACGGATAATGGCTTCAGCGGGACAGTGCTTGATTTCGGATGCGGCACCGGGGCGCTTTCAATGGCATGGCAGAGAAAGTACTGCGGGCGGGCAAAATTGCTTCTTGCGGATGTTGACAACCTGGCCGCTGAATTTGTCCGGGATCAGATACAAAAGCACGCGGATTACAATACCGCGCAGCTTGATATATGCCTTTCAAAGCTTGCCGGTTCATCCGTAGATGTGCTGGTCTGTGCGCATGTTCTGGAACACCTTAAAAATCCTTCCGAGGTATTCGCATCCATAGAATCCAGGTTAAAAACCGGCGGATGGCTGATAATTGACGCCCCATGGGGCGGGCATCCCGAACATTTGCATGAGGCTCCCGTAGATTGGGAAACAAACGGAGGCGCGGTATTACTGAAGGAAAAATATGCCAAGATGCGCGGGCTTAACCCATACTCCGGCCTGTCCGGCCTTTATAAAAAAAAGTCCTGAAAAATGAAAATGAACAAAGCAAAAATTTTTATGCTGGGATTGGTGTTCCTTGCGGCTGGATGTTTTACAATTTCCGGCGAAACGCTTCCATGGACGCTCTCAGGCGGCCCGGGAAAGGAAACTGCCGTGCTGCTTTTGTCAGATATCCATTTTGACCCGTTTGCGGACGGTGCGGCTGAAGAACTGGAAAAGACGGATATAAGCGGGTGGCGCGCCGTGCTTGAAGATAAAAAGCCCGGAGAATTTCCGGGTTACAGGGAGGATACAAATTACCGGCTTTTTCTGTCCGCGATCAATGAGATAAGCGGAATATCCGCGGAAGCCGGCTGCGCCATAATATGCGGCGATCTTATCTGCCACAATTTTGAAGCCAAATACAGGCTTTCCCGCGGGAAGCGGGGTTCATGCACTTCTTTTGCCGTCAAAACCATGGAATTCGTATCATTGATGATAAAGTCGGCCCTGCCCGGCAAGCCCGTCTGCTTTGTAATGGGAAATAACGACTCGGACAACGGCGATTATAATATAATCCCCGGCGGTGTAATGCTTGGCAGCCTGGCCGGCTATTTTGATACTGTGAAAGCTGATGCGCGGGCAAAGGCGGATTTCCAAAAAGGCGGTTATTATAAGCTGCCCTTCCCGGGGCTGGAAAATAACGAGCTTATTGTTTTAAATGATATCTTTTGGCTTAAAAGATACAAACAAACAGGAGTTGCCCGGCAAAACCCCGGCAGGGCCGAGATGCAGTGGCTTAAGAATCAGCTTGACGCTGCGGCTTTGAACGGAAAAAAAGCCTTTATTGCAATGCACGTGCCGCCCGGCATAGACGCATACCTTGCGTCAAAAGACAAAAATTGTAAAGGCGACGACGGGTTTCTGGCGCCCGGATATAATAAGGAGTTCTTTGAGATAATGAAGTCACATAAAGCGGTTGTCCGGAATGTATTCGCCGGGCATACCCATTTCGACGACTTCCGCGTGTTTTCAGAGGCAGGCAGGCCTTTTATGCTGGTCAGTATTATTCCGTCAATAAGCCCGGGGCACGGCAACAACCCGGCATTTGAACTGGCGTTTTTGAAAAGCAGCGGGGAAATAAAGGACAAGGCTGTGTATTTTTTCTCGGGGTACGGGGGTAAAGACTCCGGCACCCCGGCAAAATGGGAACGGGAATATACATTTTGCGCATCATACGGCTGTGCCGGCTATGACCCCGTGAGCCTTTACCGGCTCGCCATATCCATGAACGCCGGGCCGGACGCGATGGATAAGTACCTGTCCTTTTACACGGCAGGCAACCCACTGTTGTCTTTGCTGCTTAAACAGCATGGCCGTATATATGGATGCGCGCTGACAAGCATGGATCTTGAAGAATACCATTCCTGTGCCTGCGTTGGCAACTGAGTCAAGGCGCTAACCGAACTGCCCGTTGGCAGGCTTTTACGGAAGCATCATATTATTAGGAGGAACGGAAATGAAACGATTCTTAAAAACAGCCCTGGTTTTATCAGTTATTTTGTCACTGACAGCCTGCTCACTGTACGCAAAAGGAAAAATATATGTAACGCCCGCTCAAATTGACCTGACAAAGCTCCTGCCCCCGCCGCCCGCGCAGGATTCGGAGCAGACAAAAAAGGAAATCGGGGAAATACTGGATTTTCAGGAAAACAGGACGGCCAAAATGTCTGATTACGCTGCTGCGGACCAGGATATAAATGTTTTCAGGTTTGCCGGCCTGTTGGGGGCAAACTTCACAAAGGAAAAACTGCCGTTTACAGCGCGTTTTTTTGCGAATGTAATAGGCAATGAGGTTGAGATTGTGGGTCCGGCTAAAGATTTCTGGAAAAGGCCCAGGCCAAGCGTGTATGACGGCAGGATTAAACCGTGCCTGAAGGTCCCTCGAAACGCATCCTACCCGAGCGGCCATTCGGCTGCGGGAAACCTGATGGCTATTATCCTGGCAAATATGCTGCCGGAAAAAAGCGCGGATATTTTCAGCCGCGGCTGGGAATTTGCGCTGAACAGGATCATTGGGGGCGTTCATTACCGCAGCGATTGTGAAGCCGGAAGGATAGCGGCAACAATAATGGCGGCATACATGTTCAATAACAGCGGGTTTAAAACGGACTTTGAGAGATCAAAAACGGAAATACGCAAAGCGCTTGGATACAGCAGGTAAACTGCAGGAAGCCGGGGCTGCGTATCGGGCTAATCGCCTCTTTTCTTGACATTAAGCGTTTTATAACTTATAATGCAGAAAATACCGGAAATATAAATCAAACTTTGTCTGCCAAATTATTTCACCGGAAATCCGGATGGATCGCAGTAAATGATTATAGGACCGGCAATATTTTTTTAATATTAAAAAATCCTTAAAAGAGGTGCTTTATGAAACGATTTATTGCACTGAGTTTTGTATTTGTTTTTATCATTGTTATATCAGCCAATGCACGGGATCATCGCGGGAATACCGGGGACGCAGGCAATAATAATGGAAATCAGAACCAGGCTGCGGGGCAGTCAAACCAGCAGGATCAGACAAACAAGCAGGACCAGGCAAACAAGCAGAACCAGCAGAACCAAGCGAACAAACAAAGCCAGGCATATAAGCCGGTGGTCATTAATATGAATCATCCTACAAGCGGCTGGCATAACCGGAATTTTCCGGCACAACAGCCCGCGCAGAAGCCGGTACAACAGCCTGTGAAACAGCCTGCACAACAGCATCTTCAACAGCCTGTGCAGCATCAGGCACAACAGCAGGTATTTCAGAAGCCGTCTTACGGCAAACTTAATTGGCAGCAGAATAACAAGCAGGTATACAAGCCTAATTATCAGCCGCAGAAGCAGCCTAATAAAGCAGCTGTTCTCCCGGGCAGCGCCGGGAAAGGAATGCAGTCGTTTGGCGTGAACAATCAGCATAGCTCCGGTGTAAATACGACGCATGCGGTGCACCACCACCCGTATGAACAAAATTATGTGCGGAAAAAATTGCAGAAGCTGGGGGTAAAGTCGGCGCCCGGCTATATACTGGACAGGGCCGATGTTATCAATACCGACCGCGGCCATTCAGTGATTGATTATCCCAAGACAGGTTTTAATATGCAGGCTATGTCATCCAAACCGTTTTCATCCCGGCATTTCAATGATAAGTTTGTAAGTTCGCGTATGGGAATGGTGAACAGCATGGATTGGCAGGGCAGGATACAGGGTTTCAACCGCAGCGAAAACAGGGCAAAACATTATTACTGGCATCATGAGAAGGATTTTGATTTTTGTCACTTTATAGACGACTTGGGCTATCAGTGGTACGGGTGGTACGGCGGCAGCAGCTTCTTTTGGACGCGTAATTTCAGCGGCCGCTGGTGGTGGTATGACACGGATTTTGACCGCTGGTGTTTCTGGAACGACGGGTTCTGGTGGTGGCAGGATCCCTATCATATGGGCGATATTTACTTTTACAACAACTCGACTTATATCCCGGCTAATTCCGCGGAGGACCAGGTCGGCGTCAGCATACCGGCTGATGTCAGCCAGCAGGCTTATACCAGCACCGACGGGACAAGGACGGTTAAGGTGGTGACTGAAACCCAGGACGCTTATCTTTATGACACGGCGAATCCGCCTGCATTTAACCCGGTATACCTTGCGTCAGGAGTGAAAGACGTCCAGTTTTCCGATACAACCAACGGCAGGCCGCTTCAAATAGTTTTAAAGCTCAATGACAATTCCTTTGATGTTTTTGACGGCCAGGGAAACCCGTATGGCCCGGGTACAGTCAATCCTGATCAGGAAAATCCGGGAAAACAGGAATAATGCTGTATTGTCCATATAAGCAGGAGGCGTAATTTGATTAAAGAGAAAACGGACGGGTTTACTTTGTTGGAACTTATGATAGTCGTAGCTATCATCGGCGTACTTGCCGCTCTCGCTATCCCGAAGTACCGGGATATGATCGAAAAATCCAAGGAGGGGGCTACGAAAGGCAATATAGGCGCGATAATTTCTTCCATAGCTATCTATTATTCCGATAACAAGGGTGCTTGGCCCGATGATATTTCGGCTAATACATATGCAAAATACCTCGATAGGATACCGGCCGTGAAGGTGACACACCCGGACGGAGGCACCCAATTAAGCGGCAACTCTAATACCGTAGACATGCCCAACAGTGGAAACAACGGGAACGGGAACGCGTACGGGAAGTATAAGTTTAAAGCAAATACCGACGGATGGCGTTATGATCCGGGCGGCGGCGGGGTATGGATAAACAACTCACAGACCGACTCTGCCGGTGTTGATTATACTTTATACGGGTATCAATAAAATAAAATTTGCCATATAAAACCAAAACAACCGATTATTATGGAACATATTCAAACCTGTGCACGTCTAATCCTAAGCAAATAGAAAATCAGGCGGAGCGGCGTCCGTTTAAGAATCAGGCGCTTTAAACCGCAATTAAAAGGAGGAAATGATGAAAAAGTTCGGAGCAGTTGTTCTTTCAGCGGTAGTGTTGTTTGTTTTTTCAGCAGTGTTGTTCGCACAGGAAAAAGGTTCATGCGGCATGAAGGGCGGCGGCATGGACGGGAAATGCATGATGGGACCGAAAATGGTGCTTGCTATGGCTTCAGAGCTTAACCTGACCACGGAACAGATGGACAAACTGAAGAAAATAACGGACGAAATGCCGGCGAAAGGCGAAGTTAAAGATGATGCGAAAAACGATATGGAAGCATGTAAAGCTGAGATGCAAAAGGACACCCCGGATGAAACAAAGATAAACGCGATGATAGACAAGCAGGCGGATAACCACAAGGCTGCTATGAAGAAGAGGATGCAGACCATGCTGGCCGTACACGCGATACTGACGAAGGAACAGAGGGAGATATTGAAGAAAAAAATGGAAGAAAAGAAAGAGAATATGAAAAAGAGCATGGATAAGATGAAAGACGCCAAGGACAAATAATAGAAGGCAATAGATAAACATAAAAAAACCCGGCACATGTCTTAATGCCGGGTTTTTTTTATGTTGATGGTGGCGAAAAAGTATGCCATGTACCTTAAGCTACAGCGAACCGTGTCATGTACCTGAGCTACTGCGAATGGTACATGATGGTACATGGGCATGCCATGTACCTGAGCTACTGCGAATGGTACATGGCCTTATGATAGGTCGTATCCGGCACAGGCTGTAAAGCCGGTCGTTACCGTGTTCCGTTATGTATAAATCCTGAAAGTTGTGTTATAATCATATGGATTTAAATGAACGCTGGAGATGATATGGAACTGATTGATGCGGATTCAAAATTCGGATTAAGAAAAGGCTTGATCCTGGCCGCGGTGCTGCTTTTAGCGGCTGTGGGCGGTTATATAGATTTTACCATTGACAAGGTTTTACAAGTGGATATTTCATTTAACCTGTTTTTCCTGATTCCCGTGGGAATAGCGGTATGGTTCATCGGAATCAAGTCCGGGATCCTGGTTTCCGCGTTTTCCGTCGCGGCATGTTTCATGGCTGATATCATTTTTGACAAGTTTAAAACCGTGAATTATTTGCCTCCTATTTGGAACAGCGCAACAGGATTTGTATTTTTTATTTGTTTGGCTTACCTCCTTTATGCCGTCCGCAGGGAGCTTAAAATGCATAAACAACTCTCCATGGAGGACTTTCTTACAAAGGCATCAAATTCAAGGGCGTTTTACAATTACGCAAAGATAGAGATAGCCAGGATACAAAGGTATAAAAAACCGCTGACAATAGTGTATCTGGACGTCGATAATTTCAAGCAGGTAAACGACACCTATGGACATGCGGTAGGGGACGAATTACTGGTCGCGTTTGTAAACGCGGTGCACAGGAATATCAGGGCAACTGACGCCGTGGGCAGGATTGGCGGTGACGAGTTTGTCATACTGCTGCCTGAAATGGATGCATCCGAAGCCCCGGTATTTATTGAACATCTGCGTAAGGTTGTAGAAATCGAAATGAGCGGCAAAGGTTTTAAAGCGATAACTTACAGCGTCGGTGTCCTTACGTGCACAAAGATGCCGGAAAGCGTTAGGGCGATGATAAAAATCGCCGATGACGCGATGTATGAGATAAAAAAACATGGAAAGAACGGCGTAAAATATATCACCTGTGATTGAGATATTGTCTTTGCCTGGAAATCGCGTTGGAGTATGGTTTGCATAAGTTACACGAATAACAAAGGCGTGTACCTTATGCGCGCATTATCCATCTTCGCAAACTTAAGCTTTGATGGACGCTGCATATGATAGGTTTATATGATGTGGCAGCAGAGGATTTCCAGACAAAATACGTTATTTTGTTCGTGTATCACACGGTTTTGCAGGACTCATCCGTTGGGAGGCGCGTGGAGAATCATAAATAGCGCATTTCGCGGGTCTATAGTGGTTTTGTATCAGGTCCATCGCGTTTTTCGGGCTTTGTATATGTGATTGACAAATAACCCCGCATGTTGTAAATTATTACTCCGTTAAGAATTTTACGGATCATATTGTTTGTTGTTCTTTTTTTTGAGTGATTACAGCGGAATACGGTTTAAAACGTGGGGAGATTCCAGAGCGGCCAAATGGGGCAGACTGTAAATCTGTTGGCTTATGCCTTCGATGGTTCGAATCCATCCCTCCCCACCATTTTTCTACTGAAGCGGAAAAATGGTCGAGTAACGAGCAACCGGTAATAGACAAATAAAGTATGTAAGCAAGAAATACGCCGGCATGCGAGTGGCGGCGGTCAATTTTCGATTCTCAATTTTCGGATGCGGGATTTAGAAGTTGTTTTAAATTTACACAGCGATTTGAGCGGGAGTAGCTCAGTTGGTAGAGCGCTAGCCTTCCAAGCTGGATGTCGCCGGTTCGAACCCGGTCTCCCGCTCCAAAAAAATAACAGTAAAATATGGTGCTGGCTTAGCTCAGTTGGTAGAGCATTTGATTTGTAATCAAATGGTCGGAGGTTCGAGTCCTCTAGCCAGCTCCAAAAAAAATAACAGCAGGCATAAGGCCTGCTTTTTTCATTTATAGGGCAGTGCGTCAGAGTAGCTCAGTTGGTGTCGCCCATCGCGACAAGATGAGAGGATGGTGGATCCTGATTATAGATTTGCTCGCTAAAGCTCGCAATGGCATCTCAGAGCGCTAGCCTTCCAAGCTGGATGTCGCCGGTTCGAACCCGGTCTCCCGCTCCAAAAAAATAACAGTAAAATATGGTGCTGGCTTAGCTCAGTTGGTGTCGCCCATCGCGACAAGATGAGAGGAAGGTGGATCCTGATTATAGATTTGCTCGCTAAAGCTCGCAATGGCATCTCAGAGCATTTGATTTGTAATCAAATGGTCGGAGGTTCGAGTCCTCTAGCCAGCTCCAAAAAAATAAAAAAGTCAATCCTGCATGGATTGACTTTTTTATTTTGTGATCAGTTGAGCAGGAGAACAGTTGAGCAGTTGACTAAAACAAACAAAAGTCCTGCTTCGTATGGCCCCCCGCAATGCGGGTTTTTAAAACAGAACCGCAGGGATTTTGTGTTATTTCTTTTTGTCCTTTTTTTCTTCTTCCCTTGTTTTTAGCCTGTGAAAAATCTCATGCAATTTATCCAGGAGGCGGGAGGGCAGGAACGGTTTTACCATATAATCGTACGCGCCTTTTCCAAGGCCCTTTTCTATATCCATAATCTGGGCTCTCGCAGTTAAGAACATAACAGGGATTTTGACTCCCAGGCCCATTTTTTTGATCCTGTCAAAAGTCTCAAAACCGTCCATTTCAGGCATGGCAACATCAAGGAGGATAACATCGGGCATGAATGTATTCAATACTTCCAGCGCTTCTTTGCCGTTTGTGGCGGTTACAACCTCATAGTCCTCCGCTACAGTTTCCTTGATAGCCCCCAGGACAGAGGGGTCGTCGTCCACGATTAGTACTTTTCCGTTTGTTTTCTGCATTCTTTTGTCTCCTTGATTTTTTTTGGCCATAAAATATAAAAACACGGGTCTTTCATTCTTTTTGCTGTTTTAAGATCAGATTAGGATGCAGTTTTATTTCGGCAGGTAAAAGTATAGCACAGGGACCATGTAAAAGCAAACGCGCATATCTTATATATCTTGTGTTGAATTATATGGATTTTAAAGGCTGTTTATTGTATAATATCGCTACCGGTTAAATGCCACGGTAAAGGGCTTGACTCGCAAGGAAGAGCCTAAAATCTCTTGCGCGTTTGATAATGCCAAAAGGCCACGGAGCCATTATAGAACACTTTGCTAATTCCTCCGACCAAAAGGAACATTATTAAATCACAAGGCAAAATTCCAAGGAGGAATTGAAATGACAGGAAGCAAGATGTACGTAGGTAATCTGACTTATGCAGTAACTTCAGACGAGCTCAAAGAGCTTTTTTCAGCGTACGGAACAGTAAAAGAAGCGACAGTAATAGAAAGAAAAGGCTTTGGATTCGTCGAAATGTCAACACCGGAAGAAGCTGAAAAGGCCAAAACCGCACTTGACGGAAAAGACTACCAGGGCAGGAACATGAAAGTGGACGAAGCAAGACCGCCGAAAGAAAGAGGCTCAAGCTCGGGCGGCGGAAGGGACAACAATTCATGGGGCGGCGGAGGCGGTGCCGGTAAATCAAGAGGCGGCTTCGGCGGCGGAAACAGGTATTAAGCTTTAACTTTAACCGGTAAAAGCATAACATAGCGTGGCATAAGATCCCCGCGGGGAGACTCGCGGGGATCTTTTTTTTAGTACGTCAAAGTCTCGAGAGAGTAGAAAGTAGAGAGTAGAAGGACAAAACAAACCTGTACTTTAATGTCTGACTGGAGAATCAGAATGAAATCAAAGGAAACAGTGGTCATAATTGGAGCCAGTAATAAAATCGAGCGGTATTCGAATAAGGCGCAAAAAGCCCTTATTGCCAATGGGCATACTGTCATCCTGTTTAATCCGGCTTTAAAGGAAATTGACGGGATAAAAGTGTTTAATAATATGAATGATATAAACGAAAAAATAGATACTGTGACGCTCTATGTCGGGCCGGCCAGGCTTGTGCCAATGATCGGAGCAATTATAGGGCTGAAGCCGAAACGCATTATTGCCAACCCCGGGACAGAGTGCGAAGAAATGAGGGCAGCCTGTAATAAGGCAAAGATCGAATACATGGAAGCGTGCACGCTAGTAATGCTCTCAACGGGCCAATACTGACAATATAGAACGTAAATCTTAAAACAGGTGAACCGGGCTTTACCCCGTTTTTTTTCTGCCTGTAAGAAGCAATATAATATTTGACTTTCTTGACTATATAGTATATATTTGAATATGCGAATATGTGATGCATAAGGAGAAATCTATGAAACAGCTGGTAAAAGCTTTTAAGGCTCTGTCCGATGAAACAAGGTTGAAAATTTATAAGCTCATACTTGATAAACCTGATATATGCGTGTGCGAGATAATAAAGACCTTTAAAATGACGCAGACAAGGATATCAAGGAACCTTGCAACACTTAAAAACGCGGGGCTGGTTGAGGCGCGCAGGGAAGGCATATGGATGCATTATACCGCCTCTAAAGATAATGCGCCGGCCGCGGATATAAAAGCTGCGGTAAATAAGTATGTGAGATTATTATAATACTGCCGGAAGATACAAATTACTTCATCGCAATTACAGGATATTACGGCAGTAAAATAGGCGGAGAAACGTATGATAAAATTTTTTGCTGACTGGATGACCTATGAAGTGTTTAAACTCGGCAGGGAAACAATACTTGCAGGGGCTGTAAACTTTTTCATATACGACACCATAAAGATATTCCTGCTTCTTGTGGTTATCATATTTGTGGTTTCTTTAATACGCAGTTTTTTTCCGCCCGAGCGCACCAGGGCCATACTCGCGGGTAAAGGCAGATACACCGGGAATGTGCTGGCGTCTTTGCTGGGTATAGTGACGCCTTTTTGTTCCTGCAGTGCGGTACCCCTGTTTATCGGTTTTGTGGAGGCGGGTGTGCCGCTTGGCGTAACATTTTCGTTTCTTGTAGCGTCGCCAATGATAAATGAAGTGGCTCTCATAATGTTGTGGGGTATGTTCGGCTGGAAGATAGCCCTGCTGTACATAGGAAGCGGGCTTGTCATAGCCATAATATCGGGTATTGTAATAGGGCGGTTAAAAGTTGAAAACTTAATTGAAGAGTTTGTTTTTAAGACAAAAGCAGCAGGTGTGGACATTATTCCCGGGATGTCCTTTAAAGACAGATTGTCCTATGCACGGGATTATACGCTGGATATTCTAAAAGGCATCTGGCCGTATGTGCTTATAGGCATAGGCCTCGGCGCGTGGATACACGGATATGTACCGCAGGATTTTCTTGCCAGGTATGCGGGCCGCGACAAATGGTATGCCGTGCCTCTTGCAGTGCTGCTCGGAATCCCGCTTTATTCAAATGCGGCGGGGGTCATCCCGCTGGTGAGCGCTTTGACAGAAAAGGGCGTCGCCATAGGAACTTCCCTGGCTTTTATGATGGCCGTTACTGCGCTGTCCCTGCCGGAGTTTATGATACTTAAAAAGGTCATGAAAATAAAATTGATAGCCATCTTCGCCGGTGTAGTCGCCGCGGGGATTATTTTGACAGGCTATATGTTTAACATTATTATAAAATAATGGAGGTAAAAAATGAAAATAACAATACTTGGAACAGGATGTCTGAAATGCAGGAAAACGGAGGAAATAGTAAGAAAAGTGGTTGTCGCAAATAATGTACAGGCGCAGATAGAAAAGGTTGAGGAAATAAGCGAGATAATGAAATACCACATAATGATGACGCCGGCCGTGGCCATAGACGGCAAAGTCGTGATTGCCGGGAAAATTCCTTCAGAATCAGAAGTCAAAAAAATGCTGGGTATCATCTAAAAAAAGGAGATGTATATGAAGAAAATATCTTTTGCGGTATTGTGTCTTTTGTTTGCTGTCATGATATATGCCGGAAGCAGGCCTAAGCAGGTTGAAACAAGCACCGCTATAAACGCGCCGGCGCCTGTCACTATAGGAGCGCAAACCGCAATAAAAGTCGTTAAGAAATATAAGGTGACATTTGTTGAGCTGGGTTCGGTCAAATGCGTGCCATGCAAAATGATGGTTCCAATAATGAAAGAAATCGAAGAAAAGTACGGCGCTGAAGTACAGGTTATTTTTCATGATGTCTGGACCGAGGAAGGCCGGCCATATGCCGAGAAACTCGGCATCCGCGGCATACCCACACAGGTTTTTCTTGATGAGAACGGTAAAGAATTTTACAGGCATATGGGTTATTATCCGATGGAACAAATAATTCCCATCCTTAAAAAACAGGGAGTAAAAGTTGAATAAGGAACCGGTATGATGATAGAACATGTTTTTACAGCCTTAACGCTTGCGCTTGAAAAAACCCCGGCTATAGCCGTATCAGCTTCCTTTATATGGGGGATATTAAGTATCATACTCAGCCCCTGCCACCTTGCGGGTATACCGCTCATAATCGGTTTTGTGGGGACGCAGGGAGATAAAATAACGGTTAAAAAAGCATTTTTGATATCATTGCTTTTTTCCATGGGAATCATGATTACTATCGCGGTTATCGGGGTCATAACAGGGCTTGCAGGCAAAATGCTCGGCAATACGGGGCCGTGGGGCAATGTGTTTGTAGCCGCGGTGTTTTTGATCGCAGGGTTATATCTTCTGGACATAATAAAACTGGATTTTTTAAACAATATAAGCCAGCCCAAATTTGAAAAAAGAGGCTATGCAGCGGCTTTCATACTGGGCCTGGTATTTGGCGTGGCTCTCGGCCCCTGTACATTTGCCTACATGGCCCCTATGCTTGCAGTTGCCTTTAACTCGGCTTCAACCAATATGTTATACTCCGTAATCCTTGTAAGCGCCTATGCGGCGGGCCATTGCAGCGTGATAGTCCTGGCCGGAACCTTTACGGAAGCTGTCGAGAAATACCTGCATTGGAGCGACAAATCAAAAGCTGTTATTATACTCAAAAAGATATGCGGCGTACTTGTGATTATTGCCGCTATTTATATGGTTTCGGGGATTCTTTTAAAGTAGCAAAGCGTATGCAGACGTGGTTTGAATTGTAAAAAATTAAACCGGCCGGGAAAACATGCCCCCAAAAATATATATTGCGCAGGAGGAAGAATATGGAACAAGTAAAGAAATTGTCTTTTGTTGACAGGTTTTTAACTATGTGGATATTTCTGGCGATTGGCGCGGGCGTGGCTATAGGTAATTTCTGGCCTTCAGCCTCGGATTTTATCGGAAAATTTAACATAGGCACTACATCAGTGCCGATTGCCATCGGCCTTATACTCATGATGTACCCGCCTTTGGCCAAGGTTAAGTATGAGAAGATGGGGGAGGTTTTTCATAATAAAAAACTCCTTACTTTTTCGCTTATTCAAAACTGGGTTGTAGGGCCGGTGGTGATGTTCGTACTTGCGGTAGTATTTTTAAGGCATAGGCCTGAGTACATGGTCGGCGTGATCTTGGTAGGGCTTGCGCGTTGCATCGCCATGGTAGTTGTATGGAACGACCTTGCGGAAGGCGACCGCGAGCTGGGTGTGGGGCTTGTGTCTTTTAACGCTGTCACACAGATGCTGTTTTACGCGGTTTATATCTGGTTCTTTATAACTTTTCTTTTGAATGCCTTTGGCCTGGTTAAGGGTATCAATGTATCCATATCCATACTGGAAGCCGCAAAAACGGTATTCATCTATCTTGGCATACCGTTTTTTGCGGGTATGCTGTCGCGGAAGATATTGACCAAACTTAAAGGACAGCAGTGGTATGACGAAAAGTTTATTCCCGCCATTAGTCCGATAACACTGACGGCTCTTTTGTTTACAATAATTGTAATGTTTACGCTGAAAGGCGCATATATAGTGAAGTATCCTCTTGACGTGGTGCTGGTAGGCATACCACTTACGGTTTACTTTTTGCTTATGTGGTTCGGGACTTTTCTTATTGCCAAAAAACTCGGCGCTAACTACAAACAAAGCGTGGCTGTTTCTTTTACTGCGGCGAGTAATGATTTTGAACTCGCTATTGCCGTAGCCATAGCCATATTCGGCATAAGTTCAGGCCAGGCATTTGCCACGGTTATAGGGCCGCTGGTCGAAGTGCCGGTCATGATACTGCTGGTTAACGCGGCGTTTAAGCTGAAGGGGACTTTTAAATAATACCTGTATTTGGGGGGGGGGATTGTGGGGCGTACACGCATGGGTGATTGAAACGCAGGTAATTGAATTTTGTAGAGAGGCTGCTTGCTGCCTCTCTGACGCGGGCTTTAAACAACGTAAGGATCCGTTTTAAATGCCAAGGTGAGCGGCAGCAAGCAGCCGCTCTACGCAACGGTTTTGCATGCGTTGAAAACCAATAAAGGAGAAAAACAATGTCCAAACAAAAACAATCCTGCTGCTGTGGGGAAAAAAAGGAAGCGGCGCCTTCCTGCGGATGTTCCCCGGATAAACCCGCGGAAGAAAAAGCCGAATGCTCCTGCGGAGGGCCATCAAAAGAAATAACGGAATTCAGGACATTTTGTACCGCCGGTACCTTAAAAACGCCTGCTGGACAAATCGATGTTGTGCCATCCAAACTCTGCATTACCGACCTGTTCGGGAATTTCCTGGCGCGGTTCGGCATAAACCGGAATAACCACGCGGTAAAGCCGGGTTTATATGCCGTGGGCGCGCCTGACAAAAGATCGCCTGTCCTTGTATCGGCCAATTATAAAATGTCCTTTGACGCGCTCCGGAAAGAATTATCCGGCATTAACGCCTGGATACTTGTCCTTGATTCAAAAGGCGTCAATGTCTGGTGCGCTGCAGGCAAGGGGACGTTTGGCACTGAAGAACTTGTAAGGAGGATCAAGGCTGTAAAGCTGGATAAACTTGTTGAAAAACGCGAACTTATTGTCCCACAGCTCGGAGCGCCCGGAGTGGAGGCTCATCTTGTCAGGAAAGGTTCGGGGTTTAAGGTTATCTTCGGGCCGGTGGAGGCTTCTGATATCAAGGCGTTCCTGGATTCAGGCATGAAGGCTACCGAAGCCCAAAGGATCGTAACTTTCGGTTTGTTTAAAAGGCTGGAAGTGACAGGGATTGAGTTTGTCACTGCCATGCAGATAATGCTCGGTGTTTCTCTGGCCGCGGTAGTTGCCGCAAGTTTCACAAAAACGGGCTTTTCCATCGCCGCCGGATTTGGCAACGCGGCAATATTTATTTGGGCCCTGCTCATAGCCGCCCTCTCAGCCACGGTCATACCCGCGGCATTGCTGCCTGTAATACCGGGAAGGATGTTCTCGGTTAAAGGCGCAATAGCCGGTTTTGTAACATCGGGTGCGTTTGTGGCGCTTGCGCATTTGAGCCCGCTGACAGCGGCTTCAATAGTCCTTCTTTCCTCAACTCTTGCGTCCTTTGTTTTCATGAATTACACGGGGACAAGCACCTTTACATCGCTTACAGGCGTGCGAAAGGAAATCAGCGTATCGGTGCCGGTTATGATAGCGGCCGCGGTAATAGGCATAACATTGCAGATTATTGATTTCGTGCATAAGGGGGCGATAAAATGGAATTAAAATATCTCGGTTTAAATACGCTGGAATACGACGCAAAAAAATGCACAGGCTGCGGCATGTGCGTTATCGTCTGCCCCCACAGGATATTCCAGATGAATGGCAAAAAAGCTGTCACTGTTTCAAAGGTAAAATGCATAGAATGCGGCGCGTGCGCGAAAAACTGCGCGTTTAACGCCATACGTGTGGACGCGGGCCCGGGCTGTGCAGCCGCGGTTTTGGCATCAACATGGGGCAGGAATAAAAAAGCCGTGTGCTGTGATGACAACGGGAAGGGCAATTGTTGTTAAGCGGATTAAATATCTCGTTTTTTGTTTTTACCCATATGACACAGCGGCATTTTCGGTTTGCCTTGACAAATTCCGTTTTAAAATGTATGCTGTTTTACAGGGATTTATTGCTATATATTCCCGGAGTATTTAAAATTTATTCAAGGAGGGTACTATGAGTTTTTGGGAAAAAGTAAAGTCCGACGTGCAAAAAGGTTTAAAGGAAGGCGCAAGCAAAGCAAAGGAAAAAGCAGAGGAACTTGTGGTAGAAGGCAAAAAACTGTACGGGTCTTTTGATTTAAAGAGACAGGTACATAACGAGTTTTACGAACTCGGCGGGATCATGTATGAGTTGATCAAAAACGGCACGGAAAAGACTGAAGATATAAAAGCCCTGGGAATAGTACAAAAAATAAAGGAACTTGAAATAAAAATAACGGCAGCTGATAAAAAGTAGGAATTGTTACGGGCAAGAGGGTCCAAGAGGACAGCGCATGACGGGTTATACGGTAATATAATTATCAGCTGTCCTGACCCTGGTGTTTGTCCGCGGGAATTCCCGATAGTTTTCATGGGTTTACAACACACGTTTTTTCTTGCGTGTGATTTTTTATTGATGGCTGTTTGTTTTGAGGAGCTTCAGCGACGAAAAACAATTACAGCCATCAATCCCCGGTCAAGTCCTCGCCTACTGGCGAGGACGAGCGGGATAATATAATCTGGCGGTTTGCTTTGTTTTTGCAGTGTTATTCAGCGGCGCAAGACAATTGGCGAGGACGAGCTGGAAATATTATAAGGTGGTTGCATGGATTATTCTGACGAGATCAAAAAAAGACGGACATTCGCGATTATCAGCCATCCTGACGCGGGCAAGACAACGCTGACGGAAAAGTTCCTTTTATTCGCGGGCGCCATACAGATAGCCGGGGCCGTAAAATCAAACAAGATAAAAAAAACCACCATATCCGACTTCATGGAAATAGAGCGCCAGCGAGGTATATCGGTCGCCTCGGCTGTCATGAGTTTTGAATACCGCAATCTTAAAATAAACCTGCTTGATACGCCCGGCCACAAGGATTTTGCGGAAGACACTTACCGCACGCTCACCGTGGTTGACAGCGTGATACTCGTGGTTGACTCTGTCAAGGGCGTTGAGGAACAGACTGAAAAACTCATGAATGTCTGCAGGATGCGAAAAACGCCAGTTATCATATTTGTAAATAAGATGGACCGCGAGGGCGGCAGCCCTTTTGACCTTTTGGACGAGCTTGAAAAGAAGCTCGACATCAAAGTCAGGCCATTAAGCTGGCCCATCAGCCGTGGCTCGAGTTTTAAGGGCGTCTACAATCTGTACGATAAAAACCTGCATTTATTCAAAACCCAGCAGAAGCTCGCAGATATGGAAGCCGTATCCATAAGCGACCTGAAAAGTTCCCTGCTTGAGGAACATATAGGGGCTGAAAACGCGTTACAACTCAGGGAAGACATAAATCTCCTGAACGGCGTATACGGTACGTTTGAAAAGCAGGGATACTTATCAGGTGAAGTCGCGCCCGTGTTCTTCGGGAGCGCAGTGAATAATTTCGGGGTAAAAGAACTGCTTGACGCTTTCGTGGAGATAGCGCCGTCTCCGGGGCCCATGGCCGCGGACGCGCGTATTGTAAAACCCGAAGAAGAGGCATTTTCGGGTTTTGTTTTTAAGATCCACGCCAACCTGGACCCGCGGCACCGTGACCGTATAGCGTTTTTCAGGGTGTGCTCGGGCAGGTTCGAAAGAAATAAATTTTATAAGCATGTGCGGCTTGAAACTGAAGTGCGTTTTCCAAACCCGGCTTCTTTTATGGGACAGAAAAAAGAAGTGATTGATGAAGCTTTCCCCGGGGATGTCATAGGTTTATATGACCGTGAGATATTCAAGATAGGCGATACGCTGACAGAGGGTGAAAAACTCATGTTTAAGGGAATACCAAGTTTTTCCCCCGAAGTTTTCAAGGAACTCATACATACTTCAATGAAGGCAAAACAGCTTGAAAAAGGCATAAAACAGCTGACAGACGAGGGCGTGGCCCAGCTGTTCTTAATGTCCCACGGCAACCGCAAGGTAGTAGGTACGGTCGGCCTGCTCCAGTTTGAGGTCATATTGTACCGGCTCCAGCACGAGTACGGGGCAGAATGCCGTTTTGAGCCCGTTAACTTTTTTAAGGCCTGCTGGCTCACCACGACCAACCAGGCAAAACTGGATGAGTTCTGCAAATTCAAAGCCGACCGCGTGGGCCGCGACAAGGATGACAACATAGTATTTTTCGCCGAATCAGAGTGGATGCTGCACCACTATATAGAACAGAACCCCGAGATAGGGTTCCATTTCACATCAGAGTTCAAGAACGACACAAAAGAATAAAACAACGGTTGAAAAAGTCTTTCCGCAAATCCAATAAATGATCGGTTCAAATAAATGTATTTTTCATGCAATAAAACACCCCGTCGTTCGTCTATAATATCAGAGGCTATAATAACACGCAGGTTAAATTCCCCGTAATCTGCTACGTTAGAACAAAGGCCGCAATCTGGGCTTCGACTGAGTTCAGCCGAAGTCAAGGTTGCGGCTTTTGTATGTAAGGCGTGATTTGCGGGCATGATTTCCCGCAGCTTGCCGATGTGCAGTTCATTACTTTTAAAGGTTTTTTGCCTCATTTTTCCGGGTGTACTTGGAAAACAAAAAGTGGTTGAAAAAACAACGGTATGGGGTATAATTCATGTATAAATTAATAAGTAATAACAAGGGAGAGGCAGATGACTGCTGTTGAAAAGGAGAAAGTAATCACCGAAATAAAAAAATGGCGTCTTTTATTAAAATTAATTTTAATGCCAAAGACGTCATACTTTTTGGATCATACGCTGACGGCACGCCCGGGTCTGACAGCGATATCGACCTTTTCATAATTACTGAAACTGCAAAGAAATCTTATGAACATGCGGCGGCTATACAAAAGGGCCTTAACGGCGTATTCGGAATTAAATTTCCGATGGATATAATAGTCAGGACACCCGCTCAAATTGCCGCAAGACCGGATGATTATTTTATTAAAAACATTCTGGTTGAGGGGGTTCGCCTGTGAAAGAAATGACACGGGAATGGATAAAAAAAGCAGAAGAGGATTTTGGTGTTGCCGGCAGGGAACTTAAGGCAAACACCGGCGCTTATAATGTAATTTGTTATCACTCGCACCAAAGTGAGGTAAGGTATCCCAACGGAGATGCGTATGAATCTATGGCAAAAAAAGTTTATGCACTTGCTGAGAAAATCAGGAAAATTGTCATGAAAAAACTGGATATATAGGGTGATGATTATACTGGGAATCGCTGTTGGTGTAGAAATATTTTTATTCGTTTTAGAATGTGCCTGTGCTATATTATTTATTATTGGAGTGATAATAATGCGATACCCATTTTGGGAAGAAGGGAAAGAAATTTATAATTCACTTTCTCAATGGATGATAAAAGAACCGGTGTTCAGTTTAAAAGTTTATAGAGATTACTTTAACGACGACAATAAAAAGTACAATGCTTTTGAAAAAATATTTAAAATAGTCTTAAAATCAGTGATTTTGCTTTTTTTAGTTTTAATTTTAAATTTTTTTTTAATACTTTCAATTACGGTCTTAGCCAGGGCATTTAAATAACGGGAAAAGCGGGTCGGACCTCGAAATTATACATGACGATCATATGATATCATGGCAATAAACCGTCGTTATATTCTCAAGTATCATTTTGAGATTTGACACTTTTTTTAAAGGATAATATCGGAACTTTGGAAAAATAAATATTCAGATGCAAAAAACGGCAGCTGAATGATGCGGGGGGGTTAAATGAAAATAACAAGAGTGATATTCAGCGCGGCAATTATTATTTGCTGTGTTTTTGCGGGCTGTAAAAAACAGGGCGTGACCGGCCCCGGCGCTGCCGCTACGCCAACACCCACTTTGACCGCCATTCCGAACATAACCCAGACAATACAGGCGGCCCTGACCGCGGTCAGGCTTACTATAGAGGTCACACAGACAGCCATAGCGCAGGTTCAGACAGCGCAGGCCATATTGACGGTGAATGCGCTCGCTTCATATACGAGGACATATACGCGTTTCGTAACGCCGACCAGGACGCAGACGCTGACATTTACCGACAGTCCGACCCGGAGCGTCACGTGCACAATCACCCCGACTTATACCGAGACTAAAACCATAACCCCGACATCCACTATAACGGTAACATCAACCATAACGGTCACATCCACCATAACGCCCACGGTTACGCTGACCGTAACTCCGGCGCCCGTAGGCACCTGGATACAAGTGCCCATGCCTTCGACCGTGACAGACGCGTATTTTGTGAACTCAAAATGGGATTCCTTAAACCAGCGGGTTTATGTAGCCTATCAGACCGGAGCAGGGCCGGCAAAACAGCTTAACGCGAAATATTACACCAATGGCTCGGGATGGAACGACATGGGGACAAATTTCGCGGTATCATATGAAGGCGGGAACCCATGGTTTTATTCGGGGAGGACCGGCAATTTTGCCGCGGCAGTCGACGCGGCCGGATACATATACGCGTATAAATACGCCGGCGGGTCATCATGGGTGGATCTGGGAACAAATCCCGTGGCCGGGCCTAACTGCCACGAAGCTTCAATTTCCGGGAGCTCAGGCAGCGGCGGATACGGGAATGTTTTTGTGGCGTACATAGATGGGAACGACGGTAACAAATTAAAGTGCTCCATGATCACCACGCTTTACAGCATCACATACAACTGGTCAAGCGGCACCGTAGGCGCTTTGCCGCATTCCTGCTACAGGGCAAACCCCGCGGGTTCGTATTGTCTGATCAGCGATGACGCTGATTATCCCATGCTGAGTTACTATATTGCGATGGCAGACGCCGACGCGGATACCACAGTATCGTATGGGCATTACGCAAGTTATAATAATAATGTAGGTGATATTCCGCTGACCCCGGGCTCTTTAAGTACGGTTGGTCCCCCGGCTTACATTTCACTGCGCCACCTGGTGGCGGCTTACAGCGACCTTGGCCAGGGCGGTACGGCTTTTGTGAAGGGCTTTAACGGAATCACATGGACGGACGTAGGGACGGGCCCGGTTTCCTCAGGCGGCGCAAAATATATATCCCTGGCCCCAACCGGCTACCTCATAGGCTATGCCGACGCCGCTAACGCGGACGCGATAACGCTCAAACAATCCAATGGAGGAGCGTGGAATGACCTGGGAATAAATCCGGAAACAGTGGAGTCCTTATCCGCGGGTTTCTTTGACTGCTACGGATACAATAAACCGTATGTGGTATATACGACAGGTCCCTCCGGGAACAGGGAACTTAAATTCTGGTACCTGCCGTGAGCCAGGCCCGCTGCGTTAAAGGAAAAGTGGGTCGGACCTCGAAATGATACATGACGATCATCTGATATCATGACAATAAACCGTGGTGATATTCTAAAGTATCATTTCGAGGTTTGACGCTTTTTTGCCAGATAGCTTTGAGACGGTATAACAAATGCAGAGATATCAGGTATCATGAACGGGTTTCATTGCAGCGGAATCGGCAAGATTTGCCGTGCGGTGCGTGTGAGTATGAGAGGAACAGAAAAATCCTGGAAATAATTAAAGGCGTTGAAAAAAATTATATAACAATGGATAATACAGGTGAACAAAAGCTGTCAACTCTCAGGTAAAGGTCGCGCACTGGATCCTCCGCAATAAGATCGTTAAAAAAACAAGAGGTTGGGAATATGAAAAATTATATTATTTTTATTGTCGTATTATTTTTTTTGCACTTAAGCGGATGCGCTTCTGTGCATGTGAAGGATTGCCCCGTTGGCATCAATGTGCCTGATATACCGATCACTGATTATTACCATCACGATGAAAAAGACAATAATCCGGTCATCGTGGAGCATGACAGGAAAGAAATTCTTGGATTTACAAAACAAATCGAGGCTGACCAGGCTGACTGGTCCTTATTGCATAACCGGGGTGTGAAAAAGTTGATGTCGGGGGATAAAAAAGGCGCTCTTGAGGATTTTGGGCGGGAACTTGAACTGAACCCGGATAGTTTTTGGGGAGGTTATTATATGCGAGCGCTCGTGGAAAGGGATTTAGGTGCTTTGACGGAAGCGCTGGCTGACCTGTACAAAGCCGCCTGGCTTAATCCTTTCGGAGCCCTTATTTATAACGCACGCGCCGTAACAAAAGGCGGAATGGGAGACCTCGCCGGGGCGGTTTCAGACTGCACAAAAGCGATAGAAATTAATAACAGGAACATCAGAGCATACTGCCTGCGCGGGGAATACAGGTTCAGGTCATGCGACCCATCCGGCGCCGTTGACGACTATAAAAAAGCCATGGAAATAGATCCGGACGCCGCCCCGGTCTATAATTTCCTCGCCGAAGCCGCATACTACGAAGGAGATTATACAAGCTGCTATGATTATGCGGATAAATGCATCTTTATGGACCAGGGAGTGACAGCGTCATATTATTACAGGGGTTTAGCCTTAATAGGGATGGGCAATGTAAAAAGAGGGCGCGATGACCTGCAAAAAGCCGCGGATATGGGAAGTAAATGCGCGGCGGACCAAATAAAAAAAATAAGGGAAAAAGCCGGACGCTGACATTTTGTCCTGACATCTTTCCGTTTTTATTTTACAATTGCTGCAACAAAACCAACCCGGCCCCCTAAAGATCAATAATTTCCTTTTTAACCGCTTTTTCCGCTTTACAATAATTATAAAACCCTTTATAATCATAGAACTTATAGCTTTATGCCTTTATATATATAATATAGAAAGACTATGTATGGTTTGATGGGATTAGATTTGCGGGTGTAGTTCAGTGGTAGAATACGTGCTTCCCAAGCATGAGACGTGGGTTCGATTCCCATCACCCGCTCCAGAATTTTGCGGAGCAAAATTCTGAGAGAGTAGAAAGTTGAGAGTAGATAGTAGAAGAGCAAAGGCAGAAAAAAAGACTTGTAGGGACAGCGTTTCATCCTGAGCCTGTCGAAGGACCTGCGCTGTCCGAACGCGGGAATTAAGGCCGGGAATCACGCTTACGCGTGTTACGAAACGGACATTAAATTGAAACCACCGGAGGCGGTATTACTTCGCCCCACATACTATATGCTTACGACTGGAGAGTTTTAAATTGGCGACTACGGAAAAATGGGCCGACATGCACATACATACGACGAAGTCCGACGGCTCAAACACGGTTGAACAGGTTTTTGAATTCGCGCGGAACGAGGGCATATCAGCCATAGCCGTGACAGACCACGATACCGTGGCTGCGGGGGTTGAGGGCAGGGCGCTTGAACAGAAATACGGCATTGAATTCGTGACAGGCGTCGAGTTGTCGGCTGTTTATGAGAACCGCGAAGTGCACATCATAGGGCTTTATGTGGATCCCGGGAGCAAAAATTTCCAGGAAAGGCTCGCTTACTTCCAGAAACGCAGGGCCGAGCGCGCGGAAAAGATAGTAAAAAAACTGCGCGAGCAGGGGCTTAAGATACAATACGAGGAATTATACGAGATAACCGAGAACATGAATAACGCGGGAAGGCTGCATATAGCGAAACTTCTCCTGAAAAAGAACTTTGCGCTGTCCATAAAGGACGCTTTTAACAAGTATCTTGCCGAGGGCAGGCCCGCCTACGTGGAAAAAGCGAAGCTGACGGTTGCCGAAGCTGTTGAACTCATAAAAGAGGCAAAAGGAATATCCATACTCGCGCACCCGGTGCTGCTTGACAGGGATGAAATGATCGAGACCTGGGGAAAAGAAGGCTTGAACGGCCTGGAAGCTTTTCATCCGGACCACAGTTACGAAGATATGTCGAGGTACCTGGATATCGCGAACAGGTTCAACCTGCTTGTTTCGGGAGGCTCCGACTGCCACGGAAGCGGCAAGGACCACACGCGGATAGGAAAGATAAAACTGCCGTATCAATATTACGAACAGTTAAAAAAATTTCAAACGGAAAGAAACGGAGCAATAATATGAGCGAGCATGATACAAATCCTGAAACGCCCCTGACCCCGGAGCAGCACGCGGCCAAAGAGTCCGAGGTCATCAGGAGCAAAAAGGACAACCTGCTGTTCCTGAAAGAACACGGCGTTTTGCCGTATGGATATGAGTTCAAGCGCACGGGCCTTGTGGAGGAAGTCAAAGCGAGAAATACGGCCGCAGTGGAAGGCGTGGATGGTACTGTCCAGGAAGCCATAGCGGGCAGGCTGGTTTCCATAAGGGAACACGGAAAATCCACTTTCGCGAACGTGAAGGATTTTTCCGGGTCAATGCAGATATACATAAAAAAAGACGTGGTCGGCGATGAAGTTTACTCATTATTTAAAAAGTTTGACATAGGCGACATAGTCGGCATAACCGGCGTTGTATTCAAGACAAGGACAGGCGAACTGACGGTTAAGGCCTCAAAAATAGAACTTCTTACAAAATCGCTATTGCCCATGCCCGAGAAATTTCATGGATTAAAGGATAAAGAAATCAGGTACAGAAAACGCTATCTTGACCTGATAGCCAATGACGAGGTAAGAAAGACCTTTGAGATTAGGACAAAAATCACAAAAGAAATACGGAACTTTTTGGACGCAAAGGGTTTTCTTGAAGTAGAGACGCCCATGATGCACACCATACCGGGCGGCGCGAAAGCAAAGCCTTTTACCACGCACCATAACGCGCTTGACATGGAACTTTTCATGAGGATAGCGCCTGAACTATACTTAAAAAGGCTCATAGTGGGCGGGTTTGAAAAAGTATATGAAATAAACAGGAACTTCAGGAACGAGGGCCTGTCCATAAAGCATAACCCCGAGTTTACCATGCTTGAGCTGTACGAGGCTTATACAGATTACAAAGGCGTGATGCAGATGTGCGAGGATATCGTGGTGCACCTGGCCGACACCATACTCGGCACGCGGGTCATAGAGTATCAGGGGGAAAAGATAGACATGTCCCCGCCATGGAAGAAAGTATCCATGACAGGTTCCATAAAGGAATACGGCGGCATAGATGTGGACAATATGAGCGACGCGGATATCATAGAAATGCTGAAGAAAAAGGAAATACAGATAAGGGCCGGTGTAACCAGGGGCGAGCTTGTGACGCTTTTGTTTGACGAGTTCGTCGAGGCAAAGCTTATACAGCCGGTATTCATAACGGATTTTCCGGTTGAAGTATCGCCGCTTTCAAAAGTAAACAGGTCCAACCCCAAGATAGCGGAGAGGTTTGAGCCTTACATATTCGGCAGGGAAATCGGAAACGGTTTTTCGGAATTAAACGACGCCGAGGACCAGGAAGCGCGCTTTAGGGCGCAGATAGAAATGGACACGCACGGCGAAGTCGCCAAGACCATAGACGAGGATTACGTGGAAGCCTTAAAATACGGCATGCCGCCCGCAGGCGGGCTAGGTATGGGTATTGACCGGATCGTAATGTTCTTTACGAACGCGGCGTCGATCAGGGACGTTATTTTGTTTCCGTTAATGCGAGGGAAGTAAGATGAGCCTGTCGGAAAAGTCCTTAATGATAGGTCGTGTCCGGCACGGATGAAATTTTTCTATGGATTGTGCGCTTGTATTATAAGGGTTTTAGTGGCGCACAGGCCATAGAAAAATTTCATCCGCACCGGACACGATAAAGAATTTCATGGCTATATATGGTTTTCCTACAGCATCAAGATAAGGGCAGTTTCAAGAGGATAAAGAAAGCTAATTAAGGATTTTTTGAGTTTTCAGGAAACAACTTGAAACTCAAAACCTCCTAAATCTGTCTTTGAGGAGTTTTTATGGCAAAACCGTACGCGTTTTTCATCGGGATGCGCTACCTGATGGCGAAAAAACAGGGATTTATAAACATCATAAGCTTCATATCCGTGGCCGGCATCGCGCTCGGGGTCACTGCTTTGATAGTTGTTATATCGGTTATGAACGGATTTCACGAGGACATACGCGACAAGATAGTCGGCTCAAACGCGCATGTTATAGCCATGTCATATTTCAAGGAAGGCATACCAGACTATGACGCAACAGTTGAAAAAATAAAAAAGATAGACCATGTTGCCGCTGCGGCGCCTTACTTCATGGGACAGGCCATGGTAAAGTACGCGGATAAAGTCCAGGGGCTGGTTCTCTGGGGGGTAAACCCGGCAAGTATTTCAAAGGTAAACAAGCTCGCCGATAATATAAAAAGAGGCGACCTGGACTCTATAACCAAGGACCTGCCGGATAACAAACGGGGCATCATACTGGGAAAGGAACTCATGAACATACTCGGCGCCGACCTCGGGGATGACGTTATAATCCTTTCGCCTGTTTTTTACAAGACGCCCGCGGGCATGATGCCGAAAATGAGCAAGATGAAAATAGTCGGGGTTTTTGAATCCGGCATGTATGATTCGGACACCACCTTCGCGTATGTTTCCATAGAAACGGCGCAGAAGCTTTTTGACAAGCAGGCCGATACCGTGACGGGCATAGCCGTCAAGGCCGATGAAATAGAGAACTCCTCGTTCGTCGCGGCGGAGATAAAAAGAAAATTCAAAAATATATGGGCGCGCGACTGGATGTCCATGAACCAGAACCTTTTTTCCGCGTTAAAGATCGAGAAGTTCGCCATGTTCATAATACTGGTGCTTATAGTTCTTGTCGCGGCTTTTAACATAGCGAGCACGCTTATCATGATTGTCATGAGGAAGACAAAAGACATAGGCATACTTAAATCCATGGGCGCCAATAACGACGACATAAGGGCCATATTTGTGATACAGGGGCTCATGACCGGCATAGCTGGTTCGGTCATCGGGTTTATCATAGGGGTCGGGATATGCATATTCCTAAAAGCGCACCCGATATCAATGCCGGGCGGCGGCAGCGTCTACTACATAGACAAGCTGGCTGTTTCGCTGAAATTCAGGGAGGTCCTTGTCATACCGCTGGTTTCAATTTTTATATCTTTTCTCGCGACCATATATCCGGCTTACCAGGCTTCCAAACTCGACCCTGTGGAGGCGATAAGATATGAGTAGCATATTGAACGCAAGGGATATAAGGAAAAGTTTCATAACGGGAAAAAGTCAGCTGAATGTTTTAAAAGACATTAATATAGAGGTAAACCGCGGTGAGCTTGTAATGTTAATAGGCGCCTCGGGCGCGGGCAAAAGCACGCTGCTTTCCATACTCGGCGGTTTAAGCCGGCCGACACAGGGGAAAGTGCTCATATCAAACGAGGACATATACGCCTTAAATGACGACAAACTGGCCGACCTGCGCAACAGGCGCATGGGTTTTGTTTTCCAGTTCCACCACCTTCTTCCCGAGTTTACCGCCCTGGAGAATGTCATGATACCCGCGCTTATGGCCGGCACGGGCAGAAATGAGGCCTCTGAAAAGGCGAAAAAGATATTGATAACCATAGGTTTAGGTGGTAGATTGGTACATAGGCCCAATGAATTATCCGGCGGTGAACAGCAGAGAGTGGCGATAGCAAGGGCGCTTATCAATGATCCTGACATCATTTTCGCCGATGAGCCGACCGGCAACCTGGACAGGCAAAATGCCGAAATCATCCATAAAATCATACTTGATTTTAATAAAAGCTTCAAGCAGACTTTCGTTATAGTGACGCATAATGAGACCCTGACAGCCTACGGCAACAGGGTTATTGTCATAGATGACGGTTATATTCAAAAAATAAAACACGGAAAGCAGGAGAGCTGAAAATGATCATCAACTTAAACGGAAAATTAGTGCCCCAGGAACTAGCAGTGGTGTCTGTATTTGATCATGGATTATTATACGGAGACGGCGTATTTGAAGGCATAAGGTTTTACGGCAATAATATATTCAAGCTGGAGGAACACATAGCGAGGCTCTATGATTCGGCAAAAGCAATAATGCTGAACATAACCATATCAATGGAAAAAATGATAGAAGAGACGGTGAAAACCGTCAAGGCAAACGGCATCGCCGACGGATACATACGTCTTGTCGTGACCAGGGGCGTCGGGGACCTGGGGCTCGACCCCAAAAAATGCAAAGAGTCTTTTTATTTCGTCATAGCAGGCAAGATAACATTATACCCCGAGGATAATTACATAAACGGGTTGTCCATCACCACAGTGGCGGTAAGGCGCTCGGTGGCTGAAGCTTTGGACCCGAAGATAAAGTCGCTTAACTACCTGAATAATATCATGGCAAAAATTGAGGCGACCAATCACGGGTCGGCAGAGGCCATCATGATAAACCAGCAGGGCTATGTAGCCGAGGCCACGGGCGACAATATATTTATCATTAAAAAAGGAATTCTTATCACGCCCGACCTTTCTGCGGGCGTCCTGGCCGGGATTACGCGCGACACGGTAATGGCCCTCGCGAAAGAGGCGGGCATCAGTGTGGAAGAAAAAATAATGACCAGATATGACCTGTACACGGCTGACGAGTGTTTCCTCACAGGCACGGCCGCCGAGGTCATACCTGTGGTGAAGATAGACGCCAGGACCATAGGTAGCGGAAAACCCGGCGCTATAACAAAAAAGCTCCAGGATCTGTTTCACGGGGTTACGAAGACGATCGGTGTGAAGGTAAAATAAAATACAGCCAAAAGTCAAAGTTAGTTTGCAGTCAGGATTTTGGTTATGAGAGGTTAAAAACATGTATGACAAGTTCACGGACAGGGCTAGGAAGGTAATAGCTTTCGCCAAAGAAGAAGCGCAGAGATTAGGACATGATTACCTGGGCACTGAACACGTGCTTTTAGGCATCATCAAGGACGCGGGCGGCATAGCCGCGGCCGTGCTTGAGTCTTTGAATATAGATCTTGATAAATTAAAGACTGAGATCGAGGACCGGCTGATAGAAAGCACGGGTTCCACCATGCTCGCGGGCGAGATACCTTTCATGCCGCAGACCAAAAAAGTTTTTGAACTTGCGGCCGAAGAGTCGCAGAACCTGGGCCATAATTACATAGGCACGGAACACCTCCTGCTCGGACTTTTAAAAGAGAGCGAAGGCACAGCCGCGCGGGTACTGATAGAGATGGGCATCAATTACAGGAAGGCAAAAGAAATGACCATATCCATACTCGGCACAAGCGCGCCCACGAAGTATTCGGCCCATCCGGGCGCAAAGACAACCACGCCGACGCTTGATAATTTCGGCAGGGATCTGACCGCCCTGGCGCGCGATAACAGGCTTGACCCGGTCATAGGCAGGAACGACGAGATAGAACGCGTGGTGCAGATATTGTCGCGCAGGACAAAAAATAACCCCGTACTTATAGGCGAGCCGGGCGTGGGGAAAACAGCCATAGTGGAGGGCCTCGCGCAGAAAATCATAAAAGGCGAGGTGCCCGAACTCCTGCTTAACAGGCGCGTTGTGACACTGGACCTGGCCGCGGTGGTGGCCGGCACCAAATACAGGGGGGAGTTTGAAGAACGCCTTAAAACGATAATAAATGAAGTAAGGCACGCGGGAAATACGGTCATACTTTTTATAGACGAGATCCATACTCTTGTCGGCGCGGGAGCGGCTGAAGGCGCCATAGACGCGTCCAATATGTTAAAACCCGCACTGGCGCGCGGGGAGTTCCAGTGCGTGGGGGCCACAACGCTTAATGAATACAGGAAGCACATAGAAAAAGACGGCGCCCTGGAGCGCAGGTTCCAGCAGGTAAAAGTAAAAGCGCCTTCCGTGGAGGAAACCATAGAGATCATAAAGGGCCTGCGCGACAGGTACGAATCCCACCACCAGGTTAAAATATCGGACGAGGCCATAGAAGCTGCGGCCAAGCTGGCAGACAGGTACATAACGGAAAGGTTCCTGCCTGACAAGGCGATAGATGTAATAGACGAGGCAGGCGCGCGGGCGAGGCTTTACGCGACCACCGTGCCGGATGATATCAGGGAAATAGACAAAGAAATAGAACAGGTGACCAAGGAAAAAGAATCCGCGGTCAAATCGCAGGAATTTGAAAAAGCAGCGGGCATGAGGGACAAGATAAACGAACTCAGGCGCAGGCGCGAGGAAGCGCGCAGGAAACATGAAAGCTCGAAAATTAAAAAGACGCCCATAGTAAAAGCCGAGGATATCGCGTATATCATATCAAAGCAGACGGGCATACCGCTTTTAAAACTCGAGGAGAAAGAATCGGAAAAACTCATGAAGATGGAAGATGAATTCCACACGCGCGTGATCGGGCAGGATGAGGCCATCAAGGCCATATCGCGCTCCATACGCCGCTCGCGCTCGGGCATGTCCGACCCCAATAAACCCATAGGCTCATTTATATTTTTGGGCCCGACCGGAGTGGGCAAGACAGAAGTAGCCAGGACGCTTGCCAGGATATTATTTGAGGACAGGGATGCTTTGATAAGGATAGACATGTCGGAATTCATGGAAAAGTTCTCCGTGTCGCGCCTGGTCGGCGCGCCCCCGGGCTACGTGGGCCATGAAGACGGAGGCCAGCTGACCGAAAAAGTAAGGCGCAGGCCGTACTCAGTCGTGCTTTTTGACGAGATTGAAAAAGCGCATCCCGAGGTTTTTAACATACTGCTGCAGGTGCTTGAAAGCGGAAGGTTGACAGACTCCGTGGGCAGGGTGATTGACTTTAAGAATACGGTCATCATCATAACTTCAAACATAGGCTCCAAGTACGCCGAGAGGGGAAAGTCGCTCGGTTTTAATAAAAGCGAGGATGAAATACCCTATGAAAAAATGAAATCCAGGGTTCTGGATGAAGTTAAAAAAGTCATGAACCCCGAGTTCATAAACAGGATAGACGAGATGATAGTGTTCCACCCCCTGACCAAGGAAGATCTCCGCAAGATTGTGGACATCATGATATCCGACATCACCAAAAGGCTGAATGAAAGAGCCATCAAGATACAGCTCAGCGACGGCGCAAAGGACCTGCTCATAGAACAGGGTTATGATCCCACCTATGGCGCGAGGCCGCTGCGCAGGGCCATACAGAAACTGCTCGAGGACCCTCTCGCGGAAAAACTGCTTACAGGCTCGCTTTCCGCCGACAAAGCCGTGGAAGTTGACAGGGATAATGACGTCCTAATTTTTTCAACAAAATAGAGCCCGGAGTTAACTATGGAGATTTTCAAAAGAGTTCTGATCATACTTCTTATATTGCTTCTTGTGCTTGCCGGGTTCGCGGTATTTGCCTTAAAGTCGGGTTTTTTTACGGTTGATGCCAGGGATTATGTCATATCCCTTATCAAGAAAAACACGGGCAAAGACGTGCGCATAGGCACGATAGAACTGGGGCTTTACAACAACATAGTGGTCCACAATGTTTCCATGCCCGTGGCCATGACTTTTGCGGGAAAAGGCGAGTTTGCGTCCATAAGTTCCATCATCATCAGGTTTAACCTGTTCGATTTGATATCCAGGAAAAAAGACATAAACAGCACACTTTCAAGCATAATCGTGGACCGCCCGCTTATCTACCTGAAAAAAGAAAAAGGGGCATTTAATCTCGAGGATTTTGCGAAAAGTTTCACGCTGCCGGCGGCCGGCCCGGAAAAAGGCGCGATACCGCTGCCCATCAATAAGATCTTCATACAAAATGGAAAAGTGGTTTACGAGGACAGGGATAATACCTTTAACTCCTATGTGGATAATTTTTCCGGGACCATACTGCTTAAAGATAATCCCGTGCTCCTGCGCGTTAATCTTTCGGGCAAGACCAAAAATTCCAACAGGAAGAATTTCATGCTTGATCTGGACTACTATATAGGAAAATCCAGGTTCAGGGGAAGCATAAAAATATCCGACGCCCTTTTGAACGACTGGGGCGCTTACTTTATGCAGCCGAAGGATTTTACCATCAGTAGCGGCGGATTTTATGTGGACGCAGCTGCGTCGGGAACGGGCTTTAAACCCGAGCAGATGAAGGTATACGGGTACGCGGGCGTCAAAGACGGCGGCATAATCATCAGGAACAAAATACCCGTCACTGAAATAAACGGCGCGCTTGAAATAAACAGCGACAGGGTGAACATCAGGAGCGCGTTTTTTAAGGTCTACGGCGGCAAAGGGGTTGTAAAAGGCGCAGCGGGCGATATTTTCGGAAAAATGTCGTTCAACGCGAAGGCTTGGATCACGGGTATTAACCTCGGGGAATTTGACGCCGGGCTCCTGACTGGAACAGCCAAGGTGTTCGCGAACGCGTCAGGCAATAAGGATAATCAGAAGGCGGACATCAGCTTAAGCCTGGCTGATGGAACGGTAAGGGGCATGCCGGTGCGGGACATATCCCTGAAAGCTTCCTTAAAAGACAGCGTTGTAAAAATAGATGAAATAAAAGGTGCCATAGGAAGCGGGTCCATGACGGGCGGCGGAACCGTGGACCTGAAAAAAGGAAAAAATAACTATAACCTGTTCCTTACGGCAGACGGCCTTGACGCGCGGAAAATAACAGGGGCGAAGGAAATAAGCGGCTCCATGGGCGTCAAGCTGCTCGTTCAGGGGCCGCTTGACAGGCCGAAAGCAACCATTGAACTGAGATCGGTAAAAATAAAATACAGCGGGAACGATATAGA
The DNA here is from genome assembly GCA_937889595.1 of uncultured bacterium. Classification (GTDB taxonomy): domain Bacteria; phylum Oederibacteriota; class PGYV01; order PGYV01; family Palsa-1178; genus PALSA-1178. The sequence goes on from CALAOR010000089.1 coordinate 147,551, forward strand.
CAACTTATCCGCCAAAGTCGTAGCGGACAGCGGGAAGATATCCTCAAACAGTTCCATGTCGTATAAGAATTATAAGAACCTGGCCCTGAAATCCATCATAAATATCACGAATGAAAAAATAACCATAGGCGACTTTAAGCTTACAAACGGGAAGGACCTTTTGGTGGACGCAAAAGGCGGCCTGGTCATAAAGGACGGCAGCCTGGGGGTCAGCGTGACGGCAAGGGACATAATGCTGTCCGATCTGGCGCCGGATTTTCTAAAGGGGAAAGACATAGACGGCGCTGTCAGGGGGACGGTGTTCTTAAAGGGGACAAAAGAAAAGCCGGAAGCCGAGATGGACCTGAACATGGCCGCGCTTAAGATACGTGGAAGCTATTACAGGGTTACGGCCTCGGTAAAATACGGGGACGATGTGATAAAAATAAGCGGGGTTAATTTCAACGACAGCCTCAAGGGCTCCGGCGAATTATCACTGAAGAAAAAAATATTTAACGCCAATTTTGACGTTAAATCCCTGAAAGGAGACGTAATAAGCGAATTTTCAGGGATTAAACTGCTTGACAACGGCCTGGTAGACGGGAAAATATTTGTGAAAAAAGAATATGCGGGATTCGGGGGGACCATAAATCTTGAAGTTTCATACTCAAAAGGCATTTACAAAGGCGCGAAAATAGACATATCGGGAATTAATAACTCGTTTTCCATAAATCAGCTTGATGTTATGCAGAAAAAAGGCCTGCTGAAGTCAACGGGAAGCTTCACGATAAAGAACGATTCCGAGATCAGGGCGATCATAAACGGGCAGCTGGACAGGTACAGGGTCAATGACAAACTTGAAGCGGGAGCTGTTTTCACCCATTCAATTGACGTATTTTTGGGAGATGAACCCACGTCTTTCGCGTCGTCAAATATTTTTAAAGCGTCAAAAATATCATTCAACGGAAAGCCTGTGGACGACCTTGACCTGACTTTAAAAACTTCAGGGAAAAGTATGCCTGTGTTCAAGCTTAAATGGGGCGAAGGTTACGGCGCGCAGGGGAGCATAAATGCGGAGCCTGAAATACCGGAAGTGGAGGCCGCCATACAGTTAAAGGACGCGGACCTTTACAGGGTATTTGCGCTTCTAAACTCCGGGAAAAAGCCGCTTGCAAAGGAATCGCTGGTCAGCGGAGAGTTTAACGTAACCGGCCCGGTTAACAGGGCCAAGTTCGACGGCAGTATGTCGCAGGATAAGGGGACAACCAGCGGTGAAGGGACCTTAAGCCTGGAAAAAAAGAAGGGCATATACTCGCTTGCTTCTTTCGGGATCAAGTATAACGCGGTTAATGTGAACCTGAATGATTTTATGAACTTATTTGACGAAAAATTCAAGGATACGGGGATATTAAACGGCGCAGGGGAATTAAAAGGCACCCCCGGGAATCTGGAAAGCGCGGGAAGTGTTATTATAAGCGCGGGAAAGGCCGCCAACGTGCCCTATGACACCATAAAGGCCGATTATACTTACAAGGATAAGAAGATCGTGCTGGACAAGGGCGAATTTAATTACAAGGAAAGTTACATAAAACTCGACGGTTCAACCTTTGAGATAAAGGGTGATAATGATTATTACGCCACCATCCTCCTGCAGATGAAGGATTTCACCCTTAAAACCTATAAGTTTAACGGCAATGTGAATTTTTACGGCCGCATAGAAAATGACAAAAAGCTGAAAATAACAGGCTCCGCGGGCTCGGATAACTTCATTTTCAGGAAGCATAAATTCAATCCTTTTGTTTTAAATGTGAATTACGGCGATGATGTCCTGGTCTTAAAGACAAGCAAAGGGAGCACCGTAATTAACGCCGAGCTGGGATTCGCTAAAGACGCCGTTACATTCAGGAAGTATACGGCGGTTGAATCCGACGGCAACCCCATGCTGAACGTCTCGGGCGCGGTGCAGCTGCATAAGGAAACGGATTCGGACGTTTCGATAGACATAAAAGATCTGGACCCGCAGATGGCAAACGACCTTTTGGGCTGGGACCACACATGGACCGGCAAAGGCAACGGCAATGTAAAAATTTCGGGTAATACCGAAGAGGGGCTCGGTATCACCGTATTATTGACTTTAAGCAACGGCTTGGTGGATGGGGTTGACTTTGACACGGTAAACGGGCTTGTGGTGATAAAGGATGATTCTGTGAATTTGTCCCCTTTAAACAATATACTGCTGACAAAGACCGGCAAGTATGTGATAAGCGTCGGTGGAATAATACCCGTTCCCATGTCGGAAGGCTCGGCGGAAAGGCTCAAAGGCGCCGAGATGAACCTCAATGCAAAAATGAAGGGCGGGGACCTGTCTGTTTTTAAGTTCCTTAAGTTCATAGATGACGCGTCCGGGCCCGTGGACCTCGACCTGACGATAAAAGGCACCAAAGAGTACCCGTCAGTGTCGGGGCGGCTGAATATTACAGGCGGGGACTTAAAGCTCAAATACCTTTTTAAGGACCTGAAAAACATCTATGCCAACATCCTTTTTAAGGACAATGTGATAGACATATACACGCTGAAAGGAGATACCGAAAGAGGCACGCTGAATGTGGCGAACCTGGACGAGAAAAAGGGCGGGACAATGAAATTAATGAAGCCCTATGAGATTAACTGGAAGATCACGAACGAAGGGGACAAAGTCCGCATAACAGACACCGATTATATGGAGTTTTTATCGGGCGACGCCGACTTGAACCTGGAGATGACAGGGTTGCTTGAGTCGCCCAATATAAAGGGCACGATGAAATTTGAGAATACCACCGTTGTTTTTCCGGTTAAGATGAAGACCAAGTTCGGCCAGCCTGCCCCGGTAAAAGAAGAGAACAATTACGCGAAAAAGATAAACTGGGACGTGATTATAATGGGCGGCGAGAACTGCAGGTATTATAATAACGTCTACAATACTTCCGCCGATGTTACGGTGAGGTTCAATAATGACAAGCCCCTAAAGCTTTCAGGCAGGGGAAACGACATGAAAATAGACGGCGCGCTTGAAGTGTCCAAGGGTACTTATAAGTATTTCAACTCCGAGCTGACAATGGATGAAATGAAACAATCAAAGATCTTATTTGACGGGGATAAAAAACCCATGCTTGATATTTTTGCCTCGACGATCCTGCACAAATTCGAGTTTAACAGGAATCTCAGCTATCAGAATTCATTTTTCTCGCCGGCAACCGAAAACAACACGGACCTTACGATCTATGTGAGGTTTTTAGGCAGGGTAAGCGATGTGAAACTGGAAATAACATCCGAGCCGCCGCTTGATAAAAACAGGCTTATATATATCCTTACCACCGGCAGCGATATAGACACCAATTTCCGGCCTGAAGACGCCCTGAAATACCTGGACATGGCGATAAATAATCTTTTAAAGAACGCAACGGACCTGATAAATCCACAGTCGCTTTTTAAAGTAAAAGTCAACCTTGAAAATTCGGACAAATTGACGGGTGTCAGCGCCCAACCGACACCCGGCTCGCTTACGCGGACGGCAAATGTCAAGGTCAATGTAAATATGCCTGTCGCGAAGAATGTGACGATAAACTATGACGCTTCCATAAATGATATAAACAACATAGCCGGACAGGGCGTGGGTATCCAGAATAAGGTCGGCTTTGACTGGCAGCTGGATTCCAACAGCAAAATTTCCGTTTCCGGAAGCATAGGCGCGGACCCGGACAATCCGGGCCCCGCATCAACCCCGGGCAAGATAGACCTCCGCGCCCAGTGGGGTTATAGCCAGCCGTTCGCAAGTTACGGTGCAAAGCCGATGCCGACCCCTACACCGACCCCAAAGCCGGTTAAAACGCCGGGGAAGTAGGCGAGTTCGGAGTTTGGGGTTTGTAGTTTGTAGTGAAAGGCGAATGTGGGAGAATTAACTCCGAATTCCGAACTCCTAAGCCCCCCATTTCCCCCGCAACGTTTTTCGTTAAAAACTGTCTTATATAATGTAAGACAAGTTATACGAAACATGCAAAAAAAGGCGCAAAATTCATGGAAGTTGAAATAATAAATTTGAAAAAACCCGTTCTTTTAAAGGATAACTTGAGTTTAACCGTTTTAACTTGAATTGGTTAAAAAGGCTATATTTCATTGACTTACAGCCCAAAAACAACTATACTTTTGATAATGAGAGCAGAAACACATGCAGAAAGAAGGAGAATGATGATTTCTCTAAAATATGGAGCGGGTACCAGCGGATTTGTACTGCCATTTGGCATTATAAGGACATCGGCTCTTATATCTTTATTCGTAATACTCATATTAAACGCTTCACCAGTTTATTCCAATGCCCCTATTTGCAACCCTACAGGCGCCACGCTTTGTGCGGCAGTTGATGATAACTCGGATATTTACTTAAACGGAACACTTCTGGATACGTTTACTTATTGCGATATTACTTGGACCTGCACGCCAAAATGCATAAGTTTATCACCGGCTCAGCTTGCCCTGCTTACAGACGGCGATAACGTTATTTCCGTGTACACACAGAATACAAATTGTTGTGAAGTATGGGCCTCCTGGTATCTTGACATAACCTGCGCGAGCGGACGTGTTCAGATTTCCAGCGACAACAGGCCTGTATTATTGTACTCTGACACTACCTGCGAGACCGTGCCGACTCCCAACCCGTCGCCTACGCCTGCAGGCGGAAAACAGTGGTTTGACCCGCTTTACGTGCCAAACGTCGCGTGGGTGACGCCGACTGATATGACCGGATTCAAATACGGCAAAAGGATATATGATCCGAGCACAGGCGATTTACTTGCGTCATTAAGCTACATAGCAACCATGAGCACCGGATGCGGCGCGCTGTGGTTCAGGGAAGGTTTTCAGTTAACCCCGGCTCCGACACCGCTGCCGCCGGTGTTTACAATAACAAAATCAGCGGACCAGTCCGGGATAACCGGCAACCAGAAGATTTCTTTTACATTGAACATCTGCAACACAGGCGGCGGGACAATGGGGCTGCCACTGGTGGTACAGGATGACTGGCTTGATTCCGCACCTGAAGACGTGCAGTTCGGCGGCCCGTATGGGGATTATATGGATACAAATCTTGGCTTGATAAGCGAGAACCATGGTACGTCACGCAGGCTTACAATCACATTTCAAAACGGTTTTTCAATGAACTCTTGTTATAATTATGTGTACTGGCTTAATTACAACACAAATCCGGCGGCATTATGCAAAGTGTGGCACAATAATTCGGATATACTTTTCGCAATGACCGGGACCCCCACGCCGGGACCGTATTCCACAGTGACATTAAAGAACTTTTGTCCCTCTTCGACTATTACAAAAACAGTGACTGCGACCCCCACTTTCACAATGACACTGAGCCCTACAGCTACCGCCACTCCCACTGTTACAAATACGCCCCTGCCTTTGTCAATACAGCTTATAAAAACAGAGGACAAGACCATAGTGATGCTCGGCGATAATGTCCAGTATTGCCTGAATTACACGAACACGGGAACTTCTCCCGCGACTTTCAATGTCTGGGATACAATACCCGCACCAATGGATTTTGTGTCGTGCACGTGCACGTGCACGGGCGGCTGCGGCCCGGTCGGCAATCTGGTCGTATGGACCATAACCAATCTTGGTGCAGGCTTGTCAGGCAGCGCCTGCTTCACGGTCAAGGCAGCGCGGCTGCCGTATCTTATGAAAATGGATGAATATCTGGCGTGGATATTTGACAGGAAAAGGATTTTAAGCGATTGCGGCAGGGGCAGCCCCCTGCTTTTGGAATAGGGAATGGAGGCGGTTTTATGAAAAAATTCAGGCTGGCTTGCTTAAAGGCAGGGCTTGGTCTGTTTATTTTTGCCGCCTTATTGCTGTCACCTGCCGATATTTTTGCCGCGGCAACAATTACAAACATCGTCATCACCCCGGCATCTCCGGCCCCGGGCCAGCCTATCACTATTGATTTTGACATATCAGTAACCAGCGGAAAGCATCCCAGGTTCGCCATAGCCCTTTCCGACAAAACAACCCTGTATTTTTGTGGCCAGGATTTTATCGCTTCCAAAACTGCGGGTATATACAAGAACCAGACCACATGGTGGTACGACGGTACTGCCGTAGCCGCGACAGGCGCGGCAGTCACGGATGTCAACGGGCCCGACACTAACGACTCCCTCGACCCGGGCGTCGTCGGGGACGGCGCGCTCCACCATGTAAAAGTCATATCCGCGATACCTCCGGAAAAAAGCGGCAATATGTACATCATAATTATAGCCCAGGGAGGGGACGCATCTAACGGCCCCAAATACCAGTGTTCGTCAAGCCAGTCCGCTAACATAGATGCTACAGGCTTGTCGTCCATGTTCACGGTTACAGGGTTGACAACACCATATAAATTAAACCTTGAACTTACTGACAACGGCACATGCAACGGGTCAGGAACGGGCTCCAAATGGGACCAGACTTACAAGATAACCAACTGGTCCGAATCAGGAGTATTTTTGTCCGACCTTAATTTCAGGTTGTGGGTAAATGACGTGAATACATGGACGATGAGCAGTGTTGACGACCGCGGGTTTAATCCTTCAGGCGGGCAGACGCCAAACAACAACATAACTGCGGCAGGGCAGATCGTAACGCTCAATAATGCCTTTACGTCCAGCTGCTCAAGCGGAACAAGAACATCAAATAAGTATTTTCAGTGGGGATGGAGCGCAACTTTGGGAGGTTTCCCGTATGTTATGATACTTCCCAACGGCGGTTATGTGACGAAAATACAGAACTGGGAGCTGACTACGACCGGAACGTGGAATCCGAACACATCAAATTGGTATTCAAAGCCTTGCGACTGGAACGCCACTTTGTCGAGCCAGAAATACGCCGGACTTTACTGGAGAAACGGCCTTGTTTGCGAATATATAAACGCTACAACGCAGGACCCGAATACCGGTGAGGCGCCTTGCGGCGTGAACGGATGTTCCACCGCGACATTTACCCCGTCGCCCACCAATTCACCTACCGCGACTGTGACGCCGACAGGCGTGCAGAATGTCGGGGAGTGGAATTACGGATATTCAAACTTTGTGGGGCTTGTCATAATAACCGCTACGCCGACTTTGACCCAGACAATTACGCAGACAATAACCCAGACCGTGACGATGACCGTGACGATGACTGTAACGCCGACAGTGACGCAGACAGTAACCCCGACCATAACGCAGACAGTAACGCCTACTATAACAAATACGACAACGCAGACCGTGACCCCGACCGTGACGCAGACAGTAACCCAGACCGTAACGCAGAC
>CALAOR010000090.1 GCA_937889595.1 uncultured bacterium
AAGAGTTAAGGTTCGCCATCCGTGAGGGCGGCAGGACCGTAGGTTCGGGAATAATAACAGAGATCGTAGAATAACGGAAGGGAGACTTATAATGCAGTTGGAAACACAGAAAATCAGGATAAGGCTTAAAGCCTATGACCACAAGCTTCTGGATAAATCCGTAGCCGATATCATTAAAAAGGTTAAGGAAACAGGGGCGCGTGTGTGCGGGCCGATTCCGCTTCCCACGAAGATGCACAAGTACACGATTCAGAGGTCTGTTCACGCCGACAAAAAGGCCAGGGAACAGTTCGAAATGAGGATTCACAAGAGGCTTATCGATATACTCGATCCGAACCATGAGACAGTAGAGAAGCTAAAAACTCTCGACCTGCCCGCCGGCATCGATGTAGAGATAAAGCTGTAAACGGAGGCTAAAAAGTGGTATCTAAACTTGTAGGAAAAAAGTTGGGAATGACTCAGGTTTTTAACGCTAAGGGCGAAGTAGTGCCCGTCACGATAGTCCAGGTTGACGATACTATTGTTGTCGACAAAAAGACTGTTGAACGCGACGGCTATGTAGCGCTTAAGCTCGGCGCGTTTGACGTAAAAAAGCCGAAGAAGATGCCCAAGGCATTAAAGGGCATATTCAAGAATGAAAAGAATAAGCTCGACATGCCTTTTAAAAGCGTGTTGTGCGAAGTAAGGATGACGCAGGCTGAAGCCGACAAATTCAACGTGGGCGACGTAATAAAAGTTGACTCGGTTTTTAAGGAAGGCGACTTGATCGACGTGGCCGGAGTTTCAAAAGGCAAGGGAACGCAGGGCGTTATGAAAAGACACGGCTTCTCGGGCGGTCCCGCGTCGCACGGATCCATGATGCACAGGGCCCCGGGTTCCATAGGTTCATCCACATATCCGGCGAGGGTTTTTAAGAACATGAAGATGGCCGGAAGGATGGGCGTTGAAAATGTAACGATCATGAATCTGTATGTGGAAAAGATAGACTCGGAGAACAACTATATGCTCATCAAAGGCGCGGTTCCGGGCGCCAGGAACGGCTATATAGAGATCAAGAAATGCGCTAAAAATAAGAAAATAGCGGTAAAGAAGTAAACATAAAAGGAGAAATCCAAAATGAAACTGGAAGTTTTAGACAAAGAAAATAAAAAAGTGTCGGAGTACGAGATAGACGACAGCTTTCTTGTGGTAAACGTAAAAGATGATATGATACACGATGTTCTGCTCGCGTACGAGCAGAACCAGCATACCGGTTCTTCCAACACGCTTGGAAGAGGACAGGTGCGCGGCGGCGGTAAAAAACCGTGGAAACAGAAAGGCACGGGCCAGGCCAGGCACGGTTCCATCCGCTCCCCGATCTGGAAAGGCGGCGGCGTAACATTCGGGCCGAAACCTTTTAAGTCCAGGATACTTGTGAATAAGGCCGTTAAGAAACAGGCTTTTTACGCGATTCTTGCCGGTAAGTTAAAGGACGGCGAGATAAAAGTTGTGAATGATTTCACGGTGTCGGCCCCGAAGACAAAAGAAGTCATCGCGAATTTAAAGGCCTTAAACCTCAGGGATAAAAAGGTTCTGCTTGTCATGGACGCTGTAAGCGATAATTTCATCAAGGCATCCAGGAATGTTGCAAAACTGACTGTGGTAAACCAGGACAATGTCAATGCTTTTGAGCTTATCTCGCACAAAAATATTCTGATGACCCAAAAGGCATTGGATGAAATTATCAAGAGAAAGGGATAAAAAGAATGGATATCTATCAGATCATTAAAAGACCGCTGCTAACAGAAAAAAGCGGGTTTGTCCGCGAGCACGGCAATTTTTACACCTTTGAAGTGGACAAAACAGCCACTAAAGAGCAGATACGCCAGGCAGTAGAAGCGCTTTTTAAAGTCCACGTGATTAAAGTCAACACGTGCACCATGCCGGGTAAGATGAAGCGTTTTGGAAAGAACACTTCCGAGGCAAAGCGCATGAAAAAGGCTATTGTTAAGCTCAAAAAAGATGAAAAAATTGATATCTTAGAAGGAGTTTAAAAGTCATGGCAATGAAAACATTCAGGCCTATAACACCAAGCAGAAGGCATATGACCGTCGACCCGAAAGACGACGTCACGCAAAATACGCCGGAAAAATCGCTTACAAAGGGTCTCCACCGCAAGACCGGACGCAACAGCTACGGCAGGATAACATCGAGATTCAGGGGCGGCGGATCCAAGAAATCCTACAGGACCATAGATTTCAAAAGGGACAAAGTGAATGTCCCGGGAACTGTTGAAACGATAGAGTATGATCCGAACAGGACGTGCAGGATCGCGCTCGTGGTTTATAAAGACGGCGAGAGAAGGTACATACTCGCGCCCGTTGGACTGGTAGTGGGCGACACAATAGTGTCTGGGCCTGAAGCTGAAATAAAAGTAGGCAACGCGCTTCCGCTGCAGCAGATACCGGTCGGAACCGTGATACATAATATTGAGATGAACCCCGGACAGGGCGGGTCCATAGCCCGCGGCGCAGGAGCTTTTGCCCAGATCATGGGTAAGGAAGCCGGGCAGGCGGTTTTAAAAATGCCTTCAGGCGAATTAAGGATGATACGCTCGGTCTGTTACGCGACAGTGGGCCAGGTAGGAAATCTTGAGCATGAGAATACGGTTATAGGAAAAGCCGGAAGATACCGCTGGATGGGATTTAAGCCGAGAAACAGGGCGGTTGCCATGAACCCTGTGGACCACCCGATGGGCGGAGGAGAAGGGCGTTCCAAATCAGGCGCGCATCCCCAGTCCCCGACAGGAGTCAAAGCCAAGGGCTTTAAGACCAGAAATAAAAAGAAATTGTCAAGCAAATATATAATAAGAAGAAAGAAAGAAAAAGGCTCAGGAGGAATACAATAAATGACCAGGTCACTTAAGAAAGGCGCTTTTGTAGAACCAAAACTGCTTGATAAAGTGCTGGCGATGCAGGGCAGCGGCGATAAGAAAGTAATAAAGACCTGGGCGAGAAGGTCGGCAATATCGCCTGAGATGGTCGGATTCACATTTGCGGTGCATAACGGCAGAAAATTCATACCGGTATATGTGAATGAAAATATGGTAGGACACAAACTTGGCGAGTTTTCGCCCACGAGAATATTTAAAGGACACGGCGAGGCCAAGAAAGAATCATTGGCTAAAACGTAATAAACGGGAAGGAGCCGGAAAAATGGAAGCTATATCAATAATCAGGCATCTCAGGATGCCCGCAAGAAAAGTCAGGGTTGTGGCCAAGGCAGTGGAGAAAAAGAGCGTTGCTGACGCTATGGATCGTTTGAGGTTCATTCCAAAAAATGCCTCACAGCATCTTATCAAGGCCTTAAAATCGGCCGTAGCGAACGCTACAAAGAATTATGGAGCCGACGCTGACAGCCTTTTTGTAAAAGGCATCAGGGTTGACCATGGACCCACCTTGAAATACGCGAGGCGTTTCATGCCGCGCGCCATGGGCAGGGCCGCCAAGATAAACAAAAGGTCATGCCATATCGAAATAACAGTGACCGATAACAAAAAATAAAAGGAGCGTCAATAGTTTATGGGACAGAAAGTTCATCCTGAAGGCGTTAGAATAGGTATTGTAAAGGGCTGGAAATCAAAATGGGTCGCGAAGAAAAATTTTAAAGACCTCGTTTTAGAGGATTTCAAAATAAGGAAATTCATTAAAACAAAATTATACAGCGCGGGCATTGCCAAAGTAGAGATAGAGAGAGCCGGAAACAAGGCGATCCTGAAAATCTACGCAGCCAAGCCGGGGATGATCATAGGAAGAAAAGGCGCGGAAGTTGACGTCTTAAAGAAGGAACTTGAAAAGTTGACCGGGAAACAGATCCTGATAGACCCGAAGGAAGTCGGCAAGCCAGAAATAGAAGCAATTTTGATCGCCGAGAATATAGCACAGCAGCTTGAAAAACGCATCTCATACAGGCGCGCGATGAAAAAAGCAATGCAGACCGCCATGTCGCCGGACTCGGGCGCGTTCGGAATAAAAGTGGCGTGTTCGGGCAGGCTTGCGGGCGCGGAAATTGCCAGGCGGGAATGGTACGTGGAAGGCAGGGTACCGCTCCAGACTTTAAGGGCCGATATTGATTACGGCACGGCTACAGCCTTCACGACTTACGGGACAATAGGCGTAAAAGTATGGGTCTTCAAGGGAGAAATTCTTCCCGGAGACAATAAAATTTAGCGGAGGATTATATAAATGTTAATGCCGGCAAGGGTAAAATTCAGGAAACAGATGAGAGGCAGAATGAAAGGAAAAGCGACCAGCGGAAATTACGTCAGCTTTGGACAATACGGGTTAAAAGCGCTGGAGCCGTCGTGGGTAACAGGCAGGCAGATTGAGGCGGCAAGGGTCGCCATCAACCGCAACCTGAAAAAAGGCGGAAAACTCTGGATCAGGATATTCCCCGACAAACCGGTCACAAAAAAACCGGCTGAAACCCGCATGGGTAAGGGAAAAGGCGCGCCCGAATTCTGGGTAGCCGTGGTAAAACCGGGAAGGGTAATCTTTGAACTTGACGGCGTAACGGAAGATATAGCACGCCTGGCTTTCAGAAAAGCCAGGGGTAAAATGCCTATAGCAATGCAGTTCGTATACAGGCACGAGATTTAATTAATTTTCGGAGGATTCAATGAAAGCACAGGAAATCAGGGATTTAAACGTCGAAGAAATAGACAGGAAAGTAAGGGAACTACAGGAGAATCTTTTTAAGATAAAGATGAAGCTCTCGACCAAACAGGTTGAGAACACTTCGCAGATTTCGGGCATAAAAAAGGACATAGCCAGACTGCTTACGATAGCCAAAGAGAAAAAGGCAGTTACAGGAGCCGTAAAATGAGCGAGAAAAATAACAGGCGCACGATCGAGGGCGAAGTCATCGGCAACAAGATGGACAAGACCGTCACCGTAGCAGTGGTAACAAAGGTCAAGCACCCGGCGTACAAGAAGTACATAAAAAGAACGACAAAACTCATGGCTCATGACGAAAAAAATGAGTGCAAAGTGGGCGATATAGTTTCCATAAAAGAAGTCAGGCCGCTTTCAAAGAATAAAAACTGGCTTGTCGTTGAGATCCTGAAAAAGGGCCTCGAGAAGATAGATCTTATTGATGACGGGGGCGAAAAAAATGATTCAACAGATGACAAGGCTTGAAGTAGCCGATAATTCCGGCGCAAAGAGCATAATGTGCATTAAAGTCCTGGGCGGAACACGGGCAAGATACGCCGGCTTGGGCGATATCATAGTCGCTTCAGTTAAAGACGCCATACCGGGAGCACAGGTAAAAAGAAAAGAAGTGGTAAAAGCCGTCATAGTCAGGTTAAGGAAAGAAACCAGGAGAAAAGACGGATCTTACATAAGGTTTGACACAAATTCGGCGGTTATTATAAATGATCAGAACCTTCCGCGAGGCACCAGAATATTCGGGCCGGTCGCAAGGGAACTCAGGGAAAGAAACTTTCTCAAGATCATATCACTAGCGCCAGAAGTGGTATAGGAGAAGAAAATCATGAAAATAAAAATTAAAAAAGATGATGTTGTCACGGTCATAACCGGAAAGTACGCGGGAAAATCGGGAAAGGTCCTTAAGGTATTCCCCGACACAAAAAAACTCATAGTTGAAAAGATTAATTTCGTTAAAAGACACACAAAGCCTTCGCAGAAAGTGCAGCAGGGCGGAATACTGGAAAAGGAAGCGCCTATCGCGGTATCCAAAGTAATGCTCATCTGCAACAAGTGCGGAAAAACAACCCGTGTAAAGATCGGGTCGCTTCCGGACGGCAAGCATGTGCGAATTTGCAAAAAATGCAGCGAAATGATCGACGAAAAATAGGAGGAAAAATTTAAATGGCAAGGCTTAAGGAAAAATTTGACAAAGAATTAGTGCCCGCGCTGATGCAGTCAACCGGATATAAAAATAAATATCAGGTGCCAAGGCTGCAGAAAATAGTGATAAATATGGGCGTAGGGGAAGCAACCCAGAATGTCAAGGCGCTTGACGAGGCTATCGAGGAATTGACCGCCATCACCGGCCAGAAACCGCTGACCACAAAGTCAAAGGTGGCGATTTCCAACTTCAAGCTCAGGGAAAATATTCCCATAGGCGCCAAAGTAACGCTGCGCGGGAACAGGATGTTTGAGTTCCTCGACAGGTTCATATCGCTCGCCCTTCCCAGGGTAAGGGATTTTAACGGTGTGCCGCGCACTTCTTTTGACGGCCGCGGCAACTACACCATGGGCATCAAGGAACAGATAATATTCCCGGAGGTTAAATTTGAAAAAGTGCTCGTGGTAATGGGCATGGACATAACTTTTGTAACATCGGCAAAAAACAACGAGGACGCGTTCCTGCTTTTAGAAAGCCTCGGCATGCCGTTCCGTAAGAAATAAGGAGGAATATAAGTGGCGACAACAGCGATAATCAACAAGTCAAAGAAAAAACAGAAATTTAAAGTAAGACAGTACAACAGATGTTCCATATGCGGCAGGCCAAGGGCCTACATGAGGAAGTTTGGGGTATGCAGGATATGCTTCAGGACGCTCGCGCACAAAGGCGAAATACCGGGCGTCAAGAAGTCAAGCTGGTAAAGGAGGAATAATGGATACTATCGCGGATTTATTGACAAGGATCAGGAACGCAAACCTTAAAAAGAAGGATTATGTGGATGTGCCTTCTTCAAAGATGAAACAGAACATCGTAAAGCTCCTGAAAGAAGAGGGCTTTATAAAAGGATACAGGTATATCGAAGATAACAAGCAGGGTAATATCAGGGTTTACTTAAAGTACGGCGACAATAAAGACAAGGCAATTCATTCAATCAGAAGAATAAGCAAATCGTCCCGCAGAGTCTACACCGGAACCGGTGAGATCCCCAAGGTAAAAAGCGGCATAGGCGTGCTCTTAATCTCCACTTCAAAAGGGATTATGACAGGCTCGAAAGCCAGGGAAGAAAAAATCGGCGGCGAGATAATTTGCGAGATCTGGTAAAAGGAGAACAGGGATGTCAAGAATAGGAAAAAAGCCGGTTGTAATTCCGGATAAAGTCAAAGTAACCAAAGAAGGAAACGCCATTAATATAGAAGGCGCGAAGGGCAAGGCACAGCATAATATGAACCCCGGATTTGAATATAAGATCGAGGGAAATACCATAACGGTTATCCCGAGGCCCGGTGTCGAAGCAAACAAAAAGTGGAACGCTATGTTTGGAATGGAAAGAGCCATTATCAATAATAAGGTCATCGGAGTATTGGAAGGGTATTCGAAGGTCCTTGTTTTAAAGGGAGTCGGATACAGGGCCACGCTTGCGGGAACAACCTTGAATTTTACACTCGGCTTTTCGCACCCGTCGGAATATAAACTGCCGGCAGGCATCACCGCACTTGTGGAAAACCAGACCAGGATAACAATTTCCGGTATAGACAAACACATGGTGGGAAAAGTAGCGGCTGAGATAAAGCGCCTGAAACCGCCCGAACCGTACCAGGGCAAAGGCGTTATGTATGAAAATGAAAAGATCAGAAGAAAAGCCGGAAAGAGCGCCGCTGGCGCCAAGAAATAAGAAATAATCTTAACGGAGGATATTATTTAATATGCGTATAACCATAAAGAAAAGGACAAACAAGGTAAGGGTAGGCAGGATATTAAGGCACGAAAGAGGAAGAAAAAAGATCATTGGCACCGCGGAAAAACCCAGGCTTTCATTATTCAGGGGAAGCAGCACGCTTGTAGCCCAGGTAGTTGACGATTTTTCTAAAAAGACAATAGTCGGGCTTGCCACCAACTCGAAAGAAGCCGGCATAAAAGGCAAAAATAAGCAGTCAGCCGTGGCTTTAGGAAAAAAGATAGCTGACAAATGCAAGGAAAAGGGCATCTCAGCCGTTGTTTTTGACAGGGGCGGATACCAGTTTCATGGTGTTGTAAAAGCATTCGCGGATTCAGCACGCGAAGCCGGCTTAAAATTTTAATAGGAGGTAATCTTTTTGAGACCCAGGGAAGATAGGACGAAATCGGATTTTAAAGAAAGAATTGTCAGCATAAACAGGGTAGCCAAAGTGGTAAAAGGCGGCAAAAGATTTAAATTTGCATGCCTGGCCATAGTCGGCGACGGTCATGGTTCGGTGGGTTACGGGCTTGGAAAGGCCAGAGAAGTGCCGGAAGCCATAAAAAAAGCGGTCTTACGCGGCAGAAAAAGCCTTAAGAAAATCCCTACAAAAGGCACAACAATCCCTTTTGAGGTAACCGGTAAATTCGGTGCGGCTGAAGTGCTGTTAAAGCCTGCATGTCCCGGCACCGGTGTTATCGCCGGAGCGGCGGTACGCGCCATAGTAGAGTCGGCTGGAATTCATGATATTCTGACAAAATGCGTAGGCAGGACAACCAATTCCTATAACGTGGTTTACGCGACATTTGATGCATTGGCACAGTTAAAGGACCCGGAAACAATCTACGCGCTAAGGAAGGGCAAATAAAATGGCAAAAGTCAAGGTTACACTAAAGAAAAGCACGGCCGGGCATATGCCGTCAAACAGAAGAACCATAGCTGCGCTTGGTTTGAAGAAAATCGGCGATTCGAAGATTTTTGAAAAAACAAAAGAACTCGACGGAGCGCTAAAAAAGATACATTTTCTTATTACAGTAAAAGAGCAATAAATACGCGGAGGATAACAAACAATGGATTTCAAGGATTTAAAGGTAAATAAAGCAAAAAGGACAAAAAAAGTAAGGAAAGGCCGCGGAACAGGAAGCGGCATCGGAAAGACTTCCGGAAAAGGCAATAAGGGTCAGCGCGCGCGTTCAGGCGGGGCAAAAGCGCCGTGGTTTGAAGGCGGACAGCAGAGGCTCGTACAGCGCCTGCCAAAAGTCGGGTTCAACAATTTCTTTAAAGTGGATTACGAAATAGTGAACCTGGAAATTTTAAATGAAAAATTCGAATCCGGCGCCGCCGTGAACAGGGAAACCATGCTCGCGATCGGCCTGATCAAGACAAAAAAGAAAAAAATCAAGATACTCGCGAACGGCGAAGTTACAAAAGCCCTGAACGTTACCGCAGATAAGTTCTCGGCCAAGGCGGCGGAAAAGATCAAAAACGCCGGTGGAAAGGCGGAAGTCACAAAATGATGGATTCAGTAGGGAATATATTCAGGATACCGGAGTTGAGAAAAAGGGTTTTATTCATGCTCGGAATGCTTTTTGTTTTCAGGGTAGGCACGCACGTGCCCACGCCCGGGATAAACACGCATGTTATGGAAATGCTCATATCCTCCCAGGCGGGCGGATTTTTGGGGTTTCTTGACGTATTTTCGGGCGGCGCTTTAAGGCAGTTCACAATATTCTCGCTTGGTATCATGCCGTATATTTCAGCTTCCATCATACTGCAGCTTCTGACTTCCGTGGTGCCGGCGCTTGAAGCGCTTTCAAAAGAAGGCGATGCCGGAAGAAAAAAAATCACCCAGTATACAAGGTTCCTGACGGTCGCGATCTGCATTTTTCAGTCCACTGCTGTTACGTTCTGGCTCAAGACCGTAGTGGTCGGCGGCGCGAAACTCGTGCCCGCATATGGAATGGGATTTGTAATAACGACTGTCTTGACCCTGACGGGCGGCACTATATTTTTAATGTGGCTCGGGGAGCAGATGACCGAACACGGCATAGGGAACGGAATGTCCCTGATAATCATGGCAGGCATAGTTTCGAACATCCCGGCGCAGATAGGCCGTACCATCGCGCTGATGCAGGCGGGAACCACAAGTCTTTTATCAGCGATCATATTCCTTATAGTCATGATAGCCCTGACCGCCCTGGCGGTTGTATCACAGCAGTCATTCAGGAAAATACCAGTGCAATACGCACAGAGGATAGTGGGCCGAAAGATTTACCGCGGCCAGTCAACGAACCTTCCTCTGAAGATCGATTATTCCGGCGTTATTGCTGTAATATTCTCGTCATCAGTCATGATCATACCTTCCATGGTGGCGAAGCTTATGGAAAGGCCGGGACAGTCAAATACTTTCCAGGCGATACTGACATTCATAAACACTAACTTTTCAGTCGGTCATCCGCTTTATGTCATATGTTACGTGGCCCTGATAGTATTTTTCTGCTATTTTTACACTGCTATAACTTTTAATCCCAATGACGTGGCGGAAAATATGAAAAAATACGGGGGTTTTGTCCCGGGTATCAGGCCGGGGCAGCCTACAGCGGACTACATAAATAACATACTTACGCATATTACACTCGGCGGATCCGCCATGATAGTTGTGATAGCGGTTATACCCGACATAATGAGCCGGTGGCTTGAAGTCGGTTCGTATTTCGGGGGCACAACACTTTTGATCATGGTTGGCGTCGCGATAGACCTCGTGCAGCAGATGGAATCACACCTGCTTATGAGGCATTATGAAGGATTTATGAAGACCGGGCATATAAGAGGCCGCCGCGGATAGTAATTTAGCCGGCCCAAGGCTCCCGGCTCAAGCTATGGCGGGGTTAAAGCCTGGAAAAATTTATGGAGGTAGAATATGATATTCATACTGTTAGGCCCTCCGGGCGCAGGAAAAGGAACTTATTCATCGAAGTTGATAGATATATATAAGATACCGCAGATATCAACCGGCGATATTTTAAGGGCGAACGTAAAAGAAGGGACCGACCTTGGGCGGCAGGCAAAGGATTATATGGACAAGGGCCTGCTGGTTCCGGATGAATTGATAGTGGCCCTTATTGAAGACAGGATCCAGGAGAAAGACTGCAAACCCGGATTCCTGCTTGACGGATTTCCGAGGACAGTTGAACAGGCGGATGCGCTGGAATTCATATTTAAGAAGAACAAACTGACGCTGGACAAAGTTGTCAATATAATAGTTGAAAAGGACGTATTGTTTAAGCGGCTCATCGGCAGGAGAATGTGCAAAAACTGCGGTGGAAATTACAATGTAAATACGCTTCCGCCAAAGGTCGAGGGAAAGTGCGATAAATGCGGGGGCGAGCTGTACCAGAGGACGGATGACCAGCCTGCTACCATAGAAAACAGGCTCAGCGTATATGATAAGCAGACTTCGCCGCTGATCGCGTATTACAGGAAGAAAAATATGCTCGCGGACATACAGGCTTCAAGCGGTTCTATAGACGATATTGTCAAGAACATTTCAGAGGCCGTGGGAAAGAAGTAATTTTTTATGGTTGAATTAAAAAGCAAGGCTGAAATACAAAAAATAGCGGAGAGCGGCAGGATGGTCGCCGCAGTTCTTAACAAGCTAAAGAGCATGGTAAAACCGGGATTAATAACCCAGGATCTTGATGATACGGCAAGAAAGATGACCAGGGATTTCGGCGCAAGGCCGGCGTTCCTGGGTTATCGCGGCTACACAGCCGCCGTATGCGTTTCTATCAATGAGGAAGTTGTCCATGGTTTTCCGTCAAAGAAAAGGGTGCTCAAAGAAGGCGACATAGTGTCCCTGGATTTCGGGGTGGAGTACGGTGGTTACTACGCAGACGCCGCGCTTACTGCCGGGGTGGGCCAGATATCGATAAAAGCCAAAAAATTGATGGATGTCACCGAGCAGTCTCTTTATAAAGGCATAGAAAAGGCCGCTGTAGGGTACAGGCTGCACGACATATCCTCCGCGGTACAGAAACATGCCGAGTCAAACGGTTTTTCCGTGGTCAGGGATTTTGTGGGGCACGGGGTAGGAAGGAAATTGCACGAGGAGCCTTTGGTGCCGAATTACGGCCGTGAAGGCACTGGGATCTTCCTTGAAGCGGGCACAGTGATCGCCATCGAGCCCATGGTAAATGAAAAGGGTTTTGATGTGGTGGTGCTCGCGGACGAATGGACAGTGGTTACAAAGGATAAAGGATTATCGGCGCATTTTGAGCATACAGTGGCAATAACAGAAGCAGGACCGGTTATATTGACGAAAGAGTAAAAAGAAATTCAATAACGAAAGAGGATTAAATGTCAAAAGAAGATATGATTGAGGCGGAAGGCTCCATAGTTGAGCCGCTGCCAAACGCGACGTTCAGAGTGGAGCTGGAAAACGGGCATAAAGTACTTGCGCATGTTTCAGGCAAGATGAGGATGAACTTCATCAAATTATTGCCGGGGGACAAAATAACGGTGCAGTTATCCCCGTATGATCTGACCAAAGGCAGGATAATATACAGGCACGGAAAACAAAGAGGTGAACAGAAATGAAGGTAAGAGTATCGGTCAAAAAGATATGCGACAAATGCAAAGTTATAAAGAGAAAAGGTGTTGTCAGAGTAATCTGTGAAAACCCTAAGCACAAACAGAGACAGGGATAAGGAGGCATAAATTGGCACGTATTTCAGGAACTGACTTACCAAAGAACAAAAGGATAGAGGTGGCGCTCACCTATGTTTACGGCATCGGAACATCGCTGGCGAAGTTGATCCTAAAGGATGCCGGAGTAAACCCCGACACCAGGGTATTTAACCTGACTGAGCAGGAAGTTTACAAGATACAGGATACCATCCTCACAAAGCAGGTTAAAGTGGAAGGAGACCTGCGCAAAGAGGTATCACAAAATATCAAAAGGCTTATGGATATAGGAAGTTACAGGGGACTACGGCACAGAAAAGGACTCCCTGTGCGCGGCCAGAGGACACGTTCAAACGCGAGGACAAGAAAAGGTCCGAAAAAGACAGTAGGTGCAGGCAAGAAGACAGCGGCACCGGCAGCAGCGCCGGCAGCGGCAAAAAAAGCTTAATTTCAAGGAGGAAGTAACTTGTCTACAAAGAAAAAAGGAAAAGTAGTACCGGAACTTGCGGTTGCGAGGATAAACTCGACATTTAACAATACCATAATCACTATCGCGACGAAAGAAGGCGATACGATATCATGGGCGTCCGGCGGAATGGTCGGCATGAAAGGCTCAAGGAAATCAACTCCTTTTGCGGCCCAGCTTGCGGCTGAAAAATGCGGCAAACTGGCTCTTGATATGGGCGTGAGAAAAGTTGAAGTTTATGTAAAGGGCCCAGGCGAAGGAAGGGAACCGGCCATCAGGTCATTGCAGGCCGTGGGACTGGAAATACTGTCGATCAAGGACGTAACACCCATCCCCCACAACGGATGCAGGCCGCCGAAGAAACGGCGCGTTTAAGAATAATTACTGATTTCTAATTACTAATGACTAATTAAGGCGGAAATAAAAATACAAATTAAAAGAAATAATCAGGAGGTTGTGAATTGGCTAGATATAGAGCGGCATTATGCAGGCAGTGCAGGAGAGAAGGCATAAAGCTTTACTTAAAAGGCGACAGGTGCATCACGCAAAAGTGCGCTTTTGAAAGAAGGCCTTATATCCCGGGCATGCACCATGACACGGCCAGGAGCAGAAAACTGTCCGAGTACGGAAAGCAGCTGAGGGAAAAACAAAAAGTAAAAAGAATTTACGGGGTCTTTGAAAGACAGTTCAGGAAGTATTTTGAAATAGCCAACCAGAGGCAGGGCGAGACCGGAGAAAACCTCCTTAAGATCCTTGAGAGAAGGCTTGATAACACGGTTCACAAGTGCGGATTTGCCGTATCGCGCAGGGAAGGCCGCCAGATCGTGCTTCACGGCATGATTAAGATCAACGGCAAAAGGGTAAACATACCTTCTTATGAAGTCAAACCGGGCGAGAAAATAACCGTTACGGAAAAAGGACTTGGTATGAATTCGGTGAAAAAAGCCCTTCTGGAAGCCTCAAAGAAAAGAACGGTGCCTACATGGATCGAAATGAGCTTTGAAAAAAATGAAGCGGCCATCAAAAATGAGCCGGTCAGGTCCGACATAGGGCTGCCGGTACAGGAACAGTTGATAGTCGAGTTATATTCAAAATAACAGGAAAGGGGTCACAAACGAATGAAATGGAAAAACCTGCAGAAGCCTAAAAAACTTGAAAAAGAGGAATTGTCGGATACGTTTGGAAGGTTTGTTTCAGAGCCATTTGAGCGCGGTTACGCCATAGCCATAGGAAATGCGATCAGGAGGATACTTCTTTCATCCATACCGGGAGCGGCGATCACATCGGTCAGGATCGAGGGTGTACAGCATGAGTTCGCGACTTTAAACGGCGTGATGGAAGACGTTTCTGAAATAATCCTGAACTTAAAGCAGTTAAACCTGGTGCTTGAAGGCGACGCCCCGAAAAAGATATTCCTGGAAGTTTCCGGGGAAAAGGAAGTAACGGCGGCTGACATTAAAAAAGACGCGGACATAAAGATATTAAACCCGGACCTTCACATAGCGACCCTGACAAACAGGGAAGCCAAGATTTCCATGGAAATGGAAGTTGACGTTGGGCGCGGTTACGTGACGGCGGATAAGAATAAAAGGGCGGACATGTCAATCGGCACGCTGCCCACGGATTCCATATTTACGCCGGTCACCAACGTGAAGCTTGAAGTTGAAAATACCAGGGTCGGACAGATAACCGACTATGACAAGCTTATACTTGAGATAACAACTGACGGAAGGATAAGCCCTGAAATAGCGCTTACCCAGTCAGCGCTTATTTTAAGGGAATACCTGAACATATTTATCAGCCAGGAAGGCGCGATAGACGATATCAAGGAAGAGAAGATCGACGAGGAGAAAGAGAAGCTCAAAAACATGCTTTCAAAGAGCGTGGAAGAGCTGGAACTGTCCGTGCGTTCATCTAACTGCCTGAAGAACGCGAACATCAAAACAATAGTCGACCTTGTCACCAAATCGGAAGTTGACATGCTCAAATACAGGAACTTTGGAAGAAAGTCGCTCAATGAGATCAAAGAAGTCCTGTCGGAAATGGGAATGGGACTGGGCATGAAGATCGATAAAGAAGTTATAAAAGACATCAAGAAAATCGCGAAAAAGTAATAAGTAAATCCGGCAATCATTAAAAAATAAGGAGTCTTGAAATGAGACACGGCAGGAAAGCTCAAAAATTCAGAAGGGAAAAAGGCCCGAGAAAGGCACTGTTCGTAACCCTTGCCACGCAGCTTTTGGAGCACGGCAGGATCAGGACAGGCCTTGAGAAGGCAAAATATCTGAGGGGAGTCGTGGAGCCCCTTATAACAAGGGCAAAATCAGGCACGATGAATGACAGGCGGGAAGTGGCAAGAATAATACACAATCCAGTAACATTAAAGAAGCTTTTTTCCGAAATAGCGCCGTTGTATAAGGACCGTAAAGGCGGATATACAAGGGTACTGCACATGGATGCAAGGCCCGGTGATAACGCTGAAATGGCTTTAATAGAGCTGATAGGCTCCGAGGCCCTGTACAAAAAAGAAGATCCTAAAGACGCAAAGGCAAAGAAAGAAAAAGAACCAAAGGCGCCGAAAAAAGAAAAGGTTGAAGTAAAAAAAGAAGAGAAAAAAGAAAAAAAGGAAGACAAAAAAGAAGTTAAAAAAGAAGAGAAGAAAGAAGTAAAAAAAGAGGCTGAAAAAAAGCATAAGAAATAGGCTGAAAAATCTTTAAGGAGGCTTGTGTATGCCGTTAGTCGGAACAAAAGAAATGTTCGCGAGGGCCAATAAAGAAGGATATGCAATAGGGGCTTTTAATGTAAATGATATGGAAATAGTACAGGGCATAGTTGATGCCGCAAAAGAGGAAAAAGCGCCGCTGATACTCCAGGTATCGGCCGGAGCGAGAA
Organism: uncultured bacterium; assembly: GCA_937889595.1. GTDB lineage: Bacteria > Oederibacteriota > PGYV01 > PGYV01 > Palsa-1178 > PALSA-1178. The sequence goes on from CALAOR010000090.1 coordinate 15,666, forward strand.
AATATGCCAGGCAGGGATACTTAATACACCTTGTACAGGCGGCTATCGAAGATTCAGGACTGCCAATAGCATTGCACCTCGACCACGGCGAAGATTTTGAAGTCTGCAAAGCGTGTGTTGACGGAGGATTCACATCCGTCATGATAGACGCCTCAAGGTTTGATTTTGCGGGAAATATAGCTGAGACCAAAAAGGTTGTTGATTATGCGCACTCCAAAGGCATACCTGTGGAAGCCGAGCTCGGAAAACTTGCAGGAGTGGAAGACGCGGTTAACGTATCGGCAGCGGACGCGTCATATACCAACCCGGCGCAGGCCGCGGAATTTGTGTCCAAAACAGGCTGCGACTCGCTGGCTGTAGCCATAGGAACAAGCCACGGCGCGTATAAGTTTAAAGGCGAAGCCAAGCTTGATTTTGAAAGGCTGGAACAGATCATGAAAGTTCTTCCAGCAGGATACCCGCTGGTCCTTCACGGCGCGTCTTCAGTACCGCAGGAGCTGGTGGATAAATGTAATAAATTCGGCGGAAAAATGCCAAACGCAAAAGGCGTTCCAGAGGATTTCCTCAGGAAAGCAGCGGCAATGGGCGTAGCCAAGATCAATATTGACTCGGATTTAAGATTGGCGATGACGGCAACGATCAGGGAAGTATTCGCGACAAGCCCGGGCGAATTTGACCCGAGGAAGTATTTGGGGCCGGCAAGGGACGCCATCAAGGCTGTTGTAAAAAACAAATTGAAAAACGTACTCGGCTGCGCGGGAAAAGCGTAAAGCAGCGGGTAATATATCAAAAAGGCGCGGATAATCTCCGCGCCTTTTTTGTTTATGTTGCATGTTATATGTTGTTGGTCTTTTTCCATTGTTTTGTAGTCGCACCCTCTGCGTCTCCTCGGGGTGCGTTCGGGGGCAGTTAATTGAACCGGTCTAAAGTTTTATTGGCAAAGTAAAGAATATAGTAGCGTGAACTGTCGGGTTCTTGCGCCCATCAATTCCGCATCTAGGCGTACCCCGGTAGAACGCAGGGGTGCGACTACAAATTCGTAATGTAATAATTTACAACGTTCAGTTATCAATTAAAGAGGCAAACATGGGCACAACAAAGTTTTATCACATCGCTTACTACAGGTCAGGTAAAAACAGCCCTATTACAGACTACATCGACTCAAAAAACGATGCTGAAAAGGCGAAAATCGCATTTTATATCGATTTGCTTGAGGAAAAAGGGTTAAAGCTAAAAAGGCCGTATTGCGCCTATATGAGGGATAAAATATGGGAATTAAGGCCTGAAGCCGGAATGGAAAAGAGCAGGTTGTTTTACTTTTTTAAAGGGAAACTCATAGTTTTTGTACACGCTGTTGATAAAAAAGATTTCAAACAAAAAGACATATCCCTTGCTGTTAACAGGATGATGGAACTGATATGATACTTTTGACGGAGGATGACAATGATGAAAAATAAAACCAAAGCGTGTATAGATACGGAACTGCACAAAAAGCACAGGTGCAAATGCGAGAAAAGCCCGGAGTTCAGGAAAGCATACGCCGCTGAAAAGCTCATGTATTCCATAGCCGGATCCCTGTGCCGGATGCGCCTTAAACAGAATTTAACCCCCCAAAAACTCGCGCAGCTGTCCGGCTTAACACATCGGGAAATTTCCATGCTGGAAAAAGGCGACCCAAACGCCACGATCAAAACCCTGCTAAAGGCGGCTGAAGGCATGGGTAAAAAATTGGTTATAAAAATACGCTAAATCGTTCTTGTTGTCGTATCCAGTAGAGCGGCTGCTTGCTGCCGCTCACAGTCGGCTTGACAAACCGGCTTTAGATTTGTATAATTGTATTACATTGTATTACAAAGCTTTACAGGAGGTTTTGACATGAGCAAAATGTATAATGTAAGGATACCTGACGAACTGGCCGATAAGGTTGAAGAAATCGCCGAGGAACTGGACAGGTCAAAATCGTATATAGTTAAAAAGGCTCTCGAAGAGTACGCGAGTGAGTATGCAGATGGTTTGATCGCATTAAAAAGGTCTAAAGATAAGAATGATAAAATAATTACGTTAAAAGAAATGAGGAAAAAGTTTGGCATATGAAGTATTCATCAAGGTTTCTGCAAAAATGGATCTTGAAAAGATTGATAAACATATTGCTGGGCGAATCGTAGATAAGTTGATTAAAGATCTTTCTAAAATCCCGCCTGATGGCAAGCCGTTATCCGGGGATTTGTATGGTTATTATAGTTATAGAGTCGGTGATTATAGGGTGATATATGAGAAAATACATGAAGGTGTGTTGGTTTTGCGGATAGGACATAGAAGGGAAGTATACAAATAAATATAAGTAAAAGGGGGAAGATATGAAATCACACACAGCGTACATGTGGTTTAATACAAAAAAACATCGCGAATTTATCCGCCTCACCGGTGACGTCGAAAAGGAACTTGCCAAATCCGGCATCAAGGAAGGCTTCTGTCTCGTCTCAGCCATGCACATAACCGCTGGCGTTTTCATCAATGACAACGAATCCGGCCTTCACCAGGACATCGAGGAATGGCTGCAGAAGCTGGCGCCCGAAGGCCCTCCTTACCACCACCATAACACGGGCGAGTCAAACGGCGACTCGCACCTAAAGAACCTGCTTATCGGGCACCAGGTGACCGTGCCTGTGACAGCTGGAAAACTTGACCTGGGGCCGTGGCAGGAGATATTTTACGCGGAGTTTGACGGGCAGCGCAGGAAAAGGCTTGTAATAAAGATAATCGGGGAGTAATATAAATAAAGAGGTAAAAGTTTCAGATATTAGAGACTGGAGCCGTTTGGCATAAAAGATCAAAAAGTGGGGGATTAATTGAGAAAAACGATAAGTATTATTATTGTTATGATGTTTGCGGGCGTTATGAATGCGGAATATAAAGTTGGGGATATTTATTGCCCCATACTCCAAAATGCCCGCTGGGTATACACCGTACACCATAAAAAAAACCTGGATCCGCCTTATGACCGCACCGCTGAAATCACCGGAAATGAATTGTATGACGGGCTGGATTATTTTTCTTATTACTCGCCTGATTCCGACGCGAAATACCTGATAAGAAAAGATGACAGCGGGCTTTACATAAAAGCAGCCAGGTACGCTGTGCCGTTCCTAAGTTTCTTTCATTTTGACATTATATTTGACCCGCCGGTTTATGCCATCAAATTTCCCATGACCAAAGGCGATACGTGGCACTATGAGGGTATTGCTTCTATAAAAGCCCTGGGTATCTTTAATTTCCCTACAAAGGTATGGGCGAAGTGCACCCATATGGGTATTGAAGTGATAGAGGCGGCCGGCAGGACCATGCCGGCATACAAGCTTTATGCGGAGTTAAACAGGGATGGAATGGATAAAACGTTTAAGGCAAGTTTTTGGTTTGGCGAGGGAGTCGGCCTTGCCGGATATGAATCGGAAAACAACTTACTTACCCTGAAATCTTTTGAGATCAAACCCGACGCCGCGCCTAACACGGTAAACGCTGTTGAAAAAAAGTAAAAACCGGAGGCAATATGTCGAATATCTTAAGGCCCGAAGCGTTTCAGGGGAGGGGCAGGAAAGAAAACTATTTTGAAGGCTGGTATTTTAAGTCCGTTGACAGGGATGAGAAAACAGCCTATGCCGTTATACCCGGCATATCCATATCAAAGGACGCGTCCAAATCACACGCCTTTATCATACTCGTGGACGCCCGGAACCAAAAGATGTATTATTTCAAGTATTCGTGCGCTGATTTTTGGGTGGATAAAAAGAGATTTGAAATGAAGATCGGCAGGAGCTATTTTTCCCTTAACCGCGTCCAGCTGGACATGGAAGACGGGATAAACAGGATCAGAGCGGAACTTAAATTCAAGAACATACATCCCTGGCCCGTTACGCTCTTTTCGCCGGGAACTATGGGGTGGTATGCATATGTACCCATGATGGAGTGTTATCATGCGACGGTAAGTTTTGACCATGATATAGAAGGGTACTTTGAGGTTAACGGAGCCAAAACGGATTTTACTCTCGGTAAAGGTTATATTGAAAAGGATTGGGGCAGGTCCATGCCTTCCTCGTGGATATGGATGCAGACAAATCATTTTGACGAGGATGAGGCCTCTTTGTTCGGCTCAGTTGCCAAAATACCCTGGCTCGGGAGTTATTTTACGGGTTATATCTTCGGATTTTATTACAAAAAGAAAATTTACAGGTTTGCGACATACACGGGAGCGCGTGTTGACAGGCTCTCGGTGTCGGATGACAGGATAGATATACTGATAGAAGATAAAAGACACTATCTTGAAATATCGGCGGACAGGGCTTCAGGTATAGACCTGCCTGCCCCGAAACTTGGCGAAATGACAGCCAAAGTCAATGAATCGTTAAAATCAAAAATAAGGGTAAGTTTCTATAAAAAGACCAAGCAGGGGCGTGATATTATATTCTCCGGTGAAGGCAGGAACGCCGGGCTGGAGTTTGTAGGGAATATTAAGGAACTTTTAAGGGGTTTCAATAAATAGAAAAGTGACTAGCATTAGCTTGTCATTGCTTCGCCGCTGAAAAGCGAGCTCTGGTTCGACTGGCTCACCACCCTGAACTTGTCGAAGGGCTCGTAATGACAATTAAAATAAAATCAAATTAACGCTAAAGGCAATTATGCCGGAATCTTACATCAGGTCTTTTATATCCTGCTCGAATAATTCCTCGGGTCTGAAACCCACATATTCCCTGACAATATAGCCTTCTTTATCGATCACAAAAGTAGTCGGTATGCCGCGTATGCCGCCGTAATTACCGGTTGTGGCCTGGTCTGCGATACAGACAAGATAGTCAACGTTATTCCTTTTTACAAAACTTTTTACCTTGTCGACGTCGTCAATCGCCGCGCCGATCATTACCACTCCGTCTTTGGCGTGTTTGTCGTGAAGGGCGATAAAACCCGGAACCTCGGCCTTGCATGGAGGGCACCATGTGGCCCAAAAATCAAGTATTATGACCTTCCCCTTGTAATCGGCGAGATTTATTTTTCCGCCCTTTAAGTCAGGCAGGGAAAAATCAGGGGCCTTGGCCGCGTTGGCCGGCCTTTTGGTTCTTGCGGCATAATCTGATGAAACAGCCGCAATTGCCTGGCCAACCGAGATAGCGGGGGTTTCCGCGCTTATTGCGGCTGCAGCGGGAGCCGGTGTTTCATTGGATTTTTTTTCAGGGCATGCCATGAAAAACACCGCGATTAATAAAGCCAGACCGATTAAAATAATCTTTTTCAACTTATTCACCTCGCAAATTTGTTTAAAGACTCTAATGCGCCGGCTATGACGCCTAACCCGCCGGTTATCATCAGGATGCCGATAATCACAAGCAGCAGCCCTGCGATCCATTCTATTATATTAAGGTATTTTTTGATTTTGTCAAATAATTTCAGGAACAATGTTATGGAATACGCTGTGATCATGAAAGGGATGCCCAGGCCCAGGGAGTATACTGCCAGCAGCCTTATGCCTTTCCATACTGTATTCTGGGCCGCGGCCACCGCGAGTATGCCGGCGAGTATCGGGCCTATGCAAGGCGTCCAGCCGAAAGCAAAAGCAAGCCCGATCACAAAGGAACCAAGCATATTCACAGGCCGGGTATTTATCTGAAAACGTTTTTCGCTGTAAAGCGCCGCGATCTTGAATATGCCCATGGTGTGAAGCCCTATTATTATGATGAAGGAACCCGCGACTATGGAAATAGGCCTGAGATACCTCAGCATGATTTTGCTGATGGCAGTGGCGGACGCGCCGAGCAGGATGAAAACCACGGAAAAACCAAGGACAAAGGCAAATGAATTATAGATTACTTTTCTTCTGACTTTGCTTATGTCATCGGTTCCCGTGAGTTCCTGCAGTGAAGCGCCTGAAATAAACGAGATATAACCGGGAATGAGCGGAAGAACGCAGGGAGACAGGAATGAAAGCAGTCCGGCAACAAAAGCGGTTATAAGTGAAACATTGGTGGTGAAATTACCTTCCATGCCAAACCTCCTTTATTAAACTTTCAAACATTTTAAGCGTTATTTGAACATGTGTCAATCAATCTTTACAAGTGATTTTTATACCTGCCAATGCACCTACATATTTACCTGCCTGACTACCGTACAACTAAACGTACAGCCAAACAATATTGACAAATTTCATCCAAGTGTGTATAATGACAGTAATAACGTTCAATATGGGCAAAAAGGTTGACAAGTTTAAAGAATCGGACGCATTGCGCGTCATTTTGAGTAAAGGGGTGCAAAATGAAAGTAGGCGACAGAGTAAGGGTAAAAAATCTAGATTTTTGGAAAACAAACCAGGGAGAGACCTTAAAAAGACCAAAAAAACTGCTGGATCAGGTAGGCAAGATAATCGACATTAATCTCGGTATTTTCAAGATTGAATTCCCGGACCTGGATAACGCATTTGATTATTTTGACGGCCGTGAACTTGGGCTTTTTGATACTTACTGTGAGCAGACAGTTGACCTTATTTTTGTATCGTGGCAGCAGAAGGGCAAGTCTGTATATGACAAGGAAGGCTTTGACTGGCTTTTCACAGGCGATCTGCACAGGGGAGTGATATTCAAAGCGGTTATGGAACTGGGAAATGAAGAAGTTGAGAGAATTAAAAGGGCGGAAAAAGAAGGCATAAAACCGGTATTTGACCTGATAATCAGGCCGGAAGACGACAGGCGCAAAAACCGCAGGGAATGCTAGATATAAAACAAAATTACTAATTACCAATTACTAATGGCTAATTAAGGCAAGCAGTCGTTGGCAGTTGGTATTTTTTTTATGTGAAAATATTATGTACATACAAACACCAAACCGACTTTGTAGAGCGGCTGCTTGCTGCCGCTCACAGTGGGTCTATTTGATTTTGCAGGCGGCTTAGCCTGCGTTTCATCGGCTAAGCGACTGCATGCGGAATTGACTACACGCACTTATGTTTGAGGAACAAGGGAGGGTATGATTGTCAATTATTGATTTGGATCCCGAAACAACGTCAAACAAGGGCGGCAAGAACCTTGTTGTTTTCGATATTGACGGGACATTGGTGAGATATCACAGAAAGAGGAACGACCTTGCTTACGTGCACGCTGTAAAGGAAACTTTTGGGATAACGGTCCGGGATTCCTGGTCCGATTACTTAAGTTCCACTGATTCGGGCATACTTTGCGAGATAATCGAAAAAAACCTGCGGCGCCCGTGTTCGCCTGCGGACATATCCGGGTTTAAGAAAAACATGGCTGCCTGGCTTGATATAGATTATGGCGGAGAACCGTTTGAAAGCATGCCGGGTGCGAAGGAATGCCTGACGCAACTGGCCGACAGCCCCCTTTGGTGCGCTGCTATAGCCACTGGAAACTGGGAATTTTCCGGATGTTACAAACTCAGGAGCGCGGGGTTTGATTTTAAGGATATCCCGTTTGCTTCCGCTGATGACGGGTCATCGCGCGAAATAATCCTGAAGTCCGCGTTTTTGAAAGCCGGGCAGAAGTCCGGGATAACCGGGTTTAAAAAGGCCGTATATGTCGGTGACTGGACCTGGGACGTAAAGGCAGCAGCCGCCCTTGGATGGGATTTTATAGGGATAGCGTCAGGCGATGAAAAAAAGGCCATTATGGATGCCGGCGCCAGGCATGTGCTGCCCGATTTTAACGGGCTTATACAGTTGCTCGACAGGGTTTGATAATAACGGGAACAAATGCAATAAAGCCCCCCGGAAGTCGTCTATAATATCAAGGAAGCTCCCAAAAACAGGAGGTGGCATCAATTGAGTCTTTGTACGTACCCGGCAACAGGGATATATTTTGAAAGAGAAAAAAATGGCACGGTCATTATTGCCAGGGTGGCAGCAAAAAATTAAAGGCTCAAGTCGAGTGCTGACCACTGCACCCTTTTGTTCCATAAACAACATTTGATAAAAATTACGCGCCACGGATTAAATATGAATTATCAGTTGACTGTTATCTTCTTTATCACCATGTTTGTCCAACTTGTATCGTTGCCTGCGATCACAAACTCCCCGCTGTTCTTACCCGCGATTATGGAATCGACTTCAACCATGCCACTCAGGATTATTTCCTTTACAAAATTTCCCGCAGAATCCAGGAGTATGATATACGGTACGGCTGACGCCGCGTTTATATTGCACGGTATCAGTATCCATTTGCCGTCCGTTGCAACGCCCGCGACGAACTCATCATCCGCGGTCCTGCCGTAAATATGCGACGCGGTGATCGTCCCGGCCGCGTTTGATGACAGCAATATTACGTCGTTTGTCGTCGTTGTAGAAACCGCCTTATAAGACCTGGCAGTCAAAAATCCTCCGCCCGGTACCGCGCATGACGGCGAATCATACGGCCCGGTCTGGCCGAACGTTCCAGGCAGAGTGTAATTCATCGCTCCAGCCCCTGTTCCTGCTGCGGAGATCATATCGGTAAAAGCGCCTGTGCCGTTTGTATTGGAATAAAAGAAACCGGAACCCGTCCACAAAAGGGACGGCATTGTGTAATTCACCATAGGCGCCGTATATGACCATACAGTGTCGCCCGATGCGTCACCTTTGTATTTTATGATCATGCTCTGGCCGCCTCCTATATAGGTAAAAACTCCGCCGTCATTGTCGGCCGTAACATCCGATCCAAAACTTCCCTTATCGTCTATGGTATGCCTCCATATTTCATTTCCACTGAGGTCTGTCTTTATGGCTATAAAGTCGTGATAATCGTTGTTTGAGACGCCGCCGAAAGGGTGCGAATCGCCTGTAACATAATATCCGTCGGATGCGGCCGCCACGCCGTAAGGCTGGTCCACATAATCCAAAAATGCAGCTCCCCTGTAATAGTTCCTCGCCCAGACGCAGTCGCCGGATGCGTCGGCTTTCATGAGCCACATATCCCCATAGTAATAATAGGATATAATATAACCGTTCGAGTCGTTCCTGATCGTGGGCATGTTGCCTGCCGGGTAGGACGCCATCAGCGAAATGCTAACGCCGGTAGCCGGAACCGGCGCAGTCAGGGTTTTAGCGCTTTTGCAGGAAGATAAAACAAGTACCACAACAGCGAGTAAAACTACAGTTTTGGAATACAATTTCATGTTAGCCTCCTTGAGTTTTTCTTTCTACTTATATGACAGGAAATGGCGTTAAAAAGTTCCAAAAAGTATCCGTCATATCAAAACCAACCAGCCTGTTTTGCGGCAGTCAGTATTTGAGTTGACAGCCGGCCTGTCCCCCGCAACAGGAAATAAATGATATAGAGCAGGGCAAAAGAAACCTAAAAAAGGGGGTCAGGGCTTGAAATGATACCTGATAAAAAATGAGTTTGAGAATGGGGGATTTGTCAGGTGTCAGTTCAAGCCCTGGCCCCAGTTTTAACAGGAAAACGCGCAAAAAGAGAAGTTAAGAAAATATCAGAATTATATGTCGCTCTTAATCAGGAAAAAGAAAAGATTATCAACTATTAACTCGAGGTTTGACCCCTGCCATTTCTTTAATCAAAAAACGCTCATCTGGATTCTGGAAAAGACAGCGGAGGGGGAGTAGCAAATAGACCTTGATAATAATTTTGCTAAATCATATAATATAGAAATAAAGTATACTAACCTATGAAATAGGAACTAAATTGAAAAATAAGAATCCCTTTGCTGAAGAATTGGGCCACAAAATACGGCAGTGACCCCGCAATTCTTTCACGGATGCTGTTTGGCAGTGATTTTGACGTGCTGTATTTTACTGCTGGTGGGATCACTTTACAGCAGTATAACGAGCATTTTGTTTTCCAATTTTCGAAGCCGATCCTTGACCAGATGATGAGGGAAAATTCGAACAAGTTTTTGGGGTAGAAATTTATTTTAAAAATATAATTGAAGGAGGCATTTTTTGGATACTTATAACGTAGGTCCGGGTACTAATCAAATTACAATTGAAGCAAAAGTAACCACAGTAGCCAGCGCACATACGCACGTAGTAATGGTTAAAAGCGATAAAAGCATAGAGTTTATAGAAGATTCTTCGTATTTAGACGGCTACATCCCGCCTGCATCAATCGGCAAGCAGAACGATATCAAAGGGAACAGCCTTCGTATCACAACAAGCATACATTACGCCGAAACTTCAGATCAGAATGCCGACACTTTTACAATCAGTTACATTCTTAATGGCGGTCCTGATCAATCAACTTTCAATTTAACAGATGCTGTTGTGAGTAAAATTAGTGCAGCAGCAATCACAGTGGTTGTTAAAACAATCGGACTTGCATAGGTAATCGGACTTGCATAGGTAGAAAACGGGGTCAGGCCTTTACCTGATACTTGACAAACCTACGACGGAACGCATATATGCGTTCCCTACGGGATCGGTAGATGATGCCCTTAAACAGACTGGTCTTTGTGTGAATGGACGGGCTGGCTTAAAGTTTAAATGATAGTTTAGCATGTATTAATATACGTTTATTACTCGTAAAAATACCTCCAAAAACCCTCAATTCCTCCTTTACAAAACGCCCCCTTTCCTTTAAAATATGACCTTGTAGCAACCACTGTTTCAGCAGCGTGCCCTCGTAGCTCAGTGGATAGAGCAGAGGTTTCCTAAACCTTTGGCCGGACGTTCGATTCGTCTCGAGGGCACCAGATTTTGCTTTGCAAAATCTGGAGAGCAGGTGAGAAGTTGAACAGGTGAGCAGGTGACAGACGGAAACGTAAGACTTTAGACTACTTAGATTACCAGACTTCTTAGAAAAAACCTAAGGCGGGAACATGATTGACCTTCATACTCACAGCTTGTTTTCTGACGGGGAGTTGTTGCCTTCGGAACTTATACAGCGGGCGCGGAAAAAAGGGTATGAGGCTATCGCGATAACCGACCATGTGGATATTTCAAATATAGATTTTGTGATAAAACGTATCGCACGAGTATGCAAGGACACTAACCGCGCTTATGCGGATATCAAGTGCTTGTGCGGGGTGGAGATAACGCATGTGGCTCCTGTGCTGGTGGCGGGACTGGTCAAGATGAGCCGTTTGCTTGGGGCTCAGGTTGTGGTGTTTCATGGGGAGACTGTTGTGGAACCTGTGGAGCCTGGGTCAAATAAGGCCGCCATACTGGCTTGCGTGGATATACTTGCGCACCCGGGGCGGATAACTGATGAAGACGCGGCGCTTGCGGCAAAGCTCGGAGTTTGCCTTGAAATTACTGCGCGCGCAGGGCATAATATAACGAACGGACATGTGGCTGTAGCGGCGAAAAAGGCCGGGGCAAAGCTTGTTTTTGATACTGACGCGCACGCGCCGGAAAACTTAACCGATGACCAGGGGCGGGAAAAAATACTGCTCGCAGCCGGCTTGAATATGGATGAAATTAAAACTGTAATTGATAATTCCAGGGAACTGGTAAAGAAAGCCATGGCAGATAAAAGAAAAAGGAGAAAAAAATGAAAAAAATGTTCCTGTTGCTTTTGATCATGTTTGCCTTTATAACTACCGTATCAGCCTATAAGTTCAATGTCGATTATTGGGTGCTGCAGGCAAGGGGTGGCGTGGGATACCCCATCCTGGAGTCGGGCAATCATTTAAATCTCGGCTTTTCGGGCGGCTTATCCGTGAGAAAGGGTTTTGACACTGAATTATCAGCCGGCGGCGGGGTATCATACGTGAATATGCCGTATAAAATGGCAGGCGTACCCGGGCCCTTTACGGCGACTATCATGCAGCTTGAAGGCGTTTACGCGCCATACCTTCCGGATTTTTTCATATGGCCGTATTTAAAAGCGGGTCTCGGCATGTGGATGGTAAAATACGCCAATCTGTCATCCGCTGAAACATCGCAGTTGTCGGACCAGACAACTTTTGGGTTCCAGTTTGGGATCGGGGCCAGCTATCCGATAAATAATTTGTTTGCGGCTAATGCGGAGGTTATGTTTAACCAGGCATCTATAAGCGGCGGAACAGGCGACTTGTATAATTTTCTCACGTTCTGCGCGGGAGTTACGATGCTGCTGAAGTAAGGCGAGTTCGGAATTCGGAGTTCGGAGTTCGGAATTCAAAAGTGCCGATGTTGGAGTGGAACGACAGGTTTATGAATTTAATGCAACAACAAACATATGAAAAAGGAGCACCACAGTAATGGAAAATAAAGCGAAACATCACAAGATGAAGCACAGGGATATTATTAAAATGGTAAAACGGAATGAGACCCAGGAATTCGTGAACGGCGCGGAACATTTTTTTAAGAAAAATATGGAAGGCATGGTAATAGGCGCAATAACGGTTTTGATAGTTGTAATTGCGGTGCCGCTTTTCCTGAATTTCAGGGCAGGCAATAACTTAAAGGCCGAGCAGGCGCTTTCAGAAGCGAATTACTACATAAACAGGCCGGTTTTGGACGATGCGCAGGCTGCTATGTACGGTTTTTTCAGGACAAACAAGGAAAAATATGAAAAGGCGCAGGCTTCTTACATGTCGGTCCTTCAGGATTATAAAGGAACGGACGCTGTCCCGGCTGCGTACCTCGGCCTGGCAAACTCATTTTATAATAACGGACAGTATAAAGAGTCGCTTGAGTATTATGCATCATTCATAACAAAGTACCCGAACGACCCACTTGTATCCGAGGCATACTCGGGAAAAGCATATACGCTTTTTCAGACCGGCCAATACGGGGACGCTGTGAAAGAATGGGAAATAGTGCAGAAAAAATACAACGGCGGCAATAATCCCGATGATATAAAGCTCAGGATCGCTGAAAGCTACCTAAAGGCGGGAAACAAACCTGCGGCAAAGGCCATATGCGATGAAATGATAAAAAGCGGCAAGGATAACTACTGGATGAGCGCCGCGAAAGACATGGCTTCAAGAGCACAATAAAAGGTGGATAAATATTTGAAAAAAACAATAATTTTTCTTGCGGGGCTGGCAGTAATGCTTGTATTTCCAGTTATTGCCCTGCGGGCAGCGGAAACAGACACGGTCCTTACCGTATGGAACATGCCGTCTTCCGCGGACGAAAAACAACTGCAGGTCTGGAATGAGGAAAAAGCGGCATTTGAAAAAATGTTTCCCGGAGTCAAAGTTAACGGGATATCCCGTGAGTACAAACCCCAGGAGTTTGTCAGCGTGATGGCTTCCGGAAAAGGCCCCGATGTGGTTCACGTGCCCATATCCGCAATACCTTCCATGGCCAAATTCGGGTTCCTTGCCGTTTTAAATGAAGAAACAGACACCTGGACGCAGAAAGACTACATGCCCTCGATAATGTGGGACGCGGTAAAAATGGACAATAAAATATACGGCATACCGTATGATTCATATTTTACCACCTTGTTTTACAGAAAAGATATTTTTGAAAAGTGCGGCATCAGGCAGGCCCCGCAGACGTGGCAGGACATTATCATTTACAGCGAGGCGATAAATAAAAAGATGCCCGGCACATGGGGCATGGCGCTGTCCCCGGACATGTCAACCTTCATTGATTTCATATGGCAGGCAGGTGGGGATATTTATGCGCGGGGAGAGGTTAACTTAAATAACAACGGCGTTGTGAAGGCGCTGCAGTTCTGGCACTCCCTGAAGTGGAAGTATAATGTAATGCCGCCGCAGAATATATTTTATGAAAGCGACGTGGAGCAGCTCTTTGCCGCGGGCAAGATAGCGATGATGCCCGGGGTCGCCAAAAGGCTCCCTGTAATGTCCAGACGGTACGGGCTTGACATGGCAAATGTGGAAATAGTGCCGCTGCCCCAGGGCGATACGGGGATCAAGGCATGGCACGCTGGAGGCGAAGCATTTATAATAAACGCAGGCATAACCGCTGAAAAGAAAAAGCTGGCATGGGAGTATGTCAAGAACACCATTTCGCCGCTTACGCAGCTGTCGCGTTTTATGAGGATGAAGGAACTGAACATGATAATATTCCCGGGGGATTTTTCATGCGCGACAAACCTCGTGAACAGGCCCGAGTTCGCGAACATAAAAGGGCTGATAACTTTCGCCCATGCGGAACCGACCTATCATAAATGGCCGATGATCAAGGAAGATTTTAACAGATATGTGCTTGAAAAAATATTCATAAACGCCGATGTCGATTACGGGCAGGTGTTGAATGATTTCATGGAAAGGGTGAAAAAAGAATACAATGAGTGATGATATATTCGGGAGAGTAGGGAACGACCTGTCAGAGAATGCCATAAAAGGCATGGTGGATGACGAACTCAAAAGCCATAAAAAGGAGGATGTTTCCCTCCCGATTATAAAGCTTAAGCTCGCGCCTACCGTTGATAATGTCGTTGACATAAAGAAAAAAGAGAAAAAAGAAAAGCCGAAGGAAAGCGTTTTCCAGGTGCCTGGCGCGCCGGGTCTTATAAGCGTTAAAATGGAAAGCACGGTCAGGCTTCCCGATACCCTGACGCCGTCACAAAAACTCAAAAAAGCTTTCCGCTACAGGCGGTATGGAAGACCTGCCAGGCAGACGCTGCCCAGTACAGTGATTGTAAAACCGCTGCCTGAATACAAGAAACAGGACATGATGAAACTTAAGGGATACAAATTGAAAAAATCCCTTTTGGGGGCCCAGATGGTGCTGCCGGCCCTGCTTGTATTCCTGCTTTTTTCCTGGCTGCCCATCCTGAAAACATTCACGATAGCGTTCCAGAAGTTTGAAACAATAAATAAGCCGGTATATGTCGGGCTTGCCAACTTCACGAAGATCCTTTACGATCCGAAATTCTGGGAAGCCTGCGCGCACTCGGGGATATTGTCGGCAATCGTAATAGCCATAGGCACATGGATACCGCTTTTTCTAGCACTGTACGTTTATGAAGTGAGGCGCGGGTCCAGCCTGCTTAAGATACTCTATTTCATCCCCTTTTTGACCCCGGCAGTGCCCGCGGCCATACTGTGGAAGTGGATTTACAGCCAGGGTTTTGGCCTCATAAATGGGTGCCTTTCATTTATCCTGGGCCACCCGGTTGCCATAGGATGGCTGACGGATTCAAAGCTTGTGCTTTTATCGATCGCGATAGTTTTTATATGGAAAAACACGGGCTGGGCCATGCTTATATACATGGCGGGCCTCCAGAATATACCCAAAAATCTTTTCGAGGATGCGTCCCTTAACGGCGCGAGCGTCTGGTCCAAGATAAAAAATATCATAGTGCCATCCCTGATCCCGGTGATCATGGCGGTGGTTTTCATACAGATCATAAACGGCATGCAGGTCTTTACCGAAGTATATATAATGACGAACGGGGGCCCGGAAGGCTCCTCCGAGGTCATAGCCACATATATGTATAAGAAGGCTTTCCTGTACATGGATATCGGGTACGCGTCGGGAGTAGCGGTATTCTTCCTGTTCCTGCTCGTATCCATCACGCTGCTCAGGATGAACCTCTCCGGCGGAAAAAGGAGCAACAGGTAATGGCGAAGAAAAAACGGAATATTCCCGACGACGGAACGTATATTTTTCCGGCATATGAATTAAAGGACCGGAATAACATGCTCATATACAGGATATGGGGGGCGGTTGTTTTTGCCGGAGCCTTCCTGACGGCCTTACCCTTTTTATGGATGCTCATTACGGCGGTCATGCCGACGGAACTCATATTTGCGCCTATTACAAAAATAGCCGCGGGCTTTAAGGTTGATTTCAGCCATTTTGCCAGGGCGTGGGAGATAACGCCATTTTTGGGGTACTTCTTAAACAGCATACTTGTCGCCGGCTCGGTAGTCGCCGGGCAGATATTGATATCGGCCATGGCCGCCTATTCGCTCTCAAAATTAAGGCCGCCCATGTACCAGGTTATCATGGCGCTTCTGTTATCCACCATACTCATCCCTTTTGAGACCATCGCCATACCTTTGTACCTTTTCATGAGGGATTTTTCAATTGCCGGTTTTTTCAAGCTGAACCTCATCAATACTTACTGGGCCCTGATCTTACCCGGGCTGGCGAACGCTTTTAACATATTTATTTTTAAAAGCTTCTTTGACAAGCTGCCGAATGATTTCATAGAGGCGGCGAGGGTTGACGGGTATTCCGAGATATCGATATTTTTCAAGATCATAATACCCATATCGCGTTCCATCATAACGGTGATCGCGATACTTAACTTTGTGACTATCTGGAATTCCTTTTTCTGGCCGTTGATCGTGACAAATGAACCGAATATTTACACACTCATGCTCGGCATATATAAGATAATAGAAGAGGGCCAGCCATGGAACGTGGTAATGGCGGCGGTGACAATATCCATGGTGCCGACCATAGTGGGATTTGCAATATTCCAGAAGCAGGTAATGAGAGGGATACTGTTTACGACGCTGCAGGAATAAAGGCAGGCACGGGAAATTAAAAATTCAAAATTTAAAATGTAAAATTAAGGTGTCGCTTTGCGACCTTATTATAATATTGCAAGGGCGATAGCCCGCAGCAATAGACGACAATTTTTAATTTTTAATTTTTAATTTTTAATTTTTAATTTTGAATTTTTAATTTTTAATTAAAGGGAGGTATTTATGGCAAAGGCAAAAACGAAAAAAATATCCCGCAACATAAACATGGTCGAGCATGAGTTGAGGCTGAAGTCGATCGGCTTGTCCGAGCGGGTAAAAAAACTTATTTTAAGGGCTGTTTTAATACTCATACCTGTCATGCTGGTTATTTATTGGTTTGCAAAGACAAAATAGGCATGAAAAAAAACCTGAAGTCCACGGCCCTTTGTGATGCGGAAAATAAGATAAAGGGTATGCTGGATGAAAAGCGTTTTATCCACAGCATAGCCGTCGCACAAACCGCTGTTATTATCGCGGAAAAGTACGGGCTGGATAAAAAAAAGGCGGAACTGGCCGGATTATTACATGATTGCGCCAGGGATCTAAGCGGTTTAAAGCAGCAATATTTCATAAAAAAATATAAGATAAGGTTTGATTCTGTTTCAAAAAAAATCCCGGGTTTAAGGCACAGTTTCCTCGGCGCATACGTTGCCATGGAGGAATTTAATGTAAAAGACAGGGAAGTGCTTGAGGCAATTAAATATCATACCGCGGGAAACGCCTCAATGGGGCCCATAGCAAAGGCGGTGTACATCGCGGATTATACGGAAATCAACAGAAAATACCGGTCTTCGGAAAAAATAAGGGCAAAAATAAAGACAAATATTTCGCTTGACGAAATGGCCGGACTTGTGTTAAAAGATAAGTTAGGTTACCTTGTAGAGGAAGGTAAACTGATACATAAAGACTCGGTCGATATGTGGAACCAATATAACCATAACATCTGAAATATGACCCTCTAATACTCAAAATCCGACTTTAATTTATTTGTGAATAATTTTATTGAACTTAAGCGTCTGTGTAGGTATTTTGTAAGAATTTAATAAACTTATAAAAAACTTGCAAAAAACTTGACACGGGCGCTCTGTGTGTTATAATTTGTATGTCGGAAAATTGATACAAAAAGGCGGCAGTTTATATGGATATGGATCCGAGGCACGTTCAGTTAAAAGAGCTGTTAACCACAAAAGAAGCCCTGGGTATCATATGCTATGGCAAGCATCATAACCAAAAACAGGTCAGTTGCACAAGGCTTTCGGAACTCCTCAAGGTTCCCATAAATAAAATAAAGGAAATATGCTCCAAACTTGAGGAACTCAATGTGGTCACTGTAATTAAATTGGGTGTTGATCTTGAGCTTGAGTTCATTGAACATGAAAATGACGATGTAAAGCATATCATAGACGAGGCCATCTGGGAAAACAAGCAGGAATACGGCAAAATATACAAAAGGCTGATAACTTCGGAACTGATGGATTTCATGGACGGCGACAAGTAAGACAGGTGTGTTTAAATCACCGGATATTCGGATATAATACGCATCCTGTAGTGGCGGAATATAATTCCGCCATTGGAAGGCCCGCTAACCACATTTGGCCGAATAATATTTGGCCACTACAATAATAATCCCATCCAGTACCCATGTTTTTGCCTTAACCCTTGACTTTGTCTTTCTATACGGTATAATCTTGTATATGTAACAGGGATAAAACCTAATTACGTGGAGGAAAAATGAAAAATAAGTTTTTAATAATTCCGATTCTATTGTCCCTTTTTGCCCATCCTTTATTATCCAAAACCACGATCACGCTCAATGAGTTCAACGGCGGGTCATTTTCCTTTAACCTGGGTTTTAATGCCGACTGGATGTACGGCTCCCGCGGAGACGCGCTCAGGATGGGAGGGGCCATGTCCACGCTTGATAATACGCCGAGTTTTACCTCCTATAATCCGGCGGTACTGTGCTATCTTAAATCAGGCACGGCATCTATGGGATTCGTGCCGGTGAGCATAATATCCAGTGATGTGTTTTACGGCATGGCAAAATCTTTTGCGGGCAACCAGCTCAAAGGCAATACTTTTAATGATTTTTTAAAAGGCACTGTAAATGACGCGTTAAACGGGAGCAATGGCCCTTTGAAGGATATCACCATAGCCCCGGGAGTGACCACAAACGTGGACAATGTGGATGCGTCGTTCGGCCAGACAACGGGTCTTATGGGGTTTGAAATAATGGCGCCTTTTGCCAAAGGGCAGGCGGCTTTTGCTTTTGCCAGGGAAAACAAGGCTTCGGTGGACCTTTCCATGATGCTCACAGGGCTCGATGCCCTTGTAAATGTTAAAGACCCGTCGCAGCCTTTATTAAATATAGACATGAGGGCAAAGCTGAACGCAGTTTTAAATTTTCGCGCCGATAACATCGTGACTTCATTCGGAGTGGGCAGAAAACTCACGCCCGAGTGGGGAGTAGGCTGTGTGGCCGAACATTATGACTCGCAATTCCTGCTTGACGGCAAGGCTGAAGCCGACGGCACAGCGACATACAGCGGCACCACCATGTCGTTTAACACAAACCCGGGCAACTCCCTGGAGCAGAGCGCGAACGCGGATATCAACGGCGAGGCATGGGGCTTAAGGTTCGGCACAAGTTATCATTTCCTGAAAGATTCAATTGAACTCGGCGCTGATGTGTCTGTGCAGCCGCAGATAAACTATAGAGGCACTCCCGAAGTCATGATGCATACCATACCGGACACCATAGACCTTTCGGATTTCACAAAAACCCAGTTGCAGCCAATTACCATTACCAGCGGCTCTTTACAATTAAAGCTCCCGTCCTTTATCAGGTTGACCGCGGCATTTAAGGGCAGCGCCGTAATAAACTACACCCATTATTTTGACAGCTACAGACTGAAGTACAATAACGGCACCGACAACATGGAATTTGACCTGCAGATGATGGACTCGGCCAACCTTGGTTTTAACTTTGGAGTATTCCAGATCGGAGCGGGCGCCATATATACGAGGGTGTATGAAAAAACAAACGGGGTCCAGAAAAACATAGCCTGGCTGGCCATACCCATGTTTTCAACGGGCGCGGTCATACCCATAGGAGATTACCTGAAATGGGAGATCGACCTTTTTGTTTTCCCGATGTCCGTCCTGAAAACCGCGATAACGTACACGTTCTTATAAAATATTCCGGGAGGAAACATGAAAAAAAGTATTTTACTTTCCTTATTAATAGCAGCCTTTATGGCGTCCGCCTTGATAGCGGCGCCGAGGGTGACAGTGTACCCCAAGACGCTGGTACAAAATACCGCGTCCATAACCGTCAACTGGGATGCCAACGGCTCCCCGTATCCCGCGACCGAAACAGCAAATCTCGTCTACGGGGTATCGCCGCTTAACTATTACGGCTCAATACCGCAGACCGGATCCGGCACCTCAACATTTACCCCGAACACTTCTGGTATGCCGGGCGGCGTGTATTACTGCAGGATATCGGACACGGTAAGCAACGAGACCTCATATGAATTTAAGCTGTATATCCAGGGAAGCAATTCAGTGCAGATGACCTCGCCGGCTAATGCGGCGGCTTTGGATACGTTAGTACCGCAGTTCCAGTGGAACCCGGTAGCTGGAGTGCCTTTTTACACCATCATGGTGTTTGATACGAACGCTGTCATTAATTTTTCCAGCGGGTCGCTGAGCATCACCGCAAATATCATCTGGGGCGCGACGACGGACCAGACGTACCTGACTTATGGAAGTCCCGACCCCAGCGGGTATTTTGACAAGCTCTCACCGCCGCCTTTAATGAATGGACTGACATACTCGTGGGTGGTCCTGAATAACTATGACGGAACGCCCGCCATGATGGCCGATAATTTCGCGGGCACCAGGATGTTTACGGTAAATCCGGCTGCGGCATGTTCCGCTGCCACGCTTACGGCGCCTGCAAATAATGTAACTATAACCGCCCAGCCCATTACGCTGGTCTGGTCCGCCGCGACAGGAGCGAATAATTATAAGGTAGTAATCATGAAAAACCTTACAGGCGAGACCCAGGGCGCTTTTGGAAGCGCCACTGTGCCGCTCTGGAGTGGGTACACGAACGGAACGCAGATAACAATACCCCAGAACATCGCCATGAACGACGGCTGGTACCAGTGGTATGTTATCGCGCTTGACGCGACAGGCAAGGGCGTGAAAAGCCTGGTCCGGGATTTCCACTATAGCCCGACCCCGGGAGACTCATCCGTGACCCTGCAGTTAAATGAAAACGGGCCGACCGGCGTTACTTCCGTTCCTAACGCAATTGTATTCATAGACACGACATTAGGCGGCAATGTAAATGTATACCCGCTTATAGCTTCCGACACGGGCGGATTTTTCTTCGACATGCAGCCGGCGCAATATACGTTCACGCTTCAAAAAGCCGGGTTCATAAATGCCTCATATACGCGTACTATAGGGGTTTCGGCTTTTGCAGATACTTTCATTATGACAAGATGCGCCTACGCGATACGCGGGGTTGTCAAAGACAACTTAAACAGCACAGTGGCGGGCGCTTTGGTCAGGGCGGGCCAGGCAGGAAATACTTATTCGACCAATACCATAGCGGACGGTTCGTTTGTGATATACATACCGGCAAGCGGCAATTGGGCAATTAATGTCACAAACGCGGGCTATCAGCCCCTGGATACGGTTGCGGTTGTGCCTGCGGGCGCGCTTTCGCTTAACGAATATATATTGCCGTCCACGCTGGTGATAACCAAAAATGTGAATACGCTTACAGGCAGGGTCACCAACGGCACAGGACAGGGGGTTTTTGACGCGCAAGTCCTGGTTAGCGAAAGCGGGAACCCTTCCAATTCATATCCGGTGAGCACTGATTCAAGCGGGAATTATGTGGTGGACCTTCCGGACGGCACATGGGTTGTCAATGTCACAAAACCCGGTTTTGTTTCTCCGCCAACAGCCGGAGTTTCCATATCAGGCGGCGGAGCTGCTGTGCGTGATTTCACCATGCAGCCCCAGGCAAATACAATATCAGGAAATGTGAAGGATAATCTCGGTAATGCCATGCAGGGGGTAACTGTCACAGCCGTATCAACAGGGAACCCCACGGTGCTGGTCCTCACTGACGTATCGGGAAATTACAGCTTAAGCGTAGGTACTGGAAGTTATAACGTAAATGCGGTGTTAAGCAGCTGGCAATATTTCGCGCCAAGCACACAGATAGTTGTAATTTTCGCCAATCCGGGATTGCCTCCGAGTTTAAATAATAATTTTGTGCTTATTAACAGCGCACCGTCCGCCAATGCTTCGGCTTTGGTATCCGTAAAATCAGGCGCATTACCCATAGCCGGCGCGAACGTTACACTTTCAGGAAATCAGCCCGCGACCCTTGGCTTCCTCGGCAGCGGCATCACGGACGCGCAGGGTTCGATCACGATAACCGCTCTTGCCGCGGGCCAGTACGCGCTGACCGTTGTTAAGACGGGATATGCCACGTTTACAAATAATGCAGTCGTGCTTGTGAACAATACTGTAACCACTGTTAACGCGGCTATGACGGCAAATCCGGCGGTGGGAACAATATCAGGCACAACAGGAGTCGGCGCTTCAACAGTGCAAATATTTGACCAGGCAAATCCGGGGACGGCGCTTTATACCCTGACCACGGACGGAACCGGAGGCTATACAAGCGCTTCAATATCTTACGGAAATTACATTGTAAACGCTTATAAGTCGGGGTATTCATCATCCCCCCAGCAGCTGTACGTAGCGCTCGCGAGCGCCGCTTCCGCAGGAAATAACTTCACACTTACAGCTGCATCAGGCGGAGGCATATTAATCACGGCCCCGTCAGTGCCTATATATAATGAGAACATAGGCGGGCCGTATCAGTTCACAGCCGCCTATATCGACGGCCTTGGCAACAATGTTTACGCGGTATTCGTATGGAGCGTGGCGCCTGCAGCCGGCGGCGTCATCAGCGCGACAGGCGTATTTACTCCGACATCCGATTATATAGGGCCGATCACCATTAATGCAGCGGCGCTTAATACCATAGGCTACTCGACAGTGCCGGTTTACCAGAAGATAAACCCGTCATACGCGGCAGTGACAGTAAAAGATTACGCGGGCATGATCCTATCCATACCCGCCAACGCAGCGTCCGCGTCCAATTCCATTGACAGGTTTACCGTGGCAAAAACCGATGTGGACAGGTCAAGAAGCAATACGACAACAAAAAGGGTTGTCGGGAAAGTATATAACCTGACTTCAGGTTTTACTTTTAACAGCAATCTTACGCTCACCCTGCCGATCACGGCAGGACAGGGCATAGGCACGGAAAAGGTCGGGTTATGGGACGTCCCGAACAATACCTGGGACGACATAGGCGGGACCGTAACAGGCGGCTCAGTGTACACAACTATCACACACTTCTCGGAATATACGGTGCTTGCGGCACTGGGTTCCATAGGATTGGCATACAATGACAATACGCCCAATCCGTTCTCCCCGGACAAAGGGCCGATATTGATAAAGTATGTAACTGATTCAAAAGTCGCATCGAGTGTCAAGACGACCATCAAGGTGTTTAACATGGCGGGCAAGTTTATCCGCACAATACTTGACAAAGGCTTAAGGCCGGTCGGGGTCCTGTACACGGATAGCTGGGACGGCAAAGACGAGCGCGGCAGGGTCTGCTTAAACGGCAGGTACTTCCTGCAGATAGAAGTTGAGGACTCTTCCGGCAAGAAGCAAAAAATCTACAGCATAGCGCTGGTTAAATAGGAGGCACCATGAAAAAAACATCCCTTTTCGCGGCAGTGTTAATATTCTCGGGAAGCATGATTTTCGCGGGGCAGCCCATGACTCCCGGCGCTTTCATAGACATAGGCCTTGCCAGGCCGTCTGCCATGGCCGGCGCTTTTACGGCGGTCGCGGACGACGCGTCCGCGGTATTTTACAACCCGGCGGGAATTGTAAATTCACAGTACAAGGATTTTACCTTTATGTACACCAAATACAAAGGCATTGTCCCGTATAACATATCATCGGTTATCTGGCCGATAAACGAGAACAGGGGAGTCGGCCTGGGCGTTATAGTATCAGGGGATTCTTTGTTCGATGAAAAAACACTGCTCTTTTCATACAGCGAAAAACTGGACTGGCTGATAGGCAGGTTCGGGGTGAAAGGATTGTGCATCGGCGCAAGTTTTAAACTGCAATTCGCGGGCTTTGGAAATAATACAGACGGCTCCCCCGACAGGGTGCAGGGAAGCGCGGGCGGCTTCGGTTTGGACCTCGGAGTGCTTTATGCAGTCAGCCCCGAGATACAGGTCGGCGCTTTTGTCAGGGACGCGCTGTCCGCGATCTGGTGGGGTTCAAAACTGGACGGCACAACGAATAATTATCTGCAGGGCGTGGGATTGACCACTGATCTGGGCCTGAGATACAAGATAAAGGACTTCCTGGTTTCCATGACCCTGTCCGATCTGGACAAACTGAAGATAGGGTTTGAAAAGACATTCTTTGATTATGTGGATATAAGAGGCGGCTTCAGCCAGACCATGGATATTGAATCATATCAGGAATTTATGGTGGGTTTAGGGATTGGCCATTTTGTTTTCGGCCAGAGAAAAGAATTCTCCATGAACCTGGACTTCGCGTACCTCTTTGAAAGGCTGGATAATACGTTCAAGGTGCAGTGGAGCCTCAAGTATAAGTAAGGCTTTTAAAGACGGAATTACCGGTTATGGATCAAGGTAGGAATGAATTTTTATTGAATTGTTTGAGGAAAACGAACCAAAGTTGTGTTATTTTGCGGTTCGTATGGGTTTTTCTATCTTGACAAAACCATTTTCGTGATGTAAAATCATGAAAAGTAAAAAATCTTCTCAGGAGGTTATTATGAAAGGAAAATTTTTTGGGGTAGTAGTAGTTCTTGCTTTGGTAATGGGTTTAATGCTGTCAATCTCAGGCTGTAAGTCGACGTCGCCAACAACGGCAGCAACGGCAACAACGGTTCCTACGGCAACAAACACAGCGACGCCGATTGTGTCTAATGCTTTTGCGGCAGGAGTTCAATCATGGTCCATACCGGCTCCGGCATCGTACAACCAGGAAAACGCATTAACAAACCTTGTTTGGGATTCAGTTAACGGTAATACCAATACAGCAAGCAGCGCTGGGTGCCTGTCAATGACAGGAACATTCGACGCAAGCGGCAACACGTTACACGCAAAGGGTAATATTGAGCTTTCATTCTCGGCTGCAACGGACGTAACAGGTAAAACCTATACAGCATGGATAAAAGTGCCTGCAGGGATGGCCAATGGCGCATATCATGCCATGATCTATTTAAAGACAGGCGCACCTGGCTATCATTATTGCAGCGCCTCGGATATCGTCATAGGTTCCACAAACTGGATTAAGCTTCAGGCTACCACTGCTGCTATGGCCGTGAATACAGGAACCACTTTTGCAGCAGGGGAACTCGCTATCGTAAGCGTAGTTGGCGTGAATTTCTACAGGGATCCAACAACAGCTACAGACTCTACAAAAGATGTGACCGCCCAGACAATACTTGTAGACGATATATCCATAAAGTAAAATATTTTTCAAAAAAGGACGGGCGAAAAGCCCGTCCTTTTTTTTTGTACAATTGGCTCGGCGCATTTGCCAAGGGATTAAAGTTTTCGGCTTAAATACTTAAACCACACGCTGCGGCAAAAAAGGATCCGATGACTAAATTATCCGATACATTCAGGGCCTTAAAATACAGGAACTACCGCCTTTTCTTTGCCGGGCAGGGATTGTCTGTTGTCGGGACCATGATGCAGCAGATGGCACAGGGGTGGCTTGTTTACCGCATTACGAACTCGCCTTTAATGCTCGGGCTTGTGGCTTTTGCAGGGCAGGTGCCGGCGTTCTTTCTGACGCCTATCGCGGGGCTTTTAAGCGACAGGCATGACCGCAGGACGATCATCTTAATCGCGGATATTGTCCAGATGGTACAGGCTTTCATACTTGCGCTGTTCATTCTCACCAAAACCGTACAGCCGTGGCATATACTTGTTTTGAGCATTATATTGGGCACAGCCGGGGCCTTTGAAATGACCACGAGGCATGCTTTTGTACCGGAAATGGTGGATAATAAGGAAGACCTTGGAAATGCCATTGCCCTTAATTCCGTATTGTTCAACATGGCGCGGCTCATAGGGCCGGCGCTTGCGGGAGGGATAATCGCGCTGACCGGCGAGGGGATCTGTTTTATATTGAACGGGGTGAGTTTCATAGCCGTGATCGCGGCGCTGCTGATGATGGACGTGAAAAAGCGGGCCCAGGTCGAACACAAGCGCCCGATGAAAGAACTCATAGAGGGCTTTAAATATGTTATTGGATCCGTACCCCTGCGTGATA
Organism: uncultured bacterium; assembly: GCA_937889595.1. Lineage (GTDB taxonomy): Bacteria > Oederibacteriota > PGYV01 > PGYV01 > Palsa-1178 > PALSA-1178. Next base: position 41,475 of record CALAOR010000090.1, read on the forward strand.
TCATAATGCTCATGGCATTTACAAGCTTAACCGGGTCGGCTGTGCTTGTGCTTTTGCCTGTTTTCGCAAGGGATATTTTGCATGGTGGCCCGCAGACATACGGGTTCTTAACCGGCGCAGTCGGGATGGGCGCCATGCTGGCTGCGTTTTATATAGCATCAAGAAAGACGGTAAGGGGCCTGGGCACGGTGATACTTGCCGGTATTTTTCTTTTTGGCGCCGCGCTTGTCGGTTCGGCTTTTTCCGGGAACTTATATACCGCGGTTGTGCTCCTCATGACCGCGGGCATAGGCACCATGCTCCATATGGCCTCTTCCAATACGATCATCCAAACAATAACTGACGACGATAAACGCGGGAGGGTGATGAGTTTTTATCTTCTTTCTTTTTCAGGCTTTGGGCCGATCGGGAACCTCGCCGCCGGATGGATGGCAAAGGAATTCGGTGTAAGGCCGGTCATCGCGTTTGGCGGTATTCTGACGCTTGCGGCAGGCGTTGTTTTTATATTCATGCTGCCGAAAATACGCGAACATTTAAGGCCGGTGTACATAAAGCAGGGCATAATCCCGCCGGAGATGGGGGCGGGAATTAAGTAATATATTTAAAAAAAGCACATTGCAGAAGCGCTGCCTGCTGCCGTTTTGAGGGAACAAATTAAACCATCCAACGGAATATGTAGTGGCGGCATATTATGCCGCCACCTGCCGGCTTTTTGTTTTACAGAAGCGATGCGGGCCTGCGGGTGGCCGAATGATATTCGGCCACTACGAAAACCTAAACTAAAGGATTAACCGCGTTCCCGCATCGCTTCAACGCAAAAATCCTACCCCCTGTTTTTATGCAAACGTTTGGCAAACCCGTTTTTTCTGCTTTTATTAGCCGTTGACATCGCGGGTGATTTTTACTACCATTAAGCAGTTAAATCCAAATACCCGGAGGCCTTATGTACCTGTTGGGATATGATATAGGCAGTTCGTCGATCAAAGCCGCCCTCATAGACGCTGAAACCGGAAAAACAGCGGCGTCAGCCTCGTCCCCGTCAAAAGAAATGGAAATAATCGCCAAAAAAGCCGGATGGGCCGAACAGGACCCGGAAATGTGGTGGGAAAACCTGAAATCCGCCACAAACCTCATAAAAAAATCTGCAGGTTCAAAAGTTAATGATATTAAAGCCATCGGCATATCATACCAGATGCACGGCCTTGTATGCGTGGACGCCGCGCAAAAGCCGCTCAGGCCCGCCATAATCTGGTGCGACAGCAGGGCAGTAAAGCTCGGTGAAAAAGCCGCGGGAAAAATAGGGATTAAAAAATCACTTGAACACCTCCTGAATCTTCCTGGAAATTTTACCGCAGCCAAGCTTGCATGGGTAAAACAGAACGAACCATCCATTTATAAAAAAATATATAAAATAATGCTGCCGGGCGATTATATTGCCATGAAATTAACCGGCGGGATTGCCACGAGTTATTCGGGTTTGTCCGAAGGTATATTCTGGGATTTTAAAAAGGGCTGGATATCCGGGATGCTCCTTGACGCTTTTGGCCTGGATAGGAACCTTCTTGCAGACGCGGGGCCGTCTTTTTCCGTGCGCGGCGTTGTGTCGCAAAAGGCCGCGTCCGAGCTGGGTATAAATGCGGGTATAAAAGTTTCATACAGGGCCGGGGACCAGCCGAATAACGCGCTGTCCTTAAATGTGCTTGAGCCCGGCGAACTCGCGGCAACAGCCGGCACTTCGGGAGTCGTGTACGGCGTCTCTGACAGGCCCTCCTATGACATCAAGTCCAGGGTCAATACTTTTGTCCACGTGAACCATACCAAAGACAATCCAAGATACGGAACCCTGATGTGCTTAAACGGCACGGGGATATTGAACAGCTGGCTGAGAAAAAACATAACGGACGGCCTTGACTATGCGGATATAAACGCGATAGCGGCGGGAGTCGCGCCCGGAGCTGACGGGGTCTTCATACATCCGTACGGCAACGGCAGCGAAAGGACGCTTGAGAATAAGCCTTCCTGCGCCATTATTTCAGGCTTGAGCCTTACAACGCATACAAAGGCGCATTTATTGAGGGCGGGCCAGGAAGGCATAGTTTTTGCCCTGAATTACGGCATTGAAATAATGAAAGAGATGGGCATAAAAGTAAAGAAAGTAAGGGCCGGACATGCCAATATGTTCTTAAGTCCGGTATTCCGCGAAGTATTCGCGGCTGTAACAGGCGCGGAAGTGGAATTATATGACACTGACGGATCGCAGGGAGCGGCAAGAGGCGCGGGGATCGGCGCGGGAATATTTAAAAATAACAGGGACGCGTTCAAAGGGCTGAACATACTCAGCACCACCGCGCCTGATAAAAAACTGGTGAAGTCCTACGTGGGTTTTTATAAGGAATGGAAACAGATATTAAACAATATTTTATTGTCAAAAGTATAAAGCATTCACCAACATGCCGCGTAAGAACAAAGTCCGCAACCTGAAGGTTGCGCCTACACGGGCAAGAAAGCTATAAGCAAAATGATGAACTGAGACAGGCGGGTTGGTTAATATTTGATTATGTAGGCGCAACCTTCAGGTTGCGGCTCTTGTACGAAATGCTGGAATTAATCCCGGCTTTAAAGCCGTACTTTATCAGGAGGAATAACATGGAAAAGAGTTTTCACTCTATCTGTAAATGGACCTTTAACTCGGGCAAGGGCGGTTTTGTGCCGTCAATGATAAGGCCTGCATGGTCTTCGGAGAATCTGGACACTGTCGGTATAATCGGGATAATAAAGGACAAGGTCGCGCCGCGGCTGCCAAAGAACATAACGCTCGGTTTTGAGGCGCATTACAACGGCGAATATAACGAAGATAACGCGGCTTATATAGCCGACGCGCTTGTGGACGCGGGCATGTATCTTGCCATGGCGACCCCGGGAGCGCACACGCAGTTCGCGTATGGGGGAATTTCGTCGCTCGACCCGGATGAACGCGCAAAGGCCTGTGAGTTCGGCGCGAGAGCGCTGGAACTTGCCTATGGACCGCTCAAGAAAGCGTGGCACCCGAAAAAGCAGCCTACGTTTGTCCTGTGGAACGGTTCATTCGGGTATGACGTGGCCACGGTGGGCATAGCAAAGATGTACGGGTATTTAAAGAAGAACGTGGCGGACCTGTGCAAGCTGGAAAAAAAGCTAGGCGGTAAAATGATGATAGCGATCGAACCCAAACCCAACGAAGGCCATCCTGCCATGCTGCTGCCCACTGTTGCAAGCGCCATAATATTCTGGAAAAAACTCGGGGAGGAATACGGCATAGACGTGAAACGCACCGGCGTGAACAAGGAATTCGGCCACTCCGAGATGATAGGGCTTGACCACGTGTACGACACGGTGGAAGAGATCGATAACGGAATGCTCGTGCATATGCACTTAAACAGCCAGGGCTACAATGACGGCATAATCATGGGCGGCCCGGGGAAATACGATATAGACAACGGCTGCAGGGTGAACGGCATGAACATCGCGATTGCCGGTCTCATACAGCAGGCAGGATACTCAAGGTGGAAGGGCCACGACATGCAGGCGCGCGCGTATGACAACGAGGAACAGGCCATAGACAGGGTGGTGCGTTCCGTGCTTTCGTGGGAAGCATGCGCTATCGCGGCGGAGAACATAGATTATAAGAACTTAAATAAAGTGCTTGAGAACAGGGAAACGGCAAAGGCTGAAGACGTCATGAGGAACGCCGTGGTAGAGGCGCAGAAGACGTTTAATAAGCTGTATAAATAAAAAATATACAGAGAGTAGATAGTAGAGAGTAGACAAGGCAAGGTCAAAAATATCCCGGGGGATGATAGTGAAAAAATTATTGATGTTAATATTGGCGGCTGCAATATCCGCAGGCTGTGCTGCTCCGGCAGTGATAAATACGCAGGATAAAAAGGAAGCTGTAATGACGGAACCGGTTAAAGACCTGGAAACCATCCAGCGGGATTTTGTGGAACTGCGATACGGCATGTTCATACACTTCGGTATCCTTACATACACCGGAGTCTGGTCGCAGGCCAACCTTGACATCACAAAATTTAACCCTGAAGAGCTCAACCCCGGCCAGTGGGCGGATACGGCCAAGGCCGCGGGTATGAAGTTCGGCGTATTGACAACAAGGCACCATGACGGGTTCGCGCTCTGGCCGACCAATGAGGGCGATTTTTCCGTGAAAAATATCCCGTGGCGCGGCGGCAAGGGCGATGTGGTGCGCGAATACGTGGACTCTTTCAGGTCGCGCGGATTACTGCCGGGACTGTATTATTCGGTTTGGGACAATACCCAGGGTGTGGGCAACCATCCTATAAAGCCCGGCGAGATAGAATATGTGAAAGCCCAGCTCAAAGAACTCCTTACGAATTACGGCCCCATTCCCATACTTGTTCTTGACGGTTACTCGTGGAAGATGGGGCATAAAACAATACCCTATGATGACCTGCGCGCTTTTGTAAAATCAATTCAACCGAACTGCCTTGTAGTTGACCACACGCACCTACAGTGCCTGTATGATAACGATCTTCTGGTATTTGAGGAACCTAAAGGCGTATTTGCGCCAAAGGGCAATATATTAGCGGCCGCCCAGGACAACAAGATAATAGGCGGCAATGACTGGTTCTGGGGCGAGCAGACCGAAAAAGAAAACCCCATGAGCGTGGATGATATAGTGGAAAAACATTTAAAACCGCTTGAGGAGCGCTATACGGTATTCATTCTGAACTGTCCTCCGAACAGGAAGGGCCTGCTGGACGATAAAATTGTTAAGGTGCTCACCGAAGCCGGCAAAAAGTGGAAACCAAATATGAAAAGGCCGCTTTTGCCAAAACAGCCGCCGCAAAATGAATATCCCGTGACAGCAGTATCAGCCGGGGCCACAAGCGGCAAAGCTGCCTTTGCCATAGACGGACAGAACGACTCATATTATTACTCCGTATGGGAAACATCGAAGGATTTACCGCAGTCGATAACGCTTGACCTTGGCAAAGATTATGACGATATAGGGATACTGTGCTATGTTCCGAAATATAAAACAGTTGAAACTCCGACAGACGAGGGCGCGGTCACATCATATGCGGTTTATGTAAGTGAAGACAATGACAAGTTCATAAAGGCATGCGAAGGAAAGTGGAAGGCCGACAGTTCTATGAAAACCGTTGTTTTTAACCCTGCAAAAGCAAGATACGTGAAGTTCGAGGTGCTGGAGGCGAAAGACGGTTTCGGAGCCGCCACGGAGGTTAGCGTGGGAAGGGTTTTGAAAAAATAATTCGTTGTATATATTTTTTTGCACGCGTAGGGGCGGACCTATGTGTCCGCCCCTACGCGGGCTTTGGATGTGCTGTTGCAATGCTGTAGTTCAAAAACCAACAGCGGGCGGACACATAGGTCCGCCCCTACGGTGAATGTAAATATTTAAGGACAAACTATCAGGGAGCACAACATGTCAAAATCAAAGAACATAAACACCGCGCGCGAGCGCGTCCTTTTCGATGCCGGCTGGAAATTCCAGAAGCACGACCCTGCCGCGCATCCACAGATGATCCCGATAACCAGGTGGAAGGTAAAGAACATTGGCAAAGACAGACCCTTGAACGACTCAATGGCCGCCTCTGACGTTTCAACCGGCGGCTGGCTCACCCTCAAACCCGGCGAGGATGCCTTTGACAAGACGCCGGGTTTTGCCTGGTTCAAAGCAGACCTTCCGGCACTCAAAGGGCCCGACCGCATACTTCATTTCACTTCAGTCAGCGACGCCGCGGCTGTATATCTTAACGGCGTCAAACTTTATTACCATGAGATATGGACCGAACCTTTTGAAGTGGACCTTAAAGCCGCCTGGAATGAGAAAGGCTTAAACCATCTGGCAGTGCTGGTGGAGAACTGGTACGGCATCGGTTACATAGATGAAGCAAACCTGGAACTGCATATCCCGGAAACGGTTTTAAGCGGCCCTGCGGCTATGAAATACGACGACACCGCATGGAGGAGCGTCAATCTCCCACATGATTTTGTAGTGGAAGAAAAGTTTGACGGAACGCTAAAGGAAGCAAGCCATGGATACCTTCCGAAGCATGTGGGCTGGTACAGGAAAACATTCGCGGTGCCATTATCCGACAAAGGCAAAGCCATATGGGTCGATTTTGACGGCTCGTTCAGGAATACGCGGGTTTGGATAAACGGGCATTACCTAGGCAGGCATTGGAGCGGATACACCGGTTTCAGGTTTGACATATCAAAGTATATAAATTACGGCAATTCAAATACCATAGCCGTCCGCGTGGACGCGCGCGGGCATGAAGGATGGTTTTACGAAGGCGGCGGCATATACCGCCATGTATGGCTCAATAAAGCAAGCACTGTTCGTGTGGAACCATGTGGCGTATATATAGTATCCAAACCGCATGGCAAAACCGCTTTGATAGACGTTGCTACAACAGTTATAAATGATACTGAAAAGCCCGTTGAAGTTTTTGTAACTCACGAGATAAAAGACGCGAAAAATAAGATTGTGGCAATTTTTTCGGCCAAGGGCAAAGTCAAGGCAAAAGCCGTGATAAAAGCAAAAAGGAAATTATCAAAACCGGCTTTATGGTCGGTGGACGCCACGAATTTATATAAACTCATAACCACCATCAGGTGCGGCGGCAAGATCATAGATAAAGTGGAAAACACTTTCGGCATACGCTCGATAAAATACGACCCTGACAAAGGGTTCCTTTTAAACGGCAAACAGGTATTTTTAAAAGGAACCTGCAACCATCAGGACCACGCGGGCATAGGCGCGGCAATAACTGATTCAGTCTTTAAATTTCGCATAGAAAAGCTCAAGGAAATGGGTTCAAACGCCTACCGCTGCGCTCATAACCCGCCTGCAACGGAACTTCTGGATGAGTGCGACTCACAGGGGATGCTCGTGATAGACGAGAACAGGAGATTAGGGGACGCGCCTGAGAATGTTTTCCAGGTTGAATCCATGGTAAAGCGCGACCGCAACCATCCTTCCATAATAATGTGGTCCATATGCAATGAGGAAAAAGAACAGGGAACGGGCCTTGGCAAAAAAAGGGCCTTAGTGCTGAAAAAAGTAATAAACAAACTCGACCCATCCAGGCCTATAACCGCGGCCATGAACGGCGGGTGGGGCGGCGGCATATCGGATGTAATAGATTTGCAGGGATTTAATTACAATATAGTCCAGTACGACCCGTTCCGCAAAAAATTTCCCAAAATGCCCATGTACGGCAGCGAGACCGGAAGCACGGTTTCCACAAGGGGAGAGTATGTAAATGATCTGGAAAAAGGTTATGTGAGCGCGTATGACGTCAATCAGACCGAGTGGTCGCATACGGCGGAAGAGGCATTGGGGCCAATAATGAAAAGGCCACACATATTCGGGACATTCATATGGACAGGTTTTGACTACCGCGGGGAACCAACGCCGTATGGCTGGCCGTGTATAAGCTCGCATTTCGGTATAATTGATACGTGCGGCTTTCCAAAGGATAATTTCTACTATTACCAGGCGAGGTGGGGTAATAAAGACGTGCTGCATATATTCCCGCACTGGAACTGGCCGGGAAAAGAAGGACAGGAAATAGACGTGTGGTGCCATTCAAACTATGACCAGCTTGAACTTTTTGTGAACAATAAGCCAAAAGGCTTAAAAGAAATGCCGGAAAACGGACATATTTCATGGAAGGTAAGGTATGAGCCGGGCGAGCTAAAAGTAAAAGCGTACAAAAAAGGCGTTTTTGCCGTGGAAAAAATAATTGCAACCACGGGAGCGCCTGCTTCGTTAAGGTTAAGGGCATGGAAGATAAAAATGAAACCCGACGGCCAGGATACTGTACCTGTGACGGTAGAGATCCTGGACGCGCAGGGAAGGATAGTGCCTATAGCGGATAACCTTGTGAAGTTCACAATCACGGGCCCCGCAATCATATCCGGCGTAGGCAACGGCAACCCGTCAAGCCACGAGCCTGACAAGGCGGAACAAAGGCAGGGATTTAACGGGTTGTGCATGGTTTTTGTGAGGGCGGGGTTTAAGGAAGGAAAGGTCGTTTTGAAGGCGGAGTCCGTTGGGCTGAAGGGCTGTGAAATGGAACTGATGATTTAATATTGGATCACGTTCGTTTTATAACGCGGCGTTTAAACAACGTGCGGGTCGCCCACCGGGCGACCCCTACGAAGTCAAATAAAAGGAGATCACATGCGTTTAAAATCTGTTTTGGTCCTGTTTTTGTTACTGCTCACTTCCATCTGCCTCGCCGACGCGGTTGAAACCACCATCGACATCAATGCCGCGGTTACGGTCAACACTTTCAGGCCTTTCAACATTTTCGGCAACAATGTCAACGGCTGGTCCAACCCTGTCCCGCTCAAGGACAAGATCCAGGGAGCGGGCAACTTTATCCTTCGCTATCCCGGAGGCTCCTGGGGTGACTCTTTTTTTTGGAACGGAAACGGGGATTATGACGCCTCCGGCAACTGGGTGGCGAGCGAAACCGAGTACACCAACAGCAAAACAATGAAGGATAACGGCATGCTTTACGACGCCGCGAAAATAATCGACGGCAAGGATGAGACAGCCTGGCGCTCGAACGCGGACACTGATTTCCCGAAGGCACAGTGGGTTTACGTGGACCTGAACAACAAGAGGATGCCCGACAAAGTAGTCATAACATGGGGTGACAAAACAAACAAGGAATATCCATATGCGAAGAGGTTCTCGGTGCAGTATTGGGACACTAAGGAACCGAGGCAGTGGATGCCATACGGCGCGCCGAATAATGCGTGGCTCGACACTTCGGCGAAAAATCTCACAAGCACCGGCGGGACCCAGGAAATTTCTTTTGAACCGGTGGAAGCGCATTATGTGCGTATTTTGATGACGGAGAGTTCTGCTGGAAAGAATGGGACATATTCCATGGCTTCGATCAAGGTTTACGAAGACGGCAAGGAACTTGAGATAAAGGATAATAATGCCATAGTGGCCTCGTCATGCAACAGCGCCTGTGAGCTCGGTGACAGGCAGATATTCGGGTTTGATGATTACATGAAATTCATGAAATCCTTCGAGCCAAAAGCGGAGCCGCTTATTATAGTAAATGTCGGCAGCGGCACGCCGCAGCTTGCCTCCTCATGGGTCAAGTACGCCAATATCACAAAAAAGTACGGCATCAAGTATTGGGAAATAGGCAATGAGAACGGCGGCCAGTGGGAAGTGGGCGGCCCTATGAACTATTATGATTACACGAGGAAGTTCATAAAATTATACGAGGCCATGAAAGCCGCTGATCCTTCCATCACGATAATAGCGCAGGGGCAGTTTGACGGCAACTCGCAGAACTTTGATGGAGTGCCGCTCATAAAGGCCATCGCCGACAGGCTGGCAAAAGAGAAAAAGGTCAAGTACCTTTCCGGCGGGATTGTAACGCACCAGTATCCCTCATGGGGCTCGACAGTCGAGGCCGTCCTCGCGTCGCCGGAAAAGAATTTTGACGACATGGACAAAGCCATAAAGGAACAGCTTAAGGGATATCCGGAGCTTGCCAATATACCCGTATGGATAACCGAGTTCAATTCTGAAGGCAATTTAAAACCCAGGAATATATCGACCCGCCTTGACAACGCGCTCTTTATCGCGAACTATATCGCCGAGTTTATAAAACATTTCGGGAGCCGCGGGCACACCAACATGTGGGACACGATAAACGGCGGCGATGCCCTGACCAACGTGAACGGCGGCGACCACGGTTATTTGCAGGCTGACGACGGCCCGTACAAAAACCAGGAAAGGGCCACATACTGGGCCATGAAAATGCTTACGAATTACTGGTCCAAGAGCGGCGACACGGAAGTACATAAGCTTGTGGATACAAAGTCATCGGAGAAATTCCTCGCGGCGTACACGGACCTAAAACCGGATGGAAGCCTGTCGTTAATTGTTGTCAATAAGGATCCCAAGGCCCCGTATAAAACAACAGTCAGCGTCGCGGGTTATAAAGCCGCGTCCGAAGCGAAAGTATACAGTTTTGACAAGTCAAACTACGACTGGAAAACAGACAATGCCCCATACCATGCTGACCCGGACAACGCGCCGTCGGAGTCGACGATAGGCAACGCCGGGGCAAAATTCGAGTACACATTCCAGCCGTATTCGATAACGGTGATAAGCATGAAGAAGGCGGAGTAGCAGGGGATTTGGCCCATGCCGCATGGCCCATGGTTTTGTATCTCAGATACGATGAAAGGTTTATCAGGAGGAAGTACGGATTTCGTAGAGAGGGGGCTTGTTCCCTATCTCAGTTGGATCTTACCGCATTGCTGCGCATGGATCATGAGGTGAGAGGGAGCATCCGCTTCCGCTAAAGCTTTCCGCCTCCGCAAATACGCTATGGCGGACGAGCCAGCGTACAAAATGCCCACTATATACATGTTCAAATGAGACTGTCGGAAAAGCCCGCAAGGTGCGGGCAGCATGATATGATGCCCCTGCAAATGCAGGCAGCTTTTGAATTTTTTTAACGTGACCGCTGAGATATCGCAAATACAGGGCCTGGCCCTATATTTGCGATAAAACGACAGTTTAATATAAACAGGTTAAAAAACACATTGGGCAAGCTTGTCCATGAATCTGCATTAAGGAGGCAAAAAATGAAAAGAACGACAATGTCCGTCATTTTAATGTTTATTGCGGTGTTTGGCGCTATGGCGGACAGTTCAGAGGTCTCTTCACCGGCCTCTGATTATTCAGCTCTTGCAATAGTCCCCGGCGGCACATATACCCAGACCGATGAAACCGGGATAAATAGTTTCCGCACTACGGTCTCCGCATTCAGGATGGGAAAGTATGAAGTGACGTATGAACTGTGGAACACGGTGTATCAGTGGGCAGTTGCCAACGGGTATGTTTTTCAAAATGCGGGCGTGGAGAGCCCCGGAAGAAAAGCCGGAGCCGCGCCTACGGACGCAAAGTATGAGCCTGTAGAGGCGGTAAATTGGCGCGACGCCATAGTGTGGTGCAATGCTTATAGCAGAAAATCCGGGTTGAAACCCGTGTATTATTTGGACCCGGGTTTTGCCGCGCTGATTAGAGATTCTACAAGCGGGGCTTATGCAGGCAGGACCTGCACGGCAGCCGGCTGTTATGATGATCCATATGTTAACTGGAACGCAAACGGTTACAGGCTGCCTACGGAAGCCGAATATCAGTATGCGGCAAGCTATAAAGACGGGTCAAACTGGACGCCGTATAATTACGCCAGCGGCGCAGCATCGGGCTATGCTGATGAGCCAGCAACAGGACTTGTCGCGTGGTATCACGCAAATTCCGGGCGCGTTCCGCATGATGTCGGCGGCAAAAAAGCAAATGCGCTTGGCATATACGATATGTCGGGTAATATGTGGGAATGGTGCTGGGACTGGTATGGGCCGTATCCAAGTGCGGCAACTGTGAATTACAGGGGACCTGCAAACGGTTCGAGCCGCGTGATGCGGGGCGGTTGTTTCAGCAATTACGCGGGCGGCATGCAGGTGGGCGAACGCGGCGTGAATCTTCCGTTCTTCCTGTTTGGCAGTGTAGGATTCCGCGTGGCGAGGATTAAATGATGGTGGCGGAAAATAATTTCATGGTTTTATAGGGTTCTCCTACAGTATATAAATAATATTTAGGAAGGCAAACACACCCTAAATTGGACGAAACTATCCTGCAAGAGATTTAAGGAGAATGAGGTGAGATTGAAATTGTTTATTTTGGCATATTATTCAGGTAATTTCTTAAGGATTATGGTTTTACCAAAGAAAATAAAGCACTGGTCTTTAAAAACGATACAGTTAAAGTTGATAAAGATAGGCGGCAGATTAATCAAATATGTTCGGTATTACTGGATGTTATTAGCCGAGGTTTCTATTACTGCGAAGATATGTTTCGGCTTAATGAATAATATCAGGAAATTACGCGCAACAAGCGGTTAGCAGAATTGACCCGGCAACATATTTATAGAGGAGCAAACAAAAATGATTGGACAAGTTTGTTTAAAAATAGGAAATTTAGGGATACTAGACCAAAAACTGGGCTATACGCACAGTTTGGAAGAAAATATTTCGTTAAAACCACGAAACAAAAATATTTTTCTTGATTTAAACATCATTTGGAGTAAAATTAGTGATGAAAACAGTCTGGTTGGTTTTGATGTGACGGATGCCCGTTTATAGTTGGATGAAAAGGAACCCCGGAACTTCGCGTGTTTAATTGACAAATTTTAATTTTATAAGTATTATTAGTCAAGGTAAATGAGGAGGGCAAATGAAAAAATTAGTAATATTTGTTATTTTTATATCATTACTTGTGGTAGCAATCGGATGCAGCAAAAGAAAGGGTATTCCAACCTCGTTCGATGAAAACAATTCACCGACCCTGACAATAACAAAGACTCAGGATGCAACGCCCACGCTGACAAGAACGCCTGCAAATACTTCAACGGCATCTGCTCAAATTACTGCAACGGCAACGCAAATAAATTCGGTTACATTTACGGTTACAATTACATACACTCCAACCGATGTTCTTGTACCTACAGGTACAATGACAGCAACAATTACATTTACTGCGGTCAGTGGTTCGGTTTGGGTACAGGCAACCGGCTCGGCGGCTTTCAGTACCAGGAGCGCTCATGCAAGTCTGGTATTTAATAATTTGATGTGGGTAATAGGAGGTTTTGGACTCTCCTCCTGGAAAAATGATGTGTGGAAAAGTAGTGATGGAACGTCATGGGCGCAGGTAACACCTGTGTCCGTCTTTACCCGCAGAGGCAATTTTGCGAGTTTGACATTTAACAATATGATGTGGGTCATGGGCGGAAACACACCGGCAAGTATTAATGACGTATGGAACAGCGTCGACGGAGCAACATGGACATGCGTGACAGGCACGGCGAATTTCAGCGGCAGACAGGGGCTTTCAGGCGTTGTTTATAATAATCAAATGTGGGTTATCGGAGGAGAGGATATGGGCGCAAATTGCCTGAATGACGTTTGGAACAGCAGCGACGGTATTACATGGACTTCTGTCACCGGAACAGCCGAATTCGGCGGAAGGCTAGATCATTCGAGTCTGGTATATAACAATAAACTTTGGGTAATAGGCGGGAATGAATGGGGCGTATTGAAAAATGATGTATGGAATAGTTCTGACGGGGTAACATGGACACAGGTGACAGGCGCAGCTGGTTTTAGGCCGAGATATGCGCATACCAGTCTGGTATACAATAACCAGATGTGGGTAATAGGGGGCTCTGATTATAATCCCAACGCATTCAATGATATATGGTACAGCAATGATGGCATAACATGGATAGAGGCAACTTCAATCGCGCCTTTTACAGCAAGAGGGTTTCATTCAAGTGTAGTATATAATAATTTCATGTGGGTAATCGCCGGATTTGATGGAAATGCCACGGATTTTAATGATGTGTGGCATTCCCAGTAAATACGAGAAAATTTGTATAAAACTGTAATCTTCAGCCAAACGTCTTTAAATCATTTCAGTTGAAACTATAAACGATATAAATGTTAATGTGTTCCTTGGTATTTGGGACCTGCTATTTAATGACGGCAATATTAATAAATTTTACTGAATCAAAAGGCAGGCCTTTTAGGCCTGCCTTTTTTTATGCTGACTTTTTGACAGATATCTATTTAACCGCCGGTATCTTCACAAGCATCATGGAACCCGCGGGCATTTTAACCGAGAACGTATTTCCCGTCACTACATCCATGCCGTCTCCAGGCAGGGAAGCAATCGCCGGGTCTTCTACTCCGTTTATCTTTATGTGCATGCGCTGCATGAGCGGCTCGTCTTTGCCGTACCATGTGCTGCCTGAGGGTTCGAAGGTCCAGCTCTTACCTTTAATTCCAGCGGTGAAACCTGCTATTGCCAGGTCTGCCTGTGCGTTGTTTTTCCAGTCGTTGTTTACCAGGAATACTGTGAGGTTGCCTTCGGCGTCTTTTGATGCCCAGGCCCTGATCCTGTTGCCTGCTTTTTCACTTATAACCCAGTTTTCCGGATACTTTCCCGGGACCGCGTTTGGCGTGTATTCAGGGTAGTTGCATTCCACAAGTTGTTTGCCGAATATCCTTGACAGGTACGGGTAAATATAATATGTCGGCCTGGCTGAGTCTTTTGGGTTGTCGTCGGCCACGTCGGCGTTTACTCCTGTGCGCAGGAGGCCGAAGTCTTCCATTTTTTTCTTGTCATAGCCGTTCTTTAGGTCCCATATGTTTGCTCCCCCCCATCCCAGCCTTGCCATTTCCAGTATGAACTGTGAGCAGAAAAGCGCGTCCACGTAATCATCATATTTGTATTCCAAAACAGACCTGAACTCCGTGCACCAGTAGGGGATCTTGCCCGCGTACTGCTTGCCCAGGTACTGGCCCAAAAGGCCGTCCTGTATCGTGGTGGCTGATACGGCCACATGCACATTATCCATTATCCTCGCGTCAAGTACCGGGCTTGCCCCGTATAATGTCTTGTCCCAGTTCGGCGCTTTTTCAACGGCGCGTTCGCCCATCCAAATGGGATAGATGTGCGTTATCATGAAATCGGGGATGCATTTCTTTTTTGCGAACGCCCGCAGGGCTCCTATAGTGAACTTCACGTGGTCATACTGGCACTGCGCGCCTATCTGTATCTTTGGGTCGACTTTTTTCATGGCATTGTAGAAATCCACAAAGTTCTTTCCGTATAAGTCGCCGCCTTCCTCGTCGTCGCTCCAGAAACCCTTTTCACCGCTCCCGAACTGCTCATTGCCTATTTCCCAATATTTAACATAATGCGCACCGCCATTGGTGACGTTCATGTACTTGACCCAATCGGCCGCTTTTTTGACCGCTGCTTCATGGCCCTGGTCCTTGTCGCACCAGTTGCCCGCGTAGTTCACTATTATCTGAAGCTGCGCGCCGCAGGCGTTAGCGAAATCTATCCCTTTTTGCATGGTGATCGGCACCCAGGAAAATTTGCAGGACGCCATATTTTCCCAGTCAACTATGTCGCTGTAGCTTCCCCCGGGGAAGCGGATGACGCCGGGCTGCATGGCGCGGACGGCTTCATTATAAGCCCCGTCCTTGCCGTCGGCTGTGCCTTCCCATACCGCGATGTTCTGGCCGAATATTTCCGGCGATATCGGGTGTACGGTTTTTGCCGCGTCAATACTGACGGCTACAGGCGCGCTTGTTGTTTTGATCGCGGCACCCGCGCATGACATGACGGCAAAAGACAGGACAGCAGCTAAAACAAAATAGAAAAATTTTCTGACGTTTTTTTTCATGATAACCTCCGTTTTTGATTTACGTTATAACTTATACTGAAACGGTTTTTCAGTCAAGATGTATTTGGGATTTATGGAAGATTTACTGAAAGAACCGCTTTTTAATGCACACGTATGCAACGCTTGTATGATTTTGTGCGCATTGCAATTGACTAAAAAGCGCCCGGGTGTATAATAATTTTAATATTTTATTGTGAAAAATGGCCGTGAAATTTTAACATAATAAAAATAGCGGGGCTTGCGACTTGAAAAAAACGATCATTCCGGCTTTACTTTCGTTAGTGTTCGCGTCTTTTATCCTGGCGTCCGGTGCCGGAAACATAATCCCCCAAAGCGACGGAATATATAAGGCGCTTGCCAAAATGGCTTCTTTAAACATCATAAAATCCGAAAAACCCGCTTACTTTGAAGTTAACGCCATGACAAACAGGGAAGCCGCTTCGTATATATATGAAGCCGGTGGAAATACCTTTGAGGCAAAGCTCTCTGCGGATCAATCAAAACAGTTTTCGGCCTGGATGAAGGAATATACAAAACGTTTCGCAACAGAACTGGCGGCAATAGCGGCCGGAACTGAAAAGGACGCGGCGCTGCCTGCTCCGGGGGAATCGTCAATAGAAAAGGCTGCGGCCGAAGTGGAAAATTTAAAAAAAGACCTGCCCGCATATGTGATGGGTGACGGCTCGCCTTTAAAGGTGACAGGCATTATAAACTTCAAATACCAGAACCTTTTCGCCGAAGGTATCACAAATTTTCATAACGATGCCTTAAGCGGAAGCCTGCTTCAGTTCACCATGGAGCGCGATTTTGGCGACGCAAAGATAGGCGCCGCGTTTGATCTTGAAATGAAAAAGAACGATCCGGCTGCGGGCACTTCAAACACCAGTTTCTACGGCACAGCCGGGCTCCTGGATTCATATGACCTTTACGCTACATTGTACGGGTTTAACATCACGGGCGGCATGTTCTGGGAGGACCTGACGCCATTCACGGCTTCGCAGGGCCCGTCAGACAGGCCTTCGCTTTTTGACCGCGACAAGTACGCGGCCGAATCCACGTCCAGGGATTATTACGAGACAATGTTCCGCAATTATTTCCAGTCGCTTGATTACAGATGGTCCATGCACCCCTGGATGGGGTTAAGCGTAAAAAACGACAAGCTTTTCGCATGGGGGGACTCGGTTGAGGTTGAGGCTGGAAAAGTCGAGCGCTTCTACGCGGATCCGAGCTACCTGTATGAGTTTGGCGCCCAATACACGCACAGGCAGGACCTGGTTTTTTTATACAACGCCGAATGGTCCGTGACCTTTTATAACGCTTCAAACGAAAAGACTGAAATGATGAGCCTTGGCAAGACGGAAAGCGACGCTTACAACTCGATGAAATCCGTGAATGTGGCGGGCGGGGGTTTAAAGACAAATATTTTCAGGCTTTTTAAGACCGATATCGAGTTTGACTCATCGCACACCAGCGCCAAATACGGCGCTTATCCCTATACGCTTTCAGGGAATGTAATTAACGTAATGACGTTCCCGACTTTCCTTCCCAAACAGGTCACGCTTGAACTTAAGTACACAATGATTGACGCGGGTTATAAGGCTCCTGCTTCGGGCGTAATTGACACAAATTATATAGCCATGGACCCGGCAAACCCGGCAAAAGTCAAGGTCCAGAGTATTTCCTATGCATCGGACCCGACCACGCTTTACAATAATATGAATAAAGTGGAGGCTTCGGCGAGGTTTGCCATACCCTTCGGCCTGCTGCGCGTGAATTACGGAGTGTCAAGCCAGCCTCAGGCCACGGGCAATATGTTCTATTCAAGGCATTATATACTCGGCAATGACATATATTCGCAGGGATTTTTCAGCAACTATGGCTATGTGGACACCACGACGAGCCAGTATTCGGCCATCATTAATTACGACAGGAACAGGTTCGGCTATACCGGGAACGGCATAGGGGATTATACGTACGACTATTATTCCAGGAGCGCAATCCTGTCGTCGGGCAAGGGCGGACTTTATGCCGATAACAACGGCAATGCCGAGTATATGGTCTCAAACGCGGTTACCGGGGAGACGAATAAATCCCTGGCGAGCGCGGTTTTTGACCTGCGGTTTGAACTGAGCCGCCTTATAAACTTTAAGCGCGATCTGCTTTTGCACGTATACGGTGAACTGAACAACTTAAGCGCGGATTTTAACCCCGTGGTCAGTTATGACCCGGACAGGATGTTCAGTCAGAATATAATTACATCAACGTTGGTATACAACGTGATAAACAGCGTAAATTTGTTGGGCTATTGGGGCATGGAAAGATGGGCTTCCAGGAGCGTCGAACCTTACGGCCTGGATTACCTTGAGAACATGTACGGTGTGGGCGCGGATTGGGATGTCGGGCCCAGGACAGGGCTTTACCTGAGGGTCAAGAATTACTTCCATAAGGATATGCAGGTGCCGGCGAATAATTTTCACGGCTGGATGTTTTATCTCGAACTTAAAAGTTTCTTTTAAAATAGCGGAGGTTATTTACACATGAAGAAATTATTATTGGCAGTGGCAATAGTTGTTTTGCCGGCCCTTATACTCGCGGCTGAGGCCGGATTGACAAAGGATGACCGGGCTTATACGGATATTAAGGCGCTTGTTGACTCCGGTGTTTCCACAATGCCGCTGGCCAAGGACCGCCTTACAAGGGGCGAGGCTGTTGCTTACGTGGAGAACGCGGTGAGCGTGACGGCGCAAAGCGGCTTCTTCGCTTCAAAAGACGACCTTGAGAGGCTTTACAGCCTTGTGAAAAGTTTTCAGACCGACATGATGGATAAGGGGTACAAGCTGGGAGACATAGAGGACACGCTGGCTTCCATAAAGGTGAAGGAAGCGGCGCTTGAAATAGGCAAGATCGAGGAAAAAGAGAACAATATCCTGGAAACATTCGGATTCAAAATAAACGGGGACGGCTATTATTACATGACCGACCTGCTTTTATACGGGAACAAATACGCGGGTAACGACTCAAGGTACAGGCCTATCACGTCGTACCTGGACCTGAAGTTTTCGGTAAAACCCGACCGCACCCTGTACGCGGAAGCGGTCTTCAGGGTAGAGGCGCTGGCCGGCGGAAGCTGGGGGCAGGACAATATTTACGGCGTGAGGAACTTTTTTGTGCGCGGCGATTACGGATATCCGCTGAGCTTTACGCTGGGCAGCTATCACGCGAAATTAACGCCCTTCACACTGTGGGCGGTCGATGATGACAGGCCTTTTGAATCGAATATCTTTTCGGACAAAAGGGATATGAATAAAAGGGAACTTGATATAAAGGATAACGCATGGCCTCTTGTCGGCGGTACTGCCTCGACAAAGATAAAAATAGCCGGAGACCTGGCGCTTGATGTCACTGCAATGGCGGCAAGAGTGGCCGCCGCGAACGGGACATATACTACGCCGTACTCAAGCTACATAACCGCTATAAATTACCTGACTTACACAGCCGATAACTTTGTCTACCCGCACGACAGGTACATGGCCGCAGGCAGGGTTTCATCGGATTTTACGCTCAAAGACATACTTAATGTCGGCGGCAACTTTATAGAGATAAAGGATGCGCAGGACACCGGGATAGACCACGGCTCGCCCGTTATGGACAATTACGTCTCTTCAGCCGACGTGGAACTGAAGCTTTTCGGTATAGCCAAACTTAAGGGTGAGTTTGCGGTCTCCAATTATTTTGTCTACACCACCCAATCGGCCCAGCAATGGAACAACCAGTACATCAGCGACAGCGCTTTCAAAGCGGTCCTGGAGGCCGAGTATTTTAATACGAAATTTGAAGGTACGTTCAGCGTTGTGGGCAACTCGTTTACGGCCTATGCGGCGCAGAGCAGGATATATGACGACTATGACAATTTTGATTACCTGACGCAGAACAATACCTGGAATGTTTCCACGGTGCCGGCAGGTTTTTTGCTTTATAACATGAAGTACCCGCTGACAAGGTACAACCCGTCCATAATTGCGGATTACCTTGCTGTGGGCCGCAATCTCATGCCTTATGTCTTCTATGAAAATAATGCTTCTCCGTACGGAGACTCCACGCCGAACAGGCAGGGGTTTACCGGGAAATTAAGCGGGAATTACCTTGACGGCATTATCGCACCGTCGTTTAAGTACACATACCTGACAGAGATAGTATCCTACCTTCCGGGCATCCAGTTTACCTGCCCGCGGGAATTTAAAGTGGCGGAAGCCGGTGTAAAAATAACCCTCGGCGACGTGAAGCTGACGGGCGGGTATAAGAATGAAATAACGGATAATACATACACCGGCGGTGGGGAGCACCTGGATTCCTCGGTGATAGACGCGGGAGCCTCCTGCACGTTCTTTAAAAAGCTCGGCGTCAGCATCGGGCTTAAGAACAACGCCTTTAAAGGCACCGAGTACCCCTACACATATTCCGGCGCAAGCTGGGGTTACCAGGCAAAGACAAATTATGACACGAACATCCTGGTTTACGGCGCGTCGGCAAACTATGAACTCTTGAAAAACGCAAACCTCGGGATATCGTTTACAAATACTTCGGTTGAAAACAAGCTTGCTGAAAGCACAAACTACAGCGCGCAGGAGATCGACGCGCGCGTGAATATGAGTTTTTAACAAATATAACCGGGAGGTTTCAAATGAAAAAGATATTATTTACGGCATTTTGCGTATTTCTTGCCATCTGCATGATAAACATTGCCGGCTGTAGGACAAGGGTGGCGTCCGCCCCTGGTCCCGAAATAACCCCGACTTCAACAATATATGTAACACCCACAATAACTCCGACATCCGGCCCGATCAACTTAACCTACGATTTTGAAGGCGGACTGAATGGATGGGTATTAGGCGGAGATCCGGGATTTACGGCGGCAAATGATGTTGCGGCAGCCTCGGTTCCCGGCGGAACCGTCATCTCTGGAAATTATTGCGCGGCTGTGACATGCAATTTTATCGGAACGAATGCGGGCGGGGAATTTGTCGTACATCCGTCCCCGATTGATTTTTCATCGGCTTCAAATATTACCGCGCATGTTTACGTCCCCGCCGACATCCCGGCTTCCTACAGCGCGCAGGTCTTTATACTGACAATGCCGGGTTACGGTTTTAAAGGGCAAAACAACGCCGCTTTGACACCGGGTGCGTGGAATACGATTATTCTGAATGTTTCCGGGACCACCAATATCAATGACGTGGATACGGTAGCCGTTCAATTGCTTAAGAACGGCGGGGTCGACTGGTCGGGTACCATTTATGTGGACGATGTCACGGTCAATTAATGGAGGGCAAATGAAAATAAAATTATTTTACCGTCTGTTTGCTGTTTTTGCGGCGGTTCTTTTACTGCTGAATGGCTGCGGAAACAACTCCGGCAGGATAAGGGTACTCCACTGGGGCGACCAGATTGAGATGCAGAACGTTAATAAAATAATCAAGGATTTGAAAGACACGAAAGGCATAACCGTGGTGCAGGAACGCGCGCCGGCCGGCAACGCCTATATGGAAAAACTTCTTACCGAAACCTCAGCTGGAATGGCCCCGGACATCGTGTTTGTGGAGGCCAGCAATTTCAAGGCAATGGTCGATAAAGGCATGCTGGTGGATCTTACGCCGTATATAGAGCGGGATAAAGGGAAGGGATTTGACATCAGCGAGTATTATCCGCAGATAGTGGATAGGTTCACCCTGGACAATAAACTTTACGTCATACCAAGGGACATAGCACCCATATGCACCATATACTACAACAAGAAAATGTTCGATGAAGCCGGTATCAGGTATCCGAAAGACGACTGGAACTGGGATGAATTTCTGGCTACGGCAAAAAAACTTACCAAGGTTGGCAAGGACGGGAAAGTCACGCAATACGGATTCCTTGACGAATGGACCATATGGGATCCGTGGGTTTACTCCAACGGCGGGGCCATCTGTGACGATATAAAGCATCCGACAAAGTGCGTGATGGATTCACCCGAGGCTATCGCGGGAATACAGTACAGGGCCGACCTTTCCCTGAAGTATAAGGTAGCGCCGTCTCCGGCTGTTATCGGGGCGACTTCGCTCGGCGAGGAAGGCACGGCATCGACGTTCATGAGCGGTTCGGTCGCCATGTTCTATACCGGGTACTGGAAAGCGGGTTTTTTCCGCTCCATATCGCAGTTTGACTGGGACGTGGTCATGTTCCCCAAGGGTCCCAAGGGCTTAAGGGCGTTCCCATCGGGCGGATCGGGTTATGCCATCACGTCGCAGTGCAAGGATAAGGATAAAGCATGGGAAGTGCTGAAAAGGTTTACAAATGAACAGGGACAGAGGGACCTGACAAGCCAGGGCGGCATGCAGCCGGCCATAATGAAGCTGGCGGATTCCCCGCAGTTCCTGGATAAAGAAAGGCCCATGAACAAAAAAATGATGCTTGAGGCTGTGAAATACATTAAATTCAACCCGCTCATTGAGCGCTGGGAAGAGATGAACTTAAGGTACATAGCTCCGGCGCTTGACAGGGTATGGAACGGCAAGTTGACTGCGGAGCAGGTGCTGAAAAAAGTGGTGCCTGAGATAAATAAGGAATTTTTTGGGAAGAAAACGGAAAAATAATAGGCAGGGTCGTACCCTGTAAATACAAAAGGCCCGCGTTTTTTTATCGCGGGCTTTTTGATATAAAAGGATAAAATGAAAACACTGAACTACTCATGGAAAAGCGTTGTTACAGGCGGAGGCGGGTTTGTGCCCGGCATAATCTTCCACCCGAAAGAAAACGGGCTTGTATACCTTCGCACGGACATGGGCGGCGCTTACAGGCGGGATAAAAATTCAAAGGACTGGGTTTGCATAACCGATATGTTCGGCAAGGATGAGGCGGGATACAACGGCGTGCTCAGTATGGCTGTTGACCCGGAAAATCCGGATACTGTTTACATGATGAACGGCAAATACACAAATGAAGACGCGTGTTTGGGAGCTTTCCATGCTTCAAACGACAGGGGCCTTTCATGGAGGCGCACCATACTGCCTTTTAAGGTCGGCGGCAATGAAAAAGGCCGCGGCTGCGGCGAGAGGCTGGCAGTCAATCCGGACAACACCTCGGAAATACTGATGGGTTCCACGACGCACGGGATGTGGAAGTCGGCGGATAAGGGGAAAAAATGGGCGAGGTTAAAAAACTTTGAGGCAAAAAATATAAATTTTATTTCTTACCGTATATCCGGCAATGAAAGCATTGCATTCGCGGCGGCCGCTGATATCACGGGAAAGAGCCTTTATATATCCCGGGATGGCGGTAAAACGTGGCAGGTTTTACCGGGCCAGCCAAAAGGTTTAATGGCGATCAGGGCGGACTTTGCCAACAGCCTGATGTATATTACGTTTTCCGATTCGCCGGGTCCTTATGGCGCAAAGATGGGCGCTTTATGGAAGTATGATATTGATAAAAAAACATGGACGGACTTGAAGCCTCCGGCAGGCACGGGTGGATTTTCAGGTGTGTCAATTGACAGACAAAACCCGGACAGGATAATTGTCAGCACATTGAACAGGGCGGAGCCTTATGATGAAATATTCAGGTCAATTGACGGCGGTAATACGTGGAAACCGATAATAGTAAATTCCATGTGGGACAAAACATATGCCGATTATACAAAAGCCATGACCCCGCACTGGATGGCTGACGTTAAGATAGATCCTTTCAACGGTGAACGCGCGCTATTTGTGACAGGATACGGCATATGGACAAGCAGAAAACTTTCGTCAGATAATGTGACATGGTTTTTTGACAACAAGGGCCTTGAAGAAACAGTGCCGATGCAGCTGATAAGCCCGAAAAAAGGCGCGCATTTATTGTCCGCTATGGGGGACATAGACGGGTTTAAGCACGACAGCCTCGCAAAATCCCCTGCCAAAAGATTTAACCCGCGGGTCGGGACAACGCTCGCGATAGCCTTTGCGGAAAACAAGCCGTTAAAGATGGTAAAAGCATACAATTCAAAGCAGCCGTATGGCGCGTATTCATATGACGGCGGCGAAAATTGGGTTGATTTTAAAACATTCCCGCATGGTACGCAGAAGGGCGGTTTAAAGAGCCTGGCAATATCATGCGACGGAAAAACAATAGTCTGGGCGCCAAAGGGCGCGGATATTTGTGTTTCACATGACAGCGGGGATACATGGGCCAAATGCAAAGGATTGACGCTAAATGAACTGTGGCCATTCGCGGACAAAGTAAACCCGCTAAATTTTTATTTATATGACGGCGTAAAGGGCTGTTTGTTCATAAGCCGGGATAAAGGCGTTTCTTTCAGCGGGACAGCAGCGGTTCCGGGTAAAGAAAAGAAATATCCCAAAGGCGACGGCATGGCCGAGTATTGCGCAGCGTCAGCGCCCGGCCATGAAGGCCACGTATGGATGGCCGCGGGCAAAGGCGGGTTATATCATTACAGCGGAAATAAGGCGAAAAAAATACAGAGAGTGTCCTCGGCTTTCAGGATAGGTTTTGGAAAGGCAAAAAGCAGGGGCGCGTACCCGGCTTTATATCTTTGGGGAACGATAAACAGGATAACAGGATTTTTCAGATCGGATAATACCGGCAAAAGCTGGATGAGGATAAATGACTATTTACACCAGTACGGCTGGATTCATGATATTATAGGAGACCCGAGAGTTTTTGGACGCTGTTATATAGGGGTGGAAGGCAGAGGGATCCTTTACGGCGGGGTTAAAGTTTAGGCTTTGAATTTAAAATCTTTTCAACGGAAAGGGAATATTAAATGAAAAAAAATACGATGTTTTATGTTCTTGTTTTAATGTTTATCGGTTCCTTTGCTGTCGCGGCTGCGGCGCCGGGCAGGGAAGTTATTAATTTTGACAAAGGCTGGAGATTCGCCAGGCTTGACCAGGCAGGCGCCGAGAAACCCGGATTTGACGACTCAAAATGGAGGGCGTTAAATGTGCCCCATGATTGGGCCATAGAAGGGTATGTAAAAGAACCGGCTTTGGCGGAAGCGGCGCCGGAAATACCGGTTGTGGAAGGCGAGTGGATGTTCAGCAAAGGCGACGACCTTGCGTGGAAGGCGCCTGAATTTGACGATACCGGCTGGCAAAAAGTGAAACTCCCGGCCAAGTGGGAGGATCATTCGAAATATTACGATGACAATGTTTTTGGTTGGTACAGGCGGGAAATAACCATCCCTGATTCAATGAAAGGCAAAGATATTATTATTAACGCAGGCATGATAGACGACGCGGATGAAACTTATTTAAACGGCGAATTTATAGGCGCAACCGGCTCTTTCCCGCCAAATTATAAATCCGCGTGGAACGCGCTGAGGGAATACAAAGTCAAATCATCGCTCATAAAGTACGGGCAAAAAAATGTTATCGCAGTCCGGGTTTTTGACGCGTATGGCAGCGGCGGCATCTGGGCCTCGAAACCTGAACATCTGCTGGAAGGGCCATTTGACCGCGGCGCTGACAGCGGAAGCGGCGACGGTTATATGTCCGGAGGGATTGGCTGGTACAGGAAAGTTTTTAAAATTGATGAAGCATACAAAGGTAAAACAGTTTCAATGGATTTTGACGGGATATATATGAATTCGGACGTATGGATAAACGGTGAGCATCTGGGCAATCATCCTTACGGTTATACGGGCTTCAGTTATGATATAACCCCTTATCTTAAATACGGCAATGCGGGCAATACGATTGCGGTGCGCGTGAACGTAAAACAGCCGTGCTCCAGGTGGTATTCGGGCGCGGGTATTTACAGGCATGTAAGGATGACGGCAGTTGAGCCCCTTCATTTGGCGCGCTTGGGCACATACCTGACAACGCCTGAAGTATCTGAAAAGCAAGCAAGGATAAAACTTGATATTTCCGTCGAAAACTCCGGCCCTAAAGAAACGCGCGCCACGGTCGAGACCGTCATATTTGACGGCAATAACAGCGTCTGCGCCAGGGCAAGTTCGGAAGAAAGCTTTGGGTTGGACGGTGTCAAAAAGATAACGCAGGAATTTAAGGTGGAAAATCCGGCGCTGTGGTCGCCTGATTCTCCCGTGCTTTACAGGGCCGCGACACGTATAATATCCGGCGGCAGGGAAACAGACTCTTATGATACCGCGTTCGGGATAAGATATTTTGAATTTACCATGGACCAGGGATTCTTCCTGAACGGCAAACACGTAAGGATAAAAGGCGTATGCCTGCATCATGACCTCGGCTATATCGGAACTGCGGTGAATAAGAACGCGCTGGAGCGCCAGATAAGGATACTCAAGGAAATGGGCTGCAACGCGATAAGGACGAGCCATAACCCTCCCGCGCCGGAACTCCTGGAGTTTTGCGACTCAATGGGAATGTTGGTCATGGACGAGGCTTTTGACGAATGGAAGCAGAGTAAGACACAGTACGGTTACGGGCTGTTTTTTGACGATTGGAGCGAAAAGGACCTTACATCAATGCTCCGCCGCGACAGGAATCATCCGTCCATAATACTGTGGTCAATAGGAAATGAAGTTCTGGAACAGTGGTCGGATGATTACGCGGCGGCATCGGGCATTGCTAAAA
This sequence comes from uncultured bacterium, assembly GCA_937889595.1. Taxonomy (GTDB): domain Bacteria; phylum Oederibacteriota; class PGYV01; order PGYV01; family Palsa-1178; genus PALSA-1178. The sequence continues at coordinate 67,420 of CALAOR010000090.1, forward strand.
AACTGGCTGATATTTGCCGCAAAGAAGACGCCACGCGGCCTGTCACCTCGGCATGCAACGGCCCCGACAATGTCATTAAGGACGGCATTGCGGATCAGCTGGATATTTTGGGCATCAATTACAATATCGGCGCTTATTCGAAATATAAAGGAAAGAAGAAATTATTTGGAAGCGAAACGGCTTCGGCTTTAAGCACGCGCGGGGAATATAACCTGGTAGAGAATGACGGGGAAATATACCCGGAGGCAAAGATGAATTCCCAGTGTTCTTCATATGACGTATGCAAACCCGACTGGGGCAATTCCGCGGAAGAGTCATTAAAAGCCGTGAAAAATTCGCCATGGCTTGCCGGCGAATTTGTCTGGACCGGCTTTGATTACATAGGGGAACCGACCCCATATGAATGGCCTTCCTGCATTTCCTATTTCGGCATGACGGATTTGTGCGGATTCCCCAAGGACAGGTACTACATATACCAGAGCCAGTGGTCCGATAAACCCATGGTGCACATTTTGCCGCACTGGAACTGGCAGCAGTTCAAGGGAAAAAAAATAACCGTCAATGTTTATTCGAACTGCGATTCGGTGGAGCTGTTCTTAAACGGCAAATCTCTCGGCGAAAAATCCTTCAAAGGAACGCAGGACATACATTTGTCCTGGGAAGTGCCGTTTGCCAAAGGTACGCTTAAGGCATCCGCGAAAAATGATGGAAAGGTCATATGCGAAGACACCGTGACCACCTCGGCTTTCGCGGCAAAGATAGCCCTGTCAGCCGACAGGGAAACAATTGACGCCGACGGGCAGAGCCTGATCTATGTAACGGCTCAAGTGACCGACGTGGACGGGGTAATTTATCCGGATGCCGCGAATATGCTGAACTTTAAAATAAAGGGTCCGGTTGAGATAGTTGCCACAGGCAACGGGGATGAGACGAACCACGCGTTTTTCGGCGCGAAAGAATGTAAAGCTTTCCACGGGAAATGCCTTGTGATACTCAAGGCCGGGAACACCCCGGGCAAAGTAAAGTTGACCGCGTCCAGCAATGGGCTAATGACAGATGAAATCAAGTTTGAAGTCAAATAATATGGAGGCACACATGAAATTGAGCAGTCGTTTTTTAACGGTATTTGCCCTTCTGTCGGCTTTGACCGCCGGGATCATGTTCCTCGCGTCCTGCGCCAATAAGCCGGCGTCAAACAAACTCAAAATAGGGTTCATAGTCAAGCAGCCGGAGGAGCCGTGGTTCCAGTACGAATGGAAGTTCGCGGACTTAGCCGGAGAAAAGTACGGCTTTGAGACCGTAAAGATAGGCGCGGCTGACGGCGAGAAAGTGCTCTCGGCCATCGACAACCTGGCAGCCTCCGGAGCAAAAGGCTTTATCATATGCACGCCCGACGTTAGGCTGGGGCCCGCGATAGTTGAAAAGGCAAAGAGCGCGGGCTTAAAGCTCATAGCCGTCGACGACAGGTTCATAGGAGCCGACAAGAAACCCATGGAAGACGTCTGCTACTTGGGAATTTCAGCCAGGAAGATCGGCGAAAATGTGGAAAAAACGCTCGCGGATGAGATGAAAAAACGCGGATGGGCCGCCGCTGATACGGCTGTGTGCGTGATATCCTTTGACGAGCTCGATACCGCCAGGGAAAGGACTTCGGGAGCCATAGACGGCCTGCTCGCTTCGGGCTTTGATAAAAAAATGATATTTAACGCCCCCCAGAAAACCTCCGACATACCGGGCGCTTTTGACGCTGCGAACGTTTTACTGACCCAGCACGCCAAAATAAAAAATTGGCTCGTATGCGGGATGAACGACAATGCAGTGCTCGGGGCGATAAGGGCCATGGAAGGCAGGGGTTTTACCGCAAAAAATTCGGTTGGTGTCGGGATAAACGGCACGGAAGCGGTGGCGGAGTTTGAGAAAAAAGACTCCACGGGTTTTTATGGGTCCATGCTGCTCTCGGCCAGGGAGCACGGCTACAAGACCGCTGAAATGATGTATAACTGGATAACCACAGGCAAAGAGCCGGAGAAAGACACAAGGACGACCGGCATATTGATAACGAGGGATAATTTTGTCAGCGTTTTGAAAGAGCAGGGGTTGACGAAATAGGTTTTTTTCGTTTTTGGGGATGTAGTTGTCATTGCGAGGAGCCGTTCTTGATTTACGGCGACGAAGCAATCTCAGTTCCACCGATAAGCCTTTTTAAACGCAGGTCCAAGTACAGATATTGCTTCGTCGCTGAGGGGCTTGCTCCCCGCAATGATAGGCAAGAACCGGAGCTCTGATGGCTGAACCGTTTCTACAGTTTGAATCCATAACCAAGTCCTTCCCCGGGGTCAAAGCCCTTGATAATGTTTCCATCGGCTTTGAGCGCGGGAAAGTCCACGGCATAGCAGGCGAGAACGGGGCCGGCAAATCCACGCTTTTGAACATATTAAGCGGCATTTACAGGGCTGATTCCGGAGCCGTGCGTATAGGCGGCAGGGATTGTTCCTTTGGCTCGGCCCATGACGCTTTTATGGCCGGGGTGGCAAAGATACACCAGGAGCTTTTCCTGGTGCCTGAAATGACCGCTGCGGAAAATCTTTTTCTCGGGCATATGCCCCAGACCTGCGGGGTACTCAATAAGAAACGGCTTTTGGAAAGCGCCCGGGAGGCCCTGTCCGCGGTGGGCGAAGAAATGGACCCTGCAACTGGGGTGAAGGACCTTTCAACCGCCCAAAGGCAGATGCTTGAGATCGCCAAAGCGCTTTCCAGGAACGCCGAAATAATAGCTTTTGACGAGCCCACCAGCTCGCTGACATCCAGGGAAACAGAGAAACTCTTTTCCGTAATTGATAACCTGAAAAAACACGGCAAGGTCATCATCTACGTGACCCACCGCATGGAAGAGGTTTTCAGGATATGCGACAGTCTGACGATCATGAGGGATGGGAATAAAATAGTGACTTTTGACGACTTGTCCGGGATCACTACGGGCGATATTATAAAGAAAATGGTCGGCAGGGATATCACGGACATATTCGGATATATGCCCAGGAAAAAAGGCCCGGTAATGTTGGACGTTGACGGCGTCATGGGCAGGGGGATAAAAAGCCCCGTATCTTTCACGGCCTCGCAGGGCGAGATAACCGGGTTATTCGGCCTGGTCGGGGCCGGCAGGACGGAACTTCTTAAGCTTATTTACGGCGCGAATAAGGCATCTTCGGGAACGGTGAAGATAAACGGCGTCCCTGTCAGGATAAACAGCCCGATCGACGCAATAAAAAATGGCATAATACTCCTGCCTGAAGACAGGAAAAAAGAAGGTATCATACCGGTCAGGTCCGTCAAAGAAAACATAAACTTAAGCGCCAGGAGGAATACAAGCTTCCTCGGAATTGTCATTGACGGGAAATGGGAGGAAAAAAACTCGCGCGAAATGGTTACAAAACTGAAGGTAAAGACCCCTTCGCTGGAACAGCTCATACAAAACCTCTCCGGGGGCAACCAGCAAAAGGCGATACTTGCCAGGTGGCTTTCAGAGGAGATAAATGTGCTGCTCCTGGACGAACCCACAAGGGGAATAGATGTTGGGGCCAAAAGCGAGATCTATTCCTTTATATATGACCTGGCGCAAAGCGGCGTGGCTGTCATAATCGTTTCAAGCGACCTGCCCGAAGTTCTCGGCGTGTCGGACAGGGTTTTGGTCATGTGCGAAGGCGCGATAACCGGGGAACTTTCCAGGCACGAAGCCACAAGCGAAAAAGTGATGAAACTGGCGCTGCCGGGCAAAGCCGGAATGCATTAAGATCAAGAACGTTCAGATAGTAGAAAGTAGATAGTAGATTTTGCAAGCTTGGTAACTATTATGATACTGCCAGTAAAGCCCGCAAGGGGCGGGCAGCATGATATGCTGCCCCTACAAAGACAAAGACAGGTAAATTCTTGTAGGGGCCGAATATTATTCGGCCCACAACGATGGTTTTTAAGGGTTTTCGGACTCAAAGAGAAAAATGAAAGGAAAGGGAACACTTTATGAAACCGATCAAAGAACGTCTTGCAGCGCTTTTGGATAATGCGGGTATGCTCATTGTTTTCATAGTTTTATTTACGGGGCTGTCCATATTTGTGCCGAATTTCTTTTCCGTCGTCAATATGAAAGGGCTTGCTTTGTCCGTTTCCATGGTCGGGATGGCCTCCTGTACCATGCTGTTTTGTCTGGCTTCAGGGCATTTTGATCTTTCGGTTGAAGCTATTGTCGCGGCGGCCGGGGTCCTTGCCGCCGTGGTCATGAACGCGACCGGGTCTATAGCAGCCGGCGTTCTTGCCGGCCTTGGCGGCGGCGCGCTAGTCGGCGTGCTAAACGGCATTGTAATAGCGAAGTTCAGGATAAACGCCCTCATCACCACGCTTGCCACAATGCAGATAGTGCGGGGGCTTGGATATATAATTTCAGGCGGGCAGGCTGTGGGCATTCAAAACAGCGCTTTTTATGCGCTCGGCAGCGCGGCTTTTCTCGGCCTGCCGGTCCCGGTCTGGGTAACGGTGGCGTGTTTTATCGTTTTTGGCTTCATTTTAAACTCAACGGTATTCGGCAGGAACACGCTTGCCATAGGCGGCAATGAAGAGGCCTCCAGGCTTGCCGGCATAAACGTCGACAATACGAAAATAATAATATTCGCGGCGCAGGGGATCATGGCGGCTTTTGCCGGCATCATCCTTTCTTCGCGCATGACAAGCGGACAGCCCATGACTTCCCAGGGTTTTGCCCTTGAGGTCATGTCCGCATGCGTGCTCGGCGGCGTTTCCTTAACCGGCGGCATAGGCACCATGACGGGCGTGATAGTGGGCGTCCTGATAATGGGGACGGTCCAGAACGCGATGAACCTGATGAACATACCTTCTTTTTACCAATACGTGGTAAGAGGACTGATACTGCTGGGCGCGGTGCTTTTTGACAGGTTGAAGCAGGGAAACAGAAAATAAAATAAAATAAAAAGGAGAACAAAATGAAAAAGAGTTTACTCGCAGTTTGTCTGGCTTTATCGGTTGTCCTGATCTCATCCTGCGCCGGCGGAATGGTCAAAAACTTCGCCCCGGCGGCAGGCGAAACGCCCTACGCCTGGAAATCTGTTGTGACAGGCGGCGGCGGCTTCGTACCGGGGATCATTTTTCATCCATCACAGAAGGATGCGGCTTACCTGCGCACCGACATGGGCGGAGCTTACAGGTGGAATGCCGGCACAAAAGCCTGGGACTGCGTTACGGACGCCTTCGGCAAAGACGAGTCGGAATATAACGGGATATTAAGCCTGGCGCTTGATCCGAATGACGCAAACCGCGTATACATGATGACCGGCAAATATACCAATGCCTGGGCTGGCAAAGGCGCGTTTCAAATATCCAATGATAAAGGCAACACCTGGAAAACTATTCAGCTTGAATTGAAAGTGGGCGGCAATGAGAACGGCCGCGGCGCAGGCGAGAGGGTTGCTGTGGACCCGAACTTAAGTTCCATAATATATATGGGAAGCACAAAGGACGGTTTGTGGAAGTCGTCTGATTACGGGGAAACATGGTCGCGCGTTATGCAGTTTACGCCGGTAAATGTGGATTTTGTGGCGTTTGACGGTTCGTCCGGTAAAACAGGAGCTGAAACAAAAAGGATATTTGCGGCTGCGGATGATAAAGCCGGAAGTTTATATGTTTCAAACGACGCAGGCGGGTCATGGACTCTTGTCCCGGGACAGCCACAGGGGCTTGTGGCTTTAAGGAACGCAATCGCTGACGGATGGCTTTATATGACTTATTCCGATTCAACCGGGCCGAACGGCGCGTCAAAGGGTTCTGTGTGGAAGTACAATATGGAAACGGGCGCATGGGAGGATTTAAAAGTCCCGGAGGGCCAGGGCGGGTTTTCGGGTATATCGATAGATCCGAAAGACGCAAAGCATATTATTGTGAGCACTTTGAACAGGTGGGCGCCCATGGATGAGATATATTTAACTCACGACGGAGGAAAAAAATGGCTTCCGCTCCTGGCAAACGCGGTGTGGGACAGTTCATACGCGCCTTATTCAAAACCGTCGGATAAATTCAAGCCGCACTGGATAGCGGACGTGAAGATGGACCCATATAACCCCGACCGCGCCTTATTTGTGACAGGTTACGGCATCTGGGAATCAAAGAACATTAATTCAAAAAAGGTTACCTGGTCATTTAACGACGGCGGAATAGAAGAACCCGTGCCTTTACAGATAATAAGCCCGCCAAAAGGAGCGCGTTTATTCACGGCGCTTGGCGACATAGACGGTTTCAGGTATGAAAGCGATCCGTCCAAATCCCCGGCAGACCGTTACCAGCCGGCAAAAGGGACCACCTTATCAATAGCGGCCGCGTGGCAAAACCCGCAGCTCATGGTAAAAACATTCAACAGGCCGCCATTCGGCGCTTTTTCAAAAGACAACGGAAAAACATGGGAGGATTTTTCAAATTATCCCGGTGACACAAAGCGCGGTGGCAGCAGGTCGATCGCAATATCCTCCGACGGCAAAGCTATAGTCTGGGCGCCGGAAAAGGGCAAAAGCTGGAAAGCGGAAAACAACAAGCTGTATTATTCCATAAATAACGGTGTTCAATGGGACGTGTGCGCTGGTTTGCCCGACGGAGAATATCACCCCGTGGCTGACACAATAAACCCGGAAAAATTCTATGTTTTCAGCGGGGCTGAAGGCGCGATGTATGTGAGCGCGGACTCAGGGGTTACATTTGTAAAAACAATGACCGGGCTTCCCGTTCAGAAAGACGACGGCTGGCAGTTTGCCAACTGTGCTGCCGCGCCTGACAGGGAAGGCGACATATGGTTATCCTCCAATCAGGGTGGGTTTTATCGTTCCTTAGATTCCGGCAAAACAGCCTCTCTGGTGTCGAGCGTGGACGAAGCTTACAGGTTCGGTTTTGGAAAATCCGCCTCCGGCGCCGGGTATCCGGCCATATACCTTTGGGGTACCATCCACGGCGTCACAGGCGTATTCAGGTCGGATGATACGGCGGCCACATGGACGCGCATCAACGACAACAGCCATCAATACGGCTGGATACACTCGGTCACAGGGGACCCGATGCAGTACGGAAGATGCTATATTTCTGCGGAAGGCCGCGGAACGTTCTACGGCGATCCAAGGTAGAGCAAGAATACCGATGAGTTTTAGAGACTAAGAGACTGGTTCAGCCGGCAAAAAATACCCGGCTAAAGTTCTGTGCAAACGTTGGAAATGCCCTGTTTTACGGCCTTAATATTTATGGACAAAGGTATTTTAAGTAATATAATAAGGTGGAATAAAAAATCACAGGAGGATGAAAATGAAAAAAGGGTTGATGTTTTTGGCTGTGGCAATGATGTTTGTGTTTGTTTTTGCGGGCTGCGCGAGCGCGCCGGCGGCTGATGCGGGCAAGGCAGGGGCGGTTGTCACAACAGGTTCGGCCGGAGTACCCCTTTGGAACTTTGAATCAAACACCACTGACGGCTGGCACGGCAACGGAAAATGGGGAAAAAGGATGACGGTTAACGCCGACCCCAAATTTGTAACCGAAGGCAAATATTCCCTTAAGATCGACGCGACAGGCTGCGTCGGCTGGAACCAGGATGTCGCCATATTTGACGGGCCGTTTAACGACAGTTTCGGGAAATTTACGTCGATATCCATGGACGTCATAGTCCCGAAAGAATCAATAGCCGGTATTGACTACGCCCAGATATTCGTCGTCATATCGGGCGCCGCGAATTCGTGGTACCAGGTGCCGCAGGGCCTGAAAGAAGGCGTGAACAAGCTGGTATATGCCATAGATAACTCGAATACAAGCGGGGACCTTTGGCATATGTACCTTGTTTTCAATTCAGGCAAGCCTTTTACCGGGCCGGTTTACATAGACAACGTAACAGGAAAATAATATATAAATATACCCTGGCAAAATAAGCGCCCAGGGAAATTTTGCTGTGGCAGGGTACGGCTTTCAGGGCCGTATACTGCATGGCATTTACGAAAACCTTCTAATTCTAATAATCAGGAGACCTAATGTCCGAACTCAGATGGAACCCTTTGCTTGGCACGTGGACCATGGTGGCGTCTTCGCGGCAGAACAGGCCGCACATGCCGGAGGGCAATTGCCCTTTCTGCCCGGGACAGGGTAAACTGAAAGACTATGATGTCTTAAAATACGACAATGATTTTCCCGTACTTTCCCCAAACCCCGATACAGTTAAAAGTGCAGGCACGGGCGTATATAAATCCGCCGAAGCCCGCGGAAAATGCGAAGTAATACTGTATTCATCCGACCATAAACAAAATCTTTATGAGATGAGCCTTAAACACATTGAGAAGATTGTCGGCCTGTGGGCAAAAAGGGATGAGGCGCTCTCAAAGGATAAAAAGATAAAATATGTTTTTGTCTTTGAAAACAAGGGCGAAGAGGTCGGGGTCACCATGACGCATCCGCACGGCCAGATATATGCCTATCCGTTCGTGCCTTTAAAGCTGAAAACCGAGCTTGATAACGCCAAAACATACCATAAAACAAACAAGTCATGCGTCATTTGCGACATGAATGAGGCGGAAGCAAGGGCCGGCAAAAGGATTATTTATGAGAATAAAAGCTTCCTTGTTTACCTGCCGCATTTCACCGATTACCCATACGGTGTTTTTATATCAAGCAAGGCGCACATCGCATGTATTTCAGGCCTTGATGAGGCCGGAAAAAAAGACTTGGCAGAGGCCCTGAAAATAACCGAAGGCGCCTTTGACAAGATATTTAACAGGCCGTTTCCTTTCATGATGTGCGTGCACCAGCGGCCCGTAAACGACAAAACATACAAAGACAGCAGCAGGTATTTCCACCTGCATATAGAATTCTACCCGCCCCTGCGGGCCAAAGACAGGATAAAGTATTACGCGTCTTCCGAGTCCGGAGCCTGGGCCGCCGCAAATACGGCGCTTGTGGAAGACACAGCCAGGGAAATGATATCGGCAAAGCTGAAATACCTTTCAAGCTGGGATACGCTGCGTTTTAAGGATGAGTTCAATTATGAGTTCATGAAAGTTTTCGGCATGTCCGGCAATGCGTCAATATTTGCCGCCCCTGCCAGGGTAAACATAATAGGCGAGCATATAGATTACAACGGCGGCATGGTCATGCCGGCCGCTTTAAGCCTTAATTTTTACTGCGCCATAAGGAAAAGGAAGGACAAAAGAATAGTTCTTAAGGATGTTAACGCCCCTGAAACTGCTGTATTTACGGCAAATAAAAAACCTATTTTTAACAAAGAACTCCTTTGGCCAAATTATCCGGCAGGGGTTCTGGACACGCTGATAAAACAGGGCCACATGCTGGATTCAGGTTTTGAAGTTTTGTTTTTCAGCGAAATACCAATAGGCGCGGGTATATCGTCATCCGCGGCTTTTGAAGTGGCATTCATGTCGGCCATATCCGGAATATACGGGCTTAATATGGATATGAAAGAAATTGCGATCCTGTGCCAAAAGGCTGAAAATGATTTTGTGGGCGTCAAATGCGGCATCATGGACCAGTTTGCCTCGGCCATGTCCAAAAAAGGCAGCGCTTTGCTTTTAAACTGCGCGACATTGGAACGCAGGTATATACCTTTTAAATTTGGGGATTACTCCATGGTCATAGCAAATACAAATAAAAAAAGGGAGCTTGCCTCGTCCAAATATAATGAAAGGCTCTCCGAGTGCCGTAAAGGCCTGCGGCTGTTAAAGAAAAAATTGCAAATTAAGAACCTGTGCGGCATGGATATAAATACTTTTGAAAGGAACAAAAAGCTGATCAATGACGCTGTTATATTAAAGAGGGTAAGGCACGTTGTGACTGAAAATATAAGGGTTAAAAAGGCCTGCGTGGCCATGGAAAAGGGTGATTTAAAGTCTTTAGGAGAGCTTTTGAAGGAATCACACCTGTCCCTGAAAAATGATTATGAAGTCACAGGGCAGGAGCTTGATGCATTATTTGAAGAGGCTATAAAAGTGAAAGGCTGCATAGGCAGCCGCATGACAGGCGCTGGCTTTGGCGGCTGCACCATAAACATAGTGCGTAAGGACGCAGTATTTGATTTTAAAAACAGCGTAGGTGCGGCTTATAAAAAAAGGACGGGTTTAACGGCGGATTTCTATGTGAGCGGCGCGGAGGATGGGGCACATCAAATTTAAATTTTAAAATTATATTGGAGGCGTTATGAAGTACGTCAGAAAGGAAAATAGTTTATCCATAAAACTTGGCAAGGCTGTGTTAAATCTCGAGGTATTTTCCAAAGATATTATCAGGGTTAATTACCTTAAGGCAAACCTCGCGAAAAAAAGGCAGAGCCTTGTTGTGACATTGGTCCCGGAAAAAATATTCTGGACGGTTTCGGAAACCGCCAAGGGGCTGGAAATCAACACAGGGGTTATTAAAGTTCTGGTCAATAATGCAGGTGGAGCTGTCAGCTTTTATGACGCTGCAGGAACGGTATTGCTCGCGGAAAAGCCGGCTTCAAGGGTTGTGATGCCGGCCATAGTTTCAAAGGAAAAAACCTTTAACTGCGGGCAGGGGTTTATCTGCACGGATGATGAGGCTTTATATGGTCTGGGCCAGTATGAAGAGGGTTTTATGAACTATAAGAACTGCGATGTTTTAATGATACAGGCAAATAGGGTGATAGTGAACCCGTTTTTGACCTCTACCCGCGGTTACGGGCTGTTGTGGGATAATTACTCCGAGTCAAAATACCACGCCGACAGCGCGGATTTTTCATTCTGGTCAGAGGTCGGGGACGGTATTGATTACTATTTTGTATACGGCGGGTCCGTGGACGGCGCTGTAAAACAGTACAGAAAATTGACCGGCTCGGCGCCCATGTTTCCGAAATGGGCATTCGGATTCTGGCAGTCAAAAGAACGCTACCTGGACCAGGATGAGCTGGTGAATATACTTAAGGAATACCGCAAACGTAAAGTGCCGATAGATAACATAGTGCAGGACTGGAGATATTGGGGCGAAAATGATGTATTCTCAGGGCTTATGTGGAATGAAAAAAGGTTCCCTGACCCCAGGCGTATGATGAAGGAAATACACGCTCAGCATGGGCATCTCATGGCCTCGTTCTGGCCGTCTTTGGGGCCCGAATCAAAAGTACACAAAGAACTTGATGCCAAAGGCTATATGTTCCCTGGCCCGCACTGGACCGGGTCCAAAGTATATGACGCTTTCAGCAGGGAAGCAAGGGCCATATACTGGAAGCATGTTAAGAGATCCCTCTATGATATCGGCGTCGACGCGTACTGGATGGACGGCACTGAGCCCGAGTTTGTGTCCGCGGAGGACAGGTTTATACTCGCGGAAACAAACAAGGCAAACGGCAGGAATTCCATGGGGACATTCGCCAGGTATTTAAACGCTTTCTCGCTCATGACCACAAAAGGCGTTTATGAAAATCAACGCAAAGTTTCCGGTGACAGGCGCGTATTTACGCTGACTCGTTCGTCATTCGCGGGACAGCAACGGAACGCGGCAGCGTCATGGTCGGGCGACACGTTCGCGGGATGGGAAACATTAAAAGCCCAGGTAGCCTCGGGTATAAATTTTTCCATGGCGGGCGTGCCTTACTGGACGTCGGATGTCGGCGCTTTTTATCCGTTCTTTAAGTATAAAGAACCATTAAGCGATCCGGCATACAAGGAATTATATTTACGCTGGTTCCAGTATGTGGCTTTCTGCCCGCTGCAGCGCGTGCATGGTACGGCCATACCAAGGGAAATATGGAGGTTTGGCGAACCGGGTTCCATCCATTATGATACGCAGGTTAAATTTATAAAATTACGCTACAAAACCATGCCTTATGTGTATTCTACGGCGTGGAAGGTGACGAAAGAAGGATTTTCTTTTATGCGGCCGCTTGCAGCTGATTTTTCAGCGGATAAAAAAACATTTGGTATCGGTGAACAGTTCATGTTCGGCCAATCTATGATGGCCTGCCCCGTGACAAAGGAACTTTATACAAAAACAAAGAACACGGGCGACTACATATACCTGCCGAACCTTTTTACACCTGACGGCAAAGAGAACGGGCTGATTTACGAGGGTTTCAATAACATGGACCTCACGGACTGCCGGGCAAGGCGCAAACTTGATACTTCAAGCATGGGCTGGGCCGGCAATATACCGGCGGGTATTGACAGGGAATATTCGCAAAGGTGGACAGGCAGGATACTTTCAAATGAAGCGGGCATGTATGATTTCACGGCCATAACCGACGGCAGTTTAAGGATATGGTTTGACGGCAAGCTTGTTGTGGACGCGTGGGACAACAGGGAGGAAAAAAGATTTGATTTTAAAGTGAAATTAAGAGCGGGTACAAAATACAGCCTAAAGCTCGAGCACCAGCAGTTCAGGATGAAACAGGCGATCATGAGGATGAACTGGTACACGCCCGCCATGAAAAAAAGCGACGCGGTAAAATCAATAAATGTCTACCTGCCGCAGGCGGCAAAATGGTTTGACTTCTGGACGGGAAAAACAATAAAAGGCGGACAAACGTTAAAACTTAAGCCCGCCCTGGATACAATGCCGGTTTACGTGCCGACGGGATCTATAATACCGATGGGACCCGATGTGCAGTATACGACCGAAAAACCCGCGGACCCCATAGAACTGCGCGTATATGACGGCGCAGACGCAGCCTTTGAACTTTACGAGGATGAAAATGACAGCTATAATTATGAAAAGGGCGTTTATTCGGTAATCCCGGTTAAATGGAACAACGCGGAAAAGACGCTTACCATAGGAACAAGGCAGGGAACATTCCCGGGAATGCTGAAGAAAAGGACGTTCAAGGTTGTGTTTGTAAGAACAGGGCACGGGACCGGCATTGAGGACACGAAAAAAGCGGATAAGAGCGTGAAATATACGGGAGAAGAGATAAAAATAAAAGCGTAATTAATGGTTTGATTGGTCTTAGTTGTTATAGGTTTTAGTTGTCATTGCGAGGAGGCGTCTTTGTATTATGCCGACGGACTTCGGCTGAGCTCAGTCGAAGCCAAGCAATCTCAGTTCCACCGATAAGCTTTGTTTGTAATGTGGCTATTTACGCCGCTCCGCGGGTAGGCTTTCGTCGCGGAAGGTCTCGCTAATGTGATTTTACAAATAGAACAAACATGTTTATATGTGTTGTAGAGAGGGGGCTTGTCCCCCTCTAAAATGCTGGCCCCAGTTATCCGCCCAGCCCAGATTGAGAAGGGGACGAGCCCCTTCTCTACGAAAATCGTTTTGTTTATAACTATTGTGTTTAGTTACAATAGTGGTTGTATATAGTTCGACAGGCTCACTACATGACGGTTGGGTGTAAAACAAAGACAAAATCCCGGGAGGCTTTCATGATAACGTTTGACAAAAAGAGATCCATGTTCTGCATAGCCACAAAGGATTCGTCCTATGTTTTCGGCATAAACTCAGCCAAAGAACTTTATAACGCGTACTACGGGAAGAAACTCACGCCTAAAGACCTTAAAAAAGCCGGAGAGCCAAAATTTAAGGAGATAGGTTACCACAGTTCCGACAATAAAAAGTCCAACTTCATGCCGGAATTTAACGCTTACGACGGTTACAATATTTTTGAAAACACGGTAAAAGCCTCTTTTTCCGACGGCAACAGGGCCATTGATTGCGTTTATAAGGGACACGTAATAAAAGATGATACGCTTACAGTCACGATGAAAGACAAAAAATACGGGTTTTATATCGACTTAAACTACAAAGTCCTTTCCGGGTATAACCTCATAGAAAAATCCATCCTCTACAGGAACAATGAAACGAAAATATCCGTGAACCTGGAAAGCTTTAACTCGGGCGCCCTTGTTTTGCCGCCCGGAAAATACAACCTCGGTTTTAATCACGGGGGATGGATAAAGGAAATGTCCCTGCGCTTTGAGGAAATATCGCATGGCAAAAAAGTCTTGGAAAGCAGGACGGGAAATTCGAGCCATATTTTAAACCCGTCTTTTTTCATAACCAGGGATGAAAAAATATCGGAAGACTCGGGAGAGTATTACTACGGACAGCTCCTCTGGGGGGGCAACTGGAAATTCACCTTTGAAAAACGGTTCTACGACGCGGTCACTTTTAACGCCGGTATAAATAATTTTGAAGGTTCGGTTACGTTAAAACCCGGCAAAGAATTCCAAACACCTTCCCTTATACTTGGATTCTCCGGAAGCGGACTGGGTCAGATGAGCCGGGATTTGCACGATTTTTACAGGCATAACGTGATGCCGCAGTATAAGTTAAATGACCATAAGCGCGTGCTTGTTAACAGCTGGGAAGCTTTTTATTTTGATATAAACGAAGAAAAGCTTTTAAAACTTGCTGATACGGCCGTAAAGATCGGGGCAGAGATACTTGTCGTGGATGACGGGTGGTTCAGGGGCAGGAACGACGACACGTCCTCTCTGGGAGACTGGGAGCCGGCAAAAAAGAAATTCCCGCAAGGCATGAAAGTTTTCAGGGACAAAGTAAGGGCAAAGGGGCTGAAATTCGGCATTTGGCTGGAGCCTGAGATGGTAAACCCGGACAGTGACCTGTACAGGGAACACCCTGACTGGTGTTATCATAATAAAGGCAGGAGCAGGACCCAGATGCGGCACCAGCTTGTCCTTAACATAGCACGCAAAGATGTTTTTGCTTATTTAAAAGAAATGATACGCCGGGTCATCACTGCGTACGCGCCGGATTATGTAAAATGGGATATGAACAGGTATATATCGGAAGCCGCGGCTGAAAATATAAAAGATTCCACGGTATGGATAGAACACATGAGAGCCGCGTATGAACTTATGGCGTACTTAAAGAGTTTAAACCCGCAGATAATCCTTGAAGGCTGCGCGGGCGGGGGCGGCAGGTTTTCCGGAGGCGTTTTAAAATACGTGGACCAGATGTGGACCAGCGACAATAATGACCCGTTTTGCAGGCAGTTTATCCAGTACGGAACCTCGCTTTTTTACCCCGCAATTGCCATGTGCTGCCATGTTGCCGACAGCCCATACGGGCTCACGGGAAGGGCGTCAAAGACGCTGTTCAGGATACGCACGGCAATGGCAGGCAACTTCGGGATAGAAGCTGGCCTTTTAAAATGGAATGATAAGGAACTTAACCTGCTCAAACAGGAGATCAAGTCCTATAAATCCATCAGGGAAACCGTATATTCAGGGGACCTTTACAGGATGGATTCGCCCTATGACGGCGACAGGGTTTCGTTTATGTACGTTTCAAAAGACAAGGCTGAAGCGGTTGTATATATATATTTTACCGGCAGACAGGCGGGAAAACCGGGGAAATTAAAATTAAAGGGATTAAACAACAGCTTCACATATGAGTATTCCATAAATAACAAGGCGCAGCGAAAAACCGGGAACTTCCTTATGAAAACCGGAATTTCACTGCCGGGTTTGAAATTCCAGGACAGCATGATACTGCGTCTTAACAGGTTGTTTTAAACCTGTTTGGCGTTTTTTCCATTTGAAAAAATGATTATTGACAAAAGCGTTTTCGCAAGTTATTATCTTATTTATACCGTCAGAAGAAACAAAATAATAATATAAGGAGAATTCGCATGAAAAAAGTAAGAATCGGCATTATAGGCGCGGGAAAGATCGCGGAGAGGCTTCACCTTCCGGGATATAAGGACGTTGCGGAAGCTGAAGTTGTGGCCATATGCGATTTAAAAAAGAATAAGGCCGACCGCCTCGCGGCTATGTTTAAGATCCCGGCGGTATACACGGATTATAAAAAAATGATAAAAGAAGCGGGTATTGACGCGGTTTCAGTATGCACTCCGAACTATCTGCACGCTGAGATGGCCATATTCGCCGCAAATAATAAAAAAAAGGTGCTTGTCGAGAAGCCTATGTCAATATCAATACCGGCTATGAAAGCCATGATCGCGGCGGCTAAAAAGAACAAGGTACTCCTGATGGTCGAACAGAGCCAGCGTTTTGACGCCGCGCACCAGGCTTTAAAGGAAATATTGGACAGCGGTGTACTGGGAAAGTTTGTTTCTGTCAGGGGCAAGATAGGCCACTCGGGCCCGGAATACTGGTCAGACGACTCCCCGTGGTTCTTTGACAAGAAATCATCAGGCGGCGGCGTGTCCGTGGACGTGGGGATACATATTCTGGACCTCATAAGGTATGTCACGGGAAGGGACGTTAAAAGCGTGGCCGCCACCATGGCCAATTTGGTAAAAAAACAATACAAGCTTGAAGACTCTGTTGAAGCTGTTATTAATTTTAAAGACGGTACAATGGGCGTGTTCTCAACTTCGTGGTGCACCAATCCCTATGAACAGACTATTACTGTTTACGGAAACAAGGGCCGCGCAACCGTGTGGCACGGCGGCACAGAAGGCGGAAAAAGGTTTTCCGGATGGTATGTGGACGTGAAAAAACCGTACTCGGGAAATAACGAGATAAAATTAACCATCCCCGAGAAACCCAAAACAGGCGGCCCCATACAGCATTTCGTAAACTGCTGCCAGGGCAAAGCCAAGTGCATAAGCGATGGAACCTCGGGAATGAAGTCCATGGCAGTCATGCTCGCCGCGTTTAAGTCGGCGAAATCAAAGAAGTTTGAGAAGATAACAGTTTAGTAGCCGGAGTGATACAATAATTTAATTCCCGCAGGCGCACCCCGGTGGGACGTAGAGGGTGCGACTACATAACAATTGAAAAAAACGGAGGTACCATATGGCATTCAAGCTTTCCGCAATAACCTGGTCCCAGCATTATTCCTATGAACTTAAAAAGATCGACGATTTCGGTCTTATCGACCTTTACGCGAAAAACGGCCTCGGCGGCATTGAATTCATCATCGAGCACCTGGCTTCCATGGATAAGGCGCACCTTTTAAAGCTGAAAAAATACGCCACGGACAAAAATCTCGCCATCACCTGCATCTCGCCCGGAAATAACTTCGGCAACGAGGACGATGCGGCGCAAAGATCAAACGAGGATACTGTCGCGCGTTCAATCGACGCCGCGGACATCATGGGCGCGCCTGTGGTCAGGGTATTTGCCGGATGGCCGCCTGAGGGGAAAAGAGAAGCGCTTTGGGGCAAAGCAGTCGCTTCCATGAAAAAGGCGGCTCTTTACGCCGAAACAAAAGGCATAACGCTTGTTTTGGAGCCGCATAACGGCGGAGGGTTCCTTCCTGATTCAAAATCCGCGTTGAAGTTTTTAAAAGATGTGGATTCGCCGTACCTTATGCTCAATGTCGACACGGGAAATTACCATGATAAGGATATTTACGCGGCGATAAAGAAGACCATTAAGTACGCAAAATACGTCCACTTCAAGATACACACAATTTCCAAGGACGGCAAAAAGACCTCGGATTTTGACCTGAATAAGACCATGGCCCTGCTTGCGGAATCCGGGTATAACGGGTATATAGCCATAGAGTACGAGGGCCAGGAATTCATCAAAGCAGAAAAGCCGGCAAAGGCGAAGAACGAGATGGAATTTTTTCCTGTTGCGGTGAAAAGGGTGAAGGAACTGATTAAAAAATATTATTAAAAGTCATATATTTATTGACGGACGGATCGAAAAAAAGGACGGTAGAAATACCGTCCTTTTTTATTTTGTGGCTGTTAGCTTTGAGGAACTCGAGCGACGAAAAGCTTACAGCCACAAATATCCGATCAAGTCCCGTAAGCTACGGCGTCGGGACAAGCGGTATTTATCGCTTGTCAAATACACGGCTTGATATATAATATGAGGCACTTTATAAAACAGGAGCGTATTTTTGAAAATCAGGGACATTTTAAAGGCGAAGAGGTTTGTGTTCTCGCTTGAGGTATTTCCGCCCAAGCCGGATACGGACATACGGGTGATATACGACACCATAGAGCAGCTTAAAGAAATAGACCCTGATTTTATCAGCGTGACCTTTGGCGCGGGCGGGTCAACCAGGGGCAGGACCGTGGAAATAGCGGATAAGCTGACTAATTATTTTAAAATACCCGCCTTGGCGCACTTAACGTGCATAGGCGCCACTTACGGTTCGATAATGTCCATACTTAAGGAATTCAAGTCAAAAGGCGTTGAGAACATAATGGCCCTGCGCGGGGATATGCCGGCGGGGGAAAAAGAACCGTTAAAGGATTTTAAATACGCGGCTGATCTTGTGCGGTTTATCAGGAAAAGCGGGCATGATTTTTCAATAGGCGTGGCATGTTATCCTGAAAAGCACCCTGAAGCCAGTTCCCATGACGCGGATCTGGAACACCTGAAGGGAAAAGTTGATGCCGGCGCTGATTTTGTCACGACACAGCTTTTTCTCGAAAATAACCACTTTTTAAAATTCAGAGACAGGATGGAAAAAGCCGGGATAAAAATGCCGCTTCTTGCCGGCATAATGACCGCGACCAAGCTTGTCAACCTTGAAAGGATGGCCGATATGTGCGGCGTGGAAATACCGGAGCGGTTCAGGAAAGCGACCTCCAGCTGCGACATTAACGCGTTAGTCTGCGAGGATACGGTGAAATACACAGTGGGCCAGATAAATCATCTTATAGCCAACGGTGTAAAAGGCATACATTTATATACCATGAACAAAGTGGAGCAAAACAGAAGGATATATGAGGAATCAAAATTAAGGCAGGCGAGGCAGGCAAATGTTCATTAACTTTATCCTGGTCATTATCGGCGGGGGACTGGGTTCGGCCGCCAGGTTTGGATTGTCCGCCTGGGTAAACCAGTTAATGCAGGTAAGGTCCGTATTTCCTTACGGCACATTGACGGTAAATCTCGCCGGCTCTTTCCTGGCCGGGTTGGTATGGGGGCTTTCCACGGAAACAACCATGAAGCCCGAGACAAGGATATTCCTGCTGGTCGGTTTCTTGGGCGGGTTTACCACGTTTTCATCCTACGCGCTTGAAAGCTATAACCTGTTCAATAACGGTGAAATAAAAAATGCGCTTATCAATATTTTTGTGAACAATATCGGTTCCTTATTGCTTGTAATTGCCGGTGTCATACTGGCAAGGTATATATTAAAAGGATCAAGAGGAGGGATATAATGGAGCTTCCAAGAGAGTCTGCCCTGCTGAGGATAATCGTGGGTGAAAGCGAGAAGTTCGAGGGAAGGCCGGCCTATGAAGCCATAGTCATGAAAGCCCGCGAATTAAACATGGCGGGCGCGACCGTCACCAGGGGCATCATGGGATACGGCAAGACAAGCAGGATACACTCGGCAAAGGTCCTTGAAATGTCGGGGGATCTGCCCATGGTGATCGAGATCGTGGATATTGAGGACAAACTTGACAATTTCATCCCCTTGCTTGAGAAGATGATGAAGGGCGGCCTTGTCACGATGGAGAAGGCAAAGGTAATACATTATAAACATGAGGTAAGGTAATTCAAAAAGGAGCCTTGTTTGAAAATAATAGACGTGCATACGCACTTTTTCCCAGATGAGATAGGCCCTAAAACCATAGAACACCTTAAAGGTCGCGCCAATGAAGAAATCGCTTCATACGGCGACGGTACCTTAAGATCGCTAAAAGAATACATGAAGAGGGACGGGGTAAGCATATCGGTCAATTCGCCTGTAGCCACCAAACCCGCGCAGGTAATACACATTAACCGCAGGATGATAGAACATAATAAGAATGCCGGCAACGTCATATGTTTCGGCGCAATGCATCCGGATTTCGTTGATATAGGAAATGTCGGGGAGGAACTGGAATTTATAGCAAAAGCCGGCGTTAAAGGCATAAAACTTCATTCTGAATACCAGCAGTTTTATCCCGATGATCCAAAACATTTTAAGATATACGACGCTTGCAGGAAAAACAACCTCATTATTCTTTTTCATGCGGGTCTTGACCTGGCTTTTCCCGGCACGCATTCCACGCCGCAAAGAATGGCTGAAGTGGCGAAGATAACCGGCTTAAAATCAATTTTTGCGCACATGGGAGGCTACAGGCTGTGGGATGATGTAATGAAATACATAGCGGGAAGGGATGTTTATTTTGATACTGCTTACTGTACGGAAATGGACGACGAACTTCTCAAAACAATGATCGTAAAACACGGGCCGGAAAAGGTGCTTTTTGGCACTGATTTCCCGTGGGAAAACGCGGCCAATATAAAGGCAAAACTTGAAAAACTTCTGCACGGTGATATACAGGAAATGATATACCACAAAAACGCGGAAAAACTCCTGGGGATATGATGAATATAATTGACATGCATGCCCATTTTTACACCTGCGAGAGGACGGCAGATGACGTAAAGTATCTGCTGGGGGCGGGTCTTATACTTCCCGGGCCCGAAGGCGCCATAGATGGCCTGAAGAAATTCATGAAGCAAGACGGTATAAAAATATCCGTAAACGCGCCGTCTGCCCTGTCGCCCAAACAGGCAATTGAAACAAATCGGATGATGATCAAATACAATGAAACACAAACAAATGTAATATGCCTCGGAACACTGCATCCCGGCATGGAGGACCCTTCTGAAGAGGCGGCATACATGGCGTCAAAGGGGATAAAAGGCGTTAAAATGCACCCTCAGGTGCAGGGCTTTTATCCTGATGACGAGGCAATGAAAAAGATATATAAAGCCTGCGATGACGAAGGCCTGTATATCCTTTTACATGCGGGCGCGGGTTCCGAGACTGTTTACGATTACGATACCATAAAAGGCACCCCCAAAAGAATAAGTTATGCAGTTGATGAATTTCCGTCGCTAAAGTTTGTCATAGCGCACTTAGGCGGGCTCAACATGTGGGACGAGGCGAGGAAGTACCTGATAGGAAAGAATATATACCTTGATACGGCCTACTGCACGATAATGCCCGATGAAGAGGTTAAGAATATAATAAAACTCCACGGCGCGGATAAAGTGCTTTTTGGGTCTGATTTTCCGTGGATAAGGCAGGCTGACATAAAGGCATTGATAGAAAGATGCGTGCCGGATGAAGGCAAAAGGGAACTGATTTTCCACAAGAACGCGGAAAAACTACTGGGATTGTAAGGCGGTTTTTGTATTTTTTATTTTAAATCGTGGAGGATTCTACCATGGGCAAAAACAAAGGCTTCATCATGACGAAAAAATCAAAGAGCACAATAAAAACCGTGACTAAAACCGTGACCGTTCCCGCGCAGCAAAAAGGCGAGGATATTTACGCGTATTATTTGAGGCTGAAAAAATCGGGGTTAAGGCTGCCGAAAAAGCAGTGAAAGATTTAAATACAACCACTATTGTGATTTTACAAATAGAACAAATATGTTTATATGTGTTTTTTAGAACTCGTAGAGAGGGGGCTTGTCCCCCTCTAAAATGCTGGCCCCAGTTATCCGCCCAGCCCAGATTGAGAAGGGGACGAGCCCCTTCTCTACGAAAATCGTTTTGTTTATAACTATTGTGTTTAGTTACAATAGTGGTTGTATTTAAATTAAGGCGTCAACCGGCGAGCACCCTGAATTTCCTGCAATTATCCACGATGTCTGTGCCTGGGGAAAACAGCCCTCCCCCCATTAAAAATACCGCGTCATTTCCGTAGAACTTTTTCATGTAAGGTATCCTGTCAAAGGTCATGCCCCCGCCGGGTCCCGGCAGGGCGGGTTTTAATATGCCGAGTTTTTCCCTGCAGCCTGAAGCGATATGCGCGCATTGCTCTTCCGAAAAAGAAAACCTTCCGCCAAAATTCGGGAATATAACCGCGTCAGCGCCGCACAAGCGGGTCAACTGGCCGAAGAAGGCATAGTGCGAAATGCCCGAGTCCGGGCTTACAACGTATGACCCGTGAAAAGCAGGGTGATAAAACAGGGGGAGCCCGATGGAATCGTCTTCCGCTATCATTCTCATGTTTTCAAACCCGGCAAGACCGGGTGAGATTATCAGGCTTTTCGCGCCGGATGCCTTTGCGAATTTGGCCCGTTTGAAGGTATCCAAACCGTCGGCTGTTATATTAGGGGCATAGAGCGTCTTGAACCCTGTTTCCTTATTTGCCTTGTTTACGGCTTTACAGACTGCCTCTATCCTTTTCTCAAAAGGGGAGAAAGGCTGGTCCGCGAGCCCATGGTCGTCTTTTATGATGTCAATGCCGCCCAGGGCAAATTTGTATGCCAGGCCCGCAAGTTCTTTTACGGACAGCCCCATGGGTTTTAAGGCCGAGCATAATAAAGGCCTGTCATAAATTCCGGTAAGTTTTCTTATGCCTGATATACCAAAGCGGGGGCCTTTTAGTTTTTTTAATAATACGGTGGGAGGTAACATGCGTTCAACCCTGATGCCGGGTTTTATGGAAGTGTTGCCGAAGACGACATTGAGGAATTGCGTGAGTTCAACGCCTGCGGTTTCGTTTGCGTAGCTGATCGTGGCGCTGTATTTTTTGCCGAAGGTCTTTATCGATTCAATCCTGCCGACGATTGAGTCCCTGATGTATTTGTCGGCGACAAGGTTGTATGGGAATTCAATGGTCTGTTCGACACAGATGTTTTTGGCCTTTTCAGCGGCTTCTTTTTTTGAGCCTGTTAAGGAATAAACCACTGTAAATCTGTTCTTGGATGGCATTGGATTCTCCGTTTGTGTATTTAAAACAATTACACCGCGAAATACAAAACGTTATTGTTTAAAGATCTTCCGGCTTGAATATGCCGTGCATTACATCCAAAGACACGGATTTAAAATCATCGGCTGTTATGCCGAGTTTTACCCCGGTAACAGACTCCACTTTCGCTGTCAGCGCAAGCGCGTCAAAGCCGTATTCCCTCATAAGGTATTTTTTGCCTGCACCATGGCCGAATATATCCTGCAGGCCAAGTTTGTATATTTTTTTGCCTGAACCTGCTTCAGCCATGGCCTCGGATATTATAGTGCCGAGTCCGCCCATGACAGTATGGTTTTCTATGGTTATCACGCCGTACTTTGAAGCGGCAATGGAATCCATGACCTGTTTTGCGTTAAACGGTTTTAATGTGGAAACATGATAATGTTCTATGGACAGGCCTTTTGATTTAAGAACTTTTATGGCCTTGATGGCCTCTTCAGTGCATATGCCTGTTGAAAATATCGTAAAATCGGTCCCACGCGACAACAAACGGCTGACGCCTTTTTTAAACGGTTCATTTTTATCAAATAACCTCGGCACGTCGCCGCGCAGCATCCTTATATATACCGGCCCGTTAACTTCCATGACAGGGTCAAGTATGGTCTCTATGTCCGTCGCGTCGCCCGGTTCAAATATGGTCATGTTGGGCAGGCTGCGAACCAGCGCGATATCGTCCGTGGCCTGATGGGTGGCACCACCCGGTGTTGTGATGCCGGGCAGGAAACCGAACATCTTAACAGGCAGGTTTGAATACGCGATTGACATTGCCAGCTGGTCAAAAGCCCTGCGGTATATGAATACGGCGAATGTATGTATGAAGGGCACAAACCCTTCGCGCGCGAGCCCGGCAGCTACGCTTAACATATTCTGTTCGGCTATGCCAGCGGATATGAACCTGGAAGGAAAGTCAAATTCAAACCTGTCAATCTCGGTTGAGTTTGTAAGGTCGGCGGAGAGAACGAGGACATTCGGCTTGTTCTTTGCCCATTCCGCCAGGTTATGTGTGTGAGGTTTGCTGACTATTTCCATATCAACCTCACACTACCCCGGGAATACTCAGCCGGGGCGCATCCATTTTTTTTAGTTCAAGTTCAAATAAGTTCTTTTCCTGTTCGCTTTTTATCCTGACATAATGATACTTTGGCGCGAATTGCTTTAAAAGGGGGATGCCTTCGTACGGGTTTGAGTATGACAGCACCACTGTCGGCCTTCCGTCAGTCGGCGTCTGCGCGGGAGCGGCAAGTTCGCTGAAATTATGTCCGTATACTTTATATACCCTTGAATTAAAGGCCTCAAAACGTTTGTCTATTGGTTCTATATTCATGACGTCGATCATTTTGCCGTCACACTGGTAGCCGTTGACGTCCACGTAAACCATCATGTTGTCGAGTTTCCAGTGGGCCATAAACTGTAAAGCTTCCCAGGTCTGCCCTATCTGGAGTTCGCCGTCGGACAGGAATACAAATACGCGGCCGGGTTCCTTTTTTAATTTGCGCGCAAGCGCAATACCTGCTGCCTGGCTTAAAGCCTGGCCCAAAGTGCCGTTGGTGACTTCCATACCGGGCGAGTGCTCGGCGCCTATCATCTCGACGGATGAACCGTCTTTGTTGAAATAATCCAGCCCGCTCTCATCCATCCTGCCAGTCTCAATAAGACAGGCATATAAAGCCAGGGCGTAGTGGGCGGGGGAGAGGATGAACCTGTCGTAATCCGGGGTATGGGGCCCGTTGAATTCTCCGCCGGTAAAATAATCCTTATTTAGCGGTCCGGGAACGCCGGGAAACGGCCTGGGGATAATTGGTTTTGTAACGGGGCCAAGGTTCATTATTTTTGTGTATAACGCGGCTAAAGCCTCGGCAGAAGAACATGCCTGGCTCAAATACCCGCCGCTGTTCTTAAGGGTGTGTATAAGCACCCTTTTCCTGATGCCGTTGGCTGTTTTTTTAGCCGTTGCCTGCCAGTCTGGGTTTGTCATAAGATTATCAAACAATTTAAACCTCTTGGATGCGGCGCCAAAAACGCGCGCTTAAAATATATTTATAAAACGTAAAAATTTTACATTCTTTCAGGGTTAAAAGCAAGATATATTTGAGGGTTTGATGCTTTGATGAAAATAATAGTTGTGTTATAATATCAGCCATAATACCGGCTATAAAGATTGATTCAGGAGTCAAATGTATTTTTCTATGGACCGCGGATTGTCAATAAAAATGCATAAGGGAGAAAAAATATGTGGATGTTTTTAAAGCTTGCTTACGGCAACCTGATCAAGAACCGCAGGACCAGCCTTACGATCCTGCTGGTGGTTTTTATCTGCGTATTCGTCATGGAGTTCGGTGTGGCGTTTATGGACGGGTTCAAGCAGAAAATCCTTGGCGATTACCTGAACGATACCGGGCATATAAACATTTATGATTCGCGATTTTATAAGGAAATGGATTTCACCATGAATGAATACAATATAGAACTGAAACCCGGGCTGATTGATTCGCTGAAAAACCAGCCCGGCGTGGCTGCGGTCAAGCCCGAGATCAATTTCGGGGCGATCGCAAATACTCAGACAAAGAACCTTGACTGCATGGTAACGGCCATAGACGCTGAAAGCGCTGCGAAAAAATACGCCAAACTTGCGGCGTCTGTCATCAAGGGAGGGTTTATCACGAAAAAGGACGATATTTTGGTGGGTGTCCGCGGCGCCGCGCTGCTCAACGTCAATGTCGGGGATAAACTTATCATCCTGTCCGTGGACCAGTTCGGGTCCGTCAATGCCGCGGAAGGGACCATTGCCGGGATATTCAAAACATTTTCCGCGCAAAAAGACGAGCGCAGCGTTATTTGCGCACTGCCTTTGGCCCAGAAACTTTTGGGTATGGACAACAGGGTCACAAAGATAACGGTAAATCTCAATGACCCGCTCTCCGCCTCGGGAGCCTCCGCGGCAATTGGCAAGATCCTTCCTCCGGGCGCTGTCGCGGTACCATGGCAGACAGGGCAGGCGTTTTTGGTGTCTTACATTAAATTATTGGATGTGTCCGGCCTTTTTATATGTTTCCTGATAATTTTCGGGGCATCTATGGGAATAATAAATTCATTCCTTATGAATATCATGCACAGGCTGCCGGAATTCGGGGCTCTAAGAGCCATGGGGCTTGGAAAATTGCAGATGTTCCTTATGATCATAGCTGAGTCATTTATTCTGGGAGTGACCGGGACCGTGCTTGCGATAATACCCGGGACGGCGCTTGTGCTTTACGTACAGGCCCACCCGTTTAATTATGAGAGGATGTTTAAAACCATGCAGGGCACTCCTCTGGGCGGCATGGACGCTTCCATGGGCACGGTACTTGTGCCGCTTTCAATAGGGGTGGTAATACTCACGGGCATATTGATATCAGTGATTGCGTCTTCCTATCCGGCGTGGATCGCCATATCAAAGAAGCCTTCCGAGATAATGAGGGTGCTCGAATGAGAACACAACTGGCCGGGATAGCCTTAAGGAACGTATTTAAAAACAAGCGCAGGTCCATTCTTAATATGATGACCTTTGCCGTGAGCGTATTTGTGCTCCTTATGGGTTTGGGTATGGTTAAGGGGCAGTTTAACGCCATATATGAAAGGATAATCGACCTGCGGACCGGGCATTTGAAAATATATAATAAGGCTTATCCGGCTGTAAAGAGCACGCTGCCGCTGGATTTGGCCATAGATGATCCAAACGCAGTGGTGCTGGCCATAAAAAATGTCCCGCATATTAAAGGAGCTTCCCCGCGCCTGATCCACGACGGGCTGATAAGCAACATGAAGAAAAAAACAGGGGTTTTGATTAACGGAGTGGACGAGGCGGCGGAGAAGAATATTCTGACTGTCTATAATAACATTGAAGGTTCGCCCCTTCCTGTTGACGGCGGGCAGGTGCTTATAGGACGCGCTCTGGCAAAAATACTGGATCTAAAGCCGGGGTCTCCAGTGCTTCTTTTTTCACAAACAGTCGGGAACATGAATAATCTTGTGGACGCGGGCGTGTCAGGGGTTTATTCAATAGGTTTTGATGCCATGGAAAAATCGGAATTGTATGTGCCGCTGGCTTTCGCACAGCGGCTGTGTGATATGGAGAATAAAGCCACGGAAATAATAATCAGGCTTGACAGGACAAACTCAACGGCAGAAGCGAAAACAGCGGTTGCCGCGATACTTGCCGCCAAATTTCCAGGTCTTACAGTAGTGGACTGGAAAGAGGAAAACGCCGATCTTTTTGAGCTTGCAAAGGCAAAGATGTCGAGTATCGGCACATTCGCGGGAATTCTTTTGTTCCTGTCTTTCTTTATAATAGTCAACACCATGACCATGAGCGTATTTGAGCGCACTCCCGAGGTAGGTACGCTCCGTGCAATAGGTTTTGACAGGAAAAATGTGCGCGACATGTTCATGATGGAAGGTTTTTTCCTTTCGATATTCGGGGTGCTTTTGGGATATGTGCTTGCGGCGCCTTTTATATATTATCTGAATGTGCACGGGCTGGTGCTTGACGTGATGAAAGTTGCAAGCAACAGCAATATGCCTATGACAGATGTCCTGAAAGCGTATAATACACCTTCTGACTGGATCATGTCGGGCCTGGTGTGCATTATAGCGGGTGTCTTGGGGTCGTACTTTCCGGCTAAGATGGCCTCGGATACGAATATCGTAAAGGCGCTTCAGCGGGGAGTAAGGTAGGGCAGTTCGGAGTTCGGGATGCCGAATGCCGAATGCGGATTGATAACAAAAGTTATTATAAGGAGAGCGGACATGAAAAAGTTATTGTTGTTTACAGTTGTGATGTTGCTTGCGGCAGGGGCCGGTCTTTTTGCTTTGGATGCGAAGTTTGACAAGGCTTATGCGGAAAAACTTTTAAAGACTGTTGACAAGTCATTGTATCCGCAGATATTCAAGTCATCGCTTACCATGACCACTTTTAGGAACGGCAGGGAGCCGCTGGCTTATAAGTATGAAATATATTCAAAAGGGGCCGATAAATCGCTTATGAAGATAGTGTCGCCTGCAAGGGATAAGGGCAAGAAGATCCTTTTGAACGGCGACAATCTTTGGATGTACATGCCGGACGTTTCAAGGCCCATCAGGCTCTCGCGCAAGCAGGCTTTCATGGGGTCCACTTTCTCGAACGAGGACCTTGCTTCTTCGGGCTGGGCCGATAATTATAATGCGGAAATTACGCAGCAAAAAGGCACTCTCATACTGCTTGTTTTATCCGCGAAAAACAGGGAAGTGGCGTACGCGAAGATTGAAATGTGGATCGACGACAATGCAAAGGTCCCGACAGAAGCCGTGTACTTCGGCTTATCCGGGAAAGCGATAAAAAAAATGGAGTTTTCAAACCCGCAGACCATAGGCGGGTTGGTCAGGCCGCTGGATATGAAGATGGTGGACCTGATTGAAGAAGGGGCCTACACCGAGGTGAAGATGCTGACCATGGAGGAACTGCAGTCTGTCCCGGAATATATGTTCGACCAGTCGCAGATGGGACGGTAGGGCGGAGTTCGAAGTTCGGAATTCGGAGTTATGTTGTAATTGAAAATGATGTGAAATTTTACACGCAAATGAGGTGGAAAATGAAAAGAATTTTGTCGGCAGGTGTTCTGGCAGCGTTGGTATCTTCGGCCGCGTACGGGATGGATTTTAACCTGGTTGCGCTGACGGACATGACATATACTTCGTATATAAAGAATGACGCCTATAATATTATGGCGGAGCATATTACGCCACAGGCTGCGGGAGCATATGAGGAGCTCAGGCTGAAGGCCAAACAGCAGGTGGAACAGGTTAAGTTTGATTTTGTCGGGTGGATCAAAGGTTACCCTGGAAGGGAAAGCGTGGATTACGCCATAGACAGCGCCTATTTTTCCGTCGAGAACGGGCCATTTGTGTTGTACGCGGGAAAGCAGAGGATAAAGTGGGGGACCGGTCTTTTCTGGAACCCGGTTGACTCCCTGCAGCCAAATCCGCTGGATATATACAGGCCCACGGAAGACCTTGAGGGCATCTATGCGCTCAGGGCGGAACTATCAAACGATATTGTCACGCCGTCCCTTATCATAACCCCGAAACCCGGGGCTGCTTACAAGGGTCTGGACGCTGCCATACAGTTGTATAAACTTGTTGGCACGTGCGATATATTTTTAAACTATATCTATGATACGGACATACAGAACATCGGAGCCGCCATATCCTGGGACTTGGGTTTTTTTGTGCTCAACTGCCAGGCCGCCTTAAAGCAGGTGCCGGGAAGCGGGGAATTTAAGCTCGCTAACAGGGGGTTTAATTCCAGTTACATGGCCGGTTTGACCAGGACCATAAGCAATGAACTTTCGGTGGTGGCGGAGTATTACAGGAACAGCGCGGGCATGTCAAACAACGATTACGTAGCCTCAGTCACATCGGGGACGATCCCGGTTTTTTTGGGCAAAAAAGACTACCTGGCATACACGGCATCGTATACGTGGAATAATTTATTATCAATCAGTTTTACGGGGCTCCACGGGCTTGACGACGGCACGTCTTTTTTGTTCCCGGCAATAAGTTATGTTGAAAATACGGGCTATGACGCGCAGCTGGCCCTGCTTCAAAATATATCGGCCCGTGGCGTAAAAGAGGGGATAGATTCCGCGCCCATATACAGCACTGTGGAGTTGAGGATAAATGCTTACTTTTAAATGCAATTAATTTACAGGAGGTTAAGAACATGGCAAACATAGTAGAGGTCAAGGACGCGAAAAAGGAATATCTGCTTGGAAAAACAAAGGTGCACGCTTTGAACGGTGTGAACCTTGATATCCATGAGAAGGATTTTATGTGCATCATCGGGCCATCGGGCTCGGGAAAGACCACGTTATTGAACCTTATCGGCTGCCTGGATTCCCCAACGACAGGGGAGGTGCGTCTTTTTGACAAATACAACGTTTCCGTCCTGAACGACGGCGACGCGACACGCTTAAGGCGCGATAATATCGGTTTCATATTCCAGACCTTCAACCTTATTCCCGTCCTGAATGTTTTTGAAAATATCGAGTTCCCGCTCATAATCCAGAACGTGGCGGAAAAAGAGCGTAAAAAACGGGTCGACGTTTTGATAGATGATGTGGGGCTCCAGGAATTCGTAAAACACAAACCCGACGAACTTTCCGGCGGCCAGAGGCAGAGGATTGCCGTGGCCCGCGCGCTTATCACGAACCCCAAGCTTATCCTGGCCGATGAGCCGACCGCGAACCTGGACAAGGAAAACGGCCATAACATCATGGAGATCATGAAACGCTTAAACGCGGAACACGGCGTGACGTTCATATTCTCCACCCACGACCAGCGCGTCATGGAAGAGGCAAAGCGGATAGTGGTGCTAAGCGACGGGGTTGTGGAATCCGACAAGTAGGCCGGTCCGGCCGTAACCCCGGCCGCAACGCAATGGCCTGGAAATTGCATAGAGTTAAGAACACTGTACCTGATGACCAAAAATAAAAAAGAAGGTTAAAACATGAAAACAAGCACACTGACACCGGAATTGCTCCACAAGATCGACGCCTACTGGCGCGCGGCAAACTATCTGTCCGTGGGCCAGATTTATCTTTTTGACAATCCCCTGCTGAAGCGCCCGCTGGACCTCACGGATGTGAAGCACATGCTGCTTGGGCACTGGGGCACAACTCCGGGGCAGAACTTCATATACGCGCACTTGAACCGTGTGATAAAAAAATACGGTCTCGACATGATCTACGTTTCCGGCCCCGGACACGGCGGACCCGCTGTTGTGGCAAATACTTATCTCGAAGGCACTTACAGCGAGATCTATCCGAATATAAGCCGTGATGAGGAGGGTTTGAGGAAACTTTTTATACAGTTTTCATTTCCCGGCGGTATCCCGAGCCACGCTTCTCCCGAGTGTCCGGGTTCGATACATGAGGGCGGGGAACTGGGGTATTCGCTCAGCCACTCGTTCGGCGCGGTGTTTGACAATCCTGAATTAATCGTTGCCTGTGTCGTGGGCGACGGCGAGGCGGAAACCGGGCCGCTGGCAACCGCATGGCATTCAAACAAGTTCCTTAATCCGATTACCGACGGCGCTGTGCTTCCGATCCTGCATCTTAACAGTTTCAAGATATCAAACCCGACCATCCTCGCGCGCATCCCGCGCGGGGAATTAGAGCAGTTGCTTTGCGGATATGGATGGACGCCGTACTTTGTCGAGGGCCATGAGCCTGAGCTTATGCATGAGGCCATGGCAGCGGCGCTTGACACGGCAGTTGAACAGATAAAAAAATTTCAGCAGGACGCCCGTATTAACGGCAATCTGGAACGTCCGCGCTGGCCAATGATAGTGCTTAATTCACCAAAGGGCTGGACCGGCCCGAAGATGGTTGACGGCCTGCAGGTTGAAGGCACGTTCCGGTCGCACCAAGTGCCGCTTTCAGATCCGGCAGCTCATCCCGAACACTTGAAACTGCTGGAGGATTGGCTGAAAAGTTACAGGCCCGGGGAACTTTTTGATGAAAAGGGACGTTTAAAACCCGAACTGGCCGAACTGGCGCCAAAAGGCGAAAAAAGAATGGGCGCGAATCCCCACGCTAACGGAGGCATTTTGCTGCGCGACCTTAGGATGCCGGATTTCCGTGATTATGCGGTTGACGTACCGTCGCACGGAATACTCGGCATAGGCGATACCCATGTGCTCGGACGTTTCCTTCGCGACATTGTGAGCCTGAACAATGAGTACAGGAATTTCCGGGTATTCGGCCCTGACGAAACACTTTCAAACGGGCTCGAAGCCCTTTTTGAAGTTACAAAACGCCAATGGGAAGCCGCAACCGTTGATAATGATGAATTCCTGGCCCCGTCCGGGCGCGTGATGGAAATGCTGAGCGAGCACCAGTGTGAAGGCTGGCTCGAGGGATATTTGCTCACCGGTCGTCACGGGCTCTTTAATTGTTATGAGGCATTCATCCACATAATCGATTCCATGTTCAACCAGCACGCGAAGTGGCTGAAGGTGACTTCAGGCCTGCCGTGGAGGCGCAATATTGCCTCTTTAAACTATTTGCTTGCTTCTCATGTATGGCGGCAGGACCATAACGGCTTTACGCATCAGGATCCCGGTTTTATCGACCATGTTGCGAACAAAAAATCCGGGATCGTGCGCGTTTACCTTCCGCCGGACGCAAACTGCCTGCTTTCGACCATGGACCACTGCCTGCGCAGCCGTCATTATGTCAATGTGGTGATCGCGGGCAAACACCCGGCGCCGCAGTGGCTTACTATGAGCGACGCTGTCAAGCACTGCACAAACGGCATCGGCATCTGGACCTGGGCAAGCAATGATCAGGACGCGGCGCCCGATGTTGTCATGGCCTGCTGCGGGGACGTGCCTACGCTGGAGACACTCGCGGCCGTATCGATCATCCGGGAGCACCTGCCGCAATTGAAGGTCAGGGTTGTCAATATTGTCGACCTGATGAAATTGCAGCCGCAAACCGAGCACCCGCACGGGTTGAGTGACGCGGATTTTGACGGGCTTTTCACAAAGGATAAACCCGTGATCTTTGCTTTCCACGGCTACCCGTGGCTGATACACAGGCTGACCTACCGCCGCACAAACCACGAGAACATACATGTCCGCGGTTACAAAGAAGAGGGCACTATCACCACGGCATTTGACATGACTGTATTAAACGAACTGGACCGCTTTCATCTCGTGATGGATACCATAGACAGGGTGCCGCTCTCCGGGGAAAAAGGCGTTTACTTAAAACAGCTGCTTAAGGATAAGCTTATAGAACACAAACTTTACATAAATAAGAACGGGCAGGATATGCCGGAGATACTTAACTGGAAATGGAACGGCGGAGGAATGCCCGGCACGGAGGTAAAATAATGCGAATAGGTATAGCCGCAGATCACGGCGGATTTGAGTTGAAAGTACAACTGACTGCGGCGCTCAAGACCGCGGGTTATGAGGTTGAGGATTTTGGGGCCCATGAATTGGCTGCGGATGATGACTATCCGGATTTTGTAGTGCCCCTGGCCAGGGCAGTGGCAAGCGGTAATGTCACCAGGGGTTTGGCCATCTGCGGCAGCGGGGTCGGGGCCTGTGTTGCGGCAAACAAAGTACCCGGCGCGCGGGCTGCGCTGATCACGGACCCATTTTCCGCCCATCAGGGCGTGGAGGATGACAATATGAATATTATGTGCCTGGGCGGCAGGGTGACAGGGTATGCCTTATCCTGGGACCTGGTCAGGACGTTTTTAAACGCAAATTTCAAAGGCGAAGAACGGTTTAAGCGCCGCCTTGCGAAAGTGGCGGCATTGGAAAAATAAAAAGATAGTGTCGGAAAACATGCCATGTACCTGAGCTACAGCGAATGGTACATGGGCGCTTAAAGTTGTTGGGCGCGAATATTGTAAACGTTGAAAAGGAGTCTCAAAAATATGTCAAATAAGGGTTTAGGAAGCATTTGGATACTGTCGGAAAAGCCTTAATGATAGGTCGTGTCCGGCACGGATGAAATTTTTCTATGGATTGTGCGCTTGTATTATAAGGGTTTTAGTGGCGCACAGGCCATAGAAAAATTTCATCCGTGCCGGACACGATAAAGAATTTCATGGATATATAAGGTGTTCAGGCCGCGTTAAAAAGAGTTTTAATTGCACGGCTTCTGCTTGACTTTCCTGCGCCGATTATATATACTTTGATTACCTAAATATTAGGAATATGAAATAACGGAGACAAAATGTTCAAACTTTTCAAATATTTAAAACCATATGCGGGCGCGATCTGCGTGATCGTCGTGCTTTTTTTATTGCAGGCGCTTGTTGACCTGTCTTTGCCCACGTTTCTGGCCGAGATAGTGAATAAAGGCATTGTAAAAGGCGACATTAATTTTATATTGAAAACCGGCGGCATAATGCTGGCGCTCAGCCTGGGCGGCGTATTATGCGCTTTTTCAGCGGGATTTATGTCGTCCAGGACCGCCCTTGGGTTCTCTCGCAAAATCAGGTCAATAATATTCACTAAGATCGAGAACTTTTCGCTGTATGAATTTGATAAGATCGGCGGTTCTTCGCTTATCATAAGGACCACGAACGATGTGGTCATGATACAGCAACTTGTCATAATCATGCTCTCCATGATGCTCAGGGCGCCGCTTATGTGCGTGGGCGGGATAGTCATGGCAGTATCCCGCGACCCCCAGCTGTCCCTGGTGCTGGCGGTTGCGGTGCCGCTTTTAGCCGTCATTATATTTTCCGTCCAGCAGTTCATGATACCGCTTTTTAGGATAATCCAGAAGAAACTTGACGCGCTCAACCTTGTCATTAGGGAAAAACTCTCCGGGAACAGGGAAGTGAGGGCTTTTGACAGGACGCTTTACGAGAGAAAAAGGTTTGATAACGCGAGTTCCTCGCTGATGGACACGTCGTTGCAAATGGTTACGCTTATGTCGGTAATAATGCCCGTTGTCATGACGATCATGAACTTCACGATGATAGCCATAGTCTGGGTCGGGGGCTTAAGGGTGCAGGCGGGCCAAATGCAGGTGGGTGACATCCTTGCCTTTATACAGTATGTGTCGCTTATTTTATTTGCCATTATGATGGTATCCATGCTTTTCATATTCATTCCGCGCGCGCAGGTGTCGGCCGACAGGATAAACGAGGTCCTTGATATTGTGCCGGAAATAAATGACCCGGAAAATCCGGTCAGCCCGCCGTCGGGAGGGAACATAGAATTCAAAAATGTTGATTTTAAATATCACGGCGCCGAACAGCCGGCATTAAGCGGGGTTTCTTTCAAGGCCGGGCCCGGCGAAGTAACCGCCGTCATAGGCGGGACAGGTTCGGGAAAATCCACGCTTGCCAGCCTGATATTGCGTTTTTATGATGTTGACTCGGGGCAGGTGATGGTTGACGGGACCGATGTCAGGGAAATTACCCAGCAGGACTTAAGGAACAGGATAGGATATGTGCCGCAAAAAGCCATGCTTTTCACCGGCACAATAGCCGATAATATAAGTTTTGGTTCAAAGGAGCATGACGATGAAACAGTGGACGAAGCGTTAAAAACATCGCAATCCGCGGAATTTGTGGACGCGATGGCTGAAAAATCCATGTCAATACTGGCCCAAGGCGGGAAAAACCTGTCAGGCGGGCAGAAACAGCGCCTGTCGATCGCGCGCGCCCTTTTCCGCAAACCCGGGATATTTATTTTTGACGACAGCTTCTCGGCTTTGGATTTTAAAACAGACGCGGCATTAAGGGCCGCGCTTAAAAATGAAACCAAAAAATCAACCGTTATAATCATAGCACAAAGGGTTGCCACTGTTCTTGACGCTGACAGGATAGTGGTCCTTGACGAAGGCAAAACAGCGGGCATAGGCAGCCACAAGGAACTTATGAAAACGTGCGGCGTGTACAGGGAAATAGTTTACTCGCAGCTGTCGCAGGAGGAACTCGCATGAGCGATGACGGACAGCAGCGGCCTCCCGTAATAAGGCCCGGCGGGTTTGGCGGCGGAGGCGGCCACAGGGGCGGCCCCATGGGCGCTTTGGGCAGGCCAGTGGAAAAAGCAAAAGATTTTAAAGGCACCATAAAAAGGCTGGCCGGATATTTAAAGCCGTATTATTTCGCTCTCACTATGATGTGCGCGCTTATACTGGTAAATACTGCGATAGCGACAGCGTCCCCAAAGATACTGGGAATTGCGATAAACGGCATGTTTAAGTTCGTCTCGGGCGCGGGGAAACTTGATATGCCGTTCATAATAAGGATGCTTTCTATCCTGGCGGGGTTATTCGTTTTTAACGGAATTTTTACCTACATTATGCAGGTAAACCTGTCGGTTATCGCGCAAAAGACGGTTTATAACCTGAGAAAAGAAATGGATGAAAAAATATCCCGGCTGCCGCTGAAATTTTTCGACACCCGCACTTCCGGCGAGATAATGTCCAGGATAACAAACGACACGGAAAACATAAATAACGCCCTCCAGCAGGGGCTCCCGCAGATATTGAGTTCCCTGGCCGGGATACTCGGCGCTGTTGTTATGATGCTGGTCATAAGCCCGCTGCTTACGCTTTTAACCATCATAACCCTGCCGCTTTCATTCGGGGCCACCATGTTCATAGCAAAAAAATCACAGAAATATTACATGACGCAGCAAAAGTCTCTTGGTGAACTGAACGGGCACGTGGAAGAGATGCTTACCGGGCACAGGATAGTCCGTGCTTTTTGTTATGAAAAAAAATCCATTGACAGGTTCGAGGAAATGAACGGCACCCTGTATAACGCGGGCTGGAAGGCGCAGTTCATATCAGGGTTCATATTTCCGATGATGAATTTTATCAACAACCTCGGCTACGTCGTCGTATGCGTGGCAGGCGGGGTTATGGTGGCAAAAAAGGCCATTGAGATAGGCGATGTACAGGCGTTTATCCAGTATATAAGGATGTTCACCCAGCCCGTGGCGCAGAGCGCGAGCATGATAAATACACTGCAATCGGCAGTGGCCTCGGCCGAGAGGATATTTGAGATATTAAACGAACCCGAAGAATCTTCCGATGAAAACTCGGCTGTCGCCCCGGCAAAACCCAGGGGCGCGGTGGATTTTAACGGGATTAAATTCGGGTACAGCGCGGATAAAATACTGTTTGACGGCCTCAGCCTGAAGATAGAGCCCGGGCACACGATAGCCATAGTCGGCCCCACAGGCGCGGGCAAAACAACGCTGGTAAACCTGCTAATGAGGTTTTATGAGCTTAATGCAGGCAATATAACGGTCGATGGGCTGGATATAAGCAAGCTTAAAAGAGGGAGCATGCGCCGCATGTTCGGAATGGTTCTGCAGGACTCATGGCTTTTTAACGGCAGCATCAGGGATAATATTGCGTACGGAAAAGACAATGCCACGCAGGATGAGATAGTGAGCGCGGCAAAGACAGCGCGCGCCGATCATTTTATCCGTGCGCTTCCGGACGGGTATGATACTGTGCTCAATGAGGACGCCTCAAACCTGTCACAGGGCGAAAAACAGCTGATCACCATAGCAAGGGCCATACTTGCCAACCCGCAGATACTAATACTTGACGAGGCCACAAGCAGCGTGGATACAAGGACGGAACTGCAGATACAAAAAACTTTTGCCGAACTTATGAAGGACAGGACGAGTTTTGTGATAGCACACAGGCTCTCGACCATACGGGACGCGGAACTGATACTGGTTATGGACCATGGAAAAATAGTGGAAACAGGCCGCCACGAGGACCTGCTGAAAAAGAACGGTTTTTACGCGGAGTTGTATAAAGCGCAGTTCGCGGGTCTGGCGGTATAGGGAACGCATAGGATCAAAACGGCGGGACTGCGGTTCATCGGCCCGTTTCTGCACGTCCCGGCATTGTTTTTATTGATTTTTTACAAAAAACATAATACACTGTTATATGGATGGCAATTAATTAATAAATACAATGGAGGTTTATAATGAAGAAAATAGCGGTAATTCTCTCGGCAGTCATCATTTCACTGGTTTTATTATCTTGCGGCTCGGGCACAAAAGGTACTACAGGGCCGTCAGGCCCGACAGGGCCGGCGTCTATAATGTTCAGGCAGGGAAGTCTGCCAACCAGTACTTTTGCCGGTGCTTATGATACTTTTCTGTACGCGTACAGCTCGTCAACAAATTACGGGACGGCAGCGTCCGGTTATGCAGGCGACGCTGGCGGGGCAGAACACATGGCAATACAGTATGTAATAAACGGCGGATATCTGCCTTCGACGGCAATAGTTTCATCCGCGTATCTGACCATGTATTGCAGTTCGGCAGGTACTCCGGGCAATGTCATAGCTTATTCCCTCAATGAACCATGGCTCGAGGGAAGCGATACATGGAACTCCCTGTCGGTAGCGGGAGGCTCGCTGTCAGCGTCACCCATAAGCGCCGCAGTTAATGTAACGGCGCCCGGATATTATGATTTCAAACTTGATAACAGCATAGTGCAGGGATGGCTTAACGGCACAGGTTCAAGTTACGGCGTTGTATTGAGGTCGCAGACCGAGAGCGGTTCCCAGCCGGATGTCGTTTTTCAAACAAAGGAAAGCGCTACAGTTTTATACAGGCCCATGCTCACGATTTATTATAATCTCCCGTAAATAGAATATTTTATTTATCTTGTTTTATAAGACGCCCTTTTAGGGCGTCTTTTTTTTGCGCGGAGAGGGAACCCTTCCCTGCGGGAAAGGTTTATTTTTACATTTGCCGTTTGTGTGTTATAATAATGATATAAAATTTCAAGGAGGAACATATGAAAATTAAAAATTTATCCGTTCTGTTTATTGCTTTGACCCTCGTTGTTTTTACCGCGTCGGGCTGCGTGAGGGCATATCACGTCCAGATCGATTCCATAAGCGACCGCACGGTCCAGCTTAACAAGATCTACCAGATCGTGCCGGGAAATAAGGATACAAACGTGAACGACCTTCAGTTCAAAGAGTTCGCGGGCCTGCTTGTAAACGCCATGTCATTGCAGGGCTATAAACTGGCCAATGATTCACAGGCGGCGGAAATAGAGGTTTATCTTTCATATGGCGTCGGGGAACCTGAAACCCACACATATTCATATACCACACCTGTATGGGGCCAGACCGGTGTGAATACCTATACACAGACAAGCGTGCTCAGGAGCCCGGATCATACAGGCTCAACGCAGTATACCACGACATATGAGCAACCGCAGTACGGCGTTACAGGTTTTACAAATCAGACCGCGGAATACACGGCATATAAAAAATTTATCATACTTGACGCTTTTGACATAAAGAACGGCAGGCAGGGGGCAAATTTAAATGAGATATGGAAAACCTCGATAACCGGGACAGGCAAATCAAAGGACCTAAGAAAGGTATTTCCGGCATTTTTAGCGGCCGCGTCAACATACATAGGGGTAAATACCGGGTCTGAAATTACAGTTAACATTGAGGCTGATTCGGTCCTGATAAAGCAGATCGCGGGTAATTAAAGGCGTAATCACAAATTCCGCTCAAAACGGGAATTTGTAGGCGCGGCCTTTAGGAATTTTATTAGTAGCATGGCTCATGTCCCAAATGTCGCGTAGGGGCGGCACACTGTGCCGCCCGCTGTTGGCTTTAAGAAACGGTTTTGAAGGATCTTGTTGCATGGGATTAAAATATATATTTTAAACTGGCATATTCTCAGTTCCCGCAATAACCACGTTTTACCTTGACCTCCCCCATAAAATCGTCTAAAATATCATATTCCTTATAGTTTCACCGGAATTAAATCCTGAAAATGCGGTTTATACCCAATTTAAAGGAGAAAAATGAATACTTACAAAAGGCTTCTGGTTTACATGAAACCCTATATGGACAGGATCATAATAGCAATGATTTTTATGATTTTTACATCCGGTTTAACTGCGGCTTCCATGTATATCATCAAGCCTGTCATAGACAAGATACTGGCAAACCCGGACAAGACCGAGGCCATGAAGTGGATCAGCATACTCCCGCTCGCTATTATTATAATCTTTGTATTTAAGGGCGTATGCGGTTACATACAGAACTATCTCATCAACTACGTTGGAAGCAAGATAATCCTGAACATGAGGAAACAGCTTTATGACCACATAACCGGCCTTTCCATGAACTTTTTTAACAACCAGAAGATCGGTGTGCTTATATCCAGGATAACCAATGACGTCCAGATGGTGCAGGGCGCGCTTGCCAATTTACTTGGCAACCTGGTCGGGAGCGTTTTGACCATTGCCGGATTGGTCGGGCTCCTTTTCTTTTTAAGCTGGAAATTTGCCCTGATAACCATGGTCGTTTTTCCACTGGCTGTGCTGCCCATTTCCAAATTCAGCAAAAAGATAAAATCAGCGGCCGGCAATGTTCAGATGAAGATGGGGGACATGACTTCGATCTTAAACGAAACATTCAACGGCATACGCATAGTAAAGGCTTTTGGCATGGAAAACTATGAACGCAGAAAATTCAGCTCCGAGCTTTCCGGCCTTTTTGACCATACCATGAGGGGCACGAGGGCCTATATCATGTCTTCGCCGGTAATGGAATCCATCGGGTCGATAGGCATAGCTGTACTGGTCTGGGTTGCGGGTACCGCCGTTATCAAAGGCGAGCTTACGGCCGGAACGTTCTTTTCTTTCATCGGCGGGCTTATTGCGCTTTACCCGCAGATAAAAAAATTAAACGACATCAACAACGTCGTACAACAGGCGCTGGCGGCCGCTGAAAGGGTATTTTCAATCATTGACACAAAACCGGAAATAATCGAGCCGGAAAACCCGAAAGAGGTAAATGAATTCGCAGCGTCGGTCGAGTTCAAGAACATAAGTTTTAATTATATTGAAGACCAGGATGTGTTAAGGGATGTGAGTTTTAAGATAAACAAAGGCGAGATATTCGCCGTTGTAGGGCCGTCAGGCGCGGGAAAGAGCACTCTCGCGGACCTCCTTGCCAGGTTTTATGATGTAAAAAAAGGTTTGATAACCATAGACGGCACAGACATAAAGGACATAAAGATCGCGTCCCTCCGCAATCTAATAGGCATAGTGACGCAGGAAACCATACTTTTCAATGACACCATAAAAAATAATATATCATACGGACAGGAAAGCAATGACATGGCAAAAGTCGAGATGGCCGCGCGCGCGGCAAACGCCGCGGAGTTCATTGAAAAAATGCCGGACAAATACGACACGCTTATAGGCGACAGGGGGGTAAGGCTCTCGGGCGGCCAGCGGCAGAGGATGGCGATAGCCAGGGCCATACTGAAAAACCCGCCCATACTCATACTTGACGAGGCAACCTCATCGCTGGATTCGGAATCCGAGATACTCGTGCAGGAAGCCATAAATAACCTGATGAAGAACAGGACAACATTTGTAATAGCCCACAGGCTGTCCACGGTAAGGAACGCCGCGAATATAATAGTCGTGGACAATAAAGGTATAGCTGAAGAAGGGGACCACGAGGCGCTGATGAAAAAGAACGGCGTGTATACCAAACTTTACAACCTGCAGTTTAAGCTCCATAAGGAAATTAAGGCCGATGAGACATCGCAATAAAGCCGCGTTCATAGACCGCGACGGCAACCTCATACATGAAGTGGGGTATATAAGTTCTCTTAAAAAGGTTAAGTTTTATTCCAGGTCCATAGAAGCCTTAAAGCTGCTTAAAGATAACGGTTATAAAGTAATAGTGGTCACAAACCAGTCAGGCGTTGCGAGGGGATACATCACCGAAGCTTTTGTTGAAAGCGTCCACAAATACATAGACGGGCTGCTGAAAAAATACGGGTTAAAAATAGACGCTTACTATTACTGCCCGCATCATGCGAAAAAAGCGGTTATAAAGAAATACCTTATTGACTGCGATTGCAGGAAGCCCAAGATCGGCATGATAAAAGCGGCGCAGAAAAAGTTCGGCATAGAACTTAAAGAAAGTTTCATGATAGGCGACAAACTCACGGACGTCCATATGGGAAAAAATGCGAAAATGAGGACCGCGTTGGTGATGACGGGGTACGGCAAAAAGGAAAAGTTGTTAATAAAGGAAGCATACGACAAACCGGATGTGCTTGCGAAGGATTTTTATCAGGCAGTTAAGTTGTTAATAAAATAAAAAGGTTTTGTAGAGAGGGGGCTTGCCCCCTCTCACAGCGGGCTTTAATTGCGGTTTTATGTAGTCGCACCCTCTACGTCCCACCGGGGTGCGCCTGCGGGAAAGCAAGCAAAGCATAAACAGTTCTGTGAACAGTCTAATACGTGAGGATTATTATCCGTATCTAGGCGCGGGCCGGTGGAACGCAGGCCCGCGACTACACGAGCGGTTTTGTGTAGTAAATATTTTTAAGGAGATGTTATGAACAAATACGCGGCAATAATTGAAAAATTCAAGGGCAAAAAAATCCTTGTTTTGGGCGACTTCATCCTCGACGAATACTTATACGGCGAAACAGAACGCATTTCGCGTGAAGCTCCTGTGCTTATTTTGAAATACAACAAATCCACCTACCTCGCGGGCGGCGGCGCAAACCCCGTCATGAATATTGCCGACCTCGGCGCTTTGGCGGTTCCGGTTTCGATCGTTGGAACCGATGAATATTCCGAAATATTATTAAGGATGATGGAAGAAAAAGGCGTTGACCCGTCGTTTATAGTACGGACAGGCAGCTACAGCGTGCCCGTTAAAACCAGGGTCATGGCCGGTTCGGTCCATACCGTAAAGCAGCAGATAGTCAGGATAGACAGGTATAATGAAGGCGTGCTGGATAAGAATACCGAGGCTATGCTTATCGAAAACATCAAAAGGGCCGCAGAAAATATTGAAGTCATACTTGTTTCTGATTACGGCAGCGGCATGATAACCGACGGCGTTATAAAAGCCATAAACGCCCTGGCTAAAAAGGGTAAGAAGGTGGTTGTCGATTCCCGTTACGGCCTTAAAAAGTTCAAATACGTCGCCACGGCAACGCCGAACGAGACAGAGGCGGGCCCCGCGGTTGATTATGAAAAGTATGAGGAAAAGGATGTGGAGTATATAGTGAAACAGCTTGGCAAAATGATGAAGGCAAAAGGCATGATAGTGACCCGCGGAAGCCGCGGCATGATAGTGTTTGAAAATAAAAAACTTGTCAAGGTCGCGCCGTTCGGAAGCGACGAGATAGTCGATGTTTCAGGCGCGGGCGATACCGTATCATCCATTATTTCCATAGCCTTAGCCTGCGGCGCGAAACTCTCCGACGCGGCTTACCTGGCCAATATCGGCGGAGGGCTTGTGGTAATGAAACGCGGGGTGGCTACAGTCACGGTAAATGAACTCAAAGGAGCGCTTAAAAATGTCAAAGCTTAAAAAAAGGGAAGAACTCGCTAAAATAGTGGCAAAGCTGAAAAAACAGGGAAAGAAAGTATCGTTTGCCAACGGTTGTTTTGATATAATTCATGTGGGCCATGTGAGGTTTTTGAAAGCGGCCAGGGAAAAGGGCGATGTGCTCGTGCTCGGCTTAAACTCGGATGCGTCCGTCAGGAAACTCAAAGGTGAAGGCCGCCCGCTTGTGAACCAGCGCGAGAGGGCGGAGATAATGTCAGCCTTTGAATTTGTGGATTACATAGTGATATTCAACGAACTGACCGTTGATAAAACACTGCAAATTCTTTTACCGACATATCACTGCAAGGGGACGGATTATACTGCGGATACTGTGCCGGAGAGGGAGATGGCGAAGAAGTTCGGGATAAAGATCGCCATAGTGGGGGATCCGAAGGATCATTCCACCAAAGACATTATAAGGACGATATTGGAAAAACACAAAAAGTAATGCCGGGTGCAGAATGCCGGATAAAAAAGACAGTTTGAACTGTAAAGGGGTTTATGAATAAAATATTGATTTCAAGGACAGACGGCGTAGGGGATCTGTTGCTTACAACCCCGCTTATACATGAGGTGAAAGCGAAATACCCGGAAGCAAAATTAACCGTGCTGGTTTCCAAATACGCCGGAGAGCTTCTTTTAAACAATCCGGATGTTGACGGCGTCATAGCCTATGATAAAAATGATCCCAAGTCGCTCCTGTCAAAATTAAGATCAGAAAAATTCGACGCCGTGATCGCAGCCTATCCGCGGCCCGGGCTTGCGTGGCATTTTTTCATGGCAGGGATACCGCAAAGATACGGGACGGCCTCTAGATGGTATTCCATATTTTATAACAAGCCGGTTTGGATGAGCAGGAAAAAATCCGAGAAAAGCGAAGCTGACTATAACATAATGTCCGCAGGCAGGCTGCTTGACGGGGCGCGGGCAATTAAAGAATACTATTATATCACTGAAGAGG
The DNA here is from genome assembly GCA_937889595.1 of uncultured bacterium. Classification (GTDB taxonomy): domain Bacteria; phylum Oederibacteriota; class PGYV01; order PGYV01; family Palsa-1178; genus PALSA-1178. Next base: position 110,957 of record CALAOR010000090.1, read on the forward strand.
AAAAACAAAAGGGCCTGGAATATTTGCGGTTAAAAGGTTTAAGCCCTGGTTTTATCATAATCCATCCCGGAAGCAGGGGTTCTGCGTGGAATTTAAGCGAAGCAGCCTATGCCAAACTTACCAATGAACTGCTGAATAATGGTTATACCGTGTTGTTGACAGGCGGTAGCCCTGAGAAGTGCATGCTGTTCAGGATCAAAGATTACGCCGTGCAGGTCGGAAAACCTGTCATTATGGAAGAGGAACTTTCTTTGAGGGAATTCGCGGGCGTCATATCACACGCGGCTGTTTTGATCAGCGGTTCCACCGGGCCCATGCACATTGCGGCGGCGCTTGGCGTTAAGACCCTCAGCTTTTTTCCGCCGGATATTGCCGCGGCGATGAAACCGAAGCGGTGGGCGCCGCTCGGGAACAAACAGGCCATAATACAACCGGACTCAAAATTGCCGAAAGTCCGGGCAATGGATTCAATCGGTACGGAACTGATATTATCAAAACTAAAGGAACTCATGGCAAAATGAAAAAACAAATCATGCTTTTTGTATTGGCGGCGCTTATTTTCGTGTCATGCGCGTCTGCCCCGAGAAAGGTATCCGTGCTTGAAGTCACAAAAAGCGAAAAAATAGTCAGGGCCGCGGCGCAGAAGGAAGTTGAAAATAATCCGCCCGGCGACTTAAATACTTACTATACGGTCAAAAAAGGCGATACTTTATGGAAAATATCAAAGACAGTTTGCGGCAAAGGCTCTTACTGGGAAAACATTGCCGCTTTAAACGCGCTTAAAGTCAATGCCGTATTAAGGGCGGGGATGAAGCTTAAAACAACCAATGTGTGCGGCCCGGCGGAAGATAAAGGAAATACAAAAAATGCCGTAAAAAAGGTTTTCACATACAGGGTTACAGAAAACAAGGCATTTGGAGCGGGTGAAAAGCTTACTTTTGGGATTAAATACTTCGGGGTAACGGCGGGTATTGCCGTCCTTGAAGTCAAGGGAATTGAAAAATATAATGACAGGCAGGTTTACCACATAGACGCGACAGCCAGGACGGCCCCGTTTTTTGAAACGTTTTACAGGGTGAAAGACGTCATATCAACCTACATGGATGTCATGGGGCTGTTTTCGTGGAAGTACTCAAAGAAGCTCGAAGAAGGCGGATACCGCAACACCACGATAATGGAATTTAACCACGAACAGTCATATGCCGTTAAAAAAAACGGGGACAAGTGCGATATAGTGCCGTTTGTGCAGGATGTACTGTCGGAATTCTATTATTTCAGGAGCATTTATAAAGGCGAAAATGAAGTCAGGATAGACGTGGCGTCGGACGAATGCAAGACATATCAGATAGTTGTAAAAAAATTGCGTAATGAGAAAATAACAACCGATGCGGGAGAATTTGACTGTATAGTTGTCCAGCCTTTTTTAAAATATGAGGGTATTTTCAGGCAAAAAGGCGATGTCTGGCTATGGCTGACAAACGATAAAAACCTGATGCCGGTGCAAATAAAAAGCCAGATAGCGATAGGTACAATAGACGTTATACTGCAGGAAGCGGTCGTGGTGAAGGCGGAGTAGTGCTTTGTTTGTTCTAAGTTCTATGTTATCTGTTCTTTGTTCTCTGTTCTCTGTTCTCTGTTCCAAGTTCTACGTTCTATGTTCTGTAACAAAGAACAGAGAACAAAGAACCGAACAGAGAACAGAGAACAGAAAACAGAGAACAGAGAACAGAGAACAAAGAACAAAGAACAAAGAACATAGAACATAGAACAAAGAACAGAGAACAGAGAACAGAGAACAGAGAACAGAGAACAAACAAAGCTCTTCGTTTTTCTGTTGACTAAACCAGCCCAAACCTATTATAATTATATATCCTAAGACAAAAGGGAGCTGTTATGCCGGATTACTTTGAGAAGTCAATTAAGGAAAGCTGCGCTGTAAAGGTGAAAAGCTACAAGGCAAACAAGTCAAAACTTCAAAAAGCGGTAGACTCCCTATTCACCACCTTCAAAACAGGAAATAAAATCCTCATATTCGGAAACGGCGGTTCAGCCGCTGACGCTCAGCATATCGCCGCCGAATTCGTTGTGCGTTTAAAACTCGAGCGCAGGGGATATCCCGCGATCGCTTTAACTACGGATTCTTCGGTACTTACTTCATGCGGAAATGATTACGGGTTCGACAGGGTGTTTGAACGGCAGGTGGAGGCCCTGGGAAGTTTTGGGGATCTGGCTATCGCCATATCCACTTCGGGCAACTCCAAAAATGTCGTGCTGGCAATACAGGAAGCCAAAAGAAAGGGCATGCAGGTGATAGGGTTCACCGGCAAAGGCGGGGGAAAGATGGGCAAACTTTGCGACATACTCGTAGACGTGCAGTCATCCAACACCATGAGGATCCAGGAAACTCACATTACTTATTTCCACGTGATATGCGATCTTGTGGAAAAAAAGCTTGCGGGGGAAATATAATTTGAACAGGATAAGCAGGAAAACACTGAAAAAATTGGTCGGTAAATTCAAAAATAAAAAAGTGCTTGTCGTAGGCGACCTTATGATAGACGAATATATATGGGGAAAAGTGTCCAGAATATCTCCGGAAGCGCCCATACCGGTTGTGGAAGTGCAGAAGGAAGATTCCAAACCCGGAGGCGCCGCAAATGTCATCTTAAACTTGGTGTCCCTGGGCGCAAAAGTCTTTGCCGCGGGCGTGACGGGCAGGGATGACAACGCGAAAAGGCTTAATGCGTACCTGAAAAAAGTGAAAGTGAATACGTCGGCTGTTGTTGCGGATAAAACCAGGCCGACCACGGTTAAAACAAGGGTTATTGCCCATCACCAGCAGGTTGTACGCATTGACAAGGAACATAAAGCGGACATTTCGGCCGCCACGGCCCGGAATATTATCAGGAAAGTTTCAAAGATAATAAAAAAGATAGACGCAATAATATTTTCCGACTATGACAAAGGGCTGCTGACCGGCTGCCTTGTCGACGGCATCATGAATATGTCAAAAGGCATGATCGTCACGGTTGACCCGAAGCCCGGCAACGTGGGCATATTCAGGGATGTGACGCTCATATCGCCGAATAAAAAAGAAGCGTCGGAAGCGGCGGGCATACAGATCACAAACGAAGAGGACGTCTTAAGCGCGTCAAAAATACTAAAAGACATTACAAATTCACAGGCCATACTGATTACCCGCGGGGAGGAAGGCATGTCCTTATATGAGGACGGCCGCATCCGTTCGGTGCCGACAGTGGCCAGAGAAGTGTTTGACGTGACCGGCGCGGGCGATACCGTTATCTCCGTGGTTACGCTTGCGCTCGCCTCGGGCTCGACATTTGACGAGGCGGCAGTGCTTTCAAACATAGCCGCCGGCGTAGTGGTGGCTGAAGTCGGGGTAGTGACGCTTAATCCAAAGGAACTGGAAGCGGCGGTCGATGAAAGGCACTGATAAAGTGATTCTTGACAGGAACAAACTGGCTGCAGCCGTCACTAAACTAAAAAAGCAGGGTAAAAAAATAGTGTTCACAAACGGCTGTTATGACCTTCTTCACGGCGGGCATATAAGGTTCTTAATTGCCGCAAAGAAGATGGGCGATGTTTTAGTGCTTGCTTTGAACAGCGACGCTTCGGTTAAAAGGATTAAGGGCCCAAAGCGGCCCGTGACCCCGCAGGATGAAAGGGCGGAAGTCATGTCAGCCCTGGAATGTGTGGATATAGTGACTGTTTTTGATGAAAACGACCCGTATAATATAATAAAGGACATAGTACCGGATGTGCTGGTTAAAGGCGGGGACTGGGGACTGGATAGGATAATTGGCGCGGATATTGTAAAAGCTGCGGGCGGAAAAGTAAAAAACGTCCCATATGTCAAGGGTAAGTCGACTACGAATATAATCGAGAAGGTTTTGAAGTACTATAAATAATTTGTTCTCTGTTCTTTGTTCTCTGTTCTCTGTTCTAAGTTCTGTGTTCTATAACAAAGAACAGAGAACAAAGAACAAAGAACAAAGAACAGAGAACAGAGAACAGAGAACAAAGAACAAAGAACACTCACGGAGAAACCATGAACATAATCGGCGTAATCCCGGCCCGGTTGAAGTCGACCAGGTTCCCGGAAAAGATGCTTGCGAAAATAAAAGGCAGGACTTTGATAGAGATGGTATATGCCAATGCAAGGAAGGCAGGTTCCATAAAGCAGTTATACGTGGCAACCGACAATTTAAAGATAAAAAAAGTCATAGAGGCGGCAGGCGGCATGGCAATTATGACCCCTGCCTCATGCAAGTCCGGCACTGAACGCGTCAGGGAAGCCTTAAAATCGATACGCGCCAACATGAATGATATAGTGGTCAATATACAGGGGGATGAGCCCCTCCTGGAGCCAAAGCTTATTGACAAGGCTGTGAAAGCCCTGATAACTGATAAGTCCTGTGATGCATCCACGCTGGCCGCGGTTATTACGGATGAAAAAGAGGTAAACAATACTTCCGTGGTCAAGGTGGTGATAGATTCTTTTTCAAACGCGATGTATTTTTCCAGGTCTGTAATACCCCATAACCGTGACGGGGTAAAGGCAAAACCGGGGGCATACTTAAAACATATAGGCCTGTACGCGTATAAAAAAAGCGTGCTTGACAGGTGGCTAAAGCTTGACAGCAGGTATGAAGGAATAGAAAAACTTGAACAGTTAAGGATGTTGGAGAACGGATGTAAAATGAAGGTTGTTGTTGTCAAAAGCAGGAGCATAGGGATCGACACAAAACAGGACTTTGCGAAACTGAAAAAATTGCTATAAAATACAAACGGCTTTTAGAAAAGCGGGTTGAAAATTCGCTTTTCTAAAAATCCGCAAACCGCAATCATAAAAGAGGTGAACTATGGCAGAGAAAAAGTACATTTTTGTAACCGGCGGTGTTGTTTCCTCGCTTGGCAAGGGTATTGCGGCATCATCGATCGGGGCGCTTTTGGAGGCCCGTGGAGTCAGGATTACCATGCAAAAATACGATCCTTATCTGAACGTGGATCCGGGCACCATGAGCCCGTTCCAGCACGGCGAAGTTTACGTGACCGAGGACGGAGCGGAGACGGACCTTGACCTGGGGCACTATGAAAGGTTCACTAACGCCGTCCTTACAAAAGAAAACAACGTCACAACCGGCAAAATCTACAGCACCATCATAGACAGGGAACGCCGCGGCGATTACCTCGGAAAAACAGTACAGGTCATCCCCCACGTGACAAACGAGATAAAAGACAGGCTCAAAGCCGTTACAAAAGGCAGGGATGTGGATGTTGCCATCATAGAGATAGGCGGCACGGTCGGGGACATCGAGAGCCTGCCATTCCTTGAGGCGATCAGGCAGATGCAGAAGGATCTGGGCCGCGATAATGTCCTTTATGTCCATCTGACGCTCATTCCTTACATAAAAGCCGCAGGCGAGATCAAGACAAAACCGACCCAGCATTCTGTAGCCACCCTGCGTTCCATCGGTATCCAGCCGGACGTGCTTTTATGCAGGACCGAGATGAAGATATCAAAGTCCGAGAGGGACAAAATAGCGCTTTTTTGCAACGTTGACGACAATGCTGTTATCCAGGCTTTGGACGTGCCCAGCATATATGAAGTGCCAAGGATGTTCCATCACCAGGGCCTGGATGATCTGATTGTCGATAAACTTAAATTAAAGGCCAAAAAGATCAATTTAAAAACATGGGATTCCATCGTAAGGAAAATAAAATTCCCGTCAGATGAGGTTACGATAGCCGTGGTCGGAAAATATGTGGAAGTACAGGACGCGTATAAATCCATAAAAGAGGCGATACTTCACGGCGGCATAGGCAACAACGCAAAAGTTAACATAAAGTGGGTGGATTCGGAAAAAGATATAGAACCATTGATAAAAAAGAACCAGGTCGGGAAAATATTAGGCGGAGTAAGCGGGGTGCTTGTTCCGGGAGGGTTCGGAACCCGGGGTATTGAAGGCAAGATAGCTTCCATTAAGTATGCCAGGGAAAAGAAAATACCGTTCTTCGGGATATGCCTTGGCATGCAGGTTTCTGTCATAGAGTTCGCGCGGGACGTGCTGGGCATGAAAGGCGCCAATTCAACGGAATTTGACGAAAAAACCCGGTATCCCGTGATATCAAAACTTGAAGAACAAAAACATATAGAGTATATGGGCGCTTCAATGAGGCTGGGCGCGTATCCGTGCAAGGTAAAACCGGCCACAAAATCACACTCTGCGTACAGGGAAAAGTTCATATTTGAGCGGCACAGACACAGGTATGAGTTCAACAGCCTATATAGGGACAAGTTTGAGGATAAGGGGTTCATGATCACCGGAACATCACCGGACGGATTTCTCGTGGAAATGATCGAGTACACAAAGCATCCGTGGTTCATAGCTGTACAGTTCCACCCGGAATTCAAGTCAAAAGCCAGCTCGCCGCACCCGCTTTTCAGGGATTTTATAAAGGCGTCGCTGAAAAAAAAGAAGGGCAAATAAATGGAACCGGATAAACCCGATAGGGATATGCAGGAAGACCTTTTAAAGTTTGCGAAGGCAAAGTTCCTGTCCTCGCAGGAAAAATACAATGCAATGCAGACCCTGGCAAAGAAATACAATATGCCGCTTGAGCAGATGATAAAGAAAATAATCACGGAATGGATGACGGAGGCCAAGAGTGAAAAATTCAAGAACGCGGGGAAAAATGCGCCCTTTAAAAAGGTACTCTGAGATAACAGGACAAGGGCTTTTTCTGATCGCGGGCCCCTGTGTCATAGAGAATGAAAAGATGGCTTTTGCCGTGGCTGCAAAGCTTAAGGAAATAACGGGGCGGCTCGGCATTCCTTTTGTTTTTAAAGCGTCATATGACAAAGCCAATCGGAGTTCGATCGGGAGTTTCCGCGGCCCGGGGATTAAAAAAGGCCTGGCTCTGATGTCAAATATAAGAAAAACCCTTAATGTCCCGGTATTAACGGATGTGCATGAAACCAAGGATGTAATAGAAACGGCGAAAGTCGTTGATATCCTGCAGATACCGGCATTTTTATGCAGACAGACGGACCTGGTGGTTGCAGCCGCAAAAACCGGAAAAATAGTGAACATCAAAAAAGGCCAGTTTCTATCCCCGTTTGAAATGGATAATATAATAAAAAAAGCGGTTTCAACCGGAAATAAGGAAATTATGCTGACTGAACGGGGTTTCTCGTTTGGATATAATAATCTGGTTGTCGACCTGAAATCCATAGCCTACATGAAGAACACAGGTTATCCGGTTGTTATCGATGCCACGCATGCCGTGCAAAGACCCGGAGGAGCCGGCGACCGCAGCGGCGGGGACAGGGAATACATAGAGACAATAGCAAGGGGCGCGGTGGCAGCGGGCGCGTCAGGTGTTTTCATGGAAGTCCATCCCAACCCGGCAAAGGCAATGTCAGACAGGGATTCACAGTACGCGTTGGATAAGGTGGAACCGGTATTGAGGAAGTTAAAAGAGATTTATGATCTGGTGAACGGATAAAATAAAATACCAAGGTTTTCGTAGAGAGGCTGCTTGCTGCCTCTCTGACGCGGGGTTTTAAACCGAGGGGTGTTTGAAATTGAAAAAAATAATAGCAGTGCTTTTATTGTTGGTTATATGTTCGTGCAATAGTAATAAACCAGAAAATACAATTCTACGAACGTCCGGACTAAAATTAACCAAATTTTTGGAATATTTAAATAAAGCGTATACAAACACCCCTGTTGGATATGCCGAAGAGAATGCATTTAAAGATACTATTCAAATAAAAAGAACCGTCAATTCTTTTAAAGGTAAAGAATATCAATTGAAAAGCGGAAAAAAATATTACAAGCATTTATCACTGGTTTATGTTGTATATGATTCAGCCGATAAGTGTGATGCCGAAATTAGGGGGTTTTGTAAAAACAGGATGGATTATTGGGACATAGACAGTTTGTTAAAAGGAAAGGAGATAGAACAAGGAAAATCGGTGCCGTTAATAATCGTGGTAAATAAACAGGAAATTGTATATATGGATACGTATTGCGAAAACACTCCGAAAGATTGGACTGATATAAAGAAACAATTTGTTGAATGTTTTTTAGATAAAAATACCGGGCAATCTTATTTTATAGAAGCGGAATGCGCCGGTTCCGTTAAGCTGATTAAATCTAGAAATTGAGATTAAACGATATAGAGACACTATTTGCTGTTTCTCTGACGCTGATTTTAGACCGTAGTTGGACTGAAGAACTTAACCATGAACGACAACAAACAGTTATTGTGAAAGACGGGAACCGTTTTATAAAGCCACTGTAGAGCGGCAGCAAGCAGCCGTTGAAACATGCAAAGGCCGTTTATTAAGGCCGTGGTGAGCGGCAGCAAGCAGCCGCTCTACGGTGAGTGTAATAATTTAACACAAAAACTGAGGGGTTTTTATGTCTTTATTTCAAAACAAATACCGTATCGAAACGGCACATCTAAAAGACTATGATTATTCGTCCGAAGGGGATTATTATGTCACAATATGTACAAATAATAAACAGAACATATTTGGCTTTGTCGAAGACAAAAGAATGGTTTTGAACCCGGCAGGCATAGCCACCGGAGAACATTGGCAACACCTGCCGGAAGACTTTAAAAACATTACGCTTGGAGATTTTGTAATTATGCCCGACCACATGCACGGGATTATCAGGATAAACAAAAAAACAGTTAAAACCCTGCATAATATGATCAGGGTGTTTAAATCAAAATCAGGAATACAGATTAACAGAATAAACGGGACACAAGGCTCAAAACCATGGCAGACTGGTTTTTATGATAGGGTTATAAGAGGGGAAATCGAATACTTCTTCGTGACAGAATACATTCTGAATAATCCTTTGGTTTATGAATTTGGAAAAGAAGGAAAAGAATGGTATGAGCTGTTTGAAGAAAGAAATAATCAGCAAAACAAACAAAACAACAACGAAACCGCGTAGAGAGGCTGCTTGCTGCCTCTCTGACGCGGGTTTGTAACGCAGGATGTGAAACTGTGGGATTAATGCAATGAAACGGCAGTAAGCAGCCGTTGAAACATGCAAAAGCCGTTTATTAAAGCCGTGGTGAGCGGCAGCAAGCAGCCGCTCTACAAAATCTTATATTTTATTGGGGTTTTGTGGCAAAACAACATTCAAAATCCTCCTTTTCCCTGTTGCCTTAAGCGGTTTTATCTGTTATATTCTAATGGAACAAAAAACAACAAAAAACAAGGAGTTTTTATGACTGAACATGAGAAATACACCGCTTTTATTGACGGTGCGTCCAGCGGCAATCCCGGGCATGCGGGCATCGGCGTTGTCATTTATAAAGGAAAAGACCAGGTTCTGGTTGAATCCAAGTACATTGGCACGGCTACCAACAATGTGGCTGAATATACGGCTTTGACGCACCTTCTGGATATGGCAAAGAAACACAAGATCAAGGAACTTCACGTTTTTTCCGACAGCGAGCTTATGGTAAAACAGCTGTCCGGTGAATACAAGGTGCGGGATGAAAAACTCCAGGAGTTTGTAAAGACGGCTTTAACCTTTAAAAAGGACATCAGGTTCGAAGTAACCCATATACCGCGCGAAAAGAATAAGGAAGCCGACAAGCTTTCCAAGGAAGGCTCAAAAAGGGGAGGCAATATAAGAAATGTATGAGTTTTTAGCCGGTTTATTTTTTATTGTACTGGGTATGGCCGTGTACGGCATGGCCAGGTTCGGCTTTAATATAATTTTTTTATACATCCTTTTATTTTCACTGGTTATCGTCATCTGGTCAATTGCCGTGATACGCGAGGATAGAAAGAAAAAAGATGACAGTTCAATACGGTAACATAGCCCGCAGGTTTGAAAACGCGGGTTTTCAAATATGGGACATCTTTGAGGAAACGTCCACATCCACAATAATAACTTTTGAAGATAACCGGGTTGATAAGATCATGCCGGGTCTGGATTTCGGGGTGGGGCTCAGGGGCATAAGGGATTTTAAGACTGTGTACGGTTATACCAATGACTTAAGCGTCTTGGATAAAACAGCGGAAACCATCTGCGGCGCTGCAGGAGCGGGCGAAGATATTGTTTTCAGCGAAATAAAGCCTTCGATAATCCATGAAGTAAAAATACAGCCCGATTCCGTCTCCATGCAAAAGAAAATCGATCTTTTAAAAGGGATAAATGACTCGGTGAGGTCGAAAAGCGGCCTTATCAGGCAGGTGACAATAAATTATTCCGAGAAAAAACAGCAGGTTGCCGTCTATAATGATAAAAAAGAACTATCCCGCGAGGACCGGGTTTACACCAACTGCACCATAATGGTCATCGCGGAGAAAAACGGCCGCATAGAAACAGGATACAGTGTCCTGGCCGCGCGCAGGGGTTTTGAGGTTTTTGAGCTTGAAGATGTATTTAAAAAAGCCGATGATGCGGCAAGCCTTGCTTTGCGACTGCTCGACGCGGATAAAAAAATAACCGGCCCCATGACCGCTGTAATATCGTCCAGCGCGGGCGGGACCATGATACACGAGGCTGTCGGGCATTCTCTGGAAGCAGACCTGGTGCAAAAAGGCCTGTCCCAGTATCAGGGAAAAAAAGGGAAAAAAGTGGCTTCCGGTATTATCACCGTCCTGGACGACGCGACGCTGCCGAACAGACGCGGGTCCCTGTCATTTGACGACGAAGGAACACTGTCGCAGCGCACTGTACTTATCGAAAACGGAATATTAAAGAACTATATGTATGACAGGGAAACCGCGTTAAAGGATAAAACAGAATCGACCGGAAACGGCAGAAGAGAGTCATATAAATTCAGGCCCATACCAAGGATGAGGAACACCATGATAGCGCCGGGGACAGGCTTAAGCGCGGACTTGATAAAAGACACAAAAAGCGGCATATTTGTGGTGAAGATGGGCGGCGGACAGGTAAATACCGTAACCGGAGAGTTTGTTTTTGAAGTCAAAGACGGATACATGATTGAAGACGGTAAAGTCACATATCCGGTACGGGGCGCGACCCTCATGGGTATTGGAGCGGATGTCTTAAATACCATAGACGCCGTGTGTACTGACCTGGGGTTTGACTCGGGAACCTGCGGCAAGGACGGCCAGGGAGCTCCGGTTTGCGACGCCCAGCCAACGCTGAGGATACCGACAATACTGGTGGGGAGCAAATAAATATCACGCTGATGCAATACTAAAAAATTATTTTTGGAGGTATAAGATGAAAAAGACGGTCTTTGTTGTGTTGGTAACATCATCTTTGTTAATGGCAGGCTCTGTTTTTGCTGCGGATAAAGCCGCTGCAATTACAAACACAACCGTGACAACCGCCGCCGCAATTACAATTACACCCATGGCGGCCGCAACTGTTGCCGCCGCAATAACACAAACCGCATCTCCCGCCGCAATAACGGCGACTGCCGCGCCTGCAGCGGGCCCTTTTATACAGGGAGTAATGCCGCCGTCAATAGAAGAAGGCGCGTATGAGGAACCAGGGGAACCGGCGCCCACGGCCGAAGAAGCCGGCCAGGCTGTTGAAAAGAAATCTGAAGTCAGGAAAAAGAAGCATTTTACAATAGAACAGACCCTATACACCCCGAGTTCAATAGGCACGAAAATAGGGTATTTTATAAATGAAAACTGGAGGGTAGCTGCCGAGTACTCGACCATCTCGGGGCTGATCGCCAATTCAAACCATGAAAAAAACGCGTCATGGGCAATTTCCGGGAACTATTCCCCGGCTGATGATGACTGGTCGCCGTTTTACGGCGCCGGCATTGCCATGATGGACCTTTACTATCACGACACGGTGAACAACGACAGCATTTATTTTACGAAGCAATTTACGGGCGGATATATAGACGCGGGCGTTACCTGGATAACGGATTCTATATTCATGGCTTCTTTGGAATTTGACCTTTACGCCGGAAAGACCAGGCTCAAACAGAAGGATATCACAACTCCGTCAAGCAGCAATGATGTGACAACCGCGACACTTTCTGTCATGATAGGTGCGACAGTCGGGTTTTGTTTCTAAACCCGCCGGGTAATCTGAAAGCGCAGCGCGTGCGTCTAATATCCGGGAAACGTACAATTGACACAATATATGTTATTATGATAATCTGTTAAGGCTCGACTAAAATTACGGAGGAAAAATGAATAAAATTGCGACTATTACGGCTTTGATCTGTGTTTCCCTGGCCGTATCCATAATGGCTGCCGGACCGGTAAAACCGGAAAATACGGTTAAACCCAAGGCGGAAACTGCGACAGCAGCCGATGATTCATATATGTATTATCCCGGGCATGTTGGAAATATTCTTTATCTTAAGGGCACTAAAAGGAGCGCCCCTGACAAGCTCCTTTATGTGAAAGCTGAGACAAGAGCCATGGAAAAAAGGGACGGCAGGGATTATTTTTACTTTTACGCACCCCAGGTTGAAATAAGGTACCTGATCGACGTTGACAGGGAAAACGGCATCTCTATGAAGATCATAAAATATCCTTTTCCGTTTTTCGGCATGTCCATCGAAGTGACTTTAACTCCGGAGATGACCTTCATGAAGTTCCCGCTTAAAGTCGGAGAAAAGTGGACCTATACGGGAAGAGGCGAAGCAACCCTGCTGGGTTTCATAAAAGTGGGAAGGGACTTAAGAACTGATTTTGAAGTTATGGGAAAAGAAGTTATCAAGACCGAAGCCGGGGATTTTGACGCTTATAACATATTGGCAAATGTTGATGAAGGCGACGGCAAGGGTGTAAAAGCGGAAAAGTACTGGTATGCCAAAGGCCTTGGATACGCCATTGCCGATACAACCGGGCACAGGGCTGATATCGTGGGTTACAAGCTTTATGACGAAGCAACAGGCACATGGAAGGAAAAGCTGCCTGAAGGAGTTGAAAAATATGAGTAGGATCCATAGAGTTGCAATTATAATCACGGCTGCGGCTTTACTGCTTGTTGTATCAGGCGGGTGTTCGCTGAAGAAAACAGTCATTAACTCAACCGGGCTTTTCATGGATGACGTGGTTGATGAGTTCTTGGCCGAGTCTGATCTTGAGTTTGCAAGGCAGGCAGGGCCGGCAAACCTGAAACTACTGGACGGACTTATCAAAGGCTCAAATTATGAAAACGACGGCCTGCTTATAAAAGGCTGCAAGCTTTACGGCATGTATGCCATGGCATTTTTTGAGGACGACGGCCAGGATAAAAAAACGGAAAAAACAAACATGAAAAGGGCCTCTAATTTCTACAAGAGGGCCATGGACTACGGCATGAAAGTAATGCTGAAGAACCCGGATTTTAAAGCTGCGGCGGCCGGCTCGCTTGATGATTTTGTAAAAGTCATGCCTGCCTTTGGGAAAAGCGATATAGACGCGCTTTTCTGGACAGCCTTTGCGTGGGGCAGTTACATAAACTTAAACAGGAATTCAGCGGCAGAGGTTGCCGACCTTCCAAAAGTGATCGCCATGATAAACAGGGTCATAGAAATTGACACCGGATATTTTTACGGGATCCCGCACTTGTTCCTTATTGTTTCATATTCCATGCCCGCCATGTTCGGCGGCGACCTGGAAAAAGCAAAAGCAGAGTACCAGAAGATCAGGGACATATCAGGAGCCAAGTTCATAATCGCGGATTTTTTCATGGCCAAGTTTTACGCTGTCCAGGCGCAGAACAAGGAACTGTTTGAACAGCTTTTAAAAGGCATCCAAACCGCGGATGACGACCTGATACCGGAACGCATGTTCACGCAGGTCGCGAAAAAGAAAGCTGAATTTTTGCTGTTAAAGGAAAATGACATATTTTAATATGAGTTCCATGGTGAAAGTATAAAACAAGGAGGATTCATGAAAAAGATAATGATAACAGTAACTGCAATGCTGCTGGCCGCTGTCATAGCAGCCGCCCCGGCGAAATACGAGATCAAGTTCGCGTCCGTCGCGCCTGACGGGTCCACGTGGATGAACATTATGAATGAATTAAATGACGAGATAGTCGAAAAGACCGGCGGTGAAGTGAAGTTCAAGTTCTATCCGGGCGGCGTCATGGGCGATGAAAAAGATGTTTTAAGTAAAATGAACTTCAAGCAGCTGCAGGCGGGCGGATTTACATCCCAGGGTTTGGGCGCGGTACTGCCTGAGATCAGGCTATTAAACCTTCCGCTCATATTCCAGTCGTACAGGGATATTGACAGTGTTATGGCGAAGATGGCGCCGGCCCTTGAAAAAAAGTTCGAGCAAAAAGGCTTTGTTGTCCTGGGCTGGCCCGAGATCGGGTTTGTTTTTGTGTTCACCAAACATAAGGTGGAAACGCTGGCTGAACTGCAGAAAACCAAGATGTGGATATGGGGGGATGACGTGCTGGTAGGCACACTTTTTAAGAACTTAAAGATCGTTCCCATTCCATTATCCATAACAGATGTCCTGCAGTCGCTTCAGACGGGCCTGATCGAAGGCGTATATTGTTCCTCGTTATCGGCCATAGCCATGCAGTGGAACACAAAGGTAAAATACATGCTGGACTTAAAGATAGCAAATGTGCCGGGCGGCATCCTCATCAATAAAACCGCGTGGGATAAGATGCCGGTAAAGTTCCAGGTTATCCTGAAGGAATTATGTAAAAAGTACTTTGACAGGCTGACACAGATGTCCAGGAAAGAAAATGAGGACGCCTTAAATGTGCTCAAAAAGCAGGGCATAGTATTTACCAAGATCCTCAATCCCGAGGATACAAAGTTTTTCGAAGATGCAAGCGTAAAAACCGGCAATGACCTTGTCGGCAAATATTATACCAAGGCCATGCTGGATGATATGTTAAAGTGCCTGGCGGACGGCAGGAAGGCAAAGTAAATCTTGAAATTACTTAAGATAATCAATTACAGCATTTACAGGGTCATAAAAACCGCGGTGGTCGTGCTGTTCCTCGTATTGCTCGCGTTGTCGGCAACACAGGTCCTGCTTAGGCTTATTTTTCACAGCGGGATAAGCAATGCGGAAGGCATGATGCGCTATCTGGTACTATGGGTAGCGTTCCTGGGCGCCTGCCTTGCGACATACAAGGGCCGGCATATAAATCTTGACGTTGTTTCCAAATCCTTAAGAAAACTCAACAATAACCTCATAGTGCTGCTGATAAGCGCGGCTTCGTTTGTTGTCCTTGCGTTCCTGTTCAAGGCTTCTATAGATTTTATCCTGTCCGAATTCCCGAACAACCAGTATATATTTTTCATACCGGTCTGGGTGCTTGAAACAGTGATCCCTTTCACCTTTTTATTCATGACGCTTGTCTACCTGCAGGGCATTATTTCCGCGGCCGCGGCCATGATAAAAGGCGGTAAAAAATGATCTCCATATTGATAGGCCTGGTGCTTGTCGCGCTCGCGCTTATCGGCACGCCTCTATTCGTGGTTTTCGGCGGTTTGGCCATAGTGCTTTTTGCCATGGCCGGAATAAATATAGCCGCCGTGGTCATAGAAATAAACCGGATCGCGACCAATTCGGTGCTGATATCGATACCTCTTTTTACTTTTGCGGGGTATATGCTGGCCGAATCAGGAACGCCAAGAAGGCTGATAGCTCTGTCGCGCGCGGCCGTGGGATGGTTCAAAGGAGGCACGGCAATTGTGACGCTTTTAGTCTGCGCGTTCTTTACCTCTTTTACAGGGGTATCAGGCGTGACCATCATAGCGCTTGGAGGCCTGCTTCTCCCCATGCTTATCAAGGACAAATTTTCGGAGAGATTCTCGCTTGGCCTTCTCACCACATCGGGAAGCATAGGCCTGCTTTTTCCGCCAAGCCTGCTTCTGATACTCTACGGGGTACTGGCCAAGGTTTCGATATCAAAATTATTCATAGCCGGCATAGTCCCGGGGCTCATCCTTATAATCCTGTTTTCAATATACTGCGTAAAAGAAGGCCTTGTCGCGACCGAGGTGGAGCCTTTTTCATTTAAAAAATTATTGGAAGCCGTAAAAGGCGCGATATGGGAAATACCGCTTCCCATACTGGTTATCTGGGGTATTTACAGCGGGAAATTCACCCCGTCGGAAGCCGCGATACTCACGGCCGTATACGCTTTTGTAGTGGAAGTCTTCATATACAAGGATCTTAATATCAGGCACGACGTCCCCCGCATAGTACGCGCGTCCATGATAGTTGTAGGCGGGATATTTGTCATCCTGGGTTCAGCCATGGGACTTACCAATTACCTGGTGGACGAGCAGGTGCCCATGAGGATACTTTCATGGATGAAGCTGTACATAAAGGAGAAGTGGCTTTTCCTGCTCATGTTGAACGTATTTTTAATCATAGTCGGCGCAGTGCTTGACGTTTTTTCAGCTCTCATAGTCGTTTTGCCGCTTATGGTGCCGATAGCGAAAGAATTCGGCATAGACCCGGTGCACATGGCCATGATCTTCCTGACAAACCTGGAGATAGGCTATAACGCGCCCCCGGCCGGCATTAATTTATTCATAGCAAGCTTCAGGTTCCGCAAGCCGGTCATGTCGCTGGCCAAATCGGCCTTTCCATTCCTTATTATAATGCTCGCTGTCCTTATGCTGATAACGTACGTGCCTGATATAAGCCTTTTCATGATAAAACTGCTGAAGGTGGAATAAGCAATCCGCAGCTACCCTTATAAAATCATGGTTTAAGTTTTTACGTGCAATTTAAAATTGTGTGGAAATACTTTTCAAATTGACCTTGCGTCCCGTTGTGTTATCCTGTATAAAACTTTTTAAAGGAGACCTTATATGCAATTCAGACCGTTTGGGAAAGATGGATGGAAAATATCAGCCCTCGGGTTCGGAGCCATGCGGCTTCCTATGCTTAAAGGAGATAAGGAAGTTGATGAGAAAGAAGCCATACGCATCATGCGTTACGGGATTGACGAAGGCATAAATTATGTCGATACTGCCTACTTTTACCATAACGGGATAAGCGAAGTTATAGTCGGCAAAACCCTAAAAGACGGCTACAGGAAAAAAGCCAGGCTGGCGACCAAGTCGCCGATCGGACTGATAAAGGAAAAAGGCGATTTTGACAAATTTTTGGAATTGCAGCTTAAAAGGCTGAATGTGGACCATATTGATTATTACCTGTTCCACGGCATAGGCGACGGCGGGCTGGAAACAATGAAGAAGTTCGACCTTTTCAAAAAGATGGAAGACGCGAAAAAGGCGGGCAAGGTCGGGCATATTGGTTTTTCATTCCACGACAAAGCTGACGCTTTTATCCGCGTTGTTGACAGTTATGACAAGTGGGAGTTCTGCCAGATACAGTATAACTACATGGATACGGAAAACCAGGCAGGTACTGCCGGGCTGAAATATGCGGCGGCAAAAGGCATATCGGTTTTAATAATGGAACCGCTTTTAGGCGGCAAGCTGGCAAGGCCCCCAAAAGACATCGCGGCCATATTTTCAGATACCGGAAAGCACAAGACCCCGGCGGAATGGGCGCTTGCCTGGATATGGGACCACCCTGAGGCAGCATGCATATTAAGCGGCATGAGTAATTTCGCGCAGGTTAAAGAAAATCTGGCATCAGCCAAAAAATCCAATCCAAACCAGATGAGTTCATCCGAGCTGGATGTTATTTATAATGCCAGTCTGGAGTTCGCAAAGCGAATAGTCATACCCTGCACGAAGTGCGATTACTGCATGCCGTGCCCGCAGGGAGTGGCCATACCGAGGAACTTTGAACTATATAATGAAGGCGCCATGTACGGGGACCCGGGTTCGCCGCGCTACACCTACGCGATGTGGGTAAAACCGGAAAACAGGGCCGCGGTCTGCACAGCATGCAAAGAGTGCGAGCCCAAATGCCCGCAGGGCATAGATATAAGCGGCTGGATGCCGAAAGTGGACGCGGTGCTCGGCAAGGGCCAGGAATACCCGGAGTAAAAACGGATGCGTTGAACCGGTTCCGACTTGACTTATACGTATAGTTTTGTTATAGTATACGTATAAAGGAGGTGTTTTATGACGAAACTTACCTTGTATCTGGACGACAAACTGGTTAAAACAACAAAGAAATTCGCGAAACGCAGCGGAACATCCCTGTCCAAACTTACGGCCAACTATTACAAAGCAATCACAAAAGGATATAAAAAACCTGATGAAGAAATACCGCAGGTCGTTAGGGAAATGATAGGAATACTTAAAGATGACGGCAAGAGTTACAAACAGATTCGCGAAGAATATTACGAACATATTGCGAACAAACATAAATGAATAAAGTCCTGTTTGACGCCAATGTGATCCTGGATGTCTGGCTGAAAAGGGATAATTTATATGAAACATCCCTGAAAGCCGTCGCAAAAGCCGCGAAAATGGAAGTTGTAGGTTTTATTCCCGTGACAAGTATTCCGGTTATTTTTTATCGCACCGAAAAGCAAAACGGCAAAAAAGAAGCGGAAAATTTACTGAGATCGTTGATGTCCTTTATCGGTGTTGCCGCGGCGGACGAGAAGACCGTTTCGGATGCTTTAAACGCCGGGTTTGATGATTTTGAGGATGCTTTGGTATATGCAATAGCGGTCAATAATAAGATGGAATGCATTGTAACACGGGATAAAAAGGGGTTTGTCAAAGCCAAAGAAGTTGATGTGCATACACCGGACGAATTTATAAAGCTGATAAGGTGAAATGATGAAGAAACCCAAGGTTATTCTTCTGTGTGACAGCCCCGAAAACATCGCCCGCGTATACGGCGAAGGCCGGCTTGAGCGTCTTGAAACACTCGCGGATGTCCATGCTCAGATCATATCAAAGGCAGATTTTGACCATATGCTTCCCGTGGTTAAAGACGCTGAATACATTTTTTCCACCTGGGGAATGCCTGTTTTGACCCCTGTCCAGATCAAACACATTAAAAAGTTAAAAGCCGTATTTTACGCTGCGGGGTCAGTTAAATATTTCGCCGAACCATACCTGAAAGCCGGCGTCAAAATCATAAGCGCTTGGGCCCAAAACGCTGTACCTACCGCGGCGTTTGCCTTTGCCCAGGTTATACTGTCATGCAAGGGCTACTTCAGGAACTCGAGGGATTATAAGGAATCAAAGACAGGCGTTTGGAGCATTGTAAAAGATGGTATTTACGGGACCAAAATCGGCATAATCGGCGCGGGCCAGGTTGGCCGCAGGCTTGTTGAAATGCTCCGGACGTACGGAGTTGAAGCCTGCATATCAGACCCATACCTCACGGCCAAACAGGCAAATCAAATGGGCGCGCGCAAAGTTGGGCTCAAACAGTTATTTAAAGAGTGCCCTGTTATCTCGAACCACATGCCTGACATTGAAGAAACAAAAGAAAGCCTGGGCAAAGCCCTGTTTGCCTCAATGCAAAAGAACGCCACATTCATAAACACGGGACGGGGCGCGCAGGTCAATGAAAACGATCTTATAAGCGTATTTAAGAAAAGAAAAGATTTAACGGCCCTGCTGGACGTAACCTTCCCCGAGCCGCCGGATAAAAGCTCCGAGCTTTTTAACCTGCCAAACGTGATTGTAAGCCCGCACATAGCAGGCGCTTATGGTAAGGAACAGTTGCAGCTGGCTGATTATGTTATAAATGAGTTTGAGGCAATGCTCAAAGGAAAGCCCTTAAAGAACGAGATAAAAGCAGGCATGCTTAAAAACATGGGTTAAGGAGATCGATTTGATATATTTTTTCGCTGATAACCACTTCGAAGCCAGGCCGGGGTTCCATCTGCACGAAAAGCTAAAAACTGATTTTGAAATCAAATTCTTCGAGGATGACATATCCGTATTGTCAAAGCCGGGATGCTTGGACGACTGCAGCCTGCTGATGATAAACATGATCTGCGGCATAGGCAAACTGCCGCAGCCAAGCCCGGAAGCGGAGGCAGAAGTTAAAAAATACTGCGTCTCAGGCAGGCCGTTGTTCCTGATCCACGCAGGCAGCGCTGCGTTCACGCAGTGGGATTGGTGGCGAAGGTTGACAGGGTTGAGATGGGTGAGGGAAAACGACCCGGAAGGACTGGCACCTTCGGTGCATCCGGTGAAGGATTTTATGGTAAGGAGAACGGAAAAGGAAATAGTGAAGGGCTTGAAAGCGTTCACCCTAAAGAACGACGAGATCTACACAAACCTTGCACAAACAGCGGATATTGACGTTCTGCTTGAAACGGAAATAGACGGCAAGACCTGCCCAATGGCGTTTAAATCGAAGAACGAGTGGGGAGGGAAAATAATGGGTTTTCTTCCCGGGCATTTACCAAAATCTTTTGAAAATCAAGACATGTTGTATGATATTGAGTTGCTCATAAAAAGCGTACTATAGAATATAGACGGTGTAGTTAAAGCATACTGCTATCGAAAAGGAGAAAAATGCATTTAAATTCACGTGAACAGGATGTACTAATAGGTTTACAGAAGGAAATAAAGGAATTGATGGCGTCAATTAAGGCAATTGGTGACAGCAAATGTACAAAAAAAACTAAAGTCAACTTACTGTCCCTATTATACTTAACAAGTAAGGAACTTGAAAAAATGTATTTACAACAAAAACTTCTACCGGAAGATTTATTTGTAATTCTGACTGCATTAAATGCAAGAAATATTTTTGAATTATATTTGAAGACTAGATATGTATTGAAATCCGAATCAAATAGTTCAAATTTTAGCGGTGAGGAATCTCGGGATTTCATTGAATGTTGCGAGGGAAAACTTGAGTTATTAAAATCACTAAAATTTGACGAAAAAATAGTAAACGAAAATGAAGAGCAATTGAAAAAAATAAAAAAGACTCTTCCTGATAGAACAAAAAAAATCCCCAATATTTGTGACTTGGCAAAATTATTTGGAAAAGATTCTGAATACAAAGCGTTTTATAAAGTATATTGTAAGTATATTCATCCAACGTTATTTGGAGTTAAGCATATTATTTCAAAGCAGATTGTGGAAACTAAAAAAATATTCATAAGTCAAACATTTTATAAAATTTCACAAATAATTACGACAATTAAACTTAAGTATGAACTTTAAAAAATGGCTATATAATAAAATGTACTATATGTTTTGGATTCAAAAGCAGTTTATTATCGCTGGTTGGTGTTGAAAAAACATTGCAGATGTGATAAAGTTACATAAACACAGGGGGACATATGAAAGAAAATGAAATTGACATATTTGTGAAAGAAACGAAAGGAAAACAAATAAGATCGGTTATCTTATTTGCCGATATTATGAATGCGGCTGAAATATCTAATAATACATCAACTATTGAATACGCATACATACTTGAACAATTCCATTCTTGTGCTGAAAAGATTATCCGTTTTCTTAAATTGCATATTTATCAAGATACGGTATTTGAATTAGATAAAAGGGGCGATCAAATATGTTTGATATTACATTCGTACGACGTAACTAAAAACGAAACAGAGGAAAATGTAATAAAAAGAGATGTTACAAATGCAATCCTTTTTGCTGTGGCAATTAAATTGTTATGGAGAACCTCTGATTATAATAAAAATAGAATTGATCAGGATTTATTTCCGAGGGATATCGGAATTGGCATTAACGAGGGGTTGATTTATTTTTGCAATACTAAAACAGGCAATAATAAGTCAGAAGGATATTCAATTAACTTAGCGAAGAGGATTGAATCGGAATCTAGAAATGGCAAAAAATCAAAAATTTTAGTTTCGGGAAGTGCGAAGTTTTGGTCGGAAAAGGCTGAATTACCAGTTGATTTCTCAGAACACAACATTAAGGATCCAATCAAAGGAATTTCCACGGATTTCTACCTATATGAAATTTCTGAAATAAAAGCTGGCATCTTTACATATATAAATGACTTGGCGAATGTTTTTGAATTTTCGAGTATGGCGTTGGATAAATACGAACGATTATATAAAAAAAACCCTAATGATTTTTGGACAAGGTTTCTAATTTATTTTAAAAACAATTGTATTGCTAAGGATCAACAAGAAATTGCTAAAATGAATGATGATAAGAGCGATGGAAGTATTGAGTATTTGATAGCTGAGATAGCTCGTTTTATGAATATTGGTAATTTTGATCAAATAATTGCTAGCTGTACAAAATTGATTGAGTTGTCGCCAAATAATGCTATAACTTATAATAATCGCGCTTATGCATTTAATAAAAAAGGGCTTTTTGAAGACGCTATCAATGATTTTACAAAATATATTGAATTAGCTCCAAAAGATTCAATTGGATATTTTAATCGCGGATTAATGTATCATCAAATAAAACTTGATGATAAGGCAATTATTGACTTTTCTAAGGCTATTGATCTAAATCCGAATAATTGGAGCATATACTGTAGCCGCGGTACTTCCTTTGTGGAAAAAGGAATGGACAAGGAAGCGATGGACGATTATGATAAATCAATATTAATAGATGCAAACGCATATATTAGCTATAACAACAGAGGTAATTTATTTTTTGCGAGAAAGGAAAACGATAAAGCGTTAAAAGATTATACAACCACTATTAGAATATCTCCAACATATAAAATTGCCTATGTTAATAGAGCTAATGTGCTTGCGAAACAAAGTAGATTTGAAGATGCGATTGCAGATATTGCACGTGCAATTGAAATGGATTCGAATTTTGTTGAGGCGTATAATTTTAGGGGAATTATTTATTATATAATGAAAAAATACGATGATTCGTTAAATGATTTTAATAAAGCTTTGTCGTTGAAGGCTGAGAACCAAATAAAAAGTGGAATTTATAACAATCGGGGATATCTTTTTATTGATTTAAATAAAATAGAAAGTGCTATCAATGACTTTAAGCTTGCCATTGGTTTGAAGCCTGACAGGGCGGATGCTTTTTGTGGTTTAGCTATTTGCGACTATAAAAATGGAGACATTGATAATGCTAAAATTTATTATAAAAAAGCAATAGAACTAAATCCCAACTATTCAATATCTGCCGACAAGTTAATCGGTGAAGGAAAGGTATATTCGGAGGAAGTGATTGAAGCTATTGACAAAATAATACAGTTAAGTATTTGAGTCTTAAGTTTTTTTGCTCTAAATACTATTTGACTTTATTACTTTATTTTGTTATAAATTAGATACAAAGGAGGACGTGCACAATGGCTAAGAACACCGGCTTTAACATCAAAAGCAACACTGCCATAGTTACGTCCACACCTGTATTACCGGTAGTACTTCTTCTTACCGTGCTTCTTGTAGTCGTACTCGCCTAAGGCGAGCAACGGCGCAGGAACCCGGGAATCCAAGTAATAAACCCCAAACACAAGGTTTCGAGCGCCGTGATAGGTCTATATTTTTATGCACTTATCTGCACTTCTCCTCCCCCTCGAAGGGGGAGGATTGAGGTGGGGGTGAGGGATTTAAGCGCGGGATAAACGCGGGTACCCTCTCCCTGACTTTCTCCCTATGTGGGAGAGGGGAAGTTAATGTTTTAAGAAAATAAATAAACAAAAAACCGTAAGGAGGGCACTATCATGGACAAGTGGGACGCTCAGGACTACGTGGCTGCCTTACACGCATTTGGTGCCGGTTTCACTAAGGGAGACGTTTATAAGCGAAGCCGTTGACAAGTTTACAAAAGCAACAAAACAGGCCGGAAATAAGTTAATTAATATGCCTATGATGAGGCTTCAGGTTGAAGCTGTAAAACCCCTGTAATATAAAGGGCTTTTTATGGTGAAACAGAAAAAAAGCCATAGTTTTAAGGGCTTTTTCCATTGAACCAAAGTTTGATTTTTGATATACTCTTTACGTTTTCTGCGTATAGGGAAAGTTTTTAATATTTGCATCGGAAAAACATTTAAAGGAGATAAAATATGAGATCAGACGCGATGAAAAAAGGAATCGAAAGGATGCCGCACAGGTCGCTTTTTAAGGCCATCGGTTATACCACCGAACAGTTGAAAAGGCCCATAATCGGGGTTGTGAATTCATTCAATGAAGTTATCCCCGGCCACATACACCTGAACACCATCGCCCGCGCCGTAAAAGACGGCATCCTCATGGCGGGCGGAACCCCCATGGAATTCCCGACCATCGGCG
Source organism: uncultured bacterium (assembly GCA_937889595.1). Lineage (GTDB taxonomy): Bacteria > Oederibacteriota > PGYV01 > PGYV01 > Palsa-1178 > PALSA-1178. The sequence continues at coordinate 135,040 of CALAOR010000090.1, forward strand.
TCTGCGACGGCATTGCCATGGGTCATATTGGAATGAAGTACTCTCTCGTGTCGCGCGAATTGATAGCGGATGGGGTGGAGATAATGGCGAATGCTTATCCTTTTGACGGCTTGGTTTTTATACCCAACTGCGATAAAATTGTTCCCGGGATGCTAATGGCCGCGGCACGCGTCAATGTGCCTTCCATATTCATCAGCGGCGGCGCCATGCTTAAGGGTAAATACAAAGGCAAAAATTTTGACCTTATCTCCGGCGGTTTTGAGGCTGTCGGCGAATACAGCAATGGAAAACTGGATGAAAAGACACTGGCATGCATGGAAGATTCCATATGCCCGACATGCGGATCATGCTCGGGCATGTATACCGCAAACACCATGAATTGCATAACCGAGGCGCTCGGCATGGGGCTGCCGGGCAATGGAACTATACCGGCCGTTTATTCTGAAAGATTACGGCTTGCCAAGGACGCGGGCATGCAGATAATGCAGCTTGTGAAGGACGACATAAAACCGTCGGATATCATGACCACGAAAGCTTTTGAGAATGCCATAACTGTCGACGTGGCCCTGGGCGGTTCGACAAACACAGTGCTCCATATCCCGGCCATCGCCAACGAAGCCGGCGTGAAATTCGAGCTCAAGACCATAAATGAAATATCAGGCAGGACCCCGAACCTGTGCAAACTCTCACCCGCAAGGCGCGCGGACGGAAGCCAGCATTATATCGAGGATTTAAATGACGCGGGCGGCATCCCTGCCGTGATGAAGGAACTTTCAAAAATAAAACTGATCAATATGGACGCAAAGACCGTGGCCGGGCCGATAAAGGAAATTATAAAAAACGCTGAAAATGGCAATACCGATGTTATAAGGACCGCGGAAAACGCATACTCTCAGCAGGGCGGGCTCGCGATACTTTTTGGTAATATCGCTCCCGATGGCGCTGTTGTAAAACAGTCTGCTGTCGCCCCAGAAATGATGAAAAGGGAGGGCAGGGCAAGGGTTTTTACGTCCGAAGAAGACGCTCAAAAAGCGATCCTCGGCAAAAAGATCAAGCCCGGTGATGTAGTGGTCATCATATACGAGGGACCCAAAGGCGGGCCGGGCATGAGAGAAATGCTTGCGCCGACAGCGGCTATAGCCGGAATGGGGCTGGATAAGGACGTTGCGCTGATAACTGACGGCAGGTTCTCCGGCGGCACGAGAGGCGCGGCCATAGGACATATATCTCCTGAAGCAATGGAAGGCGGGCCTATAGGATTAGTGCGCGAAGGCGATACAATAGCCATAGACATAAAAGCGCGTTCGATAAATTTGGTTGTCACGGATGCGGAAATGGCAAAGAGAAAGTCCGGGTGGGTTCAGCCGGAACCTAAGATAAAGTCAGGCGTCCTTTACAGGTACTCGCAGATGGTGACGTCGGCTTCTACCGGCGCGATCTTTAAGAAATAGTTCGGAATTCGGAGTTCGGAGTTTCAAACATCCGGCAACCGGAACGGCCTTTGGATTGAGTTGAATTACAAATCCAACCCGGAGAGGGGTTGCGGTTTGAACAGAGCAAAGCGGATGGATCAAATAACAACAAGGAGATTGACATGAATGGCTCACAAATATTGCTTGAATGCCTGAAGAAAGAAGGCGTGGATATTGTGTTCGGATATCCGGGCGGGGTAGTCCTGCCGCTTTTTGACGCTTTGTACGCTGAAAAAGCCATCAACCTTGTTCTCGTGCGGCACGAGCAGGGCGCGGCGCATATGGCTGACGGTTATGCGCGTTCCACTGGTAAGGTCGGGGTATGCCTGGCTACATCGGGGCCCGGCGCGACAAACCTTGTGACCGGGATCGCGACCGCTTACATGGATTCCATACCAATGGTGGCATTGACCGGACAGGTAGCGACTTCATTGATCGGTAATGACGCTTTCCAGGAAGCGGACATCACGGGGATCACAAGGCCGATCGTAAAACACAATTACATAGTAAAAGACATAAAAGACCTGGCGCAGACGATAAAGAACGCGTTTCACATAGCGTCCACGGGAAAACCCGGGCCGGTTTTAGTGGACCTTCCCAAAGACGTTTTTACGTCTGAAATGGATTTTACGTCGTATCCGTCGCATCCAAACCTGCGCGGGTATAAACCGGTATGTGAAGGCAATAAACTGCAGATAAAAAAAGCCGTTGAGATGATAGAAAAAGCCGAGAGGCCGCTTTTATACGTGGGCGGCGGGGTTGTTCTGTCTGGCGCTTCGGAAGAGCTCATGAAACTCGTTGAAAAAACCGAAATACCGGTTACCACAACGCTCATGGCCATGGACGCGTTCCCTTCGGACCACAAGCTCAACCTGGGCATGCTGGGAATGCACGGCACGCGCTGCGCAAATTACGCGGTGCAGGAATCAGATTTATTGATAGCGGTGGGCGCGCGTTTTGACGACAGGGTGACGGGCAAGGTGGCTGATTTCGCGCCGCACGCGAAAATAATCCACATAGACATAGACCCAACGTCCATATCCAAGATAGTAAAAGTGGATGTGCCGGTCGTGGGCGACGCGAAAAACATATTAAAAGAAATAACATCGCAGATAAAAAAGATGGAGCATAAGGACTGGGTAAAACAAACCGAAGAATGGTCAAAGGAATTTCCCCTGACTTACAGGGATTCGGAAACCGAGATCAAACCGCAGTATGTTGTGGAAAAAATAGCCGAGCTTACAAAAGGCGAGGCCATAATCACGACAGAAGTTGGCCAAAACCAGATGTGGGCCGCACAATTCTCGAAATTCAAAAAGCCGAGGACGTTTTTGACGTCAGGCGGACTGGGCACCATGGGCTACGGATTTCCAGCAGCCATAGGGGCACAGGCAGGGAACCCGGACAAACTGGTCATAGACATAGCAGGCGACGGTTCCATACAGATGAACATACAGGAACTGGCGACAGCCGTAAAATACAACTACCCGGTCAAGATAGTTATATTAAATAACGGATGGCTTGGCATGGTAAGGCAGTGGCAGGAGCTGTTCTTTGGCAAGCGCTACTCTTCAACGTTTATAGAAGACAGCGTGGATTTTGTAAAGCTCGCAGAAGCATACGGCGCAAAAGGCTACAGGATAGAAAAAAAAGCCGATGTTGAAAAGACATTGAAAGAAGCATTCGCGCACAAAGGCCTGGTCATAATGGATTTTAAAACATCCAGGGAAGAGAACGTCTGGCCCATGGTCCCGACCGGCGCCGCGCTGCATTCGATGATAGACGGCGGGCTCGCTTAAGATGATAGTTTTAGTGAAATAAACCGCATCTCTCCTCCCCCCTTGAGGGGGAGGATACAGGTGGGGGGACGGGTTTAATTGGATTCGCTGCATAACCCTCCCCTTAATCCCCTCCCATAGAGGGAGGGGAAAGTTAAGGAGTAAAACTATGGAACAAACAAAGATAATAGCGGTAACAGTTGAGAACCAGCCGGGCGTACTTGCCCGCGTTGCCGGCCTTTTTTCCGGCCGCGCTTTTAACATCATCAGCCTCGCCGTCGGCGAGACAGAGGACGAGAGCATGTCGCGCATGACCATTGTGGCGCGCGGGGACGAGGGCGTGCTGGAACAGATACTCAAGCAGCTCAATAAGCTCATCGACGTCATCAAAGTCGTGGACATGTCTGTTGAGAAATGTATTCAGCGCGAGCTGGCCCTGATCAAGGTCGGCGTTGACGGCAAAAGCAAACAGGAACTCATGACAGTGGTCGACATATTCAGGGCAAAGGTTCTGGACGTTTCAAACGAATCGTTTACCATCGAAGTCACAGGTACTGACGAGAAGATAAACGGGTTTATCGACATGGTTGAGAGTTTCGGCATCAAGGAAATGGTAAGGACGGGAACAATCGCCCTGACACGGGCAAAGAAAACTAAAAAACAGGAAGCGAAAGGAGAAAGTAAATGATCAAGGTTTATTACGACAAAGACGCTAACTTGGCGGTATTGAAAGGCAAGACGGTCGGTATCATCGGATTTGGTTCACAGGGGCACGCGCACGCGCAGAATCTCAGGGATTCAGGAGTTAACGTAATCGTGGCCCAGCGCGAAGGTTCGGAAAATTATGATCTCGCGGTGAGCGCCGGATTCAAGATATACACGCCCACAGAACTGGCCCAGGAAGCGGACATCATAATGATGCTCGTCCCGGACGTCATGCAGGCTTCAATCTATAAAAACCACATCAAAGACAGCATGAAAAAGGGAAAGACCCTCGCGTTCGCGCACGGGTTTAACATCCACTACGGCCAGATAGCGCCGCCCAAGGACGTTGACGTTATCATGATAGCCCCTAAAGGCCCGGGACACATGGTAAGGAGGCAGTACCAGGAAGGTCGCGGCGTTCCTTCGCTCATCAGCGTATATCAGGACGCATCGGGCAAGGCAAAAGACACTGCGTTGGCTTATGCCAAGGGTATGGGTGCGGGCAAGATGGGTATTATTGAGACGACATTTAAGGAAGAGACCGAAACAGACCTTTTCGGCGAGCAGGCTGTCCTTTGCGGCGGAACAAGCGCGCTTGTCAAGGCGGGATTTGAAACTCTCGTGGAAGCCGGATACCAGCCGGAAATGGCATACTTTGAATGCCTGCATGAGCTCAAGCTTATTGTTGACCTTATGTACGAGAACGGGATAGCGGGAATGCGTTATTCCATCTCCGACACCGCGAAATACGGCGATATTACGCGCGGGCCGAGGCTCATCACGGCCGAGACCAAGAAAGAAATGAAGAAGATACTTACCGAGATACAGGACGGCTCATTTGCCACGGAATGGATACTCGAAAACCAGGCGAATAAGCCGAAATACAACGCGCTCCTGAGGAATGACACGACCCATCCCATAGAGGTCACAGGAAAAGCGCTCCGCAAAATGATGCCGTGGCTCAATGAAAAGAAAGAAGCGTCCGCAGCGGTCAAACCGGCAAAAGCAGCGAAGAAAGCGGCAAAAAAAGGAAAAAAGAAATAAGATCATATATGTTTTAAATCAGGGAAAAGAGCCCGGGTTAAATCCCGGGCTCTGGAACCTGAAAGTGCAGACTGTCATTGCGAGGAGGCGATTTTTATTTATGCCGACGGACTTCGGCTGAGCTCAGTCGAAGACAAGCAATCTCAGTTCTACCGATAAGCCTTAAGTTCTTGCAATGCGGCGCTCCGCAGGCTTTGATTTAGACCAGATTGCTTCGTCGCGGAAGAACTTGCTCTAGTTCGACAGGCTCACTACCCTGAGCTTGCCGAAGGGCTCGCAATGACGATTAAATGAAACGGAATTAACCAGCACTAATATTGAAAGGCGGTGTTTTATGAAAAACGAGAAGATATTCATCTTTGACACGACTTTAAGGGACGGCGAGCAGGTACCGGGCGCATCGCTCACAAAAGCCGAGAAACTTGAGATAGCAATACAACTTGAGAAATTGAACGTGGATATGATAGAAGGCGGATTTCCCGCATCTTCTCCCGGTGACCTGGAATCGGTCCAGGAGATTTCCAAAGCTGTTAAAAAACCGATCATAGCCGGCCTTTGCCGGGCCGTTAAAAAAGACGTTGACGCATGCGTCATAGCGCTTAAAAAGGCAAAGCGCCCCAGGATACACACATTCATAGGCACATCGCCGCAGCATGTAAAGTTTATAACAAGGACCACAAACGAGGAAGTTTTAAGGCGCGCTGTTGAATCCGTTAAGTACGCCAAAACTTTCTGTGACGATGTTGAATTCTCGGCCATGGACGCAACCCGTACGGGTTTTGATTATCTGTGCAAGGTTGTGGAAGAGGTCATAAAGGCGGGAGCCACGACAGTGGATATACCTGATTCCGTGGGATATACGACGCCTGAGGAATTCGGCGCGCTGATAAAAAAATTAATGAACACGGTCCCGAACATAAATAAGGCAATAATCGCGGTTCATTGCCATAATGACCTGGGAATGGCCACGGCCAACTCGCTTGCGGCTGCCATGAACGGCGCCAGGCAGATAGAGTGCACGATAAACGGACTTGGCGAAAGGGCGGGCAACGCGGCCCTGGAAGAAGTGGTCATGGCGTTAAGGACCAGGGCCGATATTTACGGCTTTGATACGAATATTAAAACAGAGGAAATTTACAAAACTTCAAAGATGGTGTCTCGCCTGACCGGAATGCCTGTACAGCCGAACAAATCAGTCGTTGGCGCGAACGCGTTCGCGCATGCGTCGGGGATTCATCAGGACGCGATACTGAAGAACGAATCGACGTTCGGTATTATGACCCCGTCCACAATAGGGATCCCGGGACATGAGTTGATATTGACCAGCCGTTCGGGCAGGCACGCCATATCGCATAGGCTGGCTGACCTCGGGTTTAAAGTCTCTGATGCTGAAATGGCGGCCAAGCTTTATCCCAAGTTCCTGCAGATAGCGGACAAAAAAAAGGAAGTTTTTGACGAGGATCTTATCGCCATGATGGAAGGCGAGGGAAGAAAAGGCAAGGAAACCTATCACCTGGAGTCCATCTACTCGGCAACAGGAAGCAAGATAATACCGACAACGACCATTGAAATAAGCAAAGCGGGAAAAATGTATACGCAGGCATCCACAGGCGACGGCCCGGTGGACGCGACATATAAGGCGATTAACGCTATAGTGAAAGCCGATCTAAAGCTTGTTGATTACCAGATAAAGTCCATCACCAAGGGCGAGGAAGCTCAGGGCGAGGTGACGATAAGGGTAAGAAAAGGCGATAAAGAAATAACAGCCAGGGGCGTTTCAACGGATATAATAGAGGCCAGCGCAAAGGCGTACTTGAACGCGGTGGGGAAGTTTGAAGGGAAGAAGAAGTAAGGCTGTTTGTTCTCTGTTCTCTGTTCTGTGTTCTGTGTTCTGTGTTCGAAGTTATTTGATTTAAGAACAAAGAACAGAGAACAAAGAACAAAGAACAGAGAACAGAGAACTCAAAACATCGGAGGTTTTATATGCCCATGAACATAGCTGAAAAGATACTCGCCGCCAAAAGCGGAAAGAAGTTCGTCGAACCCGGCGAATTGATAATCGCCGATGTCGACCTTGTTCTGGCCAACGACATCACGGCCCCTATCGCCATCAGGGAATTTAAATCTTCCGGCGCCACAAAGGTTTGGGATAAGACCAAGATAGCCCTGGTGCCCGACCATTTTACGCCCAATAAGGATATTAAATCAGCGGAACAGGCTAAGATACTCCGTGATTTTGCCCGTGAACAGAAACTGACGCATTATTATGACCAGGGAGAAGTCGGAATCGAACACGCTTTGCTTCCTGAAAAAGGAGTGGTTGTGCCCGGGGACCTGGTTATCGGCGCTGATTCGCACACCTGCACTTACGGGGCTTTGGGAGCGTTTGCCACGGGCGTAGGTTCGACTGACGCGGCTTTTGCCATGATGACGGGCAAGGCGTGGTTTAAAGTTCCCACGTCAATTAAGTTTGTATATAAAGGAAAGCTGAATAAATGGGTCAGCTCAAAAGACCTGATACTATATACTATAGGAGACATCGGGGTTGACGGCGCGTTGTATAGGGCCATGGAGTTCACAGGCCCTGTAATAGATAAAATGTCAATGGACGCGAGGCTTACCATGTCAAACATGGCCATTGAAGCCGGCGGAAAAGCGGGGCTCATGAACCCCGACGAAACAACAATGGAATATGTCAAAGCGCGCGCTGAACACAAATGGAAAGTCTACACAAGCGATAAGGACGCCAGATACGAAAAGGTGATAGAATACGACTGCGCGAAGATAGAACCTGTCGTATCATGTCCGAGCCTGCCGGAAAATACCAAGCCGGTATCAAAGCTCGGCAAAGTTGTAATAGACCAGTCGGTCATAGGTTCATGCACGAACGGAAGAATGGAAGACTTAAGGATAACGGCAAAGATATTAAAAGGCAGGAAAGTAAATTCCAGGGTGCGCTGCCTGATATTCCCGGGAACAAGGGACATATACAGCCAGGCCATGAAAGAAGGGCTGGTTGAGATATTCATGAAATCAGGCGCGGTATTTTCCATGCCCACATGCGGCCCGTGCCTGGGCGGCCACATGGGGATACTTGCCAAAGGCGAAGTGGCCGTATCCACGACAAACAGGAACTTCGTCGGCCGGATGGGTTCCACGGAATCGTCTGTGTACCTGTCGAGCCCGGCAGTGGCCGCGGCAAGCGCGGTTTTAGGCAGGATAGGGACGCCGGAAGATTTATAGATTGTTCTATGTTCTGTGTTCTCTGTTCTGTGAAGAACCAAATAACAGAGCCGGGTTTTAAAAAACAGAACACAGAACACAGAACAGAGAACAGAGAACAGAGAACAGAGAACAGAGAACAAAAGGAGCCCACAAATGAAATTCACAGGCAAAGTATGGAAGTTCGGCAACGACGTCGATACCGACCTTATAATCCCGGCCCGGTACTTAAACACATCCGATCCCGCGGAGCTGGCCAAGCACTGCATGGAAGACGCGGATATTACATTCGCCGGCAAGGTAGGCAAGGGTGATATTATTGTGGCGGGCAAGAACTTCGGCTGCGGTTCATCCCGCGAACACGCGCCGGTAGCCATAAAAGCGGCAGGCGTATCGTGCGTGATAGCCAAGGATTTTGCCAGGATTTTTTACAGAAATTCATTCAACATCGGTTTGCCGATATTTGAGTCCGAAGAAGCCTCTGCCAAGATAGCTGAAGGCGATGTGGTGGAAATCGACGCGGATAACGGTGTAATCAAAAACACAACAAAGAATGAAACATACAAAGTAAAGGCTATCCCGGGTTTTATGCAGGAATTGGTCGCGGCCGGAGGATTGATAGCTTACGGTAAAACAAAGTTTAAAATAAAATAAATCATGCCCTGTAGGTTTCTGCAACCGGGGACTAATTCTAAAGGAGAACGGAAATGGGAAAAACGTATAACATCGCGGTAATGGGCGGGGACGGGACAGGCCCGGAAGTGGTAGCGGAAGGCATCAAAGTTTTAAAAGTCGCGGCCGAAAAGCACGGCGTAGGGCTGCATTTTGTGGATTATGATTTCGGCGGGGAAAGATACATTAAAACGGGCGAGATGATGCCTGATTCGGCTATCGATGAATTAAAAAAAGCCGACGCCATCTACCTCGGCGCCATAGGGCATCCCGACGTAAAACCGGGCATACTCGAACTCGGCATTCTGCTCAGGCTGCGTTTCGCCCTTGATCAGTACATTAACTTAAGGCCCGTTAAGCTTTATCCTAATGTGGAAACGCCGCTTAAAGACAAAGGGCCTGAACAGATAGATTTTGTGGTTGTCAGGGAAAATTCAGGCGGTATTTACACGGGGATGGGCGGAGTGGTAAAAAAAGGGACCCCGAACGAAATAGCGACGCAGACCATGGTTTACTCCAGGTTTGAAGTCGACAGGTGCATAAAGTACGCTTATGAACTTACGCGCAAGCGCAATAAAAAGAACATGCTGACGCTTGTCCACAAGTGCAATGTCCTGACGCACACAGGCGACCTGTGGGTAAGGGCGCACAAGGAAATGGGTGACAGGGATTTTGAGGATATAAAACAGGATTACGCGCACGTGGACGCGACGTGTATGTGGTTCCTAAAAAATCCGGAATTTTTTGATGTAATAGTGACGGAGAACCTGTTCGGCGACATCATAACAGACTTAGGCGCCATGATCCAGGGCGGCATGGGTATCGCGGCGGGCGGGAACATCAACCCCGACGGCGTGTCAATGTTCGAACCGATAGGCGGCTCGGCCCCGAAGTACACGGGCAAAAATGTTATAAACCCACTGGCGGCGATAAACGCGGCAGCCATGATGATGGACACGATAGGCGAGCCCCAAATAGGCAAATCAATTGACGACGCGGTAACAGCGGCGTTGTCTTCGGGCAGGATAAAGTCCATGTCGGCAGGGAAAATGGGAATGGGAACGATGGAGATGGGGGATTTTGTGGCAGGGCTGGTGAAGTAACGGGCAATCCGAATTCCGCAATATAAAAGGAGTACTGTTATGAATAAAGAATACAACGTAGCGATCATGGGCGCGACCGGAGCGGTCGGGGAAGTCATGCTGGATATAATTCAGGAAAGGAAGTTCCCGGTTAAAAGCCTGAAACTGCTTGCATCCGAGAGGTCGGTCGGGAAAGAAATGAAGTATCAGGGAAGGGCCATAAAAGTCGAGCTTTTGGACGGGAATTCCTTTAAAGGTATTGACATAGTCCTGGCGTCTGCCGGCGCGTCGATCTCAAAACTGTTTGTAAAGGACATACTTGAAGCCAAAGCGCTTATGATAGATAATTCATCCGCGTTCAGGATGGATGAAGGCGTGCCTTTGGTTATTCCGGAGATCAACCCGGAAGACTGCAGATGGAACAAAGGAATAATCGCGAACCCCAACTGCACGACCATTATCGCGCTTGTCCCATTAAAGCCCATCCATGACGCGGCAACGATCAAGAGGCTGATCGTTTCCTCATATCAGGCAGCGTCAGGTGCAGGCGCAAAAGGCATGGCAGAGCTCGAACAACAGGCCAGGGACTGGGCCGCCGGAAAGCCGCTAAAAGTGGAAAAATTTGCGCACCAGATTCTTTTTAACGTGATCCCGCATATTGACGTGTTCTATGAGGACGGGTATACCAAGGAAGAGATGAAAGTAGTGCACGAAACCCATAAGATCATGCATGCGCCTGAAATGAGGATCACGGCAACAACGGTCAGGGTGCCTGTACTAAGGGCGCATTCTGAATCGATAAATATTGAAACCGAGAAAAAGCTGACTGTCAAAGAATGCCGGGAACTTCTCGCAAAAGCGCCGGGTGTAACCCTGGAAGACGATTTCCACAATAAAAAATACCCCATGCCCTTAAACGCCGCAGGCAAGGACAATGTATTTGTCGGCAGGATAAGGGAGGACTTTTCAATCGATAAAGGCCTGAACATATGGGTGGCTGGCGACCAGATAAGAAAAGGCGCCGCCTTAAACGCGGTGCAGATAGCCGAGATAGTGGCGAGGGAAGGGTTGAAGTAAAGCAGGTAAACTAAAAGCCAAGAGACAAAAGTTTAAAATAATAGAGCAAGTGTTTAAGTAAAGAAAAGAACCAGGGGTTTAGTGCTTCTGGTTCTTTTTGTTTTAAAGAATTAAAGACAAAACACTTAAAATACGGTATAATAGTTTTACTCAATCAACTTGCCTTATCTTGATCTTGGTTCACTTAACTTTTGTCTCTTGGCTTTTGGCTTAAAAACTTCATCAGAACAACCGGTATCTAAACAAACGGGAGGGTAAGAATATGATCAAACGCTACACACTCGAAAAAATGGGCTCGCTATGGACCGAGGAAGCCAAGTACCAGTCCTGGCTCGACGTAGAAATAGCGGTATGCGAAGCCTGGGGTAAAAAAGGCAAAATACCACGGAAAGACCTCGCTATAATAAAGAAAAAAGCCGCTTTTAACGTGGCCCAGATAGACGAGATAGAGTTGCGCACAAGGCATGACTTGATCGCCTTCACTGAATCACTCGCAAAACACGTGGGCCCGTCATCGCGTTACATACACATGGGTATCACATCTTCAGACGTGGTTGACACAGGATTTGCCATACGCATGGTTAAAGCATGTGACATAGTCATGGAAGATACCAAGAAGTTCATAAAAACGCTCAAAAAAGTCGCGGTAAAACACAAATATACCGTCCAGATAGGCCGCACGCACAATGTGCATGCCGAGCCCATAACGTTCGGGTTAAAGGTCCTTGTATGGTATTTTGAAATGAAAAGAAATTTGGAAAGGCTCAAATTGGCAAAAGAGGAAATAAGGGTGGGCAAGCTGTCGGGCGCCGTGGGCAACTACGCGAATATCCCGCCCGATGTGGAAAAAATAGCTATGAACCATCTGAAACTTAACAGGGCTGAAATAGCGAACCAGGTCATCCAGCGCGACAGGTACGCATACCTGATGAGCGTGCTGTCGATTGCCGCAGGTTCGCTTGAAAAGATAGCCACTGAGATCAGGAACCTGCAGCACACTGAGATACTGGAGGTTGAAGAACCGTTCGCAAAAGGCCAGAAAGGTTCTTCAGCCATGCCGCATAAGAGAAATCCGGTCGTATGCGAGCAGGTCACGGGCCTTGCCCGGGTTATCCGTTCAAACTCGATAGCTGCCATGGAAAACATAACACTGTGGCACGAACGCGATATATCCCACTCGTCGGTTGAAAGGATAATCGTGCCGGACAGTTTCATACTGCTCCACTATATATTGAATAAGATGAACTGGGTTATGGAAGGCCTGCAGGTGTACCCCTCAAACATGAAACGTAACCTGCACTACTTAAAAGGCGCTATTTTTTCGCAGCGTTTATTGCTTGCGCTCGTCCAGAAAGGCTTATCCAGGGAGAAATCATACGAAATAGTCCAAAGCAATGCCATGAGGGTATGGCACGGGGATTCGCCGGACTTTATTACGTCGTTGCTGGCGGACAAGGATGTAAAGCAGTACTTCAAGCCTAAAGAACTCGACGGAATATTTGATGTGAATTACTACCTGAAGTATGTAAACGAGTTCTTCAAAAGGGCAAAGTAGAGAGGCTGCTTGCTGCCTCTCTGACGCAGGATTGAATCGCCGGGTTAAAACAACGATGAGCGGCAGCCTCCGCTTCCGCTAAAGCTTCAGCGGACATGAGCAGCCGCTCTACGAAAAGCAGCGGCGATGAATATAAAACAAAAGGAGAAAAACAAATGCCTTTAGTCAAGGTACACATGCGCGGTGGAAAGTCAAAGGAACACAAAAAGGTTGTTTTAGACGGGGTACACCTGGCGTTGATGTCAGCGTTTAAGATACCTGTAAACGACAGGATATTGTTGTTAAGCGAGTATGACGCCGAACATTTCGACGGAAGGGATGAAAATTTTACCATAGTTGAGATTTTAGCCTATAGCGGCCGCACTAAGGATATGAAAAAACAATTATACAGGGATATAGTCAAGAACCTCTGCAAATCCGCCACCAACCTCCAGCCAACCGATATATTTATCATACTGAACGATATACCCAAGGAAAACTGGGGAATACGGGGCGGCTTAATGGCAAGTGAGGTTGATATGGGATTTAAGCCGGACGTATACATCAGCCCAAAAGTTGATACGACAAAACCAAAGCCAAAGGCGTAAATAAACCCAATCTCAGGCGCAGTCTTTATGACGCAGGCACCTTTTCGTAAGGCCAACGATGAGAGGCAGCATCCGATTCCGCTAAAGCTCCAGCGGACAGGAGCAGTCTCTCTACGAAAACCGTTAGGGGCCCAAAAATTGTCAACCAAAACCCCTTTGAACACGTCCAATATAATGTTATAATACCATATATTAACCATACATACTAAAGGAGACAACAATGAAGAAAATAACGGTCCTTCTTATCCTTACGCTTTTAACCGTTTCCTGTTTTGCCGGGATGACAGCCGTTCAAACAGAAAATTCAAAGGTTTTTTACGACGGTGTAACAAAGGTTGCGCAGTGGACATATGTAAACGGGAACAGATCCTCCATGCAGGGTGTTACTATAACCGGAGATGTTAAGATAACCACAAACATTGACGGCAACGACAGGTTTGCTGTTTTTAAATATTTAAGGAATGGCATAGTGGACGGTGCTTACACCTGGTATTTTTCCGTTTCGGGGAATGCCGGCAATGCATCGGCAATAGAGAACTACGCAGCAGGCAGGATAAACGGCCCTTTTAAGGCTTATTTTAAGGATGGAAAACTTTCAAAAGAAGGCGCGTATAACGCGGGAAGGAAAGACGGGGAATGGAAGACGTATTATAATAACGGCGAAATTGCGGAAACAGTCACTTATAAAAATGATTCAAAAGAAGGGGATTATATTAAAAATTATGAATCGGGCGCGAACAATGTGGCGTGCAAATATGTCAACAATAAGATAGAAGGGGATTATATTGAGCTGTACGACACCGGAACAATGAAACTTGCAGGAACTTATAAAGCGGGGCTCAGGGAGGGCAATTTTACCATGTATTATGAATCAGGCGAAAAACAATATGCCATGCGTTATAAAACCGGAAAAGTTTTGGGCGCAATAAATGACGCGGGCAAGGAATTTGAGCCCGTGGCTGTTGAAAAATAAGTTAAATTCCATCAAAAAGAATTATTAAAATAAATGCATTTGGTTGTTGACACGTTCCTGTTTTTTGTTATACTGTATCCACTTCGATGAAAGAAAATCGAGACGCTCTTAAAAAGAATCAGTGAATTTAGACAAAAATACGGAATGAAAGAAATGTTTCCGTGAAGACGCGAAGTAAATAAAAGTTGCGTAACACGGAATTTTTTATTGCCCAAAAACGCCCGTGAAATAAGGGAATTTTTAGCGATGAAATAAGGCGAATAATAATTTGAAAATAAATTAGAATTTTGCTTGACAGAATCTTGCAGATTTGGTATATTCTATTCACGGTTAAGAAAAACCAAAAGTTAACCACAGGTTCTTTAAAAAGCCAAAAGTTAAATAGGGATATTTTTTGCTGTTTTTTGATGTTTTAAGAAACTTATAATAAAGTAAATAAGTTTTTAGAACGAAGAGAACCCAAAGCAAATCCGAAGCAGTTCACGGATACAAAATTATCAAAAATTCCCGATATAAAATTCGACGGGATATTATTCACTCTAAAGCAGCTTAAAAGCGGCTTTAGGGATAAAAATTGTTCTTTACCAATTATCAGAGAGATAGAAATTGAGTTTCGCCTTGGCCAAGATAATAGCTCTTTGGAGAGTTTGATTCTGGCTCAGGACTAACGTTGGCGGCGTGCCTAATACATGCAAGTCGTACGAAACTACAGTAGCAATATTGTAGTTTAGTGGCAAACGGGTGAGTAATGCATGGGTAACATTCCCTTAAGACCGGGATAACTCCTCGAAAGAGGAGCTAATACCGGATGTGGTAACGGTGCCGCAAGGCGCTGTTATTAAAGGGCGGCCTCTATTTATAAGCTGTCGCTTGAGAATTGGCCCATGTACAATTAGCTAGTTGGTGGGGTAATGGCCTACCAAGGCTTCGATTGTTAGCCGGCCTGAGAGGGTGTTCGGCCACACTGGAACTGCGACACGGTCCAGACTCCTACGGGAGGCAGCAGTAGGGAATTTTCCACAATGGGCGAAAGCCTGATGGAGCGACGCCGCGTGAGGGATGAAGGTCTTCGGATTGTAAACCTCTTTTGACGGGGAATAAGTGTAACAAAGCTAATATCTTTGTTGCTTGACGGTACCCGTAGAATAAGCTACGGCTAACTCTGTGCCAGCAGCCGCGGTAATACAGAGGTAGCAAACGTTGTCCGGATTCACTGGGCGTAAAGGGCTTGTAGGTTGCCAAATAAGTCAGATGTGAAATCGTATAGCTCAACTATACAACCGCATTTGATACTGCTTGGCTTGAGTGCAGGAGGGGTAATTGGAATTTCCGGTGTAGCGGTGAAATGCGTAGATATCGGAAGGAACACCTGTGGCGAAAGCGGCTCACTGGACCA
>CALAOR010000091.1 GCA_937889595.1 uncultured bacterium
GAAAAGAAAAGTAAAAAATATAAAAGCTATTTGTGAGGTCTGACACTCGACACTAATAACAAAGGCGCATTGCGCTAAAAGGGGATGGATGAATGTTTAGAAAATATGTTGTTATAGTTTTTATGTTTCTTTTTTTGTTTCCACTGACGGTTTTTGCCGGAGGCGGTACTTCTTTGGAATATTCTTACTCCAGAAAATACACGCCTGAAGACGTAAAAAAAGTGGAAAAGATCAAAGGCGAAAAGCCGAAGGATACAGAGGGGACCATCCAAGTGCAATTATGGCCCGACGCCGTTCGGGTGGCGGACGGAGAGAGCGTTGTTTTTTACGATTTTAAGGACGATTACGTTTACAGGAGCTCTGATACCGGCAAAAGTTATTTCCGCGTGCCGATCTACAGCGTAACGGACTACCTTATTTCAGAGGGACAGAATAGGATGTACCTGGCTCAGGTCATGGGGGCGGCCGGAGTGGATCTGGCTGAGTACAATCCGGGAGAACTGGAAATTCTTTTTGGCGTGCCTTTACAACTTACGAAGACGTCTATAACGGCGTCAGAAAAAGACGGTGTATATCATTTTGTTCTCGACAGCAAAAAAGAATTCGCTTCGTACAGCCCTTCCAAATACAAGCTCGGCGGAGTTAAGAGGGATTTTTTGAGGTTTCTAAGTTACGAGATTAAAACGCATCCGGATGTTAAGAACCATATAGCTGAAAATGGAACCCTGCCGGAGTCAATGGACTTTATTTATCACCTGAATTCAAACAAGGTCACTGAAAAATACAAGCTCCTTTCGGTAAAGGAAACGGACAAAAGCGCGGCGCAACAGCTGAAATCAATGGTGATTACGTTTAAAACCGGAGATGCTTTAGGTGCGATAACGGACAGGGTCTTCAGCGGCAGGCCCATTGATACGGAAAAAGAAAAAATCACCGCAAAAAAATTCATTGTCCGGGCACTTGCCGGAGGGAATTCATTTGACGCGCTGCTTTGTTCCATTAATTACGGACTATTATCAGGCGAAAAAAACGGGGACCTTACCAAACTGGTGGTGCCATATATAAAGGAAGACAGCAGGTCAAGCGTATTTATAAACAACCTTAAGTATGATTCCAAAGAAGGGGCGCTTAAGGCGACCGAGGAACTTGCCTCGATAGACCAAAAAGGCCTGAAGTACGGCCATATGATAGACATAATGCAGGCGAATGCCTACGTTGCCGCCGGAGAGCCGGACAAAGCGCTTGAAAGCTTCCTTACGGCCCTTAAGAAAGAACCAAAAGTGACCGGTGCCTGGAAGGATTTGGGCGAACTTTACTGCGGCATGTACGAGTACCCGCAGGGATGGCTGTGTTTTGAAGCGGCTGAATATTTGAAAAAGGACCATCAGATGCTCAAAAGTATAGAGGAAAAGAAAGCTGCACTGAAGAACGCGTTCGGGGAGTTTTTTTAAGGGAAATAATGGGGTCGGGAGCATACTTTAAATGTGTTAAGAAAAGAGATGGGGTTAGGCCTTTAACTAAGGGTAGGGGTCAAACCTCGAGTTAATAGTTGAGAAGTAAAGTGAATATCAGAAATACATAGTGTTCTTAAACAGTAAAAGGAAGAGATTATCAACTATTAACTCGAGGTTTGACCCCTACCCTTCTAACCCCTACCCTTCTACTTTATTTCCTTTTTGTTTTGAATTAAAAGGAGCTTTCCCAAGTCCTTCAGAATATGATACGCATATTGTTTACAGGGTATGCAGGGATTCGGATGTAGATGCTGTAATTTATACGGTCAGCGGGGAAAAAGTACGCAAGCTTCACCAGCAAGCCATAATGGGATGGAATTCTTTATATTGGGATACAAATAATAACAATGGTAAAGGCTCCGCAAGTGGGGTGTTCATATACAGCATTGAAATTGTATCAGGTAGTGATAAGGTAAAAAAATGGGGGAAATTGGCGATAGTAAAATAAAATGCAGGTTTTTGAATAATAAAACTGAATAAACAACTTGACTTTACACCTTATAAGGTGTATTATATGAACATATGGAGGGGTTATGTTTAATATAAGATACTATTATACAGTTAGGGATGATAAAAGCCCGGTACACGAGTTCATAGAAACACTGGATATAAAGGAACAGGCAAAAGTCATGCGGAATATAAGCATGCTTGCCGAGTTTGGAGAAAAGGCAGTAAGGCCGCTGACGGATACTGTCAGGGGAAAGATACGGGAATTAAGGATTGAGTTAAGCAAGAACCAGTTCAGAATACTTTATTATTTTTGCACAGGCCGGAATATAGTGCTGCTGCACGGGTTTAAAAAGAAGACGAAGCAATTGAAGAACAGAGATATAGAGACAGCAGAAAAAAGAATGGCTGATTTTGAAAGAAGAGTAAAAACCGGAGAGATTGATCTGTGACAAAAGGAGAGAAATACATGAGAAAAACAAAATTCAGCAGGGACTTTTTTAAAAAGGACCTTGAAAAGAAGCTTAAGCTCCCTGAGTTCAGGGAAGCGTATGAAGAGGAAGGCTTAAGGCTTGATATAGCACTACAGATACATAAGATAAGGGAAGCAGAAAATCTTACACAAAAGCAATTTGCCAAAAGGATTCATCTGCCTCAGCAAAAGGTCTCCCTCATGGAACAGGGCTCGCAGAATATGACGGTCGATACGCTCTACAAAGTGGCGAAAGGGTTGGGGAAGCGGGCGGTTGTTAAATTTGTTTAATAAATGTTGGTGCCAGACCTCGAGTTAATAGTTGATAAATATGGGTGGAAGGGGTCACCCATTTAAGTGATTGTCAATAATAAATATACGTATCACGTCAGCGGTTTCCAAACCATCTGTTAATCTTATTCGACCGTCCATTTTTTTATCTCTAGAAACCCGGAATAATCCGGTTTTCCGTTTTCGCTTCCGCCTTCGTCAAGCCTTCCACCTCCGCTAAAGCTACGGCGGACGAGACGGCGGACAAGCAAGCTTCAACGGACATGGCACTCCCCCATCCCAGCGCAGGACTTAAGCCTGCCTGCATGATAATTTTGGACCCGGATGTCCGCTAATCAAGCCCTCAAAGTCGCGCTAAAAGCGCATTTCAGACACCATGGAGCGCGATACCCTCGGATGATGTCAAATATCTGTTTCAATTCCGCGTCCGTATTTGGTATACTCTTACTGATCAGTCTTTTGCCTTCTTGATCTGAAACGTAAAACCATGACTGTTCTTTGTGCAGGTCAACACCGACATAATGCATGTGCGCTTCCTCCTTTGTTATTTTGTTGCTCGATACAACTATTTTAACAAAAGTTTGGGACGCACGTGCATTTTATTGAACACTTAACATATTATCAGACCTCACTTATAGCTTTTATTTTCAATGAAATTTATATTTGGCAAGGCTCTTGTATTAGGAAAGGGGTCAGGTCATATATTAAGACCTGACCCCTTTCCTAAACTCCTTCGCCGGATAAGAGCTGACTAGCGTATTACAGCCACCTTTTCCCTTGCCGTATAGCAGTTCGTTTCTATCACGACAATGTATATACCGCTCGCCACATTTGCTCCTTTGTCGTTCTTGCCGTCCCATTCAACATGCATCCAGCCGGCCTGCGCCGTCTTTGTATTCAGTAAAGTCCTGACGCAGACCGTCTTTTTGTTGAATACCTTCACCTTTATGGTGTCGTTATCCGTGTTGTCGAACACCATGCGGTACTTTTTATTATTTTCAGGGTTTTCAGGGTTGAAAACGTTGTTAAACAGTATCACCACTTTTTTGCACGGCGGAGCCAGTGTCGGCGTCACCGCTGGTGTCATATTTGCTGTCGGAGTGAACGTCGCGGTGAGCGAGTACGCGGTAAGCATGCATGTCATTGTGGCGGTTTTTGTAAAAGTCGGCGTCAGTGTACCGAAGCAGCATGGCGTGTACGTCGCCGTGGCCGAATACAATACGGATACCGTCATTGTCGGAGTGGCCGTCGGCGTTTGGATAACTGTAGGTGTGGGTGACGGTGAGTATTCGATAATTATGTTTGATACGGTATTTGATATGATCCCGCCGGTCATTAAATCAGTCTCCGACGCAGAGTTGTTAATCGCGGTACCGGCAGTATTCGCCGTCACGCTGAATGTGAGCGTCCCGGTTGAGCCGGGCAGTACATAACCCATGTCCCAGGATATGACTCCTCCTGCTACGGTTACAGATTTATAAAACGGATTGCTCGTGGCTGAATTATTAACATAGGATGTCCCCGCCGGAATAGTGTCGCAGATTTTCACTCCAAGAATACCTGCCGAGGCGGCGGGAACCGTATAGGACAGGGTATAGGTTATGTTTTCGTTGGACTGCACGATTCCTGCAGGATTATTTGAGCTCGTAACCATGATATCTGCATCAGGACACGGCTTCCAGTTAATGTCGTCCAGATAACTGTAACAATTGTGCCCTCCCTGATTGCATCCGTAAGCAGTGTACCTTATCGTAACAGGCATGCCTGCGTAGGCGTTAAGATTAATGTAAAACTGGGTCCACGGCAAATGCACATATATATCGCCGATGCCCCCAGAGACAGAATCGGGTTCTTCCATGGCTATCGCGCCGTCGTCGGTAGCTATAGCCATCATTGAAAAATAATTAAAAGACTGGGTCACTACAACCGTTCCGCCGACCAGCACTTCCACCGTTACATAAGCGTCATCCTGAGGCATGCCGTCGTCTATATAATGTTTGTTGGTTAAAACCATGGCGTACCAGAAAGAAAGGCATGCGTTGCCGTTTGTGGGTACTATATCGTTCTGCTCTACGCGCGCCCAGTCTTGAGGCGCGCCCCCACCGGCGTCTCCCCTTCCGGAAAAAAGCCGTAAAGAATAGTTTTCCGAATGCACCTCGTTAAGGCAACCTCCTGCGCATAACGTCCCGGTCGTATGCGGCGCAATCCCCGGGAGCATGACCTCGACTCTAGGCATCTGAACAACATTGCTGCCGTAACCAATGGCAGAGGTCCATCCTGCTAAAGTTCCTGTCTCAAAAGCGGGGTTTACAAAGCCTGCAAAAACATTAATCGATATTATGGACAAAAGGGCCGTAAAGACAAAGAGCTTAACCGTGGTAAAATTTGCTGTTTTTTTATTCATATCATTCCTCCCTAATATTTTCCTCGCGCTTTCGTTACTTATGACAGATTTGTTTATAAATAAGTTTCATGTATTTAAAGCTAGCGAAACGTGGAGACTCGTCGCAAATGACCCCGGACCGAGACCGTATCTTGACCAAAGACCTGGATGAATAAAACACCAATAAAATAAAGTGTTTTAATTTTTGGATGAAAAACAGTATTAACTGTAAAGTATTAATATTTATGGATGGGGTCACCCATTTAAGTGATTTTCAATAATAAATATGCGTATCACGTCAGCGGTTTCCAAACCATCTGTTAATCTTATGGGTGGAAGGGGTCAGACCTCACTTATAGCTTTTATCTTCAATGAAATTTATATTTGGCAAGGCTCTTGTATGGAAAAGAAAAGCAAAAAATATAAAATCTATTTGTGAAGTCTGACACTCGACACTCGTCCCAAGTGTCCGCCCGCCGTGGGTATTTTGTCCGCAATGACTGATGGAAGCCGTAGTAAATTAGACGCGTGCGAACAGCTCTTGAATCACGCTTGTGTTCTGCTCTGCTATTGAACAACAATCGCCCGTACTGCTGCACTATGTATGCCATCTCCAATATCTGTCCTTGTTGTTCCTGTCCAATAGCACGGTATGTTTTTTGTTCCATCATTATATAAGCCGCCGGTATACACCGTGTTATCTGATAAATAAATTGACATAGCTGTGGATCGATGTGTTCCATCTCCCGGCAAATCAACTCTGGCAGAGTTCATCCAGTAGCAAGCATTCTCGACTGACATATTGGGATACGAGCCTGCTATATATATGACTCCATCCATCAGAGTCAAAGCCCTTGTCTGGGTTGCGTTAAAATCAGTTCTTAAGGTACCTATCCAATAACTGTGCATAGTCGTGCCGACATTATCGAATCTTGCCAAAATGTAAGGTGTTGCAGCCGAAACTACAATCGATTCTCCAGAGCCGTTTAAGTTACCCCCAGTTGGTAAATCTACCCTTGTTGTACCTACCCAGTAACAAGGCAGGATTTGGCTAACATCCGAATACGAACCGGTTGTATAAATTATTCCTTCATATAAAAATAAAGAAAGAACAGCTGCCGAATAAGGCTCCACCCTGGGTAGATCCGTACGAACAGATGACACCCAATAACACGGCACAAAAGAATAATTCAAATCGTCGGTATAGTAACCTCCTATGTATACAACCCCAGCCGAAACCGTAATCGACATCGCATGCCCAACACTAGACAATCCGTCATCAAGATCGATTTTGGTATTTCCTACCCAATAGCACGGTATGGTCCTGCCATTATTAGAGTACTCCCCGGCTGAATATACTGTGCCGTTATAAACCGCTATAGAAAAGACAGCTCCATAATTTGTAGTTCCGTCACCTGGCAAATTAATTTTAACTCCATTTACCCAATAGCATGGAGAGTCAGCTAAATTGTTGATACATTGCCCACCGGCAAATACAGTTTTTACTTGTGTGGTCTGCGTTGCTGTATTTGTTGCGGTTTGTGTCAGCACAGGAGTTGCAGTTTGCGTATTAATTTGCGTCAATGTGACCGTTGGCGTCCACGTTGGCGTAATTTGCTGCGTGCAAGTCAGCGTGAATGATTCAACTAAAGCATAAGTTGCTGTACAAGTCGGAACAACCGATAAAGTGATTGTTGCTGAAAATGTCCGAGTCGCCGTTAACGTCCAGGTGTTGGTTATTATTGTTGATGTAATTGTTGGAGACTGCGTTGTCTGAAATTCAACAGGTTGGGTAACATGACTCTTTCTGCTGCACGCTTGCATTAAAACCAAACATAATATAATGCACATACCACCAATTAGTCTTTTGTTCATACAGCCTCCCATATACGATAGCTACCGCACTATTCAACATACTACCAAACGCAGATGCGTTGTCAAATACAATTTGGATGGTATATGTGAATGGAAAAATTGGGTCAGACCTCACTTATAGCTTTTATCTTCGATGAAATTTATATTTGGCAAGGCTCTTGTATGGAAAAGAAAAGTAAAAAATATAAAAGCTATTTGTGAGGTCTGACACTCGACACTATTTGGATGAAACGTTCCAAACACAGTAAAATCTTACAGCTGTGAAGCATGATGCATATCGTTGAGGAGTAATCCATAGCGATAAAGCTGCCTGACAACGCGGAAATTTAGCGATGGCGTCAGGAAATTTATCAGGCGGAACCAGAAAGAAAGCGGATACAGAAGAAGTATATTTACGAATAAATTTGTAACCGACGTTCTATGGTTAGTAAGACCGCTGAAGATAGAATACCTGAAAAGCTGAGAATCTTTCGAAGTGCTTTAGGTGAATCGCTATCGGAAAGCCGTATGAGGGAAAACCTCAACTACGGTTTGATGAGAGGATGCAGGAAATAGTGCAACTGTTGTGGGATGAATCAGCCGCGTGCGGCTAAAGTCCGGGAACAGCCCTGAAACTGCGCCTGTGTTCTACTCTACTGGCACCATTAACCACTCCTGTTTTGTCTGCCGAATAAAGTCGGTAAAAAGCGGAATGCATGCACATACAAATTATGCTTTTCTGTGTAATAGTTCTGCGTGGATAACGGGCCCGCAAAAACGGAATTATTCGCGATAAGCTCTTGAGTATGTTATGTCGGACAAAAAATATCAGACCCGATAAAACAGTCATACAGTTGCGCGATGTAATATAAAATTTGAAACAGGAGGAAAAGATGTATAAAAGAGCAAAAAAAGTATTTAGATGGGTGTTAATTCTCAGCGCAATTGCGGGGCTTGTATTTTTCGCCGTAAACGGATGTACCAAACAGAATCCCCTGGCGACTGAAACCGCAAAAATGGGGACCGTATCGTCTCTCTCCGCGGCACAGGGGGGTACTGATAAAGGAAAGTATGACAAGTCCGGATATGACAAGGACGGGTATAACAGGGACGGGTATAACAGGGACGAGTATGACAAAAGCGGATATAACAGGGATGGGTGTGACAAGAATGGGTATGACAAACACGGCACATTTCACGGGAATAAAAAAACCCCGACTCCTGGAGGAACAATACTGCCTGTTGTGACCGCTACTATGACGCCGCGAATTACGCCGGCGCCGACGAACCCTGTGGTAAATATCGGATCGGCAGGGACATTTGCTGCTTTTGGAGGCAACGCAGGTGTGACCAATCAGGGGATCAATACATTGATCAATGGGAATCTTGGGACCACTGCTGCTTCCACCCTGATAACCGGATTCCACGATTCCAACGGGGATATATATACTGAAACTACGCTTAATATAGGAGGGGTAACCGGAACAATATTCACAGCGCCGCCTCCTCCGGGCACTGCGAAAAAATTTGCTATAGCCCAGCAGGCACTGGCCGACGCTACAACGGCGTTTAACTTTCTCGCCGGGCTTCCCGGCGGAACAGATCCGGGCGCAGGCGAACTGGGGAATTTAGTTCTGGCCCCGGGCGTCTATACGGCAGCGGCAGGAGCATTCGGCATAACTTCAGGCGATCTTACTCTTGACGCGCAGGGCAAGGCGAAAGCGGTCTGGGTATTTCAGATGGCATCGGCGCTGACCGTAGGAACAACCGTGCAGCCCCGGAGTATTATTCTTGTGAACGGCGCGCAGGCCAAAAATGTTTACTGGCAGGTAGGCAGCGCGGCAACTATTAATGGAACAGGCGGAGGCGCCATGGCAGGAACTATAATTTCCAGAGCAGGAATCACTTTTTCCACAGCCGGCAATCTCGTTACAACGGTTTTGAACGGCAGGGCATTGAGCCTTGTAGCTTCGATCACAATGGTGAACACTGTAATAAATATGCCCTAGTGCGGTGAATTTGCAATAGAAATTAAGGGCCCTGTAACGAAATGTTACAGGGCCCTTGACATTTATTTGTCCTGGCCTTTATTGATCCATTCTGCACCATCATCATAAAAGAAAATAGTGTCACCCATTTAAGTGATTGTCAATAATAAATATACGTATCACGTCAGCAGTTTCCAAACCATCTGTTAATCTTATTTGGCCGTCCATTTTTTTATCTATAGAAACCCGGAATAATCCGGTTTTCCGTTTTCGCTTCCGCCTTCGGCAAACCTTCCACCTCCGCTAAAGCTACGGCGGACGAGACGGCGGACAAGCAAGCTTCAACGGACATAAATAGGAAAGGGGTCAGGTCTTAACCTGACACCTGAAAAGAATAATATTGAAGGTTATGGTTAAATGGTATAAAATCATTGAAATTAAGAATTTGTCAGGTGTCAGGTTAAGACCTGACCCCTTTTTTAATACCCCTTTTTTAATATTTTTTACTATGATAAAATACTCTTATCTTATGAAATGATGGTTGATGCGTGGGAGGAAAAAGTTACGGGGGCTAACGACCGGCGCAGCCGGAAAGGGTATCCTTTTTAGGCGCTTGACGAACTGACGCTGTCAGGATTTATTAACGGGAGCAAAAAGTCCAAATCAATATTTTTAAGCAACTAAAAGGAGTTTGGGATGGCTGCGGTAAAAAAATATTTTTGTGTCGTCATTTTTCCGGTTATATTTTTATTCATGGCGGAAAATTCTTTTGCCGCAGCCGGTACTGATTGGTACGCGGCTACACTTAACGCGGCTTTCAGTCCGAGACAGATCGGAAGA
>CALAOR010000092.1 GCA_937889595.1 uncultured bacterium
TTTCGTCAGTAACTCTGTTGGCAAATTCCTTTTTTATTGCTTTGGGGTATTCTTTATCCAATACCGCGATCATGCCCGTGTCAGACGGCCTAAGCAGCATGATGACCCCCCTTTTATTGCCCAGCACCGTTTCATTGGCCGTATTGTCATCCTTTAAGTATTCAAAAGCGGCCCCCCGGTAATTTACAAAATCGCATATGATTTTCTGTTCCCACGGGTAAAACCCGTACAGTTTGTCAGCCTTGGTGACATATATAAGATATGCTTCCGAATTATCCCTGATAAAGCCCGCTATTGCGTTTGCTTCGGGCGAAAAAGACAGGTACGTGGCTTTGTCGCGCGGGTAAAGGACAAAATACTGGTAAATATTCATCCCGGCCGCGGAAAACACCAGTACGCAGAAAAATATATTAAAAGCCCCCGCTGATCTATTTATGAGATACAGGGCATCCTTCATTTTTTTAATGAGCAAAAGTACAAAAATATAGACCACGGGCAGGATCCCTATGATCCTGTATGACTGGGGGGCTTCTATGCTTATGGTCGCAATACCGGCGGAAAGCATGATAAAAAACCAAAGAAAATAAAACAGGCTGCCTCTCCCCGCGGCTCCCGCGAATAAACCCGCGGCAAACAGCACCCCTGTGACCATATCGAGCATTGGTTTCTTATAAAGATTATGCCTGCCGTTATAATCCCCTTCAAAGTTGAACATCAGAAGGTGCTCTCCGGCGCTTTTAAGCAAAGGCATAAGGCTTTTTTCATTTTCTATGTCATTGGCGATGGTCAAGTCCTTGAACCTTTTCGAAAATATATCCGGGTTCTTCAAGGCGTAAACAGCGAGAGGCGCGGCTATGACTGCCGCCACAGTCAGGACAATTAAGCCGGAAAAGAGGCGTTTTTTGAAGCAGCTGTCCTTCGGGTTAAACAATGAAAACAACAGGTGAAAAACTATGATTATGGGTATGAAATTGGCCCCGCTGAAAGTATAAAGGGCAAGCCCCATGGAAACACCCGAGAAAACAGCATGGCTTTTTCCGCCTTCCTTTGAAGCTTTAAGATAAAAATAAAAACAGGTTATCACAAGCAGCAGCGTAAGCATGCCTAAAAATGCCACCCTGGAAAATGTAATGTGCCACCGTGATGTTGCCAGCAAAAAAGCGCCCGCAAACGCAAGGTTTAAGTCCCTGAATATGTGCCTGCAAAGATAATAAAAAGCCGCTATGCTTAATACTCCCGTAAAAACAGATACAAGCCTTAACGCCTCAATGTTTACCCCGAACAATTTTGTGAAGAACGCCGCAATGTAAAAGTACATGGCCGGCATCATGGTAAGCCGCGGGATAAAAATTTCAAGCGGGTTGTTGTTCAATATCCTTATGACTTCATTGCCGTTCTGCGCCTCGTCAAACCAGATTCCCGGCGGTATTTCACCTGATTTATAGAGCCTTAAGAACAGCGCAAACGCCAGCACCAGCCCGAGCAGCACTGCTTCTGTAACGGTAAATTTCAGATCATGTACCCCGGTGTCATCGGGCAGGTAATATCGCGAGACAATAATAAACACGAAAGCCGCGGCTAAAAACAGCAGCGATATCCAGACGGCAGGTATGATATGGAAGGAAAAAATGTATTGCGCGGCTGATGCCATAATAAGCGACAGTGCAAGAAACATGGCCCCTAAAGCGTGTTTCTTTTGCATCCTGACGTCACGCATGGCGTAGCCTAATAGCGACAAAATAACCGCGTAGATTACGGCAAGGCTGTGATTTGCAGTGCCTTTCATGAAAACGACGTCAAAGGACGCGAATAATATGAATAGAACAATTATCAATGAAAAATAAATGCTTTTAATTTTTACCACTTTGTTTAAGCTCCAATATTGTTTCTTTTTTTCGACAATAATTGTCTTTGTAAATGTTTAAAGTCTTACGTTTCTTGCATTTTCAAAAGATATAAGCTGTCCGATTTTGTTTTCGTCCCAGCCCGGGAACTCATTATGTGTCTTGTTTTTCAAAGCTTGCGTTGACATAGGGCCCAATTTCAAGGCAACTTCCTTTATCAAATCGGCGTCTTTTTTCGAAAAAACGCTCATATCCGGTTGTCTTAACGGGACATATATCTCTCCGGAACCCGAAATATCAATATCAGAGTCTACCACGCCGGAATCCTTTAAAAAACAAAATAACTTTGAGTAATCATTTAAAAATGGACCATACTTTCCCACCACATATCTACAACCCGTAAATGAAACCCCTTCATTTTTGAACTTCAAAAAATCAAGATAACATGGTATTTTGCCCATATGCGTGGTTGAAAGTGGTTTGTAAAAGCCAAGGATTGTAAGCATGAAATTAATGAAGTACTCAATATCGAATTTTTTGTAACCGCAATAGATATCCTGCTTGAAGTCAAATGCCGACTGAATGATTTCGCGCATTTTATTTTTATTTTTTTCTTCCAGAAGCGCCTTTAATTTTTCTTCAAAGGCCTGCCTTATATCCATGGTTACCGCGTCATTATTATCATCATACAGGTTTTTCATAACTTCCGGATTCTCCGCTTGCTTGATAATCTCGTTATGCGCCCCGTCCTGAAGCCCGCCTTTTTCATATAAGTGGATCGTGTTCTCGCCGGAGTTTATAAGACGGGAAAATGATTTTTGATTTAAAGCGTATTTTTCGCGTATGTTCTTAACATCCTCAGGAAAAAGGTAATTGTGCTTTCTACGATACTCGTTGTAGGCTAGTGCGGCTTCGTCAAAATCAATCCCTGATAATCCAAACTCGCTATTACAAGCCCAGCAAACAGCCCTTTTGACTATGACGCAATATTCCTCTTTTCTGACCGTTACTTTTACTTCCTTTTCAATTATATCCGGCGTCGTCAATTCATCGCAATCCGGACAAAGTTCCTTTTCAACAGTCTTCATCGCAGCCCCCTCCGTATTCATTTAAATCTGTACTTGATAACATAGTTCGCAAAGTGAAAAGAAATACAGCTTATATGGCAAATATCATTTTCAAAAAGAATCCTAAATTTGATATAGACTTCCCTGGATTTTATCGTCCTTCCAAACTCATAAACAAACCCCTGATAACCGCCTTTGTCCTGCTTGAAACTGCTTATACAGTCATTGACACTCAAAGAAAGAATAGTGTCTTCAATCAGCGAATCGGTATATTCAAGTTCCAGAATAGTATCCAGATTTTCAGGCCGATTTTTAGCAATGGTGAATTTTATTTTGGCTGCTATTTTTATCTTTTTTAGGACTTGCTCTACCATCTGTCTCTCAATATCTATTTCCAAGATAACCACCTATATTATACATTATTTTAAAGCATTGTCAAATATAATTTAGCGTTGTTTTAAAGTACCGCTAAAATATGTCTGCCTTACATAAAAGCTTAATGCGGGTTTATTGTAATTCAAAATCCCCCCTAAAAAAAAACCCGCCGGATTTCGCATGCTGTTAAGCAGAGGCGCGGCGGCCTTTACTGAGCATCGGTTATCTGAAATATAAACAACCCGGCCCGCTTGGCCGCCTGCCGAAGTCCCATCCGCGCCTGCCACTCCGCAGGATTTTCATGGTCTTCCAGATGCTCAAACACCACTATATCGGTCTTACCCTCTTTAAGCCTGGCAAACTCTACTCCTCCAAATTCCATAAACAATTACCCCACTATAGTTTTTAACTCATAATTTCAGTAGCGTCCGGATAGCATCCGGCCGTCCGTGGCTTGTTGTGACAAAAATCTATAAACAATAATCAAGGTCTGGCCCCAGCCCTCCTTTGATATT
>CALAOR010000093.1 GCA_937889595.1 uncultured bacterium
GCCAGCAGGATTATACGTTCTTTCCCCAACGCTCTTTGGATCTGCCTGGCATTCAGAAGCATTATGCGCCTGCCTATGGTCACAAAATCGTGTTCAACCACATAGTTATTAAAAGTAGTTTTCTGGGGAAGGATGGTTTCGAGAAGTTCCCTCAGCTTGGGGATATCCCACTGCTTGTTTCCAAGGTCATATATAAGCTGCCCCACAGTCTCAGCGGGTTTTACCTTAAAAAATTTATAAAAAGAACGGCTGGCTGTGACTATCCTTAAATCCTGATCCAGCGCGATTAAGGGTTCGCGTATGGTGTTAATCATGCTCTCCGCGTATTCGCGCGCCGCATCTTCGGATATTTTGGTTGTGACCAGTTCTTTGCGGGCTTTTTCCAGCCCATTTTCTATTTCCCTGCGCTCGGTAATGTCTTCAATGGCCAGCAGGATTATACGTTCTTTCCCCAACGCTCTTTGGATCTGCCTGGCATTCAGAAGCATTATGCGCCTGCCTATGCCGGCAAAATCGTGTTCAACCACATAGTTATTAAAGGTCGCCTTTTGGGGGAGGATTGTTTCGAGGAGTTCCCGCAGTTTGGGGATATCCCACTGCTTGTTTCCAAGGTCATAAATAAGCTGCCCTATGGTCTCAGCGGGCTTTACCTTAAAGAATTCATAAAAGGAACGGCTGGCTGAGACTATCCTTAAATCCTGATCCAAGGCGATCAGGGGTTCGCGTATGGTATTGATCATGCTCTCGGCGTACTCGCGGGCCGCGTCTCCGGATATCTTTGTGGCCGACAGTTCTATGCGGGTTTTTTCCAGCCCGTTTTCTATTTCCCTGCGGCCGGTTACGTCTTCTCCCGAACTTATGAAAGCTGTTATCTTACCATCATTGTCCCTTATCGGGTTATTATGCCACGCGATCCTGCGTTCTTCCCCGGATTTTGTAAGCATGCAGCTCTCAATAAACTCAGCACCCACCATATTGCCGGCCATTATTTTCAAAAATGCCTGTTTTGCGGCCGGCCTGTCCTTTACGCACACGTAATTATCAAACCAATTTTTTCCTATGATGCCTTCCCTGGAATAACCCAGTATTTCGCAGCCCGTCTTATTGACAAAAATTATATTCTGCTCCGGGCCGATCATGACCATGATGGCCCCGGTTAAGTCAAGGTACTGCTGCAGTTTTTCTTTTTCCTTGTTTATCCCGAAAAAATCTGTGTTCCCCCCCCTAAAAACGGAGTTATCATGCATTTATATTACCTTTTTCTTTTTTGCGCCCTGTTTTTTTACTTTCATTTCCTTTTTCCTGAATTCCGCCGGGGTCAACCCCTTGAATTTCTTGAAAGTGCGTATAAAAGATTCCGCGTTCTGGTACGCCAGCATATCCGATATCTGGTTTATGTTATAGCCCTGTTTCAGGAATTCCCGGGCTTTTTTTATTTTAACGCCAGATTTGTAATCGCTGAAACCCGTGCCTGTCACGTCCTCAAAAACCCTGCTTAGGTATTTCGGGCTTAAGCCCGTGTGCGCGGCCGCGTCCGCGAGGCTTACCTTTTTGTCAAAATTACGCTCCAGGAATTTTTTCACTTTATCGATCTTTGATTTCATGTTGCCCGTGTCCGGCGCGCCCGCGGACTCCTTTTGTCCGAGGAGCTTTATTATTATTTCCCTGGTTTCCTCCACGTTCATGGGTTTTTCTATGAATTCATCCGCCCTGTTCTTCAAAGCTTCTATGACCACATCCTTGGAACTGCTGCCGGTTAACATAACTATTTTAATATCCGGTTTCAGCCTTTTCATCTCAGCCAGCACTTCGGTGCCTTTAAGCCCGGGCATCATGACATCAAGCATCACAAGGTCTATGGTGTTCGGCTTTTTAAGGATATTCAGGGCCGTTTCCCCGTCAGGCGCCTGTGTTATCTCATAGTCGTCAAAACATTCGCAGAACTCATACCTGAATTCCGTGTCGTCATCAACAAGCAGTAAATTATAGGACATAATTCCCTTCTTTCTACAAACGGGATTTTTCATTATTTTACTTCAATATCCACCAATTAAATATACCAAATTTGCGCGCCCAAACATCGTATTGGGATGCTTATTTTATCGACTTTTTTCCACCTGGAGGGGGCGCTTAATAATAACAATATTAAACCGGCAAATCCACAAAAAAAACAACTCTTTAACGGCGGGGTGGCGGCATAATATGCCGCCACTACACAGACTTTTTTACCCTTCTACTATCTACTCTCTCGCGCCTTTGACCTTAAAAAAAAAACGGGGCCAAATGGCCCCGTGGTATTAAAACTGTTAAATCAATAAACAGGATAAAATCAATATGCCGGTTTGCTTATTTTACAACCGCGATTTTTATCTTTTTGGTCTGCGTGTGCCCGTCGTCGCCGCGGGCTTCCACTACGGCTATATATACGCCCGCGGAGCATGTTTTGCCCGAGTCATTGCGCAGGTTCCACTTTGCTTTGCCTGTTTCAAGCCTGGTCGTTATCGTTAGAACGTGGTCCCCTGTCATATTTAATATTACGACATCGGCAAACCCGGGCTTTGGCGCGGCCCCTCCAAAATCCCACCTTATTTCTATGCCGTCGCCTGTGTGGTAACATGGATTTGGCACAGCGCTTAAGTTACCCAGGTACTGGTTTCCTTCCTTAAGTATCATGATCGATTTTGCGGTTGTTATTACCCTCCCGCTTTCTGTGCTGACCGTGATAACAAATTCATACACCCCCGGGTTAACAGCCACGCCAAAACTATTCTTGCCGTCCCACGCCATAGAATCCGCGGCATTGGGTCCGTACGATATCGAAACCAGCGTGTTATTGTCCTTTCCTATCACGATCATATCAGGCGCGCTTAATACCACGGGCTGCGTTGAATCTTTGCTGTAATCCCTTATCTGCCTGACCAGTTCCCCGGCTGCATTATATATGGTAAGCTCCACATAATTGTTGCTCTGGATCATGGTAATATCTTTTGTCAGTGTCAGCACATGCCCGTATGTATCTATCTGTTCTATTTTTATATAATACGGCCCCGATGCGGCCTTCTGTCCGGCGTCAGTTGTGCCGTCCCAGGTAAATACCGTGTTATGCTGCCCGAGGGTCTGCGGAGTCTCGACCCCCGCAAATAAAATACTGAGCACCGAGTTCTGCCCCATAACACTTGCGTCAATATTCCCGGTTACATTAAAGTTAACTTCCGTCATGGCGTTTGATGAAGGCGCGGTTATTATGTGCTTCACCACCTCGCCGGCCTCATTGAGCACTGAAATAATGATTGCATAAGGGTAAAGCTGTGACGTCGGCGTTATGGTCGGCGTGTAAGTGTATGTGGAAGTCTGGGTTATAGTCGGGGTTGCCGTACTGGTAAATGTGGGCGTGAAAGTCGGCGTGTGCGTCGGCGTCACAGTACGAGTAAACGTAGACGTGTAAGTCGGCGTGAAAGTCGGGGTTACGGTAAAACTCGGCGTTGCGGTATAAGTCGGCGTATTTGTAAATGTCGGCGTGTCTGTAGGGGTGATCGTTGGGGTATTTATCGGCGTGTCTGTATATGTCGGCGTGTTGGTCCTCGTGTATGTAACTGTCGGGGTTGCGGTATAAGTCGGAGTTGCGGTTGAAGTGTCGGTAAATGTAAAGGTCGGGGTATCAGTCGGGGTCGCGGTATAAGTGAAGGTATATGTCGGCGTTGCGGTGCTTGTATATGTGGCGGTAAAGGTCGGCGTCGCTGTATAAGTCGGGGTAAAAGTCGGCGTAGACGTCGGGGTATTTGACGATATAGTGATGGTATCGGTAAATGTTGAAGTATACGTAGGCGTCGCAGTGAAAGTGGGGGTGTCGGTACGTGTCGCGGTCGGCGTGAATGTAGACGTAAAAGTCGGCGTGGCTGTAAAAGTCGGCGTGGCAGTCGGCGTGTCTGTCGGCGTGTTTGTCGGGGTATCAGTAGGCGTACTTGTGGGTGTGTATGTCGGAGTATAAGTCGGCGTAAAGGTCTTTGTCGGCGTATCAGTCGGCGTAAAGGTCGGCGTATCAGTCGGCGTAAATGTCCGCGTAAATGTCGGCGTGTATGTGGGTGTGTTTGTCTTTGTAAATGTCGGCGTCACGGTGTAAGTAGGGGTGAAAGTCGGCGAACCGCAGCCCATTATGTTCAGCGATGTCTTGTTTGAATAAACCGGGAAATTCGCATTGCTGTCTATCATAGCCTGGTTTATAGCCGGGTTAGCCAGACAGTTTGCCGTCCCCCACCATGTAAAAGACCCGCTTGTGTTTGATATGTTGTTTCCCAAATCCCAGCGAAGCGGAGTTCCGGGTGTGCAGCCCCCGCATCCGACGTAATTCACGCTGATAGGCACGGTATCATTGATAAACGCGCCGCCGACAACACGCTGTTCATAAACTGTAAAGTTATCATAGGTATCCTTGACGCTTCCGTCCGAGCCGACCTGTTCATTGACTCCCGGCCTCCAGTCAGTAGATGTGCCTGTCCCATCGCATTTCCAGTCCGGAGTGCCCAGGTTCGTATCAGCATAATTAATATCCCAAGTTGATGGCTCGGGATCGCCCCTCGCCCATATTCTTGCCTGTATCTGCTGTCCGCCAGCGATATTGGTTACCTGTATCCTTATCCTGTACCATTTATTGGCAGATACCGCGCCTACAGTCGGCGTGACACCCGTGCCAGCGGGCCCTTTGCCGTCTCCGCACCAATCATTTGGTAAACCAACGCCGCCAGCGCATTTCTGATAAAATAAAAACCCTGGTCCGGGGTAGGTGTCTATGGAAGCTACTATGCCCAAACTTCTCTCTGCCGCGCCTGTGAGGCCGTTGGTCCTGATTATGATCTGCGCATCAGCGCCTGCAAATGTTCCGGGATTTATAAAAAAATCCGAAACTATTATTCCCGAACAGAACTGATCGGAAACGTTTGTGGAACTGCCGTCATCCAAAACAAGTCCGGGGTAATTCCCATTTTGAGCGGCTCCTGTGATTATTTTATCGCCCGTGCCGCAGGCGTCGCTTATCACCCATGTGCCGTTGCCGCCGGTGCCCGACTTGAATTTCCAGCCAAGGGGGGGCGATGATGTATATGTAGCGGCAGTATTATTATCCAGCGCCTGGTAATTCCTCAGGGCATAACCATTCACGCTGTATGAAAGATAGTATGTTATCGGGTCCCCGACATTTACAGAATTTGCGCTCTGGTCCTTGTATATATTTATCGCGGGTTGGCCGACTGTAGCCGCAACAGTGCTTGTCTGGTCCGTCATTCCATCCATCTTAGCTGTGGCTGTATTGGGATACGACGGGGTTCCTGACGGCGTAGTCACCATCTGAAGAAGCATCCAGACTGTGCCATCTGCCCTGCCAGGCGCGTTTATCCTGGGAGGAAATGTCCAGGTAAATGTCCCTGAAAAGGCGCCCACAGCCGGGCCCGTTACTGTTCCCGCAGGCGGCCCGGGTATTGACATTGGTCCGGCTGACAAAAGCTGTAAATTCCCTCCGCCCGGTATGGAATCGATTATCTGAAAACCGGAACCATTCGCGTAATTATAATCAACAGAGTAAAGTATTTTATCGCCTGCCACCTGAAGAACGCCTTCATATCTTTTTGCTATGTTAAATGATGTTGGCGGAGCCGATATGGGCAAAGTTATTATATTGGATGAGCACAATGGCAAACCCATCCAATCACTGGCATTCAGGTTTGAATATTTTGCCGCGACATGAAGGTATAAAGCGGATATGTTGCAACCTGTAAAATCTTCAGCCTTTGGGATATGGACAGTATAAGTTTGTACCACTACCTTGCTTTGATTACCGCCTCCGCAGTCGGCGCAGTTTGTGAGGCCGCCTATGTCCGCAAAAAGCGCGCCCATTTCAGTAGGCATATTGACCAACGGTATGTCAATAATTGGGGGTACAGGCTTGTTATTACCGTACACAACAAAAACCTGTCCGCCTGAACCCGGAGTCTGGCGTGTTGCAAACGAACTTACGGCAATATCCATGTAAGTAGTGTTATTAACACCCACGCACATGGACACACTTATGGAAACCACATCGCCGAAACTTGGATTGGGAGGAATCATAGTGACAGATAATATATTGGGATCAGCATATGAAAAAGAAAATAACAATAAGGAAATTACCGTGAAAAGCCCAACCCGGTACAGTCGTTTCATTGTTTTCTCCTATTTTAAATCATAAAGTAGCCCGAATAACGGTAACACATTTTCATAGGTAAAAATAAAGTTCAAACACTGTTTAAACGTTTACACTGCTTATCAATACAAACATTTTCAGCCACATTCATCCATATGCAAACGTGTTCGCTAGTATTATAATGATACTACAAAATCCGCAAATGTCAAATTTCATCGCATTGACAAAATATTTGCACGTAAAATAACGGCAATAATAAGGGAAATTAACGTAAAAACATGGCAAAAATATTGAAAATACGTTTATTTGATTAAATGGTTAACCAGACAGAAAAATCACGATTTTATGACCCGTTTGGACAGGCAAAAACAGCGATAATACCACTACCGAAAAATGCTTAAAGTTACCAACACCGTATCACCTGCCGGAATAACCATGTGCATTCAAAATATATTTGTATATTTAAAAGGAGGGGGATCCGGTTACATTAACGCAGTTTGCGGGAAATTGCAGGAAAATCTGAAATGAATAATTATTCAACTCGCCTATATTGCGGGTGACTTATATACAGTTTTCAACATTCAACGTACTATTGCTATTTTCTTTTTCACCGTTTTATTGTCAGCCTGAATTACAAATAAATATATCCCATTTGCCGCTTGTCTGCCAAAGTCATTTTTGCCATCCCAAATTATCCTGTTAATTCCCGTCGCTGTATTCTGTGCGCTCAAATCATGCGACCACACCTGCCTGCCGTTAATATCCATGATAATAAAATGCACCTCTTGCTGTGCCGCAAGCGGAAATCGGATGGTTGTTTCGCCTTTGCTTGGATTGGGATAAGAGTAAACTTCCTTTTCAGACAGCGTTTGATACGTTATGGTAGGCGTCGGGGTCGGAGTGCTTTTCGCGGTGGAAAGTATTCCCACGCTGTTGTTGCTGCTGCCCGAACCTGACGCGCAATCATATTTCATGACAGAAGCAAGTCCTCCATTTGCACCATCGCCGTAAGCAACGTACGGTATATTATTATATACATTTAAAGAAGTAGAACCCCCAACTTCTGATGCAAATCCAGCATTACCTACCGTTGACCAACTGCTGACATTATCGTATACCTTAACCGTAATTTTATTGCTATTATTCCAATCGAGATAACTTACATATTGAGTACCGTTGTTATCAACAAACAATGAAATATATTGCCCGCCTCCATCTGATGCGCCTGATGCGCCTTCAACATCCCAATTTGTTTTTGTGCTGTTAAGTTTATTAACCATTACTTTGTACCCATTTCCAGCATCAATATATGCGACATATAAACTGCCTGTTTCTGAATATAATGAAATGTTTTGGACCGCACCTGATGAGAAATAATTATTGCCAATAATTCCCCAGCCTGTTATCGAGTTGTATCCGATCACACTTATTTTGTTATTTCCAGCATCCTGGTATGCAAGATACGGTGTTCCCGTATTGTCGATAACCATTGATATATTATGAGCATCGTTATTTACTCCTGTATTTCCAACCGTGATCCATCCGGATACATATTTTTTAACAGTAAGCATATTTGCATTATTTGTATCACTATAAGCCACGTATGGGGTGCATGTGCTGTCATCCATGGCAAAAGCAAAAAGCGCACAACTACTGCCAATTCCCAGATTTCCAAACGGAGAATGCCAAGCTAAATTATAATATTCTAATACGGTTAAATACGAACTACTTCCATCATTAAATGCAATATATGTATTGCCTCCGCAATTATGAATTGCTGTTCCAGAACCACAAAACTGATAATTAATATTTCCTACCTGCGTCCAACCCAAACCGGTATTATTTGTATCATATACCTTGACCGTCACTCCAGTTGATGAATCATAATATGAAACATATAATTTTCCGTTACTATCCATATATGATGAAACATATCCTGCCGACCCTGCGGATATGCCTCCATGGTCCACATATTGCCAAACACATGTTGTTGCCGTAGTTGTTGCTGTGGGGGTCGCTGTCGGCGTTGGCTGCGGACAGGCGCACAGGTCCTTGTATTTCCATATCTCTGTACCAGAAGTGTTCACGCCCGACAGCAGTATGTTTGCTTGAAGCGCGTAGTATTTTATATCGTACCCATAGTATGAGTATACAGAGAAGTTGTTTGAACCTGAATTAAAACTATTATCCGGGCTGCCATCGCTAAGGTTATATCTCCATACAATCATTTTGGGATCGCCTTGTTGATTTGACTGTCCGGCTATCAGCACCCTCTGGCAGTTGTCAACATCAACAGCATAGCCAACATAATTTTTGTCACCCGGATCATATGTATTATAACCACCGTTAAAGTTTGTATCCAAGAATCCACTGCTTAAAACTTTCCAGATTGCCATACCCCAGTCAGGCGCTTTTCCCGTGACTATAAAACCATCTCCTGGCAGCATTTTCATGCCGAAACCTGTTGAATAACTACCTATCAGCTGTGTTACTATTCCTCCGCCGTTAAAACTGCTGTCTATCACCCCCGCGCTGGTCAGCCTGGCATAGAACATGCGCGTATCGACGCTGTTCTGGCTATATCCTGTTATGATTAATCTTCCGAGCGAGTCTATACCGAGATCCGATGCAAAATCATTACTGCCCGGGGCCGTGATATTATCCAGCACCACATACCCGGTACCGGATCCAAAATTTGCGGTGTCCAGCGTTCCATTAGGCAGGAACCTCCATACAACCGCATCCCAGTTCCCTGATGTGTTATAATGGTAACCCGCAACAATAATTCTATCCTGACTGTCTATTGCCACACTTTGGCCATAAGTACTGCCGCTGTCCCCGCCCAACCCGTTCACAGGAGTATTCCATAGTATAGAATTGCCATTTCCCATGATTTTCCAAACCTGCATCACCGCACCTGTTTGGGCACCTCCTCCCCCCGCTATTGTTCCCGTTGTTATTACCATATCCCCATTTGAATCAATTGCTACGCTGCTCTTGCTAAATACAGACCCCCACGGGATATTGAAATATCCGGGTGTTCCTGAAAAATTAAAAGTCGTATCATGCGAACCATTCATCAGTATTCTCTCCACACCGAATCCGTTACTTGTCTGACCGGTCACAACTATCCTGCCGCTCGAATCCAGAACAAGATCATTGCCATTAGTTGTGCCATTCACGGTCAACTCAAGCGTAACGCAAGGCGTGGCAGCAGTTGTGAATGTGGGAGTTGGTGTCAGCGTTGGTGTCAGCGTTGGTGTCAGCGTTGGTGTCAGCGTTGCGGTTATTGTTGCCGTATTAGTATAGGTCGATGACAACGTGTTTGTCGGGCTGAAGCAACCGTACCCGGTCTCATGGCCGCCGCGGTCTACATTGGATATTATCAGTCTGTCAAGCCCAGATCCTGCCGGGATGCCATAAATGCCGTACGTGTTCCCAAAATACGATCCGAGTTCAAATGTATTGGTCGCCGACGTAAAAACATTCACGGAAGAACTTATACTTCCTATGTTTGCGCCGTCCATATATAAATTATAAGCTGCGCCGTTCCAATCAATACTAAAATGATGCCATCCCGTGGCCGGATAACT
This sequence comes from uncultured bacterium, assembly GCA_937889595.1. Lineage (GTDB taxonomy): Bacteria > Oederibacteriota > PGYV01 > PGYV01 > Palsa-1178 > PALSA-1178. The sequence goes on from CALAOR010000093.1 coordinate 9,766, forward strand.
CGGCGATGGCGGATACAGGAAAATTTGTTGTGTCCCGATTTTAAAATTGATCCATGCGCCGTTCCACGGGTCCCAGGCGCTGTCGGTGCTGGTTTTAAGCTGGAGCATTATACTATCGGGCTGGCCCTCTGTGGTTCCCCGGGTTATGGGTATAAGGTCGTGGAATCCCGTTGTTTGCTGGGGTGGCATATAAACCCAGAATTCAATTGTAAAACCGGTTACACCGGTCAAACCGGCCAGTGTACTTTCGAGTGACGCCGGGAACCTGTCATAATTATTACCCGATATATCGTTATACCAGGAATAATTTCCATACTTGACTGGATATACGGGGAAAGTCTGGTATTGCCCGCCATTGCCCACAGCAGCTAAATTATGCCCATTTCCACTGGAATCATTCCTGTTATTTTCAAATTCGTAAATAGCTATAGCATGCGAATCATAACCCCCGCCGTAACCGCAGGTACATGACGGTGTGATGGTTATTGTCCTCGTCTGTGTTATAGTCGGCGTGGGTGTATAGGTAGGCGTAATTGTCGGCGTGGCTGATTTTGTCGGAAATGGGGTTCTTGTCCCGGTGCACGTGCGTGTATTTGTTATGGTAAATGTCGACGTTATTGTCTTTGTAACAGTCCGCGTTGGCGTTGCTGTAATAGATGGCGTTGCCGTACGGGTCGGAGTTATTGTGAATGTCGGGGTTATGGTCTTTGTCCGCGTATAGGTGCCCGTCGTCGTGCGTGTCGGGGTTATTGTAAATGTCGGTGTTATAGTCCTTGTCCTCGTATAGGTGCCCGTCGTCGTGCGTGTCGGGGTTATCGTGAATGTGGGTGTTATGGTCTTTGTTTGTGTATAAGTAGGTGTTGCTGTTCGTGTATATGTCATCGTAAAAGTCTGTGTAATTGTCCTGGTTACCGTATAAGTTGGAGTAGCCGTTAACGTATTAGTTACTGTAAATGTAGGAGTACTCGTCGGCGTAACGGTAGCTGTTGGTGTTGCGGTTTTTGTCACTGTAAATGTCGGCGTAACAGTAAAAGTCGCTGTTATTGTGTAAGTCGGGGTTATGGTTTTAGTCCATGTTCCAGTCGGTGTCCTTGTAAATGTGCGTGTTCCAGTCATTGTTATAGTGGGGGTATTTGTTCTGGTTGCTGTCCTTGTGACTGTAGGTGTACTTGACGGTGTATATGTACGAGTTGCAGTAGGTGTAATAGTAGGGGTTATTGTCCTGGTTCCTGTTTTCGTCACAGTAGCAGATACCGTAGGTGTGCCGGTCTTAGTTGCAGTAAAAGTTGAGGTTCCAGTTCTTGTTGGGCTTAATGACTTTGTTGGCGTAAAAGTCGGGCTAATTGTTAATGTAGGAGTTACCGTCTTTGTGACCGTAAATGTTGGAGTTACTGTTTGGGTGTTTGTTTGGGTTATAGTATATGTTGGTGTGTTCGTATTTGTTATTGTATAAGTCGGCGTCATTGTGCCAGTGATTGTTTTTGTAGCTGTAAAAGTGGGGGTTGATGTAATGGTAAAAGTCGGTGTTCCTGTATTTGTAACTGTATAGGTGGGTGTGTTTGTGGCCGTAAAGGTGGGGGTACTTGTTGAGGTTGGTGTGCTTGTATTTGTCTGTGTTGGCGTAATTGTTTTAGTTATTGTAAGAGTACTTGTAACCGAACTGGTTATTGACGGTGTCGCAGTTGGGGAAAAAGTAGGTGTTGCCGTATTTGTCCCGGTATAAGTTGAGGTGCTTGATATCGTAAAAGTTGGTGTAAAGGTCATTGTTAGGGACATTGTTATGGTAATAGTTATGGTAGGAGTTATACTTGGAGTTGAGGTAGGGATAGGCGGACATAAATCTTCCCTCCATACGCCCGCATGAACATAACTTTGAGCATAGTTTTCTAAAATCAATCCCGCCCAAAGATATCCATTTGTGCAATCAGGAAAAAATGAAGCAATACCATTTGGTAACCCGGTATCGTAATTACTCCAGGTTCCATTTTGATATTTCCTTAAAAAATCCCCAGGATTGCCGGTATAAGGCACGCCATAACCTCTGCCACCTAGCCCGTCAGGATGTGTTCCAAATCCCCAACCTGAAACAAATAGAATGGGGCCACTGGAGCAACAGCAGACTTTTTCTATTTTTGAAACACAACCCACTGACGAAGCAGGATTTCCCATATCTATAACAGCGGGAATTGTTTTATCATAGTACCAGATTTCTCCTCCAGAACTGACAAAATAGAAATTATTGCCATTATTAGTTTCACAATCAAAAGTTAAATCTACGATATCACTATCCCCTGACGGATCGGGTGATGATTCAGTATATATGTTTGTAAAACTGGGTCCGCTGGAATCGTACAAAAAGACTCCACCAATCGAATAGAGTTTATCAATGGAAGTTACGTAAAAATAATTTGCGTTAGCTGGCGATTGATAGATTTTATAATAAAAATAACCTACAGCTGTATTGAGACTGCCAGGAACTGCGCGCCAATTATTACCCCCATCAAAGGTTTCACCTATAAAATTAGCGGTAGCGGCTAAAATATGATTTGAATTAGTTCTGTCAATAACCATTGAAAACGGAAATCTATCTGTTGTTGAATTTAACGAAGGGCTAGAAGCTTGATAATTTTTAAAACTCACTCCTGGTGATGTTACTTGTGTAAATGGCGGCCCTGAAAGAACAGAATTATATGTGGATATGTGTGGACTGTAACCATAAAGTCCTTCATCTGCTACCCATAGGTTATTACTAATTGGTGTAATTTTTAAATCCTGTATATTGTATGTTTCCCCAATGTTACCACCTATTGGTAACAATGTAAGCATTGTATTTGAGAGTCCTGTGGCTCTATATATACCATTATTAAACCACTCACGAAAACCTGTTCCTACAAAGAGTGTGCCTGCTGTCATTGTTATAGCAGTAACTTCGTCGGTATCTAACTCCGTTCCCAGGCTTACATCTTGCCAAGCATTTAATGGCATATAGAATATGACAAATATAATGAAAAATAATATACTAATATTTTTTTTCATTAGGGCACCACAAGAAATACGCTATCAGACAAACCTTGATTCAAACCAGTAGTATTATAAATTTCGCTTGATATTGTATTACCATTAGAATCAATCATATATCTGGAAGAAGGAATTAATGTTCCACTATTCAAAGTATAATAAAAATTCGTAGTTTTTACTGTCGTCCCATCAGAATTAAGAATTATTTGCCTTGTTACTCCTTCGGTATAATCGAACAGGACAACCTGTTCGCTTTTTGTAGATCCATTCATTAATTCAGCACTTGAATCAACTTGAAAATGCACATTTAATAAAATGCTTTGTTGCCCTTTTTCATTAATAGTTGTTCCAGAGACGTCTATTGCTACAGTAGTCAAACTTCTGTAATTGCTCATTATGTTCAATTTATTAATAATACGAGGACTTATCATATTCATGGATTGGACTGTATTAGATACTTTATTCCTCGTGGTCAGTACGCTTCCATTATATGCTGCTTCCAGTCCGGAAAGCGATGTGTCCAAATATTTGTATCTATTTGGTTGTTTGAAATAATATTGAGCATAGCTTATTTTGGTTCCAAATGTGTTTGTTACGTTAAAAGTAATATCACTTATCTGCGACTGCTGTTGGTCATATCTGTTCCATACGTCCTGCAGTGTAGGTATTTGATATATCTGCACCGTTTCTGACCCGCCATTATCCCCGCACCAACCGCCGTAGACGTCGTCCGGGGTAAAGTAAAGGTAATAGTCATTCGCTGTTATGGTTACCGGGTTATATGGCGGACTGAAGCCGATCGCCTTTGCGTCGTCGCAGCTGTAAAAAACCGGGCCGTAGTTATAGGCTCCATAGCCCACGGTCGAGTACGCGCTTGTCAGGTTTGTCCCGCTCGCGTCGGTTGCCTGCCTTATTCTCAAGCGTGTGCCGTACAATGTGCCTCCATCGTCGTTTCCATATGATATACAGCCGTCCTGTAAAGTAATAAGATAGGAATATCCGGGTGTCACCTGTATCTTTACAGCGGCAGCGGCTTCTGTCGCGTGGTCAGGTTGTTCGGGGCAGTTTAACAGGCCGTCTACCGTTATAGTGCTCGATTCAGGCCCGGACAGCATGGGAGACATGGCTGCGTTGGATCTTACCTGCTGTGTTTTCGCTTTCAAAGCAAATCCTGTACCGGAATTAAGCGATTGTATAACCTGTGGAGTGGGTATCCATACGGGCAATACTGTCGGGGATGCCGCAGGCGTGCCTGCGTATGACAGAGGAATTAAAATAAATAAAAACAGGATAATTGCGTGCGATATTTTCTGGAATTTATTTGACGAAGCCCTCTTCATTTTCAGCACTAAAATACCCCTCAAAAATATTTTTCTATTTTAGCGGAATTTAACCTGTTATATTTTTATATGGCCAAACAGTAACACCATTTTAATACCTTGTCAAGAAAAATGATATGCCCAAACGTATAACCGGTTAAATAAAATAAATATTCCTTTTTAAAATTTTACTTATGTTCATGGGGGGATCTTGGTTTTTTCTTTATGGGAACAGCAACATTTGATACATAAGTTACAGATGCGGCTGTATCCTTTTCTAAAGACGCGTTAGGCAGCACTTGCAGCTCAAGCATTTCAACAGTTTCATTCCGAAGTATTTCTGTCTGCCTATTAAATCTAAACGTCGTTCTCATTTTAGAGTTATTATGAACATGAGTAAAATATAACCTGTCATTATTTTCGTCCATTTTCACCTCCAAAATCGATTCGTCCGGAATGCCTTTAATTTCTTTCGGCTTATTTTTTTCAGAAATAATAAAATATTTATTTCCCCTTTGTGCCGCCAAGAATTCCACATCGTTATCCATTACCCGGAAAGCCAACAAACGTCCCCCGGAAGGGATGTCTATATTTTTTGAGCTTATATTGCCATTCCCATCCATAATATAAAATCTTTGTTCGCTTTGCATTAATAAATGAGTCTTTGAATTGTCGGTTTGCAGATTAAAATAATCCTCCCTGCCCAAAGGTGTGTTATCTAAATCGGCTACTTTGTCTGCCGGCTGGGGATATAACGAATAATATTTTTTAACCATTTTTAGGGAGCCCTTACGCAATGAAAATATCATGATTAAATTACCGCAACTAAAATCTCTTCCCTCTTCCGTCAAGGCAAGATTGCCGTATATTATTAATCTTTTACCGGAATCAGTATTTAATGTCACGTAATTAAACAAACCGACCGTTATTTCACTTCCGATCCCCGCGTTTTTATCCGCAGTAATTTGTATATAATTATCACCTTTTTTATGGAATATCGTCAGAAAATCACTTGGTTTTTTCAAAGTTGATACCAACTCCGTATTGCCGTCGCCGTCAATATCCTCCTCCATTACTATGTTGTAATTATTTCTTATTGTTTGCAGATCAATCCCGGCGCATACAATAGCAGCAAACATAAGTAAAAACATTGCCAAAAAGATATTAGCTTTATAAACATTTATTTTCATTGAAACCTCCCAAATTCGGAATTTTGCTTATATCTTATTTGCCCGTGTAACATTATACACCGCCGTTCAGTTTTCTTAATAACGCTTTTGCGTCTTCATTATTCACGTCGAGTTCAAGTATTTCCGAAATGTTTTCGCGGGCCTTTACAGCGTCTTTCATGGTCATATAATATACGGCCATATAATAATGCGCCGGAATGCATTTTTCATTTATTTGCAGCGCCTGTTTTAAATAACCCATGTCCGATTCATAATCCCCTTTCCTGAAATAACAGTTGCCCATGGCGGCGGCCACATCGGGATTTTTAAAGAACAGGAATGACCTTTTGTAATAAAAAAGCGCCTGGTCAATATCGCCCTTTGTGTCAAACTGGCTGCCCAATACCTGCAGGCTCAGGCCGTAATGCTCAAATGTATACAAAACAGTAAAATCATCGTATTTTATTTTGCTGTCAAAAATACCCCGGTATGAGTAAAGTTTATAATAAAAATACGGATCATAATTACGCGGTTCCCCGTTGATTAAAACTTCGTTTACCAGGCCCCTTGGCTTAAGGTCAAAGCTTAACAGGCTGCGCGTGTAAGCATTTGAGTAATATACGCCCTTATCCCTGTTTGCATACATTAAATTCTTGATATCATCAACGGCATTTGAGCCTTTGCCGGTGACTATTAGAACGCCGTTGCCGGTTCTTTTCAGCTGTTCCCTGTACCAGTCCTGGTCCAATAATATTGTAGTTATAACATTTATATTATTTTTTTCTATGTTTTTCATATAAAGCGCTCCATACCCGTTTAAATCGCCTTCGGCAAAATATACGGCGCCTTCAGGAATGCTTTTGACCAGATTTCTTGAATAATCATAGCTTATAAAATACCGGGAATAATCAGGGGCTTTTGAATAAAGCAGGAAAATTATAAATGCCAGGGACAAACACATCACGGTAATTCTTATTGGCCCGGTTTTAAGCAAGCCAACGAGCCAATAAATACAGTAAGCTATAAAAATGGCGGCAAATATATACGTAAATGTTAAAAATTGTTTGATTATAAATTCCAAACCGGGTTCATTGGTTGCTACAATAATGACGCTGATAACCGCGGTTATAAACGCCGTTATAGTTATATATCCATATCTACTTTTCTTCCACGCCAATAGGCACGCCCCCGGAATTAAAACAAAAGCAAGCATCAATGGATATTGTCCCGGCAGTATATTCAGGAGGTAATATTTGAAAAGTCTTAATGTGTCTTTTAATGTATGGGCGTGTTCCAGCGGCGTATATTGCCCCCTGCTTAAAAGCCAAATCAACCCTTTTAAGTCTTTTATGTCTCCCCATCCAAATACAGGATGCGCGGCGCTTCTTATGAACAAATATATAAGGACCGATGTCCCGGACAGGAAAAACAAAGAACATTTCATCCATGTTTTGGCATTTATACTTTTCCCTTCCGTGATAACCGTCAGCGCCATAGCCGGGAATAACACAACAGAACTTTGCCAGTGGTTCCCAAGCGACAAGCCGAATAAAAACGAAGCAAGATAGATGTACCGCATATTTTCGCGCGTTTTGAACAGGGAAATAAAGATTACCGCGATTAAAAAATCGTGCAAAGTGTATACGCTTCCCTTTGCCGTAAGCCCCTGGAAAAAAACAGTATTCGAGAACAAATAGAACGCCGCGGCTATTAATGCGGCGCAATAAACTTCGGTTTTTTTCCCCTTTTCAGCAAAGATCACCAGCGCCATCATAAACAAGGCGATGGCTGTTGCTATGTTGAAAAACACGGCCATCATCGCGCTTCTGAACATTATATTTCCCAAGGGAATTAATATGAAGATCTTTCCCAACAAGGTATTTAACGCATAACCGGGCGGATGCTGGATCCCGAGGAAATTAAAGGCCATAATGGTTTCAGGGCTGTCTCCGGCTATATAAGTCGGCGCGATTTTTGTGATGCACAATGCCCACAATGAAAGGAAGGCAAGACAAAAAAGTATTGTTCTTTTTGTATTATTGTCCGGCATATTCCCTCATATAAAAATTGATATTGATTAAAAACATCCCTTAATAATCCCTTCCGCTTGTAGTGGCCGAATATCATTCGGCCATCCGTGGCTCGCTGGCCCGCGGGTGGCGGCATGATATGCCGCCACTACATAAATCGACTGCGCGTCCGCGTGCAACACAAACGTACTTTCCACTACATCTTTTCCCTCGGCGTTATCCCTATAATACCAAAACACACTTCAAACGTACGTTTTAACGCCTTGAGTATGAAGAGCCTTTTTAGCATCAGTCCCCTGTCTTCCTGCATGACCCTGAGTTTGCCGTAAAAGCTGTGAAAAAATGACGCGAGAAAATGCACCTTTTCCGTCAGCCAGTTCGGGGCTTCGCGCTCCGCAGACTCGCGTATATACCCTGGTATCAGAATTATGGCGCGGACAAGTTCGAGTTCTTCCTTTTCAAGGACATCAAGGCTTATCCTGTCCGCATTATATTCAGTGCTGTCTTTAACCGCTTCTTTTGCCTTTTCAAATATGTTGCACAGCCGCGCGTACGCGTACTGCAGGTAATACACGGGGTTCTTGTCCGACTGTTCCTTTGCCAGTTCCATGTCAAAGTCCAGGTGCGAAGTGTAGGAACGCATCACAAAAAAGTACCTGGCCGCATCCTTTCCCACGCTTTCCAGCAGCTCATCCAATGACACAAAATTACCCGCCCTCTTTGACATCTTCATCTTTTCCCCGCCTTCAAGCAGGTTCACCTGCTGGAGGATGATCACACGGATGCGCTCTTTTTCATAACCCAGACCCTGCATTATGGATTCAAGCCTTTTTACATAGCCGTGATGGTCCGGCCCGAGTATGTTTATTATAAGGTCTGTGCCGCGTTTTATCTTGTTTTGCATATACGCGATATCGCTCGCGAAGTAGGTAAATCCGCCGTCAGTCTTTTTTACAACCCTGTCCTTGTCATCCCCGAAATCCGTGGTCTTAAACCACACAGCGTCCTCTTTTTCATAAAACAAGCCGCGCTTCTCGATTATTTTAAAAGCCCCGGCAACCTCACCGCTTTCATGCAGCGACGTTTCCGAGAACCATCTGTCGAATTTTACCCCGAATTTTTCCAGGGTCCGGTTCTGCCAGTTTAAAACATGCTTTAATCCAAATGCCCTGAACTGCGCGTATTGGGGGCATGCCTCAAGGTCAGAGACCTCGCCTATTGATTTATAGAAAATTTCCCCTTTTTCCTCTTTCATGGCTTTTGCAATGTCCGTCACATATTCGCCCTGATAACCCTCTTCAGGCACCTGGTTATTCCGTCCGTACAACTGCAAATACCTGGCCATGAGTGACAGCGCGAAAAGATGCATTTGCCTTCCAAAATCATTCACATATGTCTCGCGCACGGTCCTATAACCAGAATAATCAAGGATATTCGCGAGAGTGTCACCGTAAGCCGCTGCCCTGCCGCTAACTATATTCAGCGGCCCGACGGGATTGGCGCTTACAAATTCAATGTTGACTGTTTTCCCTTTGCCCAGATCGTTCTTAAACGCAGAGTCTGACCTTATCATATTGTCAAGTTCTGTTTTGTAGAATTCATGTTTTAAGGTTAAATTGGTGTAACCAGGCTTTATAACTTCAACATCGGCGATATGGTCCATGGTTTTCAGCGCGGCCGCTATTTCTTCCCCTATTAGAAACGGCGCCTTTTTCAGGGGTTTGGCTAGCACCATGGCGATGTTTGACCCGAAATGCCCGGGCTGGTTTTCCGGCGGCGCAGCCAGGTCAAAAGACGAAGTTTCAACATCAAGGCCGTATTTATTTTTGACGATTGCTTTTATCCCGTTCTTTAATGTTTCCACTATTGACATTGTTTTCTCCGTTTGTTTTATTAATTAAAATCAAACCCTGATGTATTAACCCCAGCCCCGATGGGCGGCCCAAGTGCCGCCCCTACAAAGACGGGACTTAAACCCGCCCATCACCGGCATTAAATAATATCAATAAAGCCTAATTCCGGCAATAATTATATTTATTCGAACAGGATAAGCCTGTCCACCTTGCTCCATACTATGGTCCCTTTTTCCGCATCCTCCGCATTGATCACATAATAATACAGCCCCTTCGCCAATCCGCTGAATAGGCCGCTGTTTATCCGTAAAATATCCGTTCCCGCTAGCCTGCCCTGGGCCGACGTGTATTCCCTCATCAGCCTGAAACCTGTCGTGTAAAATTTAAATGTCATTTTCGAGGTACCGCGGTTAACATCCACTGCTATGGAAAAATCCCCGTTTGCGGGATTATACGGGTTGGGATACGGCAATACCTGCCTTATTTTTATAACAGAAGGTGTCGCTGTCAATATAGCTCCCGCTTGTGTGGATGTCACTGTAGGCGTAAACGTGTCCGTATCAAACGTCTGCGTTGCGGTTGATGACGCACCCGTTGTACCGGTGACAGTGGGAGTTATCGTCATGGTTGACGTAGGTGTAAAACTATATGTCGGAGTAACTGTCATTGTGTATGTTGCGGTTAACTGCGGTGTTTTGCTCTGTGTGGGTGTTATGGTGGATGTTTGTGTTTTTGTTCCTGTTGTTGTGTATGTCATTGTATATGTTACGGTTATCTGCGGTGTTTTGCTCTGTGTGGAAGTTATGGTGGGTGTTGACGTAGCTGTCACGACCGGGCTGACCGTAAAACTCGGCGTAGGTGTTGACGGACATGAAACCGGACAGTAATTCACATATATGGAAGGATCAATACTTAATGATACGCCGTTCGTGAACTGATGCTCGAATTCGCCGAATGACGCGAAGCTGTAATATGCATCCCCCGGGCTTCCGGTATCATATGAAAAACCCTGGGACGGATCATCACTTTCAATGGCCAGCCAGTAAACCAGCCCGTTTAGCAGGAGCGTCTGCGGTATCGAGGCGGTATTCCATCCGCTTGTCACTGTAAAAGGGTCCGACTCCGCAATAAGCGCGCCCGGGCCTGTCGCGGTATTTGTCGGCGCGGCCGCATCAGCGTATATTGCCAGCCTTGCCCGGCCTGTCCCTGAAACTATATTTACAGCCATGGACGACGCGATCCCGTCCTCGTTCATTCCATACCACGTTCCGACCATAATTCCGTATAAGGATGCGCTGGACGCCCCCACGTACGGATATCCCATCACTGCCGGGCACTGGCACACAGGTATGGCAGTGGGCGTCGGGATAGGGATGACGCATATTGCGGGGCAATAATCAGCTGCTACCGTAAATCTTACATTAAATGCCGACATAACCGGCATTGTCGGAGGGAACGTGCCCATAGGCTCTGATATCCAATAAGCATCGTTAATTTGCCCCCCATTAGCCGTGTCTGTACCGACATCTCCGGGCATTAATACTCCAAGGTTCGTTTCCACTGCTATCCAGTAATTTCCCGTACTAACAGCTGTTGCGGGTATGCTCAGGACATTCCAGGCTATTACAGATGTCTGCGCAGCCGACTGTGCTATCAATGTGCCGGGCGCGCCGGGAGTTGCTCCGTTATCCGTGTAAAGTGAGGCTATGATATTGCCGCCGGCCGTTGATGAAACATATATTTCCAGGGCGTTTATGCTCCCGTTTTCCGGCATTGTCACCATGCTTGCAAACAAGGTCACACCGCTTGTGCCTCCGTCAAGGGTCCCTGCCGTGCCTACGCTTATCTTGCCCGTATATGTTTCGCAGCCGCAGCCTGTACCGGTAATATGAGGCGGAGGGCTTTCCAATGGAGCCGCAAATATATGCGGCCCCCGGACAGCCAGTATAAACATAAGCGTGAGGGTTATTAATTTCAGCGCTTTAATAATGAGGTGCTTGCTCTTCATAGATCATAGCCTCGCTTTTTAAGTTATGACAATTATACCACAAAGAAGTCTCTATAAATGTTGAATTCAAACGCACTATTTACAGTTGACAACAATGCCCTTTTATATTAGAATTACTTCATTATTTTACAAACTTCCCGGAGGTATTGCAGGAAATGCCGAATTTAAAAGCTTCAATTAAGGATCTAAGGAAGACAGCCAAAAGGACCGAGAGAAGAAAAGGCGTGGTATCCAAGGTCCGCAACATATTGAAAAAGATCAGGACGGTAACGCCTGAAGAAGCGAAAAAAATGCTTCCCGACGTATATTCGACGGTTGATAAAGCAGTGCAGGCAGGCATACTCAAGAAAAATACAGGCGACAGGTATAAAGGAAGAGCAGCAAAGAAAACCCTCGTCAAAAAGTAAAATTCCCTAAATAACAAAACCCGCGGAGACCCCGCGGGTTTTTGTGTTTTAATGGCTGTCAATAAGGTTCTGTAATTATTCACGGTTGCGTGAACTGTCTTTTCGTACGTGTTCATCCATTCCTTATTAAGGCGCGGGCCCGCGACCACAAAGACGTTTGTGCCTGTTACAACGACTTCGTAGTCGCACCCTCTACGATCCATCGGGGTGCGCTTGCGGGAATTAAATCATTGTATCACACGGTTGTGTGGGCGATCTAAACGTTTGCTTGTTTAGTTTCCTCATCTAGGCGCGGGCCGATAAGACGCAGGCCCGCGACTACACGACCCTGCCGTGTGTAAAATCCGCGATTTCGTAGTCGCACCCTCTACGATCCACCGGGGTGCGCCTGCGGGCTATATTGCCTTTTATCCTTCCAGCCTTAAAAATATATTCGCCAGCATGATGGTCAGTATTGTCTTTGCCTTGTCCCTGTTTGACAGTTTTATGCTGCTGTCTGCTTCCTTGATTATGGCGACTATATCCGCATACGGCACTTTCGCGAAGTTCTTCGCCTGTATTTTTGCCTTGTCCATATCCTTGACATAGGCGAATTTAAAGATTTTCTTAAATTCGCCTGTTGACAGGAAATACCTCATGATGTACAGGCTCTTTATCTTGTAAAACATGAAACCCAGCATCTGTTCGGGCGCTGTCCCGGGATATATTTTTTCAAAGACGAACATCGCCCTTTTTTCGTCTTTCGCGGCTATTGCTTCGGTGAGTTCATCGAGGTTGTATTCCCTGTTCACGCCCCTCGTTTCCGAAAAATCCGCCATTTCTATTTCCGCCTTTTCGCCTATTAAAAGCAGTATCTTGTCTATCTCGTTTTTTACGGCGGCCGGCTCGCCGTTGGCTTCGCTTATTATGTAATCCAGGACATCCGGATTTATGGCCTTTTTCTGCTCCAAAAGGTAATTTTCAATCCATGTCTTTATGTCGGCGGACTTTGAAGATGACAGGTTTATTATGTTGGCTGACGGGATGTCCATATCCAGGACTTTTTTTGCTTCCTGGGAGGTTGTAAGAAGCATGACCGTGAATTCGGGTATTAAAGGCAGGAAAGAGGTGAGTTTTTCAAGCTCCTCTTTTTTGAGTTTTGTAAATTCCCGGACCAGTATGAACTTTTTCTCTGAAAAAAACGGCTGGGTTTTGGCGGATTCTATTATGGAGGATATTTCGCTTACATCCTCTTTATCGGAAAGATCATAGGTTTCCATGGATGTTTCGTCAAGCTTGCCCGCCAGGAACACCTCAAGAAGTTCCTTGATGAATTCCCCCCGGAAAAAATCATCATCCCCGGAGAGAACGTAAAAAGGATAAAGTTTGGCGGTTTTTATGAAGTTGGCCCGCACTTTTCCCTAATCCTTCATCTCAAAAAACGTAACAGCCGCAAGTTCCCCGTTTATGTAAAGATTGATGTGATAAAGCCCCTGTTCGTCGGGAAGCTTTTCCTGGCCGTTTTCTTTGAACATCTGGGCTATCCCTATGTAATTGATGAAAGCATACGGCACATAGGTCATATTTTCTATGGTTACTTTGTCCGACGAGGATGTCTTGTTCCAGGAAAATGTCTTCTCCGCCACCAATTTACCGGTCGGGGATATCCACTTATTCTCAAACACATAGTTATTCTCGTCTTTAAAGTCGCCTTTTCCGGAATAATACTCATAAGGATTCACAAAAAGGAACGTCCTGTTTTTTACCGCAGCAAGCTCCTTTCCGTAAGGGAAAAGAAAATACGCCCAGTACTGTATAACCTTGTGCTGCGCCCTGAAAAACCAGTTTGTGGTATCAGCAGGGTAGCCGTTTATGAAGGCGGTGCAGGTTGTTATATGCCCCGCTATATAGCCCTGGTTTTCGGACCCGCAAATAAATAACGGGAACAGGCATAAAGCCGCCAGGATCAGGATTTTTTTCAATTCTACCACCCGTTCATTGTCCTTCTGAATACGCGTCCCGCGAGGGCGTCTAAGACCCTGAGCCTGCCTATTTCCTCCGTCTCAGCCGGCATGCCCAGGTTATTTACCACGTAGTAAGTTGTCTCTTCCCACAAGTTTTCTTCCATCCATAACTGCCTCTGATTTTTGCTGTCAAATAAATATATGGATACATATATCCTGAGGCGGTACTGCTGGGGAACCTGGTGAATATCAAAAGTTATCGGCGTCAGTATGTACTTGTCAATGTTAACCTTGAGTACGCCGTCAGCGCTTTGTTCGTCGGCTATGGCGACCTTTCCGTCCGCGATGAACTGGTCTATGGTTTTTTGCGTGATATACTGCTCTATATTATAGGTCTGGGTCTTATTGAAAAAAACAGGCACGGCAAGCTTTTGAATGTACGACGGCATGCTTACCTGCGGCGTATAACCCGCGCACCCCGCTCCAACGATGACTGCAACTACCAGAATTGCCAACAGCGTGAATCTTTTCATTTTGTTCTCCTTTTATCCGCCTTTTTTCAAGGCATGTATTATTTGACAACAATATTAAGCAGTTTGTTCGCCACAAATATTTTTTTGATTATTTCCCTGCCCCGGGTCCATTCCTGGACCTTTAAACTTGCAAAACCCGCTTTTTCAACTTCATCACGGCTTAGGTCCACAGGCATCTGTATCCTGTCCCGTATTTTTCCCGAAACCTGGAACACAAACTCCACGGTATCTTCAACCAGCATCTTTTCGTCAAACGACGGCCATTTGCATGTAAATATGCTTGATCTGTTCCCGAGCGCCTGCCATAATTCCTCCGAGAAATGCGGGACAAGGGGCGCCATTAATAATACCATACTTTCCGAGGTAAATTTAAATAATTTTTTATCCGTTTCATCCTTCATGTCAAACTCTACGGGGTTAAATTCGTTAAAAAGTTCCATAATTGAGGCTACGGCGGTGTTAAACTGCTGTTCTTTGCCTATATCGTTTGTGACTTTCTGTATGGTCTGATGGACCTTCCGTAAAAGTTTTTTCCTCTGCGGGTCGGGCGTTTCAATATCCGGCGCCGCGCTTTGACTATCCCCCCTGACATCGTCAATATGGGTTGAGATCTTCCTCCACACCCTGTTTAAGAACCTGCTTGCCCCTTCCACGCCTTCGTCGCTCCACTCCAGGTCCATAGGCGGAGGAGAGGCAAACAGCATAAACAGCCTTGCCGTATCAGAACCGTACTTGTCTATCATATCATCGGGGCTGACTGTATTGCCTTTTGATTTCGACATTTTAGCGCCGTCTTTTACCACCATGCCCTGCGTGAGAAGTTTTTTGAAAGGCTCGCTGCATGATATCAACCCCAGGTCCCTTAAGACATAAGTAAAAAACCTCGCGTATATAAGGTGCATGCACGCGTGTTCCGGGCCGCCCACGTACTGGTCCACGGGGAGTTCCCTGTCTGCTATTGCTTTGTCTATGGGCAGGTTCATGTTCTTCGCGTCGCAATACCTGATAAAGTACCATGACGAATCAACAAATGTATCCATGGTGTCTGTTTCCCTGCGCGCCGCCCCGCCGCACTTTGGGCATGTTACTTTCATGAATGACTGCGATCTTTCAAGCGGGTTACCCTTGCCCGTAAATTCAACGTCGAGAGGCAGTATAACCGGCAAATTTTCGTCTTTTTCCATGACTATGCCGCATTTATCGCAGTATATGGCGGGTATCGGCGTCCCCCAGTAACGCTGGCGGGATAACAGCCAGTCCTTGAGTTTATAATTGACTTCGATCTTTCCCATGCCCTCTTTTTCCATCCAAGCGGCGATTTTCTTCTTTGCTTCTTCATTGTTCACGCCGTCAAAAACCGATGAATTAACCAGCACGCCTTCATCTTCATACGCGCATGCCATGGAATCAACTTCAAGCTTTTTATCTTCAGGCTGTATGACCACTATCATGGGAAGTTTGTAATTTTTTGCGAACTTAAAATCACGCTCGTCATGCGTCGGGACGGCCATGATGGCGCCTGTGCCGTAATCCATGAGCACGTAATTGCCTATCCATACGGGCACCCTGCGGCCGTTGACCGGGTTTATGGCAAAAACACCGGTGTCCACACCTTCTTTTTCCATATTTATCAAAGTAAGCACGGTGATGTCACTCTTTTTTACCTTGTCCTGAAAGGCTTCGATCTCTTTTGCCTTGTCCGCACCCGAGTCTTTTTTTATCTTTTCGACCATGGGATGACCCGCCGCCAGCACCACGTATGTGGCCCCGAATATGGTATCCGGCCTTGTCGTAAATACCGGCAGCTGTTCCCCTGTTTTTTCAACCTTAAAAAATATCCTTACGCCCTCGCTCCTGCCTATCCAGTTCTTCTGCATTAATTTTATCCGCTCGGGCCAGTCTATCTTATCATGCCCGTCAAGCAGTTCCTGGCTGTAGGCTGTGGTCTTAAAAAACCACTGGGTCAGGTCCTTTTGCTCCACAACCGTCTCGCATCTCCAGCATTTGCCGTCATGCACCTGCTCATTGGCAAGCACCGTGCCGCAGTCCGGGCACCAGTTGACCGCCGTTGCTTTCCTATAAGCCAGGCCCTTTTCATAGAACTTCTTAAAGAGCCACTGGTTCCACTTGTAATAACCCTCGTCACACGTCGCGATTTCCCTGTCCCAGTCATATGACATGCCGAGCTTTTTAAACTGACCCCTGGCGTGTTCTATGTTTTTATAGGTCCACTGCGCGGGGTGAACCTTGTTCTTAATGGCCGCATTTTCCGCAGGCAGCCCGAATGCGTCGTAACCCATGGGGTGTATGACGTCGTACCCGTTCATCCTCATATAGTGCGCTATAACGTCGCCTATGGTATATACCCGGACATGGCCCATGTGAAGATAGCCCGAAGGGTATGGGAACATCTCGAGCACGTAGTATTTGGTTCCAATCCCTTTTGCCTTGAAGGTTTTATTGGTTTCCCAGAATTTATGCCACTTGGCCTCTATTTCTTTGTAGGGGTAATGCTCTGCCATTTTATGTTCCTCCGGAACGATGCAATGTTTTTTAGTTTAAAAGCCTGCTTTGAGAGGGGGGCTTGTCCCACTCTCTACTGTCGGAAAACCCTATAAAACCATGAAATTCTTTATCGTGTCCGGTGTGGATGAAATTTTTCTATGGCCTGTGCGCCACTAAAACCATTTATAATACAAGCTTGCCATGAACCCGAGCTCCGCGAGTGGTTCATGGCGCACAATCCATAGAAAAATTTCATCCGCACCGGACACGACCTATCATTAAGGCCGTGTACCATTCGCAGTTTAAAAGCCTGCGTTTTAGAGGGGGCAAGCCCCCTCTCTACGAAATCTAAATCTAAAGCGGTTTTGCGGCCGGCTCTATCTTTATCCTGGTTATTTTTCTTTCATCCGACCTGACAACCGTGAAAATAAAATTGCCGAATTTTGTGGTTTCGCCCGGTTTGGGGACGTAACCGAACAAAGCGGTCAAAAAACCGCTCATGGTATTGATATTTTCATCCTCGGGCAGGTCAAGCTTTAAGGGTTCGCCGTTTACTTTTGATATTTCGATCATGCCTCTTACCACGTACGCGCCGGAGCCTATGTCTTCGATCTCCTTTTCGTCAACATCGTACTCGTCGTGTATCTCGCCCACTATTTCCTCAAGTATGTCTTCAAGCGATACGAGCCCGGCCGTGCCGCCGAATTCATCCACAACTATGGCGACATGGAGTTTTCCTTTTTTGAATTCCTTAAGAAGGTCGCCCGCATTTTTTGTCTCGGGTATGAAGTAAGGGACCCTGATCAAATCATGGAATATGATAAGCCCCCTGTTTTTTATCATGGAAAGCATGTCTTTTGTGTATATTATGCCGACTATATTATCCAGGCTGTCCTTGAAAACCGGCATCCTTGAGTAGCCCGCTTCCATGATGACATCGATGATCCTGTCTTCGCTCCAGTTTATGTCGACGGCGGTGATCGATGTCCTCGGCACCATGACCTGCTTAACCTGCATTTCATTGAACCCCATGATGCTTGCCATCATGGTTTTTTCCTGTTCGTCTATATACCCAGCCTCGGCGCTGACATTTAAGACTGTATCAAGGTCTTTCGCCGTGATCATGGGCACCGATGAAGACGCCTGCCCGCCGAAAAGGGTTATTAAAAAATTGCTTATTTTAAGGAATACTTCCGTGATGGGCCTGATTATCTTATATATCCTGACTATCGGGCCTATCAGTATAAGGCCGAGCTTCTCGGTATTGTGTATGGCGAATATTTTCGGCGAGATCTCGCCGAATATTATTATGATCACGGTAATGACGGCGGCCACAGCCACCGCTACAACGGGCTCGTTTATGTTGAAAAACTTCGCTATCCTCAGCGACAGGAACGCACCGATCGTGGATGCAGCGATTGCCACCGTGTTTATGCATATTAAAAGCGTCGCGAGGAGCTTATTCGGGTCCGACACCCATACTTTCAGGTATTTTGACTTGGGGTGGTTGTTCTTTATGTTCGCTGCTATTTTTATCCTGCTCATACCTGTGATGGACGTCTCTGCCAGGGAAAAAAGGGCCGCAAGGAAGAAAAGAAAAAACAGCGAAATTAACTGCAGCTGCGTCATAAAGTCCATTTATTTTTTCTCCAGTGCTTTTTTCAGGTATTTTTTCTCTTTTGCTTCCATTTTAACCCTGTCGGAACTTTTTATGTGGTCATATCCCGTCACATGTAAAACGCCGTGTATGAGCAGCCGGTTAAGCTCCTCTTCCAGCGACACTCCGTATTCCACAGCCTGTTCTTTTGCCCTGTCAACCGATATCAGTATGTCGCCGCCGGACAAAGACCCAAATGATATGACGTCAGTGGCCGAATTCTTCATCCTGTATTCCAGGTTGATTTTTTTTATGTAAGTATTATCCGTAAATACGAGGTTAATTTCAAGCCCTGTTTTGCCTTCGCGGCTTAAAACATAAAGCGCTGTTTCTTCAGGCTTAAAATGCGCCTTTATTTTTTTTTTAAACACAATATTAACCCTGTTTACAAGCGCCATATCGGATAAAGCTCCCGCATACAAACGACAAGGGCCGGACAATGCCGGCCCCTGCGTTTTTATTTGAAATAAAGTGATTAATACTTGAGCGGAAGGGTTTTCCTCGGAGCCGTGTGCGCCCTGTAAGGAGGAGTGTCTTTCGCTTTCTGTATAGCGTCTTCTTTTTCCGTCGTGGACATGTCTTTTCTTACGTCAAGTTCCTGTCCGACTTCTATCAAATCCGGATCGGCAACCTGGTCCCTGTTCGCCTTGTACAAAAGCGGCCACTGGAACGGGTCCTGATAGATCTTGTTCATGGATGATACCGCCCATAAGGTGTCACCTTTTTTAACCACGTACTTCATTCCAGGAACCACTGTCGGCACAGGTGTTGATTCCTCTACGGCAGCCTGCATTGTGGGCTCGGGTGTAACATCGGGTTTTACAGTCTGTCTTGCGGCACAACCAATCGAGAAAACTACAAATGAAGCTGCTGCTAATACCGGTAATACTTTTGATAATTTCATGCTTTCCTCCTCGTTCAAAATTTTTGTGTTAATTGAATTCCCATCTTTTCCGCGTTGTACTGCACGAATATCACGTTTTCGTCAATTGATGCTTTTATGGTTGACTTGTTCCTCATATTTATATGGTCCACGACCCCGTATACGCCGTAAGCGATCCCAAGTATGGCGCCTGCCAGCGTACCCCATCCTGCGCCGACCAAAAAAGTGGTCCCGTCTTTCTGACTGCCTTCCATATATGACGGGGTGGAAAAAGCAACTCCCATGGCCGCGCCAGCCGTAATGCCCATGATCATATCCACGCCGACTATATTGCCGATATCACCGGCAAATATTGGGGCGCCAAGCACTGCCAAAACCATGGTGAGTAATATTATTTTTTTCATGTCATCACCCCTAAAAACCCAGATTGCAGCTTAGAACTGTGCTGCCGTCCATGTTCTGTATGTTCATAGCCCTTAATCTTCCCGTCATACCCCTGTACTGCTCGGGAATAAAAGTTTCGATCGAGCCGAGTATAAGTCCGATTCCTGCGCCTATCGCGGTGCCATAGCCTATGCCTTCCGATACATTTTCAAGGTGCCTGGTTTTGCCGTATGATATAAGGCCGCCCGCTGTGCCCAATAAGATCCCTATAACAGTCCCGCCGGCCAGGTCATAACCGTAATCATCCGACGCCGAATACCTGCTGGATGTAGTCTGGTATAATGATAAACCGGCGCCGAGGGCCATACCCGTAAACATCCCTATGATGGTCCCTGTCACAAGCGGTTTTGTATCCCTGTTCATATTTTTCGAATAACCTATAAGCCCGCAGCCGGCGCCAATAATGCCGCCCTCAAATAAGCCGCCTATAATGTTCATGGAAGCAAGCGTGCCAATGTCATAACCCGTGGCAATAACTGTGTCAGTCACGCTTCCAGGCACGGGTGTTTTCTTTTTATACCTGTCTATTATGATTTCTTTTTCCGTGGTTTGATCTGATTTTCCGCCCTTGGTTATGGCGTCAAGCTTATCCTGGATTTTCTTCTGGATCTCGGTCATTTTATCGGCAGTCTTGGCTGGCGCGGGTACGGCTGTTGCAGTTGGAACACCCGCTGCGGCTGAGAAAACAACAGGCACAAAAAGCAATGAAAAAATCATGGCGGAAATAAGCACTTTTTTCATACTTTAAGCCTCCTGTTTATCAGTTTTCCCGAAAATGTATATATAATATTACCACATATAATACTTGTGTCAAGATATTTTACCCAAAAAGTCCTTTTGGGAACAAGGAAAAACATGGTTTACAGTCGGAACAATGATCCAAAATAAAATCGGGGTTTCTTTCGCATCCGGGTGTGTAAGTTTTCCTGCGGAATCATCTTGATACTGTCGGAATACCCTATAAAACCATGAAATTCTTTATCGTGTCCGGTGCGGATGAAATTTTTCTATGGCCTGTGCGCCACTAAAACCCTTATAATACAAGCGCACAATCCATAGAAAAATTTTATCCGCACCGGACACGACTTATCATTAAGGCCATGTACCATTCGCAGTAGCTTAAGGTACATGGAATGCTTTTCCGGCAGTATCATCTTAGTATTATAAGCTCACTTGGTTTAGCCGCGGACTTTTTGCCTTCCGTTGATACGCCGGATATTACGGCATAATATATCCCCGCAGCAAGGGTGCCCACCTTCCCGGCGGGAATTACGAACGTGCTTTTCCCAGAAAAAACGCCCGTGAAGTTTTCCTCAGCGACACGCCTGTACGCAACCGTATATATGCGTATCCTGATGCTTTCGGCCGTACCTGTAATGAACGCCTGCATACTTAAGCCCCCATCAGCGGGCATATACGGGTTCGGGTACATCAGCGCGGCTGTTATTTCAAATCCGGCTGCCGGTGAAACAGTTTGCGTAGGGGAAACTGTAACGGTATTTGTTTGTATGGTTGTCCAGGTGCCTGTCGGCGAAGCTGTAAACGTTGTCACGGATGTCAATGTGAATGTAACAGCCGGCGTGGCGGAATATGTGCTGACCGGGGTATTACTTTTGGTTATTGACGGTACAGCCGTGGTTGTCTGCGTCGCAGAGGCTGTTATTGTCTGTGTGCCGGTAAAAACAGCAGATGCAGTCCGGGTAACGGTGCCTGTAAATTGCATAGTTCCGGTTAAAGTGGCCGTCAAGCCCGGCGTTTTGCTTTCCGTAACCGTTGCCGTGAGAACCTGCGTTGCGGTAAGAAGCGGTGTGTATGTAATTGTGCTTATCTGTGTTTTCGTCATGGTATTTATTGTTGTAGATGTAGTTGTCACTGCAACCGTGGCGGAAAATGTCGGAGTAAATGTCCCTGTAAATGACCGCGTAATAGTCGGCGTTGACGTAACCGTTGTTGTAAATGTAAGAACGGTTGCGGGTGTAAATGTCCCGGTAGGCGTGGCAGTTGTTGTCCGCGTGGCAGTTATTGTCCGCGTATAGGTTATTGTCGCAGTCCGCGTAAATGTCACTATGGTAGTGGCCGTAGGCGTGTTTGTCGAACCGCAGGCCGGGTAATATATTGTGCCCGCGTCAAAGGCCCCCACATTGACCGGCGGCTGTGCCCCGTCAACCCGGCACGTGCATGTGATGGTGACTCCCCTTGCGTGGTGAAATTCAAAATTAACTCCGCTGGGCCCGGTCACCTTGACATTATCCAGCAGGATATTCGTCATGGGCGCTTCAGTCACGGCCCACATAATACCCGGGCTCTTGGCTCCGCTGGCAGCTGTGGAAGCCGTAATATTCCTGAGGGTGATATTGCTCCAGTATGGCGTTGTGCTTGTGACGGATTGCGTATCATCCGCCGTGGGAGGCAGTGATGATGGATTTGGATAAAAACTTGTCAGAAAAAACGGGTAAAGCATGATCCCTGTCATGGTTATATTTTGATAGGTCAGGTTGTTGTTTATCCCTCCGCGGTCCCGGCCGGTCTTCCATCGGATACCGTACTGGGTTCCGTTAAATACGCAGTTGTCCACCAGCAGGTTGCTCACCCCTGCCTGTGTGTAGCCGCCGATTGACAACCCGTGTCCTGTGCCAAATGAACAGTTGCGTATGATAACATTTGAAGTCGGGTCCGACGACCCGCCCAGCTGGATCACATCGTCCCCTCCGCTGATGTAGCAGTTTTCAATAAGGATATTATTGCCGCGCAGGTCAAACCCGTCTGTGTTGGGCGACGGCCACGCAGCTGTGATGGACAAACCCGAGGCGTAGACATTGGAAGATGTGCCTAATATCTGGATGTGAAATTTCGGGGAATCCTGCACCGCAATGCCTGTCAGGGTCACGCCCGTGCAGCCTGAAAGATATATCATGGCCGGCGGCCGCCTTTCGACGCCGGTGGAGTTAAAATCAGCCCACCATTTCGCGCCCTGTCCGTCCATCACACCCGCGCCGGTTATGGAAATATTGGACAAATTTTTTCCGTAAAGGAAATACGCGTTATCGGTAAAAGTGTTCATGGGAAGCATTCTCAGGATGGCGCCGGATGCTATCTGGAAATTCATATTACTTTTCAGCGTTATGGGCCCGCCGCTCAAAAAAGTACCCGCAGGCACCAGCACCGTGTCCCCGCTTGCGGCCGCATTTACGGCGGCCTGTATGGCCGCGACATTGTCGGCGCTGGCGGTTGACGCGTTATATGGGGCGGAAGTAATGTTGATTATCGCGGCGTATGACGCGCCAAAAAAAACAAACATAAAGAAAAACAAAACAGCCGCAATTTTTTTCGTTAAAAAATAATTTTTCATAAAATCCGCCTTTTTGCGCCGCAGCACAACACTCTGGCAATTTTCGGGTTCACGTGTACCCATAAACAATATATAAAACATTTCTGTATTAGTCAAGTAAATTATTTTAATTTCACGATAAACTACGGCAGTACATAGAAAACCGATAATTTCGGGTTTTTTGTGATTATGCCGTAATCCCGGGAATAAAATACCGCTGTATTCTCCCCGGATAACTGCGACGCTTTCAGGATTATTCCCGGATATTGCCCCGGGTTTTGCAGCATATTTGCGACAAACGAATTGTCCAGGGTAAAGACTACCGTGTCCTTCCCCGGGTCAACCTCCTGGGAGTTGCTGATAGGGATAGTGTTATAATCGCCTGCTGCGCCCGGGTTTGTCCAGGTGTTTATCCCGTCATAAGCATTCCATGAAACGCCTGCTTCTAAAAAACCCCTTGTCAGCGCAAAAGCCATGACAGCAGCACTGCCTGATGACGAAGTGTCGACATGCAGGGTCAGGTACGCTTCTTTAACTTTGACGTTCGACGGCATAATATAGGAAGTATCAAATGAGATCAGTCCCCTGAATTCAGCTCCCTGTGATGACGACCATCCCGCAGTGATGAACAGGTCTGTCCCGAAATTTGCCGCAGGTAAACTGCTGTTTATGTAAGCGTCCCGGGTGCCCGCGTATTCGGCCGTGGGATAAACTGAATCCTGAAAAGAAACGCTTATCAATCCCGCGCCCGGAGCGCCCGGAGCGCCTTTGTCCCCCGCGCAGGAAAATAACGCAAGCCCTGTAATTGCGGCAAATAAAGCCGTAAAAAAAATATTTTTTTTCATTTGATGCTCATCCTTTGCATTTTATCTCAGACAATAATATATGGTCAGCCTGGGGCGCTCAATAACAACGGGTTCCTCTTTTGTTGAAAAGTCGGCGTAATTCCCGCTTCCCGTTTCATTGTCCGCCTTTATCATAAAATTTACTGGGGATCTGCTATCCATCCAGTCTTGGAAACCAACTGCGTTTATTGTGAGCGTGACATATCCTGTGCCTGTTATAGTAACGGAATCGCTTACGGCTGACGCGGCAAACGCGCCGCCCGGCGCGCTCCAGGCAATCCCTGACGCAGAATCGTTCCATGTCGCGCTTCCTGCGGCGCCTGTGCATGCGCCTAATCCTTCATCCCACGGCACCGACATTTTATACGCGCGGATAGACACGCTTCCGGTTAACTGCTGCACATAAAGGCTAAGGTAGGCTTTTATTGCCGTTACGTGCGGCAGCTGGTCCGATGTGTCAAATTTTACCAAAAGCCTGCTGATATTACCCGGGCCTGTTATCCCGGCTCTCATTGTAACGCATCCGCCGTAATTGCCGTCGGGAGCCCCGTTTTGTATGTATGTATCTGCTGTGAACGCGGAATCACTGAAAGGATATAATCCATCCTGCATGTTCAGCATCAATATACCTTCGGTGCCCGTCACCCCGGCAGGGCCGGCCGCGCCTTTACGGCACGATAACAGGAACACGGTTATTGCCGCTAAAAGCAGTAACATAAACTTTTTCTTCATTGCCGGCCGCCTTTAATTAATATTGTAATATATCTTAAGAACAGGTGCAAAAGCCACATTTTCTTTTGTATAAAATGCAATTGAGTCATATACTGAAGTATCCTCGTTATCTCCTTTTAAAAGCAGTCCGTTGTTCTGCGAAGGATCGTCAACCCATGACTGTATTATTCCGGGGTTTACGGGAAATACAACGTAGGTACCTTCATCAGCTGCCGAACAAAACACCGGCGGGCCCGCCGCAATATCAAAAGAACCACCAGTCCAGGGATTTACGCCGTCTGTCGACCAGGCCGCGCCGGCAGCGGCTATTCCGTTTGCGGAGCCTTCGAGCCAGCTTTGGGTTACCCTGTATGCTGTTATGGTATTGGAATTACCGGATCCTGTAAAGTAACAATAAAGTTCCAGGGAGGCTTTTGTTATAACCGCATTTGAGGGAAGATCATTGGACAGGTCAAATTTGATAAGCATCCTGTTTATCCCTAAAATACCGGCAGGACCGACAGGCGCACCTGTCGAACTTCCGTAATTAAAGTTCTGGCTACCGCTTGAGATATAGCTGTCAATAGAACCCATATAAGCCAAAGTGGGCTGGGAATCCTGTTTAAAAATAATTAATACCGAACCGTTTGAGCCGTCAGGGCCAGCCGGACCCTTACCGCCTTTGCAGGAAGTAAAAAACAGACCAGCCACCAGCATCAACATTAATAAGGACGATGTTTTTTTCAATTGTCAGAACCTCATACGCTTTATAATGGCATATTCATTGCCCGTAGGGTTTACCCCGGCCACTTTAAACCTGAAATTACTGCGTTGACACCGACATTCTGTTCACATATAATTTAACCTTTAAATTTCCCCTGTTGCCGCTGCTGGACACACCCTGCAGTACGGCCACATACAATCCGTTTGAGACCTGATTTCCCCTGGATGATGTAATATCCCACATTGCGCTCCCGGTTTCAAGCTTTGCATAAATCACGCGGACAAGTTCGCCCTTTAAATTATAAATATTGATCACCACGGTTCCCGTATCATTTGCGCCCCAGCGCAATTCAATGCCATTCCCTGTGCCGTCGTACGGATTTGGCACGGCTTTAATGTCGCTTAAAAAACCGCCGTCCAGCTTCAATACTGTCACATTGCTTGATGCGACCGCTATCAGCATAGCTTCTGTCTTAATAAGGATCTTCGCCACATAAACCCCGCTGGAAACGGCCATCCCATTATTATTTTTTCCGTCCCAGAGCATGAAATCATTGGCCGGCGTTCCAAACCTGATCTGAACCGGAGCCGCATTGCCCTTATTTGACAATATGAGCGCGGGGACGTCCATATTCACTCCTGTGGCGGG